>NZ_JBTXLO010000003.1:0-338541 GCF_054871605.1 Myroides sp. LJL119
ATTATGATAATCCTATTGAATTAAATAGTATTTGGACAGATATGAGTTATAGCAACCAAAAATTAAAAGATTATCATATTGGAATTAAGTTAAGGTATGCGTTTCATTTATAATTATTAAAGTAAAGGATCCCCTTATCCCTATGATTTTTAATATAAAAAATCTAATTATCTGATTTAGTAACTTATCTTGGACTATGATTATAGCATAAAGATTTAGTGAGATTGTATTAAAAATTGTGTAAGTATAAAGTTCTGCTTGGGTTAAAAACCGAGCAGATTTTTTTTATTTAATATTTCACATACTTATGGTAATAAAAGAACTAATTACAGATGAGTTATTCAATCGGTTTAGAACTAAAGATAAACTTCAAAACTCCTAAAAAGGATAATAAAAAAGAGGAGTTGAAAATATGTTAGAAGGTTATTTAGATGCTCTGCTAAATTACGATAAGCAAGTTTTTCCTATGGGAAATAATGTGAGCAGTGGTTAATGAATTAAAAAATAAAAACTAGTTGAAGTAATAAAATTAGAAGTTTCTAGAGACTGGGATACAATTTTTAATCCGATTCTGACTTTAGCTTTAAGAAAAGCTAGTAGAAAATGAACTATGTCAGTTATGAGCTGGGGGAATAATATTAGACCGATTTATGATCTCTATATAAAGATAGGGTTAAACTTTAAACAAAACTGAACTTAAGTTTATTTTTGAATTTACCCTCTTAAAGATACAATGCCGATTTTAGTAAGGATTTGTAAATCGCCATCTGATTATATATTAAATGTTATTATAATTAACGACTTATATTCTAGAGCAGTATCAAAGAAAAGGTGTATTGTGTTTTTGAAGTGTTATTTGGTAGTGTGCTGATTTTTAATTATTTTTCTGAAAAATATGCCTTTTTAAAAATGAAGAACAAACTCTTTGTAACATTGACTTTATTATCTATTCCTATATTTGCAAATACTTCTATAATTTATAACGGAGCAGATTGTGCTGACTATAAGACACCTGAAAAGTTGTACAGAAATATTAAACAACACACAGAGCAACAAGTAACAAAATCTTTTAAAGAGCTATGTTTGATAGTTGATCAGTATGCTGAAAATACACTAAAGAAAGGCAATATAAATTCCTTAGCTATTGCTATTTATAAAGATGGACAGGTTTATGAGCAATATTATGGTGAATTAGACAAAGAGTCCAAAAAAAAACCAGATGGGCTAACACTTTATGAAATAGCTTCGATTTCAAAGGTGTTTGAAGGTTCTATAGCTGCTAAAGCGGTTCTTGAACAAAAGATAAAACTCAATGATGATGTTAGAATGTATCTTAATGGTGATTATCCAAATCTACAATTTGAAGGTACTCCTATTACTATTGAGAATTTATTGACTCATACATTAGGACTTAAGGATAAAGCTCCTAAGAAATTAGACAAGATTTATCAAGGTGTAAGACAGGGTGTTTATGAGAATAAAGATTTTCATTATAATATGTCTGATTTACTAAAAGAATTAAAGACAGTTGAGCTAAATAAAAAACCAGGAACGTTTTATGAATATAATTCAGTAGGCCCAGAATTAATGGCCAATATTTTAGAACAAGTATATGATAAGCCTTACAAAGATATCTTACAAGATTTTTTAAATGAACTTGATTTACAAGATACTCATTTGTATGAGTATGATAAATACAAAAATAGATTAGCAATCAGTTTTGATGACAAGGGAAGGGTAGCTCCATTACTTAAAAACCCGTTATTAGGAGGTTCCCATGGTATAATTAGTACATTACCTGATTTAATCAAACTTATGCAGTTTCAATTGGAGAGTAATAATCCTTTAATTAAGGAGTCAACACGTTTATTATTTAAAGATAAGATAGAAGGAGATGACAAGGGATATTTATGGGATGTTGGTTATGGTGAGAAAGAAGGTGCTTATTATGGAAAGACTGGAACTTCCAATGGTGTCCAAAGTGGTATTTTAATTTGTCCCGATTCAAGTTATGGAATGATTATAATTATGAATAATAATTCAGAGGAAGCACAAGATGACTGGGCAGGTCTGTATAATCAAATAGAAACAGATTTGATTATACAGCCAAAGATTAACCTTGTGTCTTTATTATCAATAGAATTTAAAAATGATTTCAATTCAGCTAAACATAAGTATAAAGAACTAAAGCAAGATAAAGAACAATATCTTTCAGGTTCTTTTTACCTGAATAATTTTGGATATGAATTAATCCATTCAAATCAAATAGACAAGGCAATTAAAGTATTTGAATTAGCACTGTCTGATGATAGTACTAACGCTAATTTGTATGACAGCTTAGCTGAGGCTTATTATTTGAATAAGGATTATGATAAGGCATTATTGAATTATACAAAAGCTTTAGAGTTAGATCCTGAAAATGAGAATGCTAAAGTTGTAATTAACAAAATTAAGCAATTGTAATTTATTGATATTACTATTAAATATAACTTCTTAGAGTCATTAAAGGTTTAGCTATATAAGAAACTACGTAAATTAGCAATAAAAACAAAGAAGATGACACAGTTCATATTACACTCCCTATGCCAATAAATTAAACTGAGAATAAATCTTTTGAATTACCTTTTCGGGTAGATTTTGCTCTTCACATAAAATCTTTAAAATCTTCAGTTGCCTTTACTACTTCATTAATTATTCCTTTGGCATTTTTTATAGAGTAACCCTCAGTTATTTCTAATATATCTTATCTATTAATGTTTGTACGTTTACCATTGATAGCCATGGCTCTTGCAACTCTTGTGTAATTCATTAGAGCGTCTAAGGGATACGTTAAATCATAGGCAGGAGTAAGGTTCCATTTATCTTTTTGATCATCGTAAATGAAGCTAAAGTTTTTTAAATGATCATCAATATTAGCGAATACCAAATTAAATACTATTTGTTTGAATATTTGCTGAATATCTTTGTGTGGCACTTTTAAATTTACATACAGTTTAAAAAGATTATCATAGTTTGAATTTTTAGACTTTCTAAAACCCAACCAGCCATTCCAGAAGTGCTTAAAACATGTTGTTTCTCTCCATTTTGCCTATCAAAACGCAAAGTGGCAAAATGTTTATCATCAATCAATCACCTCAGAAGGCATCATTTCTATACCAATAGAGGTAGCTAGTTGATAAAAGACAAATTCTACTTTTTCTTTAGAATAACCCAATTCCTGATTAATAGCTAATTTTATAAGGTAATGGCCTATTCATTTGTGCTTTCAAAATCACCTGCAATAATAGCTCCTGATTCTTTATATTCAGAAATTTAAATCTTAGGACGAGCTCCATCAGCCAAAGTACCTATTTTAAAAATATTGCGCAAAGGTAAATCGCTCAATCCTTTTTCTTGTATATAGCTTTTTACATCTAATACTTTTTTTACTACCTCTGTAATTTCCTTAATATTAATTTCTGTAGTAGCATTGATCGATTCTGAATGTACAAACTCTAAAGCGCCCATACCGCGCGCTCTTACGTAGAATAATTGCTCTAGTGGCGAAATGTTTACGGCCTCTTTATGGGAAAACTCTAACCATTCTTTAAACATTAAATGTCCAAAGACATTAGGTAGCAAGTCGGCTATCATTGGAGGCAAATCTCTAAAGGTATCGCCTTCAAACTCAGAAAACACCTGTATATTAGGTGTACGCCTAATGATATACGGAATCAATTTCTTGTATAGATTAGCGTTTAAAAAATCGGGCTGATACTGAAAAAAAGATTTCCTTTGATCGGCATCATAGCCAATTTTACCAATTTCGGTGTCTTTATATAAGACTGATATGATTTGATTTTTAGCCCTATTAATATAAAGATTGGTTGTCGTTTAAGTTTGTTTTTTTGGTTTATATAAACTGACTAAAACTATTTATTTGGTCAAAATATTGTAATATTTTTAAAACAATTTCAAGCGTTGCTATCGCCATTTTCTAGTTTGGAAATGGTGATAGGAGACAAATCTAATTCTGCAGCCAAACCTTGTTGTGTCAACTTATCTCTTTTGCGAAATTGTTTACACCATTCGCCTATAGATTTCTGGTTATCTTTTATGGTTATAAACCCTATCTTAATTTACATTATAATCTAAATAGAGATTAAATATCGTGTATTTTCATATTTTAATATAAAAATACACGATAAGAATCAAATCTTAGCTATTTGGTGGTAATAAACGTATGTATTTTTCTTTGTATCAACTATGATTTTTATTTTATTGTATAACTCTTCAAATTAGTTACTCATTTATAATTCATTTGTTATAGTTTAAATTCAACTGCTCAGCAAGTAACTGTATATTTTCTTTTCTTTTTAATGGCTCTATCCAATGTGATGGAATACTATCATATCCATATAAAATACCAGCTAAAGCTCCTGTAATAGCTCCATTTGTATCAGTGTCTTTGCCTAAAGACATAACTTTTAAAATAGCTTCTTCATAACTGTTTGTAGTAAGTATTGTTTGAAGAGCAATTTCTAAGCTCCCAACAACAAATCCTCTATTGTTAAATTCACTTGAATCGATTTCTTTAAAATTAGGAGAGAAGATACGTTTAAAGTATTCATTTTCTTGATAGCTCATAGCCAAGTCTTGTATAAGATTTTCATATGCCAGATGTGCATCTTTGGTTAAAACAAGATGCTTGGTATACATAAGATAGATATAACAGCAATCTATAGCTATTTTATGGGCATGTGTTAAACTACTAAACTTACTGATATAGCTGTAAGGATCTGTAATACTCTTATCATATAAAAGAGGAAATAGTAGGGGGGATATACGCATTAAAGAGCCATTTCCATTGTCACGTTCTGTCTTGAGTCCTGCTGTTCTCCAATTATATTCATTTGCAAAATTTTCAATAGCAAATAAAGTTGTTCTTCCAATATCAAAAGTATCTCCATCGGCAGTCCAATAACCTTCTTTCATCCAATCTTTAAAACGATCCATTAAATCGTTTAAATCAGTTTCTTCAGAGGCTAAATATTCTGCTGTACAAAAAGTAAGAGAAGAATCATCACTAAAGGTTCCGACAGGTTTGTGCCAGGAGCCAAATCCAGTTAATCTATTAGGTTCATTTTGATAATTAGTTTTGACAGACTCTAGGTCTATTTCATTTGGGTACTTAAATTCGATAGGAACTCCTAAAGCATCAGCTGCTGCTACACCAAAAAGGATATCTTGTGCTAAGTTTGACATTTAACATTTATTTTTAAAGATTGTGTCTCAAAATTAAATCATATAAATGGCAAGCCAAACTTCAAAGAAAAAATTCTTTAATTTACTTTTTAAAGTATTCAAATTAAAGATTATAATCAAAATATTTAGTTGCAAAACAATAAGAGATCTATTTGGTATGGATGTCAAAAAGTTTCAACGCCAGTATAAAAATAGTGAATTTAAAATTTGGAATCAAAGATCATATGCTAAAGATTAGTTGATATATCCGACAAATATAACTCAAAATCTATCTATAGATGAAGTCTGTTTATCTAAAGGTGAACAATATAAGCATAGTGACTCCCAAGGTTGGTAAAGGACAGAAAAACACCTTAGTAGTCATAGTAAAAGGTACTAAATCTAAAACGGTTATCGAGCACCTTTTAAGGCTGCCAAAGCGTTTAAGAGATAAAGTTACAGAGATAAAGTTACAGAGATAACTTTAGATATAGCAGGTTCTATGAAGCCCATAGCTAAAAAATGTTTTAGCAAAGCAGTACAAGTAATTAATAGTTTTTATGTTCAAAATATTATTAGTCAGACTGTTAAAAATGTTAGGCTTAAGTACCTTTGGCAAGAGTTGGAGATTCAAAGCAATGCTATTATTCAAACTAGGTTAGAAAAGAAAGTCCATGTACCTGAAATACTAAGTAATGGCGATTCACTAAGACAATTATTAGCCAGATCCCGACATTTACTTTTTAAAAATCCTAATAACTGGACTCTGGATCAGCAAAAAAGAGTAGATTTACTCTTTAATTTATACCCAGAAATTAAATAGGCGTATAATTTAACTAACTACCTTCTAGTTGTTTATAATCAAAAAGCACCCAAAGAAGTAGTTATGACCAAACTTGCACAATGGTTTAACCAGGTTAAGCAAACCGATCTAAAATAGTTCCAGATTGTTGTAAAAACCTTTGCCCAGCATTACCAAGATATCTTAAACTACTTTAATCACGGAAGTACAAAGGCCTTTACTGAATCCTTCAACTCTAAAATTAAGTACTTCCGTATTATGTATAGAGGAGTAAGAGATTGAAAGTTTTTTCTATTTAGATTAAGCAAACTTTTTGCTTAGTCACCAAGTTTTGCACTTAATCCCAAATGTCTACAAACTATTAAATGAAGAAAGCCTAACTATTTAATTATCAATAGTTAGGCTTTTTTTCTGTGGAGTCGCCGAGAATCGAACTCGGGTCCAAACAAGCAATCAGATGGCTTTCTACACGCTTAGTCTTTTATTATATTTTCGACTATTGGCTAGGCAAAAGACTACCACCAAGAGCTTAGACTCTTAAATTTCAACTTGTATTCGAGACCTTAACAAGTCTATGTTTACTTTACGGTTCCCTTAAATAAGATGCCGTAAACCAAGGCCTCTAAAGGGAATTTAGCTTTCTCACCTAGTGAGAACTAAAAGCAAATCCTACTATAATTCAGATTAAGCAGCTAAAGCGTAATTTTCTTCGCCGTGTAAAAAGTTCGTTACATGATATTTACGAGCTACATAACAACGCTCGACGTGCTTACTAACTAATTCCACTCGCTGTCAAAACCGATCGACCCCGTAGATTGAATTAATTCAGATTGCGAAATTAGGAAATTATATCTATTTGACAAAATTTTCATAGGATAAAAATACTTGTTGATACAAGTAAATAATTCTATATTTGACTAACCAAGCAAAGACTTTAACCATATAAATCATAATATTATGAAAATAGGAATAATCAAAGAGAGGAAATTTCCTCCTGATAGAAGAGTTGCGCTTTGTCCAAATCAAGTTAAAAATGCTTTGGAGCAATATAAAGACCTTAATATCAAAGTAGAAAGTTCCTTAGTTAGAATTTTTTCTGATCAAGAATACCTGGATTTAGGTATAGAAGTTTCGGATGATTTAAGCGATTGTGATGTAATTATCGGATTGAAAGAAATTCCCGTTAAAGCCCTTATACCAAATAAAACTTATCTTATATTTTCGCATACTATAAAAAAACAAATACATAATCGCGAGCTTTTACAAGCTTGCTTAAGAGAGAACATTACTTTAATGGATCATGAAACATTAGTAAACCAAGACAATAAGAGAATTATTGGTTTTGGAAGATACGCAGGAATAGTCGGTGCGTATAATACCCTTAGGGCTTTTGGAATTAAGTATGAGCTATTTAATTTAGCAAAGGCTGAAACTTTAAAAACAAAAGATGATTTGATTTATCGTCTTAAAAAGCAATTTTTCCCACCCATTAAAGTTGTTGTAACCGGAACAGGAAAAGTTGCGAATGGGATAATGGAAATTCTCGAGGGTATGAAGATGAAAAAGGTAGATCCTGATAAGTTTTTAACCCAAAAATATGATCGTCCCGTTTATACACAGATCGATGTTACTCACTACTATAAGCGTATTGATGGAACACAGGGCAGTAAACAAGATTTTTACGATTATCCAGAACTTTACACAAGCGATTTCGAACGATTCTCTGAAGTAGCAGATATTTTAATTACAGGACATTTTTTTAAAAAAGGTTCTCCTGTTATTTTAAGTAAGCAAATGCTAAATTCTGCAAAGAATCAAATAAAAGTAATAGGTGATATATCTTGTGATGTGGACCAGGGACCAATTCATGCCACTATAAGAACAAGTAACCTTGAGAATCCTTATTATGGATATCACCCAAAATTGGATCAAGAAGTAGAGTTAGACCACCCGGCTAGTATAACGGTAATGGCTATTGATAATCTTCCATGTGCGTTACCATATGATTCAAGTCGTGATTTCGGAGATGTCTTTATAAAGGAAATATTACCTGCCTTTTTCAACGAAGATATTGATAAAATTCTGGAGAAAGCAACGATAACAAAATCTGGAAGCTTAACCGATAACTATAAATATTTACAGGATTTTGTGGATTCCAATCAATAGTATTCTACAAGTAAAGAACTTTTTACTTGTAAAAAAAATAGTTTAGTTACAAAAAACCAGCCTTTTAGGCATTGCTTGATGGATTAAGTATTCTTGGAGATATGTCTTTTTTATCAATTAAAAAAGGCTGGTTTTTATTAATTCTCAATTAAATAATACCCTTGTGTTAATAATAAGTATGGAACAAGGTGAATTTTAGCTTTAATGGATTCTTTTAGAGTCTAATTTTGACTGGCTTTTAATTTGCTTATTTACTAGGTTTTTTTCTATCCAGTTTAAATAAGCAATTACTTTTTTTATTACCTGGTCTAAGTCTCTTTTTTGATTTTCTTTTTTACCACCTAGAATAATAATTCGTCCTACTTTATCAAGGTGGAAAAAGTAAACTCTTAATTTTCCAGATTTTGCCTCGTAAATCTTGGTTTTCTTGACTACTTTTAATCCTTTAGCAACCTCACGGAATTGACTATCAGGTAATCTGTTTAAATTTGAAGATAATTCTATTATAAAAAAGAGTCTTTTTAAGTCAGACCGTAAATTACCTGCTTGTTCTATTTTAGCGGTAAATAATTGAAAATTAGAAATGCCGTATTCTAGTAACTCTCAAACGGGTATTTTTGTGTTTTTACAAATCCCTTTACATAATTCAAGTGTATATCTATCCATAACAATGATTGTTTATATTAATACTTACTATTAAAATAAATTGCTCTTCTTTATGATAGTTCTTACAGTAAAAGATTGGAATTCCTTGTTCAAGGAGGTATATAAAACAAAACTATAGAAGTCTTTTTCTATGTTAGAAATCTTTATTTTAGGGTAAAGACTTAAAAAATAAATCTAAAGCTAATCTAAATTTTTATAAAAAACAAATCATTTGTTTAATAACTCTCTGATTATCAATTAAAGTAGGTGTTTTGAGTTGACTGTTAAGATTAAATAAAAAAGGCACCAAAAACAGATGCCTTTTAGATATTTTCTTAAAAATAGTTTATTGTAAAAATTTAAGTTTTTTTTAAAACCAAGTTTATCTATAATAAGATCTTTATACTAGTAATTAATATACCATGGTAACAAATTATCTTTTAAATGTTATTTTAATAAATTTTTACAAATAAAATTTAATTCTAGAATTTGTAATTCATTTAATGCCAGTAAAATAAAATATTTATTTTGCCTTATTAGTTAGACCAGATTATGTAAGCTAAGGCCTTTTATTAGATATTTTCAGTAAAAAATTTGTCAGCATGTTTAAGTCTGCGACTTTTTTGTTCTTTCTTTTTTTCGGCTAATATTTTAATCGTTTTTAGAATTTTTTCTGATAACTGCGCAAGCCAAGCCAATTGTTCAATAACCAAAGAAGACTCTTGCATTAAGGTAGAAAATTCCTCTTGAGTTGAACAAGTTCTTTTAAGTTCTGCTTGTCTGAGATTTTGTAAATAGGTAATGCTAACTTGAAAATTATCCATTGTTTCTTGTGACAGAAGGTTGGGACTCGTTTTCCTTTTTTCAAGTAAATCAATGCCTATTGCTAAATTTTGATCTATATAATTAGTTACTGTATTAAAAGCTTGTGAAGCCTTTGTGGTTTCTCTACTTTGTACATATACCCCAATAGAGGCTGCTATAGATAAAAAAGTATGATTTAAAACTGCAAGTTCGTAAATCTCTGCTTTTAGTAGTTGCTTGCTCTTTGGCTCTTGAATCATTCTTTGGAAAGAAGCCATAAGATTTCCCACTTCAATAAAAGCATACTTTCTAGCTAATTTATATGGAAGTGTTACTTCTCCTTTTTCGTTGTATAATACTACAATTTCTTTAACATATTGTTTGTTTGCTTGTATACTCTTTGATAAATGTTTGTTTACATTTAAAAACTCCCAAGAAGGCCATAAAAAATAATTTGCACAAAAGGCTAACACTGCTCCTATAAATGTATCAATGATACGATAGGTTAATAAATCCATGAAATTTGGAGTTAATATTCCGTATATTAAAACCACGTATATAGTTACAAATGTAACTCCTACTTTGTAATCGGTATGAGAAAACCAATATCCTAAGATCATGGATAAAACCACTAAATAAGCTAATACTTGTACGTTTTCTTGTATTAAATAAAGTAATCCAAATGCTATCAATCCTCCTGCAACTGTACCGATAACCCTTTCAAAGGAACGCTGTTTGGTAAGTCCATAACCAGGACGCATAATAACCACGATAGTCAGTAATATCCAGTAGCCATTTAGTAAATTAAAAATATTACTAATTATCAAACCAGTTAGTACTGTGATAGTTAACCGAGAGGCATGACAAAAAATAGTAGAGGTAAAGTTTAGGTTTTCTGCTAAGGTTTGCCAACGATAATGTACGGGAGTTAGAAATTTCTCTAAATCTTTGTAGTTGTCTTCTATGCTAGTTGTAAATGCTTTTTCTATTAATGTTCTTTCTAAAACCTTTACTTTATCAATTTGTTGCTGTGCATAATGTAATACATTGTTAAACATTAAAATAGCCTCAAGTTTGGTTTTAGAATTATCCTTTACACTAAATAACGCAAGTTGTTTTTGTAGCTGGTGTAATTGAGGAATTAGACTCTCATCTGGGGTATACTTTAGGTCCATATTTAAAGCCTCTCCAATTTTTTCCACTGTAGTGGATAAATCATAGGCCAACTTTTGATAGTTTGCTATAATATAAGGATCACTTTTAAATAATTCGCGTAATTTTTGGTGATCAAATGAACTAGAAACCGCTATTTCTAAAATATCTACTAAAGAGGTAAAAGCTACTAAAAGACGTCTATTATTTGAAGAGTTACCTGTGCTGGCTTTATTTCTAACGACAAATTCTCGTAGATTTTCGTGTACATCGTTTAATTGAATTTGAATTTTTAATTGTTCCCCGGTAATTTTGTCATTATCGGCATTACTGTCCCATAACTCCCCACGATATTTTAAGTACTTTGCCGTTAGCTCCATACAGTTTGAGGTAAGAAGTACCCCATAGCGACGTGGTCTAATATAATAAAATATAATTGCAACCAGTAGGTATAAAAGACCTCCAAAGAGTAAAAGAGATGCATAGGTCCATAACTCTTGTCCTTTATAAGTATGGGCTAAAGCTAAACTGGCTGCTAACAGACCACTAAAAGAAAGCAGATTTGCACGATGTCCATAGACAGCTATCATACTTAGACTAAAAAATATAAATATAAATACAGGATAAAATAACCAATATCCATGACTTAAAGATAAAGCAAGTGTTACCAAAGGAACCGTTACTGCTCCCACTAATAAGCCTGCGACTTTGTCCTTAATATTACTGGGAATATCAACCGGGGCGGTCAATAAAGATCCCATTGCCATGGCAAAGGCCCAGTTAAATTCTTGATAAGGCATGAATATTAAAAAAGGTATAACCCCTGAGAGAGTTATTTTTAAGGCTCCAGCTAGATGAGAATCATCTGTAAACTTTCTGGCTTTACTTAACATATGGATTAACTTATAATAGGATTTATCTTGGTTTTGTATTCAAGATAGCAAGGTAAAACAAATTAAAGATGAAAAATAATTTCAAGTATTAATTATTAGTTTATTTTTCATTAATTTTGCAGCTTGAATTTTTCTGAAAAATATAAAATTATGATATTATCAATAGTTGGGTATGGAGATCCTGTTTTAAGACAAGTAGGAGAGGATATAACAAAAGACTATCCCAATTTAGATCAATTAGTGCAAAATATGTATGAAACTATGTATTCTGCAAGTGGAGTTGGTCTTGCTGCACCACAGGTTGGATTACCAATTCGTTTATTTGTTATAGATGCTGCTCCGTTTGCTGAGATGGAAGATAATACAGCTGAGGAAATAGAGTTTTTAAAAAATTTCAAGAAAACTTTTATCAACGCAAAAATTACCAAAGAAGAAGGTGAAGAATGGGTCTTTAATGAAGGTTGTCTAAGTATTCCAGATGTACATGAACCAGTAAAGCGTAAAGAGAAAATTACCATCGAATATTACGATGAGAATTTTGAAAAACACGTAGATACATTTGACGGTTTAGCTGCAAGAGTTATTCAACATGAATACGATCATATTCAAGGCGTTTTATTTACCGATAAGCTTTCTACTTTAAAAAAGAAATTGATTTCAAAAAAATTGAACAATATTTTAGAGGGCAAAATCTTCACAGATTATAAAATGAAATTTGCTCAAAAAAAAGGTAGATAAATAAGTTGGATATTAAATACAAATTAAGATATTTGCGAATCTTAATGTGAAAATTTAGAAAAAATGAGTTTAGAAAAAGTATTAGCTATTTCAGGAAAACCAGGTTTATATGAGTTATTAGTGCAAACTCGTACAGGATTCGTTGCTGAATCTTTAGCTGATGGAAAAAAGAGCACTGTTGGATTAAGAAACAACGTAAGTTTATTATCGGAGATTTCTATTTATACATATAGCGATGAAATTAAATTGTTTGAGGTATTTAGAAACATAGCCAAAAAAGAGAATAATGGCGAGGCTATTTCTCATAAATCAGATAATCCTACTTTGGTAGCTTATTTTAGAGAGGTTTTACCTGAATTTGATGAAGAAAGAGTATATGCTTCAGATATTAAAAAAGTATTAAATTGGTATAATATTCTTCAAAAAAGAGGATTGATTGCCGAGTCATTCAAAGAAGAGCCTGCTGTAGAAGAGGCTAAATAATACTTTTAAAAATAGAATTTTATAAAAAGCTCGAATGCAAGTCAGTATTCGGGCTTTTTATTTTTTTTGGTATCTTAACAAAAAAAATCATGTACACAAGAAAACAACAACTTGAATCGATTTCACGTTTATTAGATATTTTAGATCAATTAAGAACCCAATGCCCATGGGATAGAAAACAAACCTTTGAGTCACTTCGTAATTTAACCTTAGAAGAGGTTTATGAGCTCGCAGATGCAATTAGTTCTAAAGACTATTTGGAGCTTAAAAAAGAGTTAGGTGATGTTTTAATGCATGTTTTTTTCTATGCTAAGATAGGTAGTGAAGAAGATTTGTTTGATATAAAAACAATTGCTGATGGTATTTGTGAGAAATTAATATTTCGCCATCCGCATATCTATGGAGCGCAAAAAAATTTGACATCGGAGCAAGTAGAGCAAAATTGGGAAAAATTAAAATTAAAAGAAGGCAATGAGTCTGTTTTATCGGGTGTTCCCAATGGACTACCTGCCATGGTTAAAGCATTTAGGATTCAGCAAAAAGCTAGTGGAGTGGGTTTTGATTGGCCAAATGAACAGCAAGTCTGGGATAAGGTAAACGAAGAGTTACAGGAATTTAGTGTAGAAAGACAGGCTTTGGATAAGGCCAAAATGGAACAAGAATTCGGAGATTTACTTTTCTCGTTGGTAAACTATGCGCGTGTAGTGGGAATAGATCCAGAGAATGCTTTGGAGCTAACCAATAAGAAATTTATAAATAGATTTAAATCTATGGAGACTCAAATAAAGCAGCATGGCCAGAATATAGAAGAATTATCCTTAGAACAAATGGACCATTATTGGGATCAAATTAAAGCACAAGAAAAGTTACAATAAATAAGACTTTACTAAATTAAAAAAGCTCCTTAATAAAATAGTTAAGGAGCTTTTTAGTTTTTATTAGTTAAGGTTGGGTTGAATTTTAATCTTTACTTTGAGATAAGTCTACTTGTTTTAAAGGAATTAGTTTGGTTTTAAATTTCACTTTATGATAAATATAAAAGAATAAGAAAAATGGTATTCCCATGTAAGTAATCATCATGGCCTTTATATCTACAACTCCTTTGAAAATTAGATCAGTATCTTGTCCAATAATTACTAATATACAAAGTATTAGTGCTAGAATTGGACCAAAAGGGAACCATTTGGCTTTGTATACTAGGTCGTTTATATTTTTATTTTGAGCCAAATAAGCTCTTCTGAATCTATAATGACTAATAGCAATTCCGAGCCACGCTATAAATCCGGTAAGACCAGATGCCGCTAATACGTAGTCAACAGCATTTTCAAAATTAGCCTGCAAAACAAATATAAAAAACACAACTAGTGCTGTAGCAGCAAGAGCAAGGGTTGGAACTCCATGCTTATTGGTTTTTTCAAACGATTTATAGGCCATCCCTTGTTTGCCCATGGCATATAGCATTCGGGTGGAGGCATACATTCCTGAGTTTCCGGCAGATAAAATCGAAGTAAGGATAACAGCATTCATTAAAGCTGCGGCAAAGGCCCAATGAGCTTTTTCAAATACAAGGGTGAAAGGCGACTTTGCAACTTGGTCAATGTCTGCCCCTAATAATTGATCACTGGTATAAGGAATAATTAACCCTATAACAAAAATGGCTAGTATATAAAAAATTAGAATTCTCCAAAATACCTGCTTAATAGCTTTTGGTATATTCTTTTCTGGATTTTCACTTTCTCCGGCAGTAATACCTATTAATTCGGTTCCTTGAAAAGAGAAACCAGCAATTAGAAAAACTCCTAATACGCTTAGGAATCTTCCCGAGAACCCATCCCCTAGAATAGGAGCGTTACCGATGGTGAAATTACTAAAACCAATATATTCAGATCCTAAAATTCCAAAAATGGTTAATACCCCTACAATTAA
The DNA here is from genome assembly GCF_054871605.1 of Myroides sp. LJL119. NCBI lineage: Bacteria > Pseudomonadati > Bacteroidota > Flavobacteriia > Flavobacteriales > Flavobacteriaceae > Myroides > Myroides sp. LJL119. The sequence goes on from NZ_JBTXLO010000003.1 coordinate 14,833, forward strand.
GAATACAATTACCGTGATTACCTTTATAAAAGCAAACCAATATTCGGATTCACCATAAGCTTTTACAGATAACATGTTTAAAAACACAATAAAAGAAAAGAAAATTAAGCTCCATCCCCAAGTAGGTATAATAGCTAAAGGCTCCCAGTAAGAAATTACTATAGAGGCAATGGATACATCTACAGCTACAGTGATAACCCAATTAAACCAATAATTCCAACCCAGGGCAAAACCAAATGATGGATCAACAAACCTGGCTGCATAGGTACTAAATGAACCAGATACAGGAAGATAAGTAGCCATCTCACCTAAAGATGTCATTAAGAAGTAAACCATTAATCCAATAGCCCCATAAGCGATTAAAGCTCCTCCAGGACCAGCAGATCGAATTGCTTCGCCACTGGCCATAAAAAGACCAGTACCAATACATCCTCCAATGGCAATCATTGATAAATGACGAGCCTTTAAAGCTCTTTTAACTTTTGTATTACTGTTTTGTTCCATCTAAAAATATTTGCAACAAAGGTAATTATATTTTCTTGCAAATTTAAATAATACGCAACGTTTTAGTGGGTTTTCTTATAAATAATACAATTAAAGGATTGTTTTTGTGTAGTTAATTATAGATTTTGCAAATATGTTATTAATAAAATAAAAATAAAATTCGCTTTAATCTGTATGATAAAATTAATTGTTCTAAAAATATAGCCATAAAGAGAATATAATTTGCTATTCTTTTTATGGCTATATTATGCAAAAGACCTTTTTTGCTTTATATTTTATGTTCTATCGTGCTGTCTTTAAGATGCATGTAACTTTATTAAAGACATTATTCCTTCATAAATAACATTTAGACCTACACAAAAGGTGAAAAAAGCACACATTTTATTGATAACGTTTGCTCCATTTGCTCCAATTCTCTGTGTAATATTAAAGGCAGAGTAAGTAAATACATAAAAAAGCAAACAACAAAGTGTTATTCCCACCATAATAGCGCCAAAGTTTTCTACTGTGGCTTCAAATTTTTTACTATACGAACTCGCTGCTAATGCAAAAATTACAGATATGGTTCCTGCATCTACCACAATTGGGAATGTTAAGGGGTAAAACAATTTATCTCTCATAGTGGTATCTGATTGTACCGTTGCACTGGTTTTTTGTCCTGCGCTTTTGTCATTAAGTAGGTCTAAGGCTGTCTTACAAATTAAAAAACCTCCTCCAACTTGGACAATAGGAATGGACAAATGAAATACCATTAAGATTAATTGTCCCAATAGTAAAGAAATAACGCATAGGGCAAAACTAAAATACACCAATCTTTTAGTGCAGTAATTTCGTTCATCTCGGGATAGATTTGTAAAAAATGAATTTACAATAAATGCCACTCCAATGGGGTTTAGTACCGGAAATATGGTCATAAACGAGGTTAAGGAATGCTGAAAGAAGGATTGAAACATAATACTTAAATCTTTAGATAACTTGTTTACAGAATAATTTAATTTTAAAGTTAATACTTTTTTTTAACAATTTTAGGTTTAAGACAAGTAATTTTAACAATTCTAAAGATGATATCCTAACTAATTAATTTTGATACCCATAAGTAAAATGCAAAGCGGGGAATTGTTTATTTTAGCATTTTATTTGTTTTTTAGATCAGCTAAAATTAGAAGAATAGCGTGAAAAGTTGTAGTTTTGCGACGTTTTATTCTTAACAACACAGCAAATAAACAACTGATGAAACAAACTAAGTATATATTCGTTACAGGTGGTGTAACATCTTCTTTGGGTAAAGGAATTATTGCAGCGTCTTTAGCTAAGCTGCTACAAGCGCGCGGTTACTCTGCTACAATTCAGAAGTTTGATCCATATATTAACGTAGACCCTGGTACATTAAATCCATATGAGCATGGAGAGTGTTTTGTTACCGATGATGGAGCAGAAACAGATTTAGACTTAGGTCACTATGAGCGTTTTTTAAATGTTCCAACTTCTCAAGCCAATAACGTAACCACAGGGCGTGTTTACCTTTCTGTAATTGAAAAGGAGCGCAGGGGAGAGTTTCTAGGAAAGACTGTTCAAGTTGTTCCACATATAACCAATGAGATAAAAGAGCGTATGCAACTTTTAGGAAAATCAGGGGATTATGACATTGTAATTACGGAAATTGGTGGAACAGTAGGTGATATAGAGTCTTTACCATACATCGAGTCTGTAAGACAATTATTATGGGAATTGGGTGATAACAACGCTATTGTTGTTCATTTAACTTTAGTGCCGTTTTTAGCCGCAGCAGGAGAACTTAAAACAAAGCCAACGCAGCATTCGGTAAAAACCTTAATGGAAAGTGGAATTAAAGCGGATATTTTAGTTTGTAGAACAGAGCACAACTTATCTACGGAAATTCGTCAAAAGTTAGCTCAGTTTTGCAACGTTAAACCAGAGGCTGTAATTCAAAGTATAGATGCACAGACTATCTATGATGTTCCTAATTTAATGTTAGAGGAAGGATTGGATAAGGTCGCTCTTAAAAAATTAGATCTACCGGAAAAGAAAACGCCAGATTTAGCTTCTTGGAATGAGTTTTTACATCGCTTAAAAAACCCTAAACACATTGTAAATATAGGTTTAGTTGGTAAATATGTAGAATTACAAGATTCTTATAAATCAATACTAGAGGCTTTAGTACATGGTGGAGCACAAAATCAATGTAAAGTAAATATTATTAGTATTCAATCTGACAATATTAATGCGGGTAACGTGGCAGATAAATTAAAGAATTTAGATGCTATTTTAGTTGCTCCTGGATTTGGTTCTAGAGGAATAGAAGGAAAGATTGAAACGGTAAAATATGCAAGAGAAAATAATATTCCATTTTTAGGAATTTGTTTAGGAATGCAAATGGCTGTAATTGAATACGCAAGAAACGTACTTAATTTCAAAGGAGCCAATACAACAGAGGTAAATGAAAGTACACAATATCCTGTGATTACTTTTATGGAGGAACAAAAAGCGATTACCGATAAAGGGGGAACTATGCGTTTAGGCGGATGGGATTGCGCTATTGAGTCAAATACAAAAGCATTTGATATCTACAAGAGCAATTTAATAAATGAGCGCCACCGTCATAGATATGAATTTAATAACCAATATTTGGAGGATTTCGTTAAAGCAGGCTTAATAGCATCGGGAAAAAACCCTGATACTGGTCTTGTGGAGATTGTCGAGTTGGATAATCATCCTTTCTTTGTAGGGGTACAATTTCACCCAGAGTACAAAAGTACGGTTGCTCAACCACACCCTCTGTTTGTAAATTTCGTACAAGCAGCGATTCAAAATAAACAAACTAATTAGTTTATTTTGCGCTCTTATTTATAGAATAATTTCAAAATCATTTGATCAATTACAAATTAAGTAATGGAAGAAAAAAAATTAGATCGTAACAGTATTGTAGGCTTTATTATTATTGCCGGTTTGCTTATATGGTTGATGCTTAACAACATGAACAATGAGCAAGAAGCTATGAAAAAAGACGCTGAATTAGCACAAAAAGAAATTGTGAAAGATTCGCAGGCTAAATCCATCGAACAGACCATTGCAATTGGTGCTGAAAACGATTCATTAGCTAGTGAAGCCTTACGTGCTAGTTTAGGTTCATTCGCCTATAGTGCTTTGTTACCATCTGCACAGGATGTAAATACAGAGCTAAAAAGTGAGTTACTTACTTTACAGGTTTCAAACAAAGGAGGATATTTATCAAATGTAACGGTAAACAACTTCGAGCGTTTTAGTAAAAATTCAGGAGAGCTAGTAGAACTTATTAAAGATCATAATTCTAATTTGAATTTAGAACTTTATACAAGTGATAATAGAGTATTTAATACACAAGATTTATACTTTACTCCAGAGTTAACTAAAGAAGGAGAGAACCAAGTCTTATCGATGCGTTTAAAGGCCTCTGAAACACAATACCTTGAGTATCGTTATGTTTTAAAACCTGATAACTACATGATAGACTTCTCTATTCGAAGTGTTGGTTTAAGTAAAATAGTTGACTTAAATAAAACACCAAAATTAGATTGGAGTTTAAGTGCGTATAGAAATGAAAAAAGTATCTCTTATGAGAATCGCTACACCAACCTTTACTACGAGTATGAGAATGGTAAGGATAATGATTTAGGAGCAGCTGGAAGTAAGGAAAATAAAACAGTTAAGGATGTTAGTTATATTGCATTTAAACAACATTTTTTCACATCTATTTTAATTACAGATAAGAACTTCAGCGATGCTAATCTTTCTTCTGTAAATTTAGCAAAAGATGAAGCAAGTGATACTACTTTTTTAAAGGAGTTTAATGCTCAGGTTCCTTTGGCTTATTCAAATGGAGAGTTGAGTTACGATATGAGTTTTTACTTTGGACCTTCGGATTATAAAATCTTAAGATCTTATGGTGAGAATCTAGACAATATAATTCCTTTAGGATGGGGAATATTTGGTTGGTTAAACCGCTTTTTATTTATACCTGTATTTGGAATTTTAACTTCTTTTATTCCTTCTTACGGAATAGCGATCATTGTACTAACTATTTTTGTTAGACTTATTATATCGCCACTTACTTACAAGAGTTATGTTTCTCAAGCTAAAATGAAAGCAATACGTCCGGAAATCACCGAACTTAATGAGAAATTTAAGAATGACCCGATGAAGAAGCAGCAAGAGACTATGAACTTGTATTCTAAAGCAGGGGTAAATCCAATGGCAGGATGTATTCCAGCTTTATTACAAATTCCTATTTTCTATTCATTATTTCAATTCTTCCCATCAGTTTTTGCTTTACGTCAAAAAAGTTTCTTATGGGCAGATGACCTTTCATCTTACGATTCGGTTTTATCTTTACCATTTAATATTCCATTTTATGGAAACCACGTGAGTTTATTCCCTATTTTGGCCTCTATTGCTATTTTCTTTTATATGAGAATGACAACCGGAGATCAACAAATGTCTGCTCCTCAACAAGAAGGGATGCCAGATATGGGTAAATTAATGAAGATCATGATTTATATCTCACCAGTGATGATGTTATTTTTCTTTAATAATTATGCCTCAGGATTGAGTTTGTACTATTTTGTATCTAACTCTATTACAATAGGTATTATGTATGTGATCAAAAATCATATCGTAAAAGAAGATAAAATTAAAGCCATTATTGAAGAGAATAAAACTAAGAAACGCCCTAAAGGTAGATTTCAGCGTAAAATGCAAGAGATGATGGAACAAGCTCAAGAGCAACAAAAACTAAAAGAACAAGGTAAAAAGTAATTTTAGCCTTAAAAAATAAAATCATTAATACCCTGAGCTCCTTTAAAAGTTATTCTTTTAAAGGAGCTTTTTTATTATACCTGGTAAAGTTTAATAACCTGAGGAAAAAACTGGCAAATAGCGCTTTATAGGTTAATTTACTAAGTGCTCCGATGTATGGAGGATAAAATAGATTACTCAACAAAGTAGCATTTAATGTTGCCTTAGAGGTGGAGAAAAAACAATATAGTTTTTTTAGAAATTTTTCTTGAAAACTATCAAGTGGTTAAAGCTTTATCAAAATTTTATGCTAGGGTTTTTAATTATTGTATTTTTGCTTTTTATTTTAGTATTAAAATATTTATGAAAAGAGTAGTAGTAGGACTTTCAGGAGGGGTAGACTCAAGTGTTGCCGCTTATTTACTGAAAGAACAAGGATATGAAGTTATAGGATTATTTATGAAAAATTGGCACGACGACTCAGTGACTATTTCTAATGAATGTCCTTGGCTAGAAGATAGTAATGATGCATTGATGGTTGCCGAGAAATTAGGTATACCTTTTCAGACTGTAGATTTAAGTGAACAATATAAGGAGCGCATTGTAGATTATATGTTTAATGAATATGAGAATGGACGTACTCCTAATCCTGATGTGTTATGTAATCGAGAAATTAAATTTGATGTCTTTATGAAAATTGCATTGAGTCTTGGCGCCGATTATGTAGCTACAGGACATTATTGTCGTAAAGCAGAAGAAACTATTTTGGATGACAATGGGCAACCACAAACGGTTTATAAATTAATGGCAGGTGTAGACTCCAATAAGGATCAATCTTATTTCTTATGTCAATTATCGCAGCAACAATTGGCAAAAGCTCTATTTCCAATTGGAGAGCTTTTAAAACCAGAAGTAAGAGAGATTGCAGCCAAAATGAACTTAATAACCGCGGATAAGAAAGACTCTCAGGGACTTTGCTTTATTGGGAAGGTTCGTTTACCAGAGTTTTTACAACAACAATTAAAACCTAAAAATGGTTTAATATATGAAATACCCGCAAATGCAGTAAGCTTTAATTTGCCAGAAGATCTTGATTCTTTACCAAAACAACAAAAGCTGTTAGCTCAAGCAAAAGCCTACCAACTAAGTCCGCAGATGGGTAAGAAAGTAGGTGAACATTACGGAGCGCATTTCTTTACTATTGGACAAAGAAAAGGGTTAAATGTAGGTGGAACCGTAGAGCCACTATTTGTAATTGCTACTGATGTAAAGGAAAATATCATTTATACGGGGCAAGGTAATTCTCATCCAGGATTATTTCATAAGGTCTTATTTGTAAAAGAATCAGAAATACATTGGATTAGAGAAGATTTAGCTTTGCAAGAAGGCCAAACAATGTCTATATTAGCACGTATAAGATATCGTCAACCTTTACAACAGGCAACTCTACATAAAGTTGAAAATGGTGTTTTTGTTGAATTTGAAAACCCTCAATCTGCAATAACAGAAGGACAGTTTGTTTCCTGGCATTTAGAGGATCAATTAATAGGGTCTGGCGTAATTAGCAAAGTATAATTAACCAACATTTATTTTATGAATCGAATTACGGAACTTTTTGGTATCCAATATCCAATTATTCAAGGAGGAATGATTTGGAATAGTGGATATAAGTTAGCAAGTGCAGTTAGTAATGCTGGCGGACTAGGATTAATAGGAGCTGGGTCCATGTATCCAGATGTTTTGCAAGAACACATCCGAAAATGTAAATCCGCAACAAACAAGCCTTTCGGAGTTAATATTCCAATGCTCTATCCTAATATCGAGCAGATAATGGATATTATTGTACAAGAAGGGGTTAAGATTGTTTTTACCTCTGCGGGTAATCCTAAGACTTGGACTTCTTTTTTAAAGGAGCATGGTATTACGGTTGTACATGTTGTTAGCTCTGCAAAATTTGCATTAAAGGCTCAAGAAGCTGGCGTTGATGCAGTTGTAGCGGAAGGTTTCGAGGCTGGTGGGCATAACGGGAGAGAGGAGACTACCACCTTAACTTTAATTCCGAATGTAGCTCGTCAAATATCAATTCCCTTAATTGCTGCCGGTGGAATTGCAACAGGAAAGACAATGCTGGCCGCTATGGTTTTGGGAGCACAGGGAGTTCAAATGGGAACTCGCTTTGTTGCTTCAAAAGAGAGTAGTGCTCATGCTGATTTTAAAGAATTAGTTACCACTTTAAATGAGGGTGATACTAGTTTGAGTCTAAAAGAACTGGCACCAGTAAGGCTTATCAAAAATGATTTTTATAAAGGCTTACAAGAGTTATATGAAACAGCTCCTAGTGTAGAACAATTAAAAGAATACCTGGGAAGAGCTAGAGCAAAACGAGGAATGTTTGAAGGTGATTTAAATCAAGGAGAGTTAGAAATTGGGCAAATTTCTTCTTTAATTGATAAAATAGATTCAGTTGAGAATATTATTAAGGAAATAGTACAAGAATTTGAATTAGCAAAAAAACAAGTTCTTTCCATGTAAAACTTGATTTTAATATATATAAAAGTCACTCTATTATTTTTATGAAATTAATAGAGTGACTTTTTTGTATTTTACAGTGATTATACTATATTTAGAAACCCAAAAAAATCAATCTAGAAAAAAAAGCCCTAAAATATGAGTTATTATAAAATAGAAAATCTTGAACAGTACTTTAAGCATTACAAAAAGTCTGTGCGTGAACCTAGAAAATTCTGGGGTAAAATAGCAGAAGAGAACTTTGTTTGGTACCAAGTTTGGGATAAAGTGTTTGAATTTGATGTAGAGAATTCGAAGTATCAGTGGTTTGTAAATGCAAAACTAAATATTGTAAAAAACTGTATCGATAGGCATTTGGCAAAAAAAGGTGATAAACCCGCTATTATATTTGAACCTAATGATCCTAAAGAACAGCACCAGATTATTACCTACTCCGATCTTTATCAAAGAGTAGCAAAAATGGCAAATGTTTTGAAAGAACAAGGGGTTAAAAAAGGGGATCGAGTTTGTATTTATTTACCAATGATTCCAGAACTTGCCATAAGTATGCTAGCCTGTGCTAGGATTGGAGCTGTGCACAGTGTTATTTTTGCAGGCTTTTCTTCCTCAGCAATTTCCAAACGAGTAAATGATTGTCAAAGTAAGATTATAATTACAAGTGATGGAAGTTATAGGGGGAGTAAAACAATTGATTTAAAAACTATTGTGGATCAAGCTTTAGAGTCTTGTCCCCAAGTTGAGAAAGTACTTGTGGTTAAAAGAACAAATGAAAAAGTGAATTTTCTACAAGGGCGTGACCTATGGTTAGACGAATTGCTGGAAAACGCTTCCGATAATAATGTTGCAGCTGTAATGGATGCGGAAGACCCGTTGTTTATTTTATATACATCTGGCTCAACGGGAATGCCTAAGGGTATGGTGCACACAACAGCTGGATATATGGTACAAACCGCATATTCATTTAAAAATGTTTTTGATTATAAAGAGGATGATATATTTTGGTGTACGGCTGATTGTGGTTGGATTACTGGCCATTCTTACATTTTGTACGGTCCTTTATTAAATGGAGCTACCACGGTAATGTTCGAGGGGGTTCCTACCTATCCTAATGCTAGTCGTTTTTGGGATATTATTGATAAGTATAAAGTTACCCAATTCTATACTGCACCCACTGCAATTCGTTCCTTGATGACCGAAGATTATAGTTATGTAAATTCACATGATTTATCGAGTTTACGTGTAATAGGATCAGTGGGAGAACCTATAAATGAGGAGGCTTGGCACTGGTATAATGATCATGTTGGCAAAAAAAGGTGTCCGGTGGTTGATACATGGTGGCAAACCGAAACAGGTAGTATTTTAATTTCTCCTTTAGCTTTTTTAACACCGACAAAGCCTACTTATGCAACGCTTCCTTTACCGGGGATTCAAACGGTTTTGATGGATGAAAAAAGAAATGAGATTAATGATAATCAGGTAGATGGAGCTTTATGTGTGAAATTTCCTTGGCCATCGATGGCAAGAACCATTTGGGGAGATCATAAAAGATATCAAGAAACTTACTTCTCACAATTCCCAGGAATGTATTTTACAGGGGATGGGGCTTTAAGAGATGAAGTAGGGTATTATCGTATTACGGGTCGCGCAGATGATGTGGTTATTGTATCGGGGCATAATTTAGGTAGCGCACCTATTGAGGATGCTATAAATGAACATCCGGCAGTGGCCGAATCGGCCGTTGTAGGGTATCCTCATGAATTAAAAGGAAACGGTCTTTATGGTTTTATTACCTTAAAGATGGAAGGTGAGTATCGTGATAGAGAAAACCTGAAAAAAGAAATCAACAATCAAGTATCTAGTCATATAGGTCCAATTGCTAAACTTGACAAAATTCAGTTTGTAGAAAGCCTACCTAAAACAAGGTCAGGTAAGATAATGAGACGTATTTTGCGTTCAATTGCTCAAGGTGAACAAAAAGAATTTGGAGATGTTTCTACCTTAATAAACCCAGAAGTAATTGAAGTGATTGTAAAAAATAAAATATAATTATTTAAAAACTGATAAACCCCTGGCTTACCTAAAATTAGATTTGCCAAGATAGAAAATAGATCTAAATACAATAAAAAAGGCTAACAGATGTGTTGGCCTTTATTGTTATTAGTTAATACAATATAGTAATAGATGTATATTAATCCTGAATAGTTAATTATAAAGTGTAAAATTGTTAATTTTATCAATTATTCTTAATAATATAATGTATATTATGTAAAATTAATAAATATAAATATATTTAGGTGATTATTTAAAATCCAACTAGGGGGTAATTAAACCACAGATACTTTAATTAAGGGGTCTTTAATTTTTATATAACTAATTTATTTTGCGCCTGCGATTAAGTAGGGTAGAGTAGGCTTATTTTTATCCTAGAATGATTTGTATTTAATAGATAAAGAAATAGATAATTCTATAGAATGGATAAAAAAGATATTATTGGGTGAGTGTAAATCTTTCTAACATACACAAACAAAGATAAATAGTTAAAATAGCCTTTTATTTTTAAGTATACTAAGTAGCTTTGCTAAAGCTAATTGAAAAGCAATTTAAAAAAATCTAAAATCTATTGAATTAAGAAAGTAACAGTAATATGGCAATGGCCAAGATAGAGAAAAGAACTCCGATGAGATTAATTTTTGATAGTTTTTCTTTAAAAAGAAAATACCCGATGAGTGTTCCCAATATAATAACGCCAAAGTTCATGCCTGCAAAAACTGTTGTTGGATTACTGGAAAAAACTTGGTGTGCTTTCATATAAAAAACTATGTTGATAAAATTTAAAACCCCTAAGGCAATTCCAAATAAGATTGTTTGTTTGTTTATTTGGAGGATTTGTTTTTTACCAAATATCAATAAAATAACAAAATAGAGTAGTCCTAGAATAAAAGCGCTAGCAAAAACATAAAATAAACTACTTGTATATGGTATAGTACTATAAAGGGCTAGTTGTTTAAAAAGAATATCAATAAGTCCAAAGCCTATAAAGACAATGACTGGAAAGTAAATAGAGTTATTATTTAATGTTGTGTTTTGAGATTTTGGTAAATAAGATCGATTTAAAATTAAATAAACGGAAATAAGTCCAATGCCCAGGGCAAGATATCTTATGGGAGAGATCTGTTCCTTGAAAAGAAAAACTGCCGCAACAATGGGAATAAATAAACTCATTCGCTGTGCAATATCGGTGCGAATTATACCGGCATACAAAACAGAATAGTACTGTGCTAAAAATAAGGAAGGCATTAATAAGGCCAATAAACCAATTGTGATTACAGGTAAATCTCCTGGGATAGCTGTCAAATCAACATGGAAGATAAAATAGGACAGACTAGTTGTTATTATATAATTTAAAAGGACCATTAAAAAAATATTTGTTGATAATCCTTTGGAATACTTAAACAGAACACCAACTAAAACACTACCTAAAATACTTAGAAATAAGTATAACATAAAAATCGATTTATTTAACAAGCCCAATATTACTAAGAATTCTTATGCCATAAAAGTGTTTTACTTTTTTAATATTTAATTACAGGTAATTTCAAAGCAAATTTAGTAGCGCAGAAATTACCATATTTGCTTTTATAAAAAATAAGTTTTCAAATAGACCAAAAGCAAAAATCTCTTTAAACTAGCAAATTCATTTTAAAAGTAGATAAACATACAAAGTAAAGTAAGTTAGGGGATTTAAAAAATCCTATTTTACATAATATACATTATGATTCAATAGTAGCTTAATTATTTAATCTTGTTTTAATGTTCTGATTCTATGCAGCAAAATTTTAAATTTTATTTATTTGATAAAAAAGTACTCTTTAAAGACTAGAATAATAAAGAAAAAGTTTACTTTTGCCGAAATGATTTTTTATTAAAAGATTTATACTGTGGAAAACGCTAATGCATTAAAACTAATAAAACAGATTCAGTCTGATTTAATTTCAGATGGTCTTGTTGTAGATAACATCGTTGCTAATCTAAAAAAATTAAGAGAATTTGCTCTTTTAGAAGAAAAACCAGTTTTGGTTAAAGCAATTCGATTAACTTATGAGCACCTAGAAAATAATAATGCTTTTTTAATTGCGATCCCTACGGATGAGCCAATCGAAGAAAATGAACAAACTATTGAGCAAAGCTCCACTTCAGACAATGATTTAGAGAGTCTTCAATATTTAATATCACTTTTTAAAGATATTAATAACAAACATAATTTAGCAGATCTAAGAGAATATAATACTAAATTACAAGCTTTTTAGTTGTCTGTTTAATCATACTAATAAAGGAGCGTTATTTTACCAAAAATAACGCTCCTTTATTATATATAACATATTTATAGTATTTTAGACCAAAAAATAAACGAGACTAAAAATGATTAAATTATTTAAATTAATAGCTACTTTAGAGGGTATCTCCCTTCTACTGCTCCTATTTGTTGGAATGCCTTTAAAATATGTATTAGAGTCCCCTTTGACTGTAAAATACGTGGGATGGGCTCATGGATTACTATTTATAGCCTATGTGGTTCTGGCCACAGTATTAAAACCTGATGAAAAATGGAGTTTTAAAACCTATGTTTTAGTCTTAATAGCCTCTTTGCTACCGTTTGGAACTTTTGTTATGGAAGCAAAATTATTAAAGAATCACCCTGCGTTAAAGTAAAAATATAATATAAAAGCTTCTCTATTATAGAGAAGCTTTTTTTATTCCATCCTCTATGATTTGCTTATGATCAAAAGCCAAATCGGGTAAATTATCTAACGTAAACCACCCTAATTGTTTTGCATCATCACTGGCCTTTCCTTGTATATCAGAATCAACAATACCAAGATATGCGATGCTAACAATATGAGCTCTAGGATCTCTGTTTTCTTTTCCGTATGCTCCGATTTGTTGCAGATTTTCGCATTTTATTTGTGTTTCCTCTAACAATTCTCTAGCAGCTGCATGCTCTAAATCCTCATTTTGGTCCACAAACCCACCTGGTAAGGCCCAAAAATCTTTAAAAGGATCATTTTTTCTTTTTATTAATAAAACTCTAATATTTTGCTTTTTTTTTATAATTACTGCATCAACAGTAATAAAAATGTTAGATTTTCTAGTCATAGATATGGTTTAAGGTTTGTTTATTTAGATAAATAAAGAGATTTTTATATATTTTATTTCAAATTTACATATTTTTAAAAACTTTACATTATATTTGCCTTATAAAGCGATTAGTAAAAAAACAATATTAATTATCAGTTAGTGGAAATTAAAATTACAACTATGAAAAAATTAACATTACCTTTATTGGCATCTTTGTTAGTAGTTGGGTCTGCTGTGGCTCAAGAAAAAAACTATAACAGATGGTCAATTGACTTAAATGGTGGTTTTGCAAAACCAGCTAGAACAGTTACATCAGGTCACTCTGCTGAAACTTTCAAAAACTTACACTTAGACGGTGGAGTTCGTTATAGCTTAAATAACAAATTTGGTATTAAAGCTTCATTTGGTTATGATAACCTTAAAAAATGGACTAATAATGCTACTAACGCGCACACAGAGTACTACAGAACAAGTTTAGAAGGGGTTGTAAACTTAGGACGTATCTTAAACTTCGAGAACTGGACTAACACAATTAACGTTCAAGCTCACGCAGGGGGAGGATACTCTTGGTTAAATGGAAACAACTTTAGTGGTACAGATAACATGGGTCATGTAATGGCTGGGTTAACAGGACAAATTAAAGTTCTTCAAAGAATTGCATTAAATGCTGACTTTACAGTTATTCAAAACGTTCAACAAAATCAAAACTGGGATGGTATGTCTGCGACACACAGATCTACTTTCCAAGGAACTATGTTCAATGCTACAGTAGGAGTTTCTATTTATTTAGGAAAATATTACCAGCATGCTGACTGGTATTCTGATTCTGCTAGAGAGAACGAAGAAATCTTAGCATTAAACAACAGAGTATCTAACATTGAAAACATGTTAGTTGATTCTGACGGAGATGGTGTGCCAGATTACTTAGATTTAGAGCCTAATACACCAGCTGGTGCTTTAGTGGATTCTAGAGGACGTAACATTGATTTAAATAACAATGGTATTGCAGATAACATCGAAAGATTTATCGAAGATAAATACGGAGATTTAGGAAACAACATCCAAGGTGATGATGCTCAAATGATCAAAGAATTAATCAACAAAGGATACGTTGCTGCTTACTTCGATTTCGATAAAGCTGAGCCAAGTACAGTTGAAGGAATTAACTTCATTGTAACTTATCTTAAAAATAACCCATCAGCTAAAGTTGATGTTCAAGGTTATGCTGACGCTATTGGAAACAAAGCTTACAACGATAAATTATCAACTAGACGTGCTGAAGCAGTTAAACAAATCTTAGTTAACTCAGGAATTGATGCTTCAAGAATTACTGCTGTTGGTGAAGGAATTGATAACCAAGTTAACAAATCTTCAGCTCAAGCTCGTAAGATCGCAAGAAAAGTTGTGTTCACAATTAAATAATTGTAAAATACAATACTTAAATAAATTAAGCGCAAGATTTTATTCTTGCGCTTTTTTGTTTTATAATAACTAACTTTGCTCCTACTTAAGTAATGTTATGAAATTTAAAATAAAATCAGATTATAAACCTACGGGGGATCAGCCAACGGCTATAAAGAAACTAAGTCAAGGAATCATTGATGGTGAAAAGTATCAAACTCTTGTAGGTGTAACTGGTTCAGGAAAAACTTTTACAGCAGCCAATGTTATTCAACAGGTTCAACGCCCTACTATTGTGTTGGCTCATAACAAAACTCTAGCTGCACAATTATACACGGAGTTTAAAAATTTCTTTCCAGATAATGCCGTTGAATATTTCGTTTCTTATTATGATTATTATCAGCCCGAGGCCTTTATACCTGTTACTGGGCAGTATATAGAGAAAGATCTTTCTATTAATGAGGAATTAGAAAAAATGCGACTTAGTACTACCTCTGCTCTACTCTCGGGTAGACGTGATGTGTTAGTTGTAGCTTCGGTATCTTGTTTATATGGTATTGGAAACCCTACTGAATTCCAGAAAAATGTAATTTCTTTAGAATTAGATCAACAAATAAGTCGTACAAAAGTATTACATCGCTTAGTACAGAGCTTATATGCACGTACCGAGGCGGATTTCACACCAGGTACATTCCGTATCAAAGGTGATATTATTGAAATATTTCCTAGTTATGCCGATAATCCTTTCCGCATTCATTTCTTTGGAGACGAAATTGAAGATATTGAAGTCTTTGATGTGAGTACTTCAGCGGTTATTGAAAAATATACGCAATTAAACATTTATCCTGCAAATATGTTTGTTACCTCTCCTGATGTTTTACAAAAAGCCATATGGGAGATTCAACAAGACTTAGTTAAGCAAGTGGATTACTTTAAAGAAATTGGTAAACATCTAGAGGCTAAGCGTTTGGAGGAACGCACTAATTTTGATTTGGAGATGATTCGTGAGTTGGGTTATTGTTCTGGGATTGAAAACTATTCACGTTATTTAGATGGTCGAGATGCTGGTAGCCGTCCCTTTTGTTTATTGGACTATTTTCCTGATGATTATTTGATGATTGTCGACGAATCCCATGTTACCATCTCTCAGGTACATGCAATGTATGGCGGAGATCGATCAAGAAAGGAAAATTTAGTAGAGTACGGTTTTAGACTCCCAGCAGCTTTAGATAATAGGCCTCTTAAATTTGAAGAGTTCGAGATGATGCAAAACCAAGTTTTATTTGTCTCGGCTACCCCTGCGGATTACGAGTTGGAAAAATCAGAAGGGGTTTACGTTGAACAATTAATTAGACCCACTGGATTACTTGACCCTATTATCGAGGTGAGACCCACAGAGAATCAAATTGATAACTTAATTGAAGAGATTCATTCTCGCGTTGAATTAGATCAAAGGATACTAGTAACTACACTTACCAAGCGTATGGCCGAGGAGTTGGCAAAATACTTTACCAAGGTTGGTATTCGTTGTAGGTATGTACACTCTGATATAGACACATTAGAACGTGTTGAAATAATGCAAGATTTAAGAAAAGGATTGTTTGATGTTTTAATCGGTGTGAATTTACTTCGAGAGGGATTAGATTTACCTGAGGTTTCATTAGTTGCTATTTTAGATGCAGATAAGGAAGGTTTTTTAAGAAGTCATCGCTCGCTTACTCAAACGGTGGGGCGTGCTGCAAGAAACGTAAATGGGATGGCAATTATGTATGGAGATAAAATTACAGCCAGTATGCAAAAGACCATCGATGAGACAAACTATCGCAGGGACAAGCAAATGGCTTATAATAAAAAACATAACATTACTCCCACTGCTATTAATAAGGCAATAAAAAGCGATTTGTTAAAACCGTCTTATGATGAGCTAGTCAAGCAAGAGGTCCAAAAAACCACCGAGCAAGAGATTAGACTTTTATCAAAAGTAGATATTGAAAAATTGATTCGTCAAAAGAGAAAAGAAATGGAAACGGCGGCTAAAGAATTAGACTTTATTAATGCTGCGCGTTTACGTGATGAAATTAAATTATTAAAAGATAAACTTTAGTTTTTTTATTTACCTTTACATAAATTAATAAATAATGACAAATAACGATATTTTTAAAAAATTACGAGTAGCCTTACAACTTAGAGATGATCAAATTGTAGAGATTTTAGAGTTAGTAGACTTCCGTATTTCTAAAGGAGAGGTAGGTAACTTTTTTAGAAACGCAGAGCATCCAAAATATGTTGAATGTGGAGATCAAATACTGCGAAATTTTTTAAATGGTCTAGTGATTTACTTAAGAGGAACCAAAGAGTCTCCTAAAGACCCTATGGAAGTACTTAAAGCTAATAAAGAACAAGTTGAAAATTCAAAAACTTTTAAAACTAAAAAAGAAAGCGAATTTAAGACCTCTTCTACTTCGCCTAAGAAAAACTTCTCTGCAAAAAAAGTACAAGATAAATCAAAAACGTTTAAAGCAAGAGACAATAAAAATCCTCTTGCGGGTATAAAATTTAATAACGGTAAGAAAAATAAAGAATAAGGACTCTTTTAACGATACAGTAATAAATTTAAAAAAAGGTATAGTGAATTAGATAATAAAGGCTAATACACTGTGCCTTTTTTAGTTAAATACTTTTAATATTTAACAATACCTTGTTAAAGTATTAAAGGCCTGAAATAACTGGCCTGTTTTTTGCAAGGCTAATAGGTATAATGTCCTTATTAATACAACATTTTTTTGTTGGTAAGAGTATGTAATTGATGTAAATTGCTAATTCTTATAATTATAATTTTATTTATGAAAAAAACCTTGCTAATTGGCTTACTATTAAGTGGTAATTTGCTTTTTGCACAAAACACTTTTAGTATTTCTCAAGCTACTTTTGGAGCATCAGAGGAATTTGCTCCAACAAAAATAATTGCTCCAAAGTGGAAAGATGATCAAGCTTTTTCTCTATTGAGCACAAATGGTGATAGTTTATTACTTAAGACTAAAGATAATAAGTGGAATAGCCAACTGGTTTTAACAACCAAAGACTTAGAAAATATACTAAATAGCTCGTTGAAGTATACTTCGTTTGATTTAAAAAGAATTCCGCATGATTTAAAATGGATTAATCCAGATGAAATTACCTTTACAGCATTAGAGCAAGCAGGTAAATTTAAATATAATGTTAGAGTAAATTTAAAAACTAATAAAGTTGTAAATAGTTTTGTTTACAATAGTGCTGCCACCGAGGAGATTATATCTAGAAATCAAGACTATTTGGCTTGGTTAAAACAGAATAATATTGTTATAACCAGTTCAAAAGGTGAAGATATTGTGGTTACCAATGATCCAACAACAGATATTGTTAATGGAAGTTCGTTTACTCACCGTCAGGAATTTGGAGTAACACAAGGTATGTGGTGGAGTCCAAAACAAGATCAACTTTTATATTACAGAAATGATCAAAGTTTTGTTTCGGATTATCCTATGATAGATTGGCAAGGTAGAATAGCCAAATCTAGCGATATAAAGTATCCAATGGCTGGTATGCCAAATGAGAGGGTTTCTTTGGTAATCTATGATGTATATACAAAAGAAAAAATCACTCTTAAAACAGGCTATGAAGACCAGTTTTTAACTATGGTTACTTGGGACCCAAGTGGTAATTACATTTACGTAGGGGTGTTGAATCGCCAACAAAATCACTTGAAACTAAATCAATACAATGCAGCTACAGGTGCTTTTGAGAAAACTTTGTTTGAACAAAAGGTAGATACCTATATTGAGCCATCTCAAGGATTAGTATTTTTACCTAATGATCCAAAGAGTTTTATTTACTTTAGTGACCAAGATGGGTATAGACAAATGTACCTATATAATACCGATGGGAAACTAGAGAAAAAATTAGGATTTGAACAGGTTATAGTAGATCAGTTTTTAGGCTTTGACCCTAGTGGTGATCAAGCTTTTTACATTGGTATAACAAATAATGGGTTAGATAAACAACTCTTTAGTGTTGATTTAAAAAAGAGTAAAACCCAACAAATAACTGAGAAATCTGGTACACATCAAGCAATTTTGAATCCTTCTAGAACTTTGTTTTTAGATCAATTCAATAGTATTGAAATTCCATATAAATTTTCTGTAGAAAGTGTATCTACTAGAAAATCAGAGGAAATTTTAAATGCCACTGATCCCTTTGAACATATAATTGATATGCCAAAAATGGATTTAGTAGAAATTAAAGCTGCTGATAATTCTACTATTTTAAATGGTCGAATTATTTATCCATTAAATTTTAATCCAAATAAACAATATCCCGTAATGGTTTATGTTTATGGAGGGCCTAATGCCCAATTAATTACCAATTCTTGGCTGGCAGGTTCTAATTTATTTATGCAGTATATGGCACAAAATGGATATATTGTATTTACTCTTGATAATCGTGGAAGTAAGAACAGAGGACGTGATTTTGAACAAGTTATTCATAAGGAATTAGGAAAAGCAGAAATGGCAGACCAATTAAAAGGAATTGATTACTTAAAAACACTTCCTTTTGTGAACCAAGATAAAATTGGCGTATATGGATGGAGCTTTGGTGGCTTTATGGCCACTTCTCTAGTTTTGAACTACCCGGATATTTTCAAAGTAGCTGTAGCAGGAGGTCCTGTAATGGATTGGAAGTCTTACGAAGTAATGTATGGGGAGCGTTATATGGATACTCCAATGGAAAATCCTCAGGGATATGAAGCCAATAATTTAATTAATCAAGCTGATAAATTACAAAATAAATTACTGATTATTCACGGTGCTTTAGATCCTGTTGTTTTACAACAACATTCTATGAATTTCATCCAGGCTTGTATTCAAGCTAACAAACAAGTAGATTATTTCTTGTATCCAACACATCAACATAATGTTTTGGGTAAAGATAGAGAACATTTAAATACAAAAATAGCTAATTACTTTTTTGATTACTTGGCTAAACCAATAAAAGAGTAAAGAAAGTTTTTACAAATCAAGTATAGACAAGCTCCAAAAAGTTAAGTACTTTTTGGAGCTTTTTTTATAAAAAAAAGCAACTAAAGAGATTAGCTGCTTTTAATAGTTTGTAAATTGTATGTAAGATATATTTTATCTATTGATTCCCTTTTTGATAATCAGCTAAGAATTGAGCCAATCCATTGTCTGTTAAAGGGTGTTTTAATAATCCTGTAATAGCACTTAAAGGACCTGTCATAACATCAGCTCCAATTTTTGCACAGTTTACAATATGCATTGTATGACGTACAGAAGCAGCCAATATTTGTGTTTCATAGGCATAGTTGTCATAAATTTGGCGAATTTCCTCAATTAAAACTAACCCATCTGTACAAATATCATCTAATCTACCAATAAAAGGAGATACATAAGTGGCTCCAGCTTTGGCGGCAAGTAATGCTTGTCCAGCTGAAAAAACTAAAGTGACATTTGTTTTAATTCCTTTAGAAGAGAAATACTTACATGCCTTGATTCCATCTTTAGTCATAGGTAATTTTACCACAATTTGAGGATTAAGACTAGCTAGCTTCTCACCTTCTTGAATCATTCCTTGGTAATCCACAGAGATTACTTCAGCACTAACATCTCCATCAACAATTTCGCAAATTGCTTTGTAATGATTTAAGATATTTTGCTCCCCGGTGATGCCTTCCTTGGCCATTAAAGAAGGGTTAGTGGTTACTCCATCAAGAACTCCCAATGCCTCTGCTTCCTTAATTTGCTCTAGGTTGGCTGTGTCAATAAAAAATTTCATAGTAAATATATTTCTTATATATGTTATGTTGTAGGTCAAAATTACAATTAAATCTTGGTATATAAGCTATTTTATAGGTAATTTATTCTTTAATATGATAATGGTTCATCAAGAGTCTCTCATATGTTTTACTTGGCAAAATTTTTCTTAAAAATAAAGAAAATTTCTGTAAAGGTTCTCCTACTTTATATCGAACTGCTGGTTTTGGAGTATTTATAATCTTGTAAATTTGCTTGGCCATTTGTATTGGATCACTTCCAGAATCTACATGTGAATTGGCCATTTCTAAAGACATTTTATAGGTTTCTTTATAAGGTGAGTCCTCTAAAACTGGCGCATGGTATCTTCGTTGAGCGATATCAGTGGCAAAGTCCCCAGGTGCTACATTAGTTACTTGAATTTTATATGGTTTAAGTTCCATTCGAAGACTCTCGGTAACCATTTCTAAGGCACTTTTTGATGCACAATAAATTCCTCTAAAAGGTAAGCCCATGTATCCAGCTATAGAAGTAACATTGATTATTAAGCCACTTTTATGTTCACGCATACTTGGAAGCACTGCTTTTATTACTTCAATAGGACCAAAAACATTTGTTTGAAAATTATTTAGGATTTCTTGACCTGACACCTCTTCTATGGCTCCTGTTATTCCTACTCCTGCATTGTTTATTAAAATGTCTATTTTATTTTGCTCCATTAAAACTTGATTTATAGCATTTTTAATGCTTTCTGGCTCACGTACATCTAGCGCTACTAGTTTAAACTTGCTTTGTTTAACATTTTGTGGATTGCGACTTGTTCCATAAACAATAAATCCTTTTTCTGTTAAATACTCTCCTACACATTTCCCTATGCCGGAAGAACCTCCTGTTATAAAAACAACTTTATTCATTAGATAATATATATTTTAACAAATATAAGACTATGTATGATATATTAAAAGCTAGGTAAAGATTATGAAAGTCTTTATATTTGACCCACTAACTAAAAAAACTTTTTTATTGTGATTAAAAAAACCCTATTTTTAAGCCTTTTGGGAGCCTCAATGGCCTTGGTGTCATGCAACACCGCTAAAACATCGAATCAGAGTATAGGTTCAGTAGAACAACAAACTCCTTATTGGCACAATGTAAATCAAGATTCTTTAAGTAAGTACTTAAAAGTTATTACATCGGAACATTTAGAAGGTCGTAGAACTGGTGAGCCAGGACAAAAACGCGCTGCAGCTTACTTGGAAAAGCACTATGTAAACAACGGAATTTCTGCTCCTACTGGAGCTGACTCTTATTTTCAAGAGGTTCCAGCTAGCTTTATGAAAACAAAGGCTAATTTAAAAGATAGTGAAAATGTATGGGCATTTATTCCAGGGAGTGAAAAACCGGAAGAAGTCTTAATTGTTACCGCTCACTATGACCATATGGGACTAGATAAAGGAGAGTATCATTATGGCGCGGATGATAATGGTTCTGGTACAGTGGCTGTTATGGAAATTGCTAGAGTATTCCAAGACTTAGCCAAAAAAGGTATATCACCTAAGCGTTCTGTTTTATTTATTCACCTAACTGGTGAAGAGTTTGGTTTATGGGGATCAAGATATTACGTTGAGAATCCTATTGTACCTTTAGAAAACTCCATATCAAATATAAATATTGATATGATTGGTAGAAGAAGTTATGAATATCCTACTCAAGATGATTATGTTTTTGTTATCGGAGCCGATAAAATTAGTCAAGATTTACATGATGCTGTTGAAAAGTCAAATAAAGAGTCTGTAGGAATTGATTTAGATTATAAGTTTAATGATGATAACGATCCGCAGAGAATTTACTACAGATCGGATCATTATAGTTTTGCTAAACACGGGATTCCTGCAGTTTTTTTCTACAACGGAGCCCACGAGGATTACCACACGCCAAGAGATACATATGATCGAATTGACATGGATTTACTAACAAAAAGAACACAATTAATATTCGCAACTGCTTGGGAATTAGCTAATCAAGATGAAAGACCACAAGTTACAGAAAAGTAAAATACTGCAAATTAAAACCATAGATATTTCGCTATTTATACTATGTTTTATAAATTTAATTTTATGGGTTTTTAGAGCAATCTATGTTTTTGAAATCCAAACAACTGGTATATTTAAATGGGTATATGATAATTTATTTACCCCTATGGTTCTAGCACTTTTTATTTTACCTACTTTAGTTATTGTAAGTACAATTAATCGAGCAATTAGTCTTGATTCTTTTGTGTTTCTTTCCTTAAAGTGTATTGTTTTAAATATCATATTATTGTTTATTTTAAAATAAATACCTTTGGAATAACTAACTTGAATGTCGATAAATAAAGATATAAACGTCTGTTTTTTAAAGCAGACGTTTTTTTATTTCTATAACGTTATTTTTTTAGCAAAAGCAGTAAATATCAAGGACATTTATTTAGGCCTTTTAAAAAAATAATGGCCATCTACGGTTTTATATATCTACAAAATCTTTTGTTTATTCATAATAAACTCGATAAGACCTAAACTTAAAAAGTAGTGTTGTTTATCATAAATTTATTATTGTTAAAGTATGGTGGGTAAGCCTTTAAAACTATCAAATATTTTTACAAAAACAGATTTGGGTTGTTGTGTAATACATCCTTTAAAATTAAAACACTTCTTTGCATGGTTTGCGTATCTAAATGGCCAAAACCTAAGCGTAAAGCAGTAAGGGATCTATCTTGATATAAAACATGCTTTGGAATAAATAAGCCTTGCTTATGACATAAATTACTTAATAAAAGTAAATTAATCGGCTTGTTGGCCACTAGCCAGAAAGCCAAGCCATTACTTGGTATACTCCAGTTAAAGTATTGCTTTAAGTGGGTGTTTAATAGGATGTCGAAATTATCTCGCCTTTTTTTATAAATAATGATACTTTTATTTAAGTGTTTAATAGCACTCCCCTCTTCTATCATCTCCCCTAGTGCTAGTTCCATTAGAACATTACCATGTCGGTCTAACAAACAAAGGTACTTTTGTAACTCCAAAATAAGGTTATCGGGAGCTACTATAAAACTAGCTCTAAACCCAGGTGCTAAACTCTTACCAAAGGAACCTAAGTAAACAACTGAACCTCGGGTGTCTTTTGTGGCTATAGATAAATCTTTGCCAGCATCGTACTTGAAATCATAATCACTGGCATCCTCTAAAATTATAAAACCATACTTTTTTGAAAGCTCTAATAATCTTTCTCTTTCCTTGGCCTCCATAACTCCAGTGGTTGGGTAATGTCCCTCTGGCATGGTATATACCATTCGAACAGGATATAATTGACATAATTTCTCTAAGCTATCCAAAGAAAGTACACCATCTTTTAAATCAACTGTTTTAATGGTGGCTCCTGCTTTTTGAAAAATCATGTTTGCGGCAAAATAACTTAGTTTTCCCACAACAACAATATCATTTTGCTGTAAAACAACTTGACAAAAGATGTATAAGCTCATCTCTAGACTTCTACTAATTAAAAGATTACTTTTTCTTATATGTAAAGCTCTCGTTAAATTCAAGTAATTACAAAGTTGCATTTTTAAATACTCTGCATTATTATGATGATAATAACCCATTTTTTTTTGATTACTTTTCCTTTTCATATTAGCTGAGTATAAAGAAATTAACTCCTGTATATGGGTTAAAGCTACATCAGGTGTCCCATCATTAAATACAATAGGGCAATTTGTATATTCAAAGGGGTCACGAAGTAAATTAGATTCTTTGAAAGCAAAGGCTGTTTGATTAGAAAAAACTTGCTTTTTTACATTTTTAATTACAGGTTTAATTCCTTGTCTTTTGGTATAAGGTATAACAAAAGCTCCGCTTTTATTTTTTATTTCAATCCAGCCTTGATCTTGTAATTCATTATAAGCTTTTGTAATGGTATTTCTGTGTACTTGTAAGTCATTACTTAATACTCTACTCCCGGGTAATCGCTGATTGCAAATCAGCAATCCTCGTTGAATACCATGAATTATAGCATCGGTGATTTGTAAGTATAAAGCTGTAGAACTTTGTTTATCTAGTTCTACAAAGTTTTTAAAAGAGAATCTAACTGGACTATTCATTATAATATATCTGGTACCCGTTTGTTTTTATAAAACTTCCGAGTTTTGTCCCAAATATAAAAATATGCAACAAACTATACAACAGATTATAAAAAACAATGAGCTACATGCAAAGTGGTTAAATACTTTGTCTTATTTAGAAAATGTAGGCGCTAGAAAAATTTCGGCCTGTGAGCAAGATCACACTGTGGATTTAATACAACTAAAGCATGCAGCAGAGGAACATCGTCATGCCTATTATTTAAAAAAGCAAATTAGTAAGGTTTTACCAGAAAGTAATTATAATTATAACCCAGGTGAATTATTAGCTGCGATACAGACTAAACATTATTTAAATGCTTTAGATCTAAAAGTGGCTCGCTTTTTAAAGAACAAATACCATTTAAATGAAAAAGATTTAAAATATGCTTGTTATCTGTTTGTGACCTATGCCATTGAAGTAAGGGCCGATATTCTTTATCCGATTTATCAAGAGCAGTTGAATTTACAAAAAAGTAAAGTTTTAG
Organism: Myroides sp. LJL119; assembly: GCF_054871605.1. Classification (NCBI taxonomy): domain Bacteria; kingdom Pseudomonadati; phylum Bacteroidota; class Flavobacteriia; order Flavobacteriales; family Flavobacteriaceae; genus Myroides; species Myroides sp. LJL119. Next base: position 39,639 of record NZ_JBTXLO010000003.1, read on the forward strand.
TCAAGTCTATTATCCTGGAGGAAGAAGGTCATCTTCAAGAAATGGTTGAACAACTAAATAGATTTGATAAAGATTGGCAAGATGCCGCTAGTATAGCAATCAGTTTTGAGCAAGAATTATTTAATTACTGGTTAAAAGGGGTTAAAAAAGAGCTTAAAAAGCATGAGGTTGTTAAATAGTGTTTGGCAAAATCTACTTGAAGATAAAAAGCATAATGGAGCCTTTAGAGAGTTAGAGATCAAAGATGAAAAATTTATTGACTTTTACAGCAATGATTATCTAGGTTTTGCTACGGATCAGCAATTGCAATACCAAATTCTAAAAGATTTACAACGAAATCCTGATGCCCTAACAGGTAGCAAAGGTTCTAGATTAATTACTGGTAGTAGTTTAGAGTTGCAAGCATTAGAAAATTACATTGCACAGATGCATCAATTTGAAAGTGCTTTGTTTTTTCAAAGCGGGTATACAGCCAATTTAGCACTATTTAGCAGTCTTTTAAAAAAGGGAGATACATATATTTTGGATGAGTTAATTCACCGCTCGGTTATCGATGGGTGCCGACTCAGTAATGCAAATAGATTTAAGTTTAAACACAACGACATGGTTGATCTTGGCAATAAAATAAAACAAGGCAAAGGAAATGTGATAGTTGTTGTAGAGAGTTTATATTCTATGGATGGTGATTTTGCTGATTTAGTCACAATTAGTGCTATTTGCAAAAAATATAATGCCCATTTAATTGTAGATGAAGCTCATAGCATGGGAGTTTTTGGCTATGGTCTATCCGAGCAGTTGGGATTACAAAAGCAGTTATTGGCCTGTGTGAAAACCTATGGAAAGGCCATGGGAGTGCAAGGTGCTGTGGTTTTAAGTTCCAGACTAATCAGAGATTATCTAATAAATTTTGCTTCAAGCTTTATTTTTTCAACTGGCATAAGTAATGCTCATGTAATGGCAGTGAGTAACAGTTATTTGAAACTGGAAAAAAGCCAAAGTACACTACAGAAATTACAATCTAATATTGATTTGTTTTTGTCTTTGTATGGTGGTAGTTTAAAAACAAAGGGCAGTCCTATTCAAGTTTTATTTGAAGACGAAGTTTTAGATACTACCATTTTTAAAAAAGATTTAATCCAAAATAAACTACGCCTTTATTTGGTTAAATCCCCTAGCGTTGCAAAAGATAAACAGCGCTATAGAATTTGTATTCATGCCAACCATAAATTACAAGAAATAGAACTTTTATGTAAAATAATAAATAAAAATTTAAAAACATGCACCAGTATTTTATAACAGGCATAGGAACAGAAATAGGTAAAACTCTAACTAGTGCCATTTTAGTACAGTATTTTAAAGCAAGTTATTTCAAGCCCATTCAATCAGGAGATTTAAATAAATCAGACACCATGAGAATTAAAGAATTATGTGAAGATCTAAAACATGCCTATTTAGAGACCTATGCATTAAAATTAGCCAGTTCACCTCATAAGTCTGCAGCCCTGGAAAATATAACAATAGACTTAGATACCATTTGTATACCCAAGACATCACATAACTTAATAATCGAGGGAGCTGGAGGTTTATTTGTTCCTTGTAATCAACAGCATTTTATAATTGACCTGATACAGAACTTAAAACTACCTGTGATTCTTGTGGTTAAGGACTACCTAGGGTGCATAAATCACACTATTTTATCTGTTTCAGCTTTACAAAGTCGTGGCATAAACTTAAAGTATGTTGTTTTTAACGGGGACTTTGATGTTTCCACTAAACAAATAATTATTAAACATTTACCAAAAGGTACCTCTATTATAGAAATACCTTTTTTAAATCAGATAGATAGAAAAACCATTTTAGAAACAGCAAATAATTTAAAAATTTATAACCTATGAGTAACCTTGTTAGACATAATTGGAGTAAACAAGAAATTTTAGATATATATAATATGCCACTTTTAGAGTTGATCTATAAAAGTGCAACAGTTCATAGAGCTTATCATAATCCGCAAGAGATTCAGCTCTCTACTTTATTATCCATAAAAACAGGAGGATGTCCAGAGGATTGTTCCTATTGTGGGCAAGCAGCCAGGTATCATACCGATATAAAAGTCCAAGCTTTGTTACCAACTCAAACGGTCTTAGAACGTGCTAAAAAGGCTAAAGAAAACGGTTCTTCTAGGTTTTGTATGGCGGCAGCCTGGCGTGAAGTCAGAGATAATAGGGACTTTGATCGTGTCTTAGAAATGGTAAAAGGCGTTAATGAATTAGGGTTAGAGGTTTGCTGTACCCTTGGCATGCTCAGTGAACAACAGGCTGAACGATTGCAACAAGCTGGTCTTTATGCCTATAACCATAATATTGACACATCGGCCGAACATTATAATGATGTAATCTCTACTAGAAACTTTGATAATCGATTAAACACTATTAGCAATGTAAGAAAGGCTGGCATTACAGTTTGTTCGGGAGGTATCATAGGCCTTGGAGAAACAACTTTAGATAGAATATCCATGTTGCATACTCTTGCCAATATGGATAAACACCCGGAATCTGTTCCTATCAATGCTTTAGCAAGGGTTAAAGGAACCCCTTTACAGGATTATCCAAAAGTTAATATTTGGGATATGGTAAGGATGATTGCTACAACTCGTATTATAATGCCTACAACTATGGTTCGATTAAGCGCGGGGCGAATAGAAATGAACGAGCAAGAACAAGCTTTTTGTTTTATGGCCGGTGCAAATTCTATTTTTACTGGGGAAGATCAAACTTTACTAGTTACCCCTAACCCATCCTCAAATCAAGATTTAGAACTATTGAAAAATTTAGGTTTAATGCCAATGTATAAAAATAAAGAAAAAGAATGTTAGAATCCCTTGAACAGCGCGATTTAAAAGTAAATTGGCATCCTTATACTCAGATGAAAACTGCACATGGACCAATTGCAATAACCCATGGTAAACAAGCCTATATTTATGATGAAAATGGCAATAAGTATATTGATGCTGTATCCTCATGGTGGGTTACTTTGCATGGCCATGCTCACCCTTATATTGCGCAAAAAGTATATGACCAATTACAAAGCATCGAGCAGGTAATCTTTGCTGGCTTTACCCACAAACCAGCTGTTGAATTATCAGAACGATTGTTAAAACTTTTACCTAAGAATCAAGAAAAGGTTTTTTATAGTGACAATGGCTCCACAGCCATTGAAGTAGGTATAAAAATGTGTTTGCAATATTTTTATAATCAAAATCAATCCAAAAGTACTATTGTGGCCTTTAAAAATGCTTACCACGGAGATACCTTTGGAGCAATGAGTGTTAGTGCAAGAGGAATTTGGACTGATCCTTTTTTAAAACAACTTTTTAACGTTGTTTTTATCGATCCACCTACTCCAACAAATTTTAAGAGCAATAAAAAAATTATAGATAAACACGCTGATGATATAGCTTGTTTTATCTATGAACCTTTAATTCAAGGAGCTGCAGGTATGCAAATGCATCAAGCAAAAGATCTAGACTTATTGTTAAGCTATTGCAAAAGTAAATCCATTTTGTTGATTCAAGACGAAATATTTGTTGGTTTTGGTAGAACTGGTAAATTATTTGCTGCCGATCATTTAAATACAAGTCCGGATATTATGTGTTTTTCAAAAGGCTTAACAGGAGGGACTATGGCCATGGGAGTTACCACTTGTAGTGATTTAATATATCAGGCTTTTTATAGTGATGATAAAACTAAAGCCCTTTTTCATGGACATTCTTTTACGGCAAGCCCTTTGGCATGTAGTGCTTCTTTGGCTAGCCTAGATCTTTTACTTTCCAAAGCTTGTCAAGATGATATTCAAAGAATAAGTCAAAGTCACTTGGATTTTAAAAAAATAATACAAACTCATCCTAAAGTAAAAAATGTACGTTGTTGTGGAACTATTTTTGCTATGGAATGGATAACAAATGAGCATACTTCCTATTTTAGTGATATGCATGATATTTTATATCCGTATTTTTTAGAAAAAGGAATTCTTATGCGTCCTTTAGGTAATATAATCTACTTGGTACCACCCTATTGTATAACAGATAAGGATTTAGATTATATTTATAAAACCATTTTAAAGGCATTAGATAAAATTTAATAGATATTTTTAAAGGTGTAGTAAGGTTACTTTGTAAGTTACTTTATTACATCTTTTTTCTTTATTTATTTTTCTTGTTATACAACAGGTTTAAAAAAACAAAGGGATTCTTTAAAAAAGAATCCCTTTGTTTTGGGTGATTAATGGGTTTCGAACCCACGACCTTCGGAACCACAATCCGACGCTCTAACCAGCTGAGCTATAACCACCGTGTTTAATTTTAGTTATATCATGATATTTTGGGTGATTAATGGGTTTCGAACCCACGACCTTCGGAACCACAATCCGACGCTCTAACCAGCTGAGCTATAACCACCGTGTTTAATTTAGTTATATCATGATATTTTGGGTGATTAATGGGTTTCGAACCCACGACCTTCGGAACCACAATCCGACGCTCTAACCAGCTGAGCTATAACCACCGTGTTATTGTTTAACGGTTGCAAATTTAGCCATTTTTCTATATTTGACAAGCTTTTTTGCAAAAAAAAACAACTATTTTATAACAAATCTCCTAACGTATTGACTGCTAAATACCTCTCAACTGTAAAACCTTCTGCAAAATCTGTATTAATGAGTCTGCCTAGGTCCATGGCGCGATAGGTGATACTGTCTAAGAAATTTTTTGAGGTAATTGGCGTACTTGGTTCTTTTGAATTTTCATCAAAAAATTGTGTCTTATAAGCCATTACTGCCTTTACCTTTTGATCCATGTAACCGGTGACATCTACCACAAAATCTGGCTCTATATTTTGCCATTGGATATAATGGAAAACAAGTCTTGGTCTAAATGCTTGTTGTTGTTGACCCTCTAAGTGAGTTTTAATTTTTCGAAGACCCGATAAAAAACAAGCATCAGAGACAAGGCTACTACCTTTTCCGTGATCAATGTGTCTGTCTTTAATTGCATTACAAATTACAATATCTGGTTGATATTTACGAATCATCTTTATAATCTCTAATTGGTGATCTTTATCATTGATAAAAAAACCATCTGCAAAACCTAAATTCTCGCGAATCTCTACTCCAAGTATTTTAGCAGCATCACTAGCTTCTTGTTTTCTTGTAAACTCGGTACCTCTGGTTCCTAGTTCTCCCTTGGTTAAATCAACAATTCCCACTTTTTTCCCTAAAGCGACCTCTTTTGCTAGAGTGGCTCCACAACCTAATTCAACGTCATCTGGGTGGGCTCCAAAGGCTAATATATCTAATTTCATCTTTATTAGTTTAATATTTTTTTCATTGTACTACTTTTATTTACCGTCTCTAAAAACTCTAGAGATGGATTACTATCTTTTGTAATCCCACACCCAATGTATAAATCAACAGAATCTTGTTTAATACTCATACATCGTAGATTTACATACAAATCTGTTGCTTGACTCTGGGGATTATTTGCGCAAAAATTCAGCTCCCCTAAATAACCTGCGTAATATTCTCGATTGTATCCCTCTTGGTTGATTAAAAAATCCAAAGCCGGTTGTTTTGGCATTCCGCACACTGCCGGAGTTGGATGTAATGCCTCTACAATGGGTCTTAAGTCTTGTTGTTTTAATTTAGCATAAATATCTGTACAGATGTGCATTACCTTTGCTGCGCTTTTTGTATATGGCTTGGAACAAGTTATTTCTTGACTAAAGGGACTCAATCCTTGGATAATAAAGTCGGTTACAAATTGCTGCTCTTGTTTTTCTTTGTCTCCCCAATCTACTTGCTTTTGTCCCAAATTTACCTGTGTACCAGCCAAAGCCATTGTATGGAGTATATCTTTATTTAAATTTAATAATGTTTCGGGAGTTGCTCCACACCACAGACCAATCTCTGGGTGATATACAATAGAGCAAAAAGCAGTTGGATATGAACTTGATAAGTTTTGAAACAGTAAGATAAGATTAGTTACTTTAATATCTAAGGTTTCTTTGCGAGAAGCAACTACCTTTGAAAAACTTTGTTCACCGATAGCCTTTATACATCTTTTGACTAAATCCTCAAAGTTATTTTGGTTATCATTATCTGTAACATCTTGTAAATATGTTGTTTGCTCTATATTTATCTTACTTAAATCATGCTTAATTATCTGTGACTTTTGTGTGGGAATATAAAATCTTTCTCCCTTAAAAAAAGGTGCAAATACAAAACCTTGCTCATCGAAGTTTTCAACTTTATATAATTGCTTATCATCTTGGAAGATTCCAAATGCTTGACATGAATCTGCCTTTCGATATATAGCAAAAGGCATCTGTAGAGTATAATGTTCCTCTAATTTTTCAAATAATTCCATGTTATGCCCTGTCTATTACAATATTAGTTATTTTACAAATAGATATTAATTGATCATTATCATCTGTAATTCGTATTTCCCATAAATGTACGGTTCTTCCTCGGTGTAAAAGTTTGGCGGTTCCTATAACTCTTCCAGCTCTTTTACTTTTTACATGATTGGCAGAAATTTCAATACCTCGTACCTCTTGGGTTGTGGTATTAATAAGCATTAAAGAAGCTCCACTTCCCAAGCTTTCAGCTAAAGCAACGCTTGCCCCACCATGTAAAAGCCCCATTGGTTGATGAACCGTTGAGTTAACGGGCATTGTGGCTACTAAATAATCTGGTCCAGCATCTATAAATTCAATACCTAGAGTTTGCATCAAGGTGTTTTTTGAAATTCGAGAAAACATTTCTAAAACTTCAGTTTTATTAAAATCTTTTTTACTGTTTTTGCTCATAGGAATGCAAAGTTAGGAGCTAGCAAAGATATAGCTCTTAATTTTAAAGTAAAAATTAGTTTGATATCTTAAAATAAATATAATTATTCCCGTTTTTTAAAATTCAAGAGCTTTAATCTTCCACAAAGCTCTAGGATTATCGTATTTTTTAGTAATTTTAGACCCTCGTAGAAACAAGATACGAAAAAAATAATAAAACTACAATGGAACAGATCCAACAAGAAGTTCATAATGCTTATGAAGTTATAAAAAACGGAGGTATTATTTTATACCCTACAGACACCATTTGGGGTATAGGATGTGATGCAAATAACCCAGAAGCAATTAAAAAGATATTTGCCTTAAAAAGACGTGTTGAGACTAAAAGCATGATTGTTTTAGTTAATGGTGATCGTTTAATGCACCATATCTTTACTCAAATACCAGAGGTTGCATGGGATATTATAGATTACAGTGAAAAACCAACTACTTTAATACTGGATAATCCAAAGAATGTAGCCAAAGAATTAATCAGTAGTGATAATTCCTTAGGAGTTCGCTTGGTAAAAGATCCTTTTTGTTATAAGTTAATAGAGAGAATGAAGTCTGCTTTGGTTTCAACCTCTGCAAATATCAGTGGTCAACCCTCTCCTAGAAATTACTATGATATTTCTTTAGATATAATACAAGGGGTGGATTATATTGTTAATCTAAGGCAAGAAGAAACAAAAACAGCCCAGCCATCCACTATTATTAAACTAAAACAAAACAATCAAGTAACAATACTTAGAAAATAAGCTATTTTAAGTATTTTACTTTTCATACTATGAATAATATTTCTAAATATCCGCAGGCCCTGAATCATCCTATTTTTGAAATAATTTCAAACGCAGCTGCAAACTTAAAAGTTGAAAGTTATGTTATAGGCGGGTTTGTAAGAGATTTTTTATTACAAAGAGATTCTAAAAAAGACATCGATATTGTTGCCATTGGTAGCGGTATTGAGCTTGCTTTAGAGGTTTCAAGATTACTTCCAAATCATCCCAAGGTCCAAATATTTAAAAATTATGGTACCGCGATGCTACGCTTTGAGGATATTGACATAGAATTTGTTGGTGCCAGAAAAGAGTCTTACCACTTTGATAGCCGCAAGCCAATGGTAGAAGATGGCACCTTACAAGATGATCAAAACAGACGTGATTTCACCATCAATGCTCTGGCTCTTTCTTTAAATAAAAACCATTATGGTCTTTTATTAGATCCCTTTAATGGTATTGAGGATTTAAACAATAAAATTATAAAGACTCCTTTGGATGCGGATATTACCTATTCGGATGATCCGCTTCGAATGATGAGAGCTATTCGTTTTTCCAACCAGTTGGATTTTATTATAGAGAAAAACTCCTTAGATGCCATTACTAGGAATCACGAGCGTTTAAAGATTATCTCTGGTGAGCGTATAGTAGAGGAGTTAAATAAGATATTACTTACCCCTACTCCATCAAAAGGCTTTTTATTATTATATAAAACAGGACTTTTAGACTTAATCCTACCTGAGTTAACAGCTTTAAATCAAGTTGAAGAAATCGAAGGACATACCCACAAAAATAATTTCTATCACACCCTGGAGGTAGTTGATAATATTAGTCGAAACACCCAGGATTTGTGGCTTAGATGGGCCGCTTTACTCCATGATATTGGTAAGGCACCAACCAAGCGATTTAGTAAGAAAAACGGTTGGACTTTTCATGGACATGAATTCTTAGGAGGTAAAATGGTAAAGAAAATTTTTACTCGTCTGCATATGCCTTTGAATCAAAAAATGAGATTTGTTCAAAAGATGGTAACTATGAGTTCACGCCCTGTCGTGCTTTCACAAAAAGAGGTAACCGATTCAGCTGTACGTCGTTTAATTTTTGATGCTGGTGAAAATGTAGAGGATTTAATGATTCTATGTGAGGCAGATATAACAACGAAAAACCCAAACAAGTTTAAAAAATACCATAATAACTTTAAGCTAGTTCGCGAGAAAATTGTTGAAGTTGAAGAAAGAGATCAAATTAGAAACTTTCAACCACCAGTTACAGGTGAACAAATTATGGAAACCTTTGGACTGGGTCCATGTCGAGAGATTGGACAGATTAAAGAAGCTATTAAAGAAGCTATCTTAGAGGGTGTAATTGCCAATGATCATCAGGCTGCTTTTGATTTTATGCTTGAAAAGGCTTTTAAAATGGGTTTAGAGCCAGTAAAAAAGAAATAATTATAGATATATAGATATGAAAAAATATTTTTTATCCCTTTCTAAATTATCCCTAGTATTAGTTTACTTAGTGATTTTTGCAGGTGCTGCAGTTAGAATGACCGGCTCAGGAATGGGATGTCCGGACTGGCCTAAATGTTTTGGATATTATATCCCTCCAACTGAAATTGAAGTCTTGCAATGGCAATCTGATCGAGAATATAAAAAAGGACAGATGATCATTCACCAAGAAAGTCTTTATAAGGCAAAAGAAAATTTCAAAACCGGAGATCTTTACCAAGATGAGAATTGGGAAAAATATACCAAACATGATTATGCCGAGTTCAACCCGCAGCATACTTGGATTGAATATATCAATCGACTCTGTGGTGCACTGGCTGGTTTTGCCTGTGTTGCGATGGCTATTAGTTCCTTTGGCTATTGGAAAACCAGAAAATCATTGGTTTTAGCCTCTTGGTTAGTTGTTTTTTTAATGGGCTTTCAAGCTTGGCTTGGAGCCACAGTGGTATTCTCGGAGTTAAATCCGTTTAAAATCACAACCCATATGGTTATGGCCTTGGTTATTGTTGCTATTTTAATAGCCATAATACATACAACAAAAAATGTAACAGAGATTAAAAAATACGACGGAAGGTTTAAAGTACTTTTATCAATTGCTTTAGTTTTTACTTTAATTCAAGTAGTCTTAGGTACTCAAGTTAGAGAGTTTATTGACGAACAGGTTCGAGCTGGTATTGGTAATGAGCACTTGTGGTTAGACAACCCAAGATTAGATTTTTATATTCATAGAAGCTTTTCTTTTGCTGTTTTATTTGTAAACCTTTATTTATTTTATCTAAACAAAAGTCTTACATTAGGATTTAGTAAAATAAATTGGGTTATGGTTCTTTTATTACTTGAGGTATTATCCGGTATTTTGATGAATTATTTTTATTTCCCATTTGGTTCTCAAGCCCTACATTTAGTAATTGCATCTGTTTTATTCGGACTTCAGTTTCAATTGGTCCTAGAGGCTAGAAAATGCTATCATTGCGGAAAGAGTTCAGAAGACTAACCCTTTTAGAAAATAAAAAAGAGCAATTAGAATTTGCTACATTATACTAAAAGCCCTAAAGATTATTCTTTAGGGCTTTTTTTTATCTTTTATGAATTAAAAATAAAGTCTATTGTTTTATCGGTCACTAATTTTAAGTGATCCGGTAGAGTTGATTGGGTAAAGGGATGTCTAGCTCCAAAAACATGATCGGCATCTTCTACTATATACAATTCCGAATTACTTATCCATAAATGAAGTAGTTGGGCCTCTTTTAATTCTACGGCAGTATCTAAAGTACCGTGAATCACTAAAGCTGGTTTTTTTAGGTTTTGAGCCGCTTTTTGTATATCTAGCTTATCTTGATTTTGTTCAAAATCCTGCCAATAAGAAAAATAATGTGGTAGTTTTTGATTTGTACGTGAATTAGTAACGTAGAAAACTCCTTCTTTTTGCCATCTTTGAAAACGGTATCTTTGAGGAAAACGTTTTTTAAAATCACAAACCCCGGCCCAACTTACAACCTTTGTTACTAGTTGATTGTAATAAGCCTGTAGGATTACTGCCCCTCCTGCTCTACTGTGGCCTATAATGGTAATATTTGAAGAATCAACCAAGGGGTTTTTAGAAAAAAAATCAATAACACATTCAAAATCTATTTGCTCTTGGGAGTAGGTGTTTTTAGCAAAAGCTTGCAAATCGGTAAAATCACTAGCTTGTTCAGGAGTTGTTCCATTATGTGAGAAATTAAATTTTACCACATAAGCTCCAGCCATTGCAATTTGATCCATAGCTAAATGCCAAGCACCCCAGTCTTTAAAACCTTTATATCCATGGGCAAAAATTACCAAAGGCATATTTTTATTTCCCTTAAGGTAGGTAGAGTCGCATAATATAGGTAAGGGAAGTGTCTCAAGGAGGTGATTGTGTTTGATTAGCTGCATAATTCAATAGGTTTATTTTTATAAAGATAACCAACCTTAGGGGAGTATTATAATTAATTAAAAAATAAGCTATTATTTAAAGGTAATAAACCCTAAACTAGTTATACCTAAAATTAAGCCTGACTAAAAGGCCAGACTTAATTTTATATGGTTTATAAATTATATTGAAGTGCAGTTTTACAAAGTATCTAATTATAGCCCTGGGCTTGATTGCCTAACAAATGGGTATATATTTTTCTATATAATGGCAAATCTAGGTTTAATGCATCTGCCTGTTTAACTACATAGCCTCCCATTATATCTAATTCATTTACACTTTTGTGTGCTAAAAAATCACTATGCATTGAGGTAGTTGATCCTGGAGGATTGTTTTTAAAACTCTTCATTAAAGTAGGAATAAACCCTTTTGGAAGATTTATCTGCAATGCTTTAGCAAGAGAACAGATCTCTTTTAAAAGCTCTTCTACTTCCGGCCCATGCTTTTCTATTATCTGATTAAAACTAGCATTAAAATAGGTAGTTGCCATAGCCGATGAAGAAACTAAAATATACTTTTTCCACACCTCGGTTTGAATATCATTACTTAAAACAGCATTAATTCCTGCTTTTTTCAATAGTTGTTCAAATATAACTAGTCTTTGATCGGATTTATTTTCTAATCCAAAATAGATCATTTGTTTCCCGCTAGGGTTCTCAACTACTCCTGGTTGTGTTAACCTAGATAGAATATAGGTACAGCCGTTAACAACTAGTGCTTGTTTAAAAGCATTTTTTAAGCTCGGGTAAGCCAAAACGCCATTTAAAAGTGGTAGGATAACAGTTTGATTTCCAACAAGTGGCTCTATTTGCTTAATGGCACTTTCTAAATCATATGATTTGGTGGCAATTATAACATAATCGGACACACCTATCTGTTTTGGGTTATCCGTTACCGTTGTTGGTTTAACAACAAACTTTTGGGTTCCATTTAAAAGGCTAATACCTTGATCTTTAATCACTTTTAAATTTTCTCCTCTTGCTAAGAAGCAAATTTCAATATCTGGAGTATTGAAATATTCTTTGGCCAACAATGCCCCATAAAAACCTCCAACAGCTCCTATGCCAACTATAGTTATTTTTATTTTCTTGCTCATTTTCTATATATTGAATTAATAGCTTATTAAAAGTAATAAAAAAAACTTATATATCTAGTTATATCTGAGTTTTTATCTAAATTCCTTTAGCTTCTACTATTATTTTAATAATAAATAAAATTGATAAAACATAAATTGTAGGACTTATTTGTCTTGCTTGATTACTAGCTAATTTAAAAATAGTATAGCTTAAAATACCAAAAACAATCCCCTCGGCTATGGAATAGGTAAAAGGCATAAAAACAATAGTTATAAAAGCAGGTAATCCTTCCGAGAAATTATCAAAAGGAATTCTAACAACAGAGGATATCATAAAGAGCCCAACCACAATTAATGCCGGTGCGGTTGCAGCTGCCGGGATAATCAAAAATAAAGGAGCAAAAAACAAAGAAAGAAAAAACATAAAAGCTACACTAACAGCGGTTAATCCGGTTCTTCCTCCAGAGGCTACTCCCGAGGCACTTTCTACATATGAGGTTACCGAACTTGTCCCCAATATAGAACCAATTGTACTACCTATTGCATCGGTAAACAAAGCCTTTTTCATTTGAGGGAAATTCCCCTGGTTATCAGCTATATTTGTCTTAAAGATAACACCTATTAAAGTTCCAATAGTATCAAAAAGATTTACAAATAAAAAAGTGAAAACAATAACTAACATATCCAAGGAAAGGATTTGTTTATAGCCATCACTACTAAATATGGGTTCTAAAGCTTTTGCAAAAATGGGCTCAATAGAAGGAGGTGTATCCACAATAGAATCAGGAAGAGTAACATCCCCTAAAATAACACCTAAAATAGTGGCCGCAATAATACCAAGTAGTATGGCCCCATTAACATTTCTAATAAAGAGGATTCCTGTAACCACTAATCCTGTTAAGCAGATCCAGACATTATGTGAGGAAAAGTCCCCTAGCCTAACCAAAGTATTGGGATCGCTAATTACTATTCCCGAACCTTTAAGGCCTATTAGAGTTATAAACAGGCCAATACCTACAGGAATTGCATCTTTTAAAACTTTAGGTATACTGCGGACAATTAGCTCTCTAATGTTAAAAAAAGTAAGTAATAAAAAGATAATCCCTGCCAATAGTACTCCGGTTAAGGCAAATTGCCAGGAGTATCCAAGGGTAAGTACCACCGTGTAGGTAAAGAAGCTATTTAAGCCCATGCCTGGAGCTTGAGCAATAGGTAATTTGGCGTAAAAACCCATTAAAAGGGTGGCTATAATTGTAGTTAAAGCCGTTGTGGTAAATAAAGCTTGCTTGTCCATAGAGGTCTCCGATAAAATCGTCGGGTTTACCACCAAAATGTAACTCATGGTTAAAAAAGTGATAATTCCGGCTAAGAACTCCTTGGAGATTGTCGTGTTGTTTTGGGTAAGTTTAAAGTAGTTTTCTAAAAAAGTTTTCATTTATATTGTGTGCTGTTAAGCATGCAAAAATAATAAAGTAATTAACAATAATTCTCTTTAGATTCGTTTAATCTTGTGTTTATATTAATTTAAAAAACAACGGGAATCTCCTTAGTAAATAAAGAGAAAATTTTCTTTAAATACTTCAAAATCCTTATCTTTGTTACTTTGTCAAAAAATATGCTGAAATCAGAAGATACTATAGAAGTTATAGGCGCAAGGGTTCATAATCTAAAAGATATAGATGTTAGTATTCCCCGCGAAAAACTAGTTGTTATTACCGGATTATCAGGCTCGGGAAAATCATCCTTAGCCTTTGATACTATATATGCCGAGGGGCAAAGAAGATATATTGAAACTTTTTCTGCTTATGCAAGGCAATTCTTAGGAGGTTTAGAGCGTCCTGATGTTGATAAAATCGATGGATTATCCCCGGTTATTGCTATTGAGCAAAAAACCACTAATAAATCACCTAGATCTACCGTTGGAACAATTACGGAAATCTATGATTTTCTGCGTTTATTATACGCCAGAGCATCCGATGCTTATAGTTATAATACGGGGGAAAGAATGATTAGTTATTCCGACCAACAAATTCAGGAGTTAATCCTAAAGGATTTTGCCGGTAAACCAATCAATATTCTAGCGCCAGTTGTTCGTTCACGTAAAGGACATTATCGTGAACTTTTTGAGCACATAGCAAAACAAGGATTTTTAAAAGTGCGTGTTGATGGGAAAATAGTAGACATTGAGTCTGGTATGAGAGTTGATCGTTATAAAAATCATGATATTGAGATTGTAATAGACCGAATTGTTGTGGATAATAGCGAATTGACAATTCAGCGTATTTCTCAAAGCATTCAAGTGGCTATGAATTATGGAGAAGATACCATAATGGTCAGTGAGCAAGATAGCTCTGAAGTACGATTTTTTAGTAGAGATTTAATGTGTCCAACAACGGGAATTTCTTATGCAAAACCCGAACCTAATAATTTCTCTTTTAACTCTCCTAAAGGGGCTTGCCCGTGTTGTAATGGTCTGGGAGTAATAAATCAGATTAATTTACAAAAAATCATTCCAGATGCTAGTATTAGTATTGACAAAGGCGGATTAGCACCAATTGGTGAGACAAAAAAAACATGGATATTCACCCAGCTTGACACCATTTCAAAGAAATATAATTTTAATCTAAGTGATCCAATTAGTAAAATCCCTGAACAAGCCATGGAAGTCATCTTAAATGGTGGCATAGAGAGTTTCTCGGTGGTTTCTAAAGTTGCGGGAATTACTAAAAATTACAAAATAGACTTTGAAGGAATTATAAATTTCATCGAAAATCAATACAATGAGAGTGAAAGCGCGACAATAAAACGCTGGGCCAAGGATTTTATGGATGAGATTACTTGTCCAGAATGTCAAGGAACACGTTTAAAAAAAGAAGCCTTATATTTCAAAATAGCCAATAAAAGTATTGGAGATTTAATTCAATTAGATATAGATTCTTTAATTCAATGGTTTAATAAATTACCAAAACATTTAACCCAAACACAAAAGTCTATTGCCACAGAGGTTTTAAAAGAAATAAATACTCGTTTATCGTTTTTACAAAACGTGGGATTAACTTACCTATCTCTTAATCGTAGTTCTCGTACATTATCAGGTGGTGAGGCACAAAGGATTAGATTGGCAACCCAAATTGGATCACAATTAGTAGGAGTTTTGTATATCTTAGACGAGCCCAGTATAGGTTTACATCAAAGGGATAATGAAAAATTGATAGCTTCTTTAGAGTCATTAAGAGATATTGGAAATTCGGTGTTGGTTGTCGAGCACGATAAAGATATGATCCAAAGGGCTGATTATGTAATTGATATAGGTCCTTATGCTGGTAAAAATGGAGGCCAAATTATCAGTCAAGGCACCCCTGTGGAGTTATTAAAGGAAACAACCCTAACTGCAAAGTATTTAAATGGTCAATTACAGATCCCTGTTCCTAAAAAGCGTAGAAAAGGTAATGGGAAAACCCTATCTTTAAAAGGAGCAACTGGTAATAACTTAAAGAATGTATCTATTGATATTCCCCTGGGTACACTTACTTTAGTTACTGGAGTTTCGGGTTCGGGAAAATCTACTTTAATCAATGGAACCCTATACCCTATTTTAAACACTCATTTTTTTAGAGCAGTTGCAAAACCACAGCCTTATAAGAAAATTGAAGGATTAGAGCATATTGATAAAGTTATAGCAATTGATCAGAGTCCTATTGGAAGAACTCCCCGATCAAATCCGGCAACATATACAGAGGTTTTTTCTGATATTAGAAGCCTATTTGCCCAGACCACAGAGGCCTCTATTAGGGGCTATAAACCCGGTAGGTTTAGTTTTAATGTTAAGGGTGGTCGATGTGATACTTGTGAAGGAAGCGGGGTTAGAACAATTGAAATGGGCTTTTTACCTGACGTATATGTAGAATGTGAGACTTGTCAAGGCAAGAGATTTAATCGTGAAACTTTGGAAATCCGCTATAAAGGAAAAAGTATTTCAGATGTTTTAAACATGACAGTTGAAGAGGCAGGTGAATTTTTTGAAAATATTCCAAAAATTTACCGTAAATTGAAAACCATTAATGAAGTCGGACTAGGATATTTAACCTTAGGTCAGCAAAGTACAACCTTATCTGGAGGAGAAGCCCAGCGTATTAAATTGGCTTCAGAATTATCTAAAAAAGATACCGGTAATACATTTTATATTTTAGATGAACCTACCACTGGGTTACATTTTGAGGATATCCGCGTATTAATGGAAGTTATAAATAAATTAGTAGAAAAAGGGAATACCGTTTTAATTATTGAACATAATCTTGATGTAATCAAGCTTGCCGATCATATTATTGATGTGGGCTTGGAAGGTGGTAAAAATGGCGGTCAAATCATTGCCATTGGTACTCCTGAACAGATAGTTGAAAATGGTAAAGGCTATACAGCCCATTTCCTTAAAAACGAATTAAAAACGAATTAGAAAATGAAAGAACAATTTGTAAGTGAAGAGGCTAAAATTCAAGAAAAATTCAAACAAAAAACTTGGACAGAAATAAAAACCAATGACTCTTGGGGAATATTCAAAATTATGTCTGAGTTTGTAAATGGATATGAGAAGATTGGACGTTTGGGTCCTTGCGTTTCAATATTTGGATCGGCTCGTACAAAAAGTGATGATCCTTATTATAAATTAACAGAGGAAATTGCTTTTAAAATTAGCAAGGCTGGATATGGTGTAATTACAGGAGGGGGTCCTGGTATTATGGAAGCTGGAAATAAAGGAGCTCACTTGGGTAAAGGAGTATCTGTGGGATTGAATATAGAGCTTCCCTTTGAACAACATTTTAATCCCTATATCGATGCGGATAAAAACTTAGAATTTGATTATTTCTTTGTTAGAAAAGTTATGTTTGTTAAGTATTCTCAAGGATTTGTTGTCATGCCAGGAGGCTTTGGTACTTTAGATGAATTATTTGAAGCCATTACTTTAATTCAAACAAAAAAAATAGCGAAATTCCCTATTGTTTTAGTGGGAACCGAATTTTGGAGTGGTTTAATGACTTGGATAAAAACATCTTTACTTGAACAACATAACAATATTTCTGAAAAGGATCTAGACCTAGTTCAAATAGTTGACACGGCCGATCAAGTGGTTGAAGTAATTGATACTTTTTATAAAAAATATAGCTTACAACCAAATTTTTAAAAAGCTAAAACGCCTTAAAGATACTTGGTAGAAATTCTGCTTGTTTATATTAAAACAGGCAGAATTTTTTTTTTAATTTCCTATAACTAGTTTTTAAAAAAAGACTACCAACTTTAGCAAACAATTCAAATTATAATTTTGTGGGGCTTATATAATTTAAAAGCAAAAAAAAATCCAGAGAGAAATTTCCCTCTGGATTTTTTTTGCTTTTCAGTCTATTGTAAGATATACTAATTATTTAGTATTTCACCAATTTTTTCTCCTAATGCTGGTCCTCTTAAGTTCATAGCTACAATTGTACCATTTTCATCTACTAGGTAGTTTGCAGGGATTCCCTCTATACCGTAATCTTGAACAATTGGATCTTCCCAGTATTGTAAATTAGATACTTGAGTCCAAGCTAATTTATCAGTATCCACAGCTTTAAGCCAAGCATCCTTTGTTCTATCTAATGAGTATCCAATTACATCAAAACCTTGGTCTTTGTACTGATTGTAAGTAGCAACTACATTTGGATTCTCTTGACGACAAGGTCCACACCAAGCTGCCCATACATCCACTAAAACTAATTTTTTTCCAGGTAAGAACTCACTTAAAGTTAATTCTTTCTCATCTGGTGTTAAAGCCTTGAAATCAGGTAACTTAGAACCTACTTTCAATCCTTTATTAGCTTTTTCGATAGCTAAATCTAAAGCATTTTTAGTTTTTTGACCTAATTTTGATTCTTTTAAAGGTGCTGGAAATGCATCAAAAGTTTTTTGTTTTTCCTCTATTTCAACCGATGGGTCTGCAATGGTTTGTGCAAAAAGAATCATGGCTATTGGAGAGTCCGCATTTTTTTGCTTAAAGTCTTCCATAGCACTATTCATTTGCTCCATTAAGTCTTGTTGCTGTTTATTTAATTCTGCTAACTTTTGTTGTGAAGCCTCATCATTACTTTGTTGTAATGTCATTAGTTCCATTCCATTGTCGTTAGTAAAACTCATAATTGCCTCTACCTTAGGGGCCATTAAATCTTGGAAGTTCTGTACATCTTGATTGCCTTTAGTACCCCCTACTTTATTGTTTTTAGGATCTGCATTATCCATTTCAATAACAATTGCTCCAGGCTCTCCTAGGAAAAATACCCCACCATTGTCTTGATTTTGAATACGGATATATGCTTCTTCTATATCTGTAAAAGGATTCTCTATTTCAACCTTACCATTTTTAACAACACCCGTTGCCAAAACAACTGGTTCTTCACCAGCAACAGGCATAGATACAACCTCTACTGTTTTATCGTCCAATGACGCGTCAGTGGACTTAATTTCAATTGTATTACTTTTTCCACAGCTAAAAAAAGTAACAGCGCATAGCAATAAGATACTTAATCTTTTCATTTTTTGTGATTTTATTAGGTTTGGATATCTTGTTTATTTTATATTCTCCGTTTTCGGATTCTATGTCTTAAAAAAGATATTAATTAGCTAAAATAAACAAATAAAAATAATTTCAATTGTTTTTGCCAAGATATTAAGAGTAACTTAGCTTATAAAAGGTCCATTTTGGTAAAAAAGCTAAAAAACAAGTCTTATAAATTTATTTGTATTCGTTTTTAGAATTAAAAAAGGCCAAAACTATGTTTTGGCCTAATACTAACTAATCTATTTTATAAGAAAATCTATTTATTGTATTTAACTAAGTTACTCTAGCCAATTTTTAAAGTCATTTACTTTTTCACGGCTAACTATTAAATCTAAATTTTGGTAATTAACAAGGTGTAGTAGTAACCTGGAGTTTGAATAGGAATGAATTTCCTGAATACTTTTTATATTAATAATATATTTTCTATTTATGCGAAAAAAACAAGCAGGATCTAATTGCTTATCTATTTCCTCTAAAGATTGATCTAATAGATAATTCCTATTATCCAGTGTCTTTAAGTAAGTAGCTTTATTTTCGCTAAATAAACACATGATTTGATCTATAGTAATTATCTTTATTTGAGTACCTATTTTTACTGAAAATCGCTCTTTATAACTCTGCGTGCTGCCTCCTTTTAAAAATTCTTGAAAAACGTTCAATCTCTCACTAAAATCATAAGTGGCAGATCTATTGTTTAGGTATTTATTTACCGCATAGCTAAGTTCCTCTTGACCAATGGGTTTTAAAAGATAATCAATACTGTTTAGCTTAAAAGCCTTTAACGCATATTCATCATAGGCGGTTGTGAAAATAATAGAGCTATTTACATTTACTTGTTCAAAAATTTCAAAACTTAATCCATCGCTTAATTGAATATCCAAAAAAATTAAATCCGGATGGGTATTGTTTTTAAAATAATCTACTGCTTCCTCTACTGTACCTAAATATTTATCCACAGCGTATCCAAGTGCTTTAAGTTTTCTTTCTAAAGAACGTGCAGCTGGTTTTTCATCTTCTATAATTACGATTCTTTGAATGCTCATTGTCTAGTATATTTTGGTTTCTTTTTAATCTATCTATTTCCTTTATAAGCTTATTTTGTTCCCACTGCCTTAGATAAGGAATTTTATCACTATATAAAAACACACCATAACTAATTATGCAGGCCAACCAAAGCAACATAAAGTAAATAGGGTTTTTAAATCCAAAGTTGAAATTAACTTGATAATTCTCTTGTAAAAAATCATTGTAATAAATTACAATCCACATTAAGATCCATAGGCAAAAATAAATAAGTAAATTTTGCTTGCCTTTATATCTAGAATCTTTATTTGTTTTCATCGCTAAAGGATTTGTTTTCATTGATATATTCCTTTATTTTTTTACTCTCCCAGTCTTCTCCTAAGAAAAAGCTATAGTTATATACTTGCATTCCTTGTACCACAATGGAAATTCCCCAGGCAAATAAAACAATGAAACTCCACATGAAATTAGGTTCTGTAAGTAGATTTAAAATAATCAAAAAAACATTTACCATAATGTAAACCGTTAAATGGCTGTAGAATTTTTTAATCTTGGCTACTTTCTTTTTAGCTTGAGCTAATAACTCTTCGTTATTATACTGTTTTTCTTCAATTACTTTCATATGTTCAATTACTTTGGTTAATATTGGTATATATACAGAAAATACATCTTGAGTCTCCACTATTTTTACCGGTTTATTACTTAAAAAAGCATATCGCTCGGTTATATTACTTAAACCAATACCTTTACGGTCATCTAAAATGCTTTTCTTATTTAAGTTATTTGTAATTTCTAAATAGCCATTACTATGTTCAACGATTTGAATTTTTATGGGATTAGATTCTGTGGCTTTATTATGTTTTATAGCATTTTCTAATAACAATTGTAAAGACAAAGGAACTACCTTGGCGCCTTGTTGTTTAATCTGATCTGGAATCTCAAAGATTACACTATCTTCGAATCTCATTTGCAGTAGTTCAATATAGGTTCTGGCAAAAGCAAACTCTTGTTCTAAGGATACTAAATCTTTGTTTTTTTGGTCTAAGATATATCTGTAGGTCTTAGAGAGTGAGTGTGTGAATTTAACTGCCTTATCTTGATCCTCCTCGATTAAAGCACTTAAGACATTAAGGCTATTAAATAAAAAATGAGGATCTAATTGATTCTTTAAACTATTGAATTGTGCAGATACATTTACTGTAATTTCCTTTTGCTCTTCAATTATTTGTTCACTAGAAAAGGTATTTAAACGCACATAGGTATATAGAGCATAAATAATACTTACTGTGGTGGCAAAATTGAAAATATCTTTCCAATAATTTTGTTTAGCAAAGCTTGATAAACTAGAATTGCCTATGACATAAAAATCAATCCACTTTATTATAAAGGCTAAAAAAACCAGAGCAATAAAGCTAGCCAGGCTAATAAAGATGGTTGCTATTAGTATATTTTTCTTGTCTTTTCTTATAAATCTTTCCACCAAGCTTTGGAATTTATTCTTTATAGCTACATTTATGGCCAATAAAACAGCAATGAAAAAAGTTACATATGCCAAAAACAAAGGAATATTCATATGTGATAGCTTAAGTACTTTTTTGAACAATAAGAAAACAACAAATATTAATATAAATGCTTTAAATGTTTTGTTCTTCTGTGACATATGTAGTAAGATTATCTGATTGCTCAGGATTATTTTCTATAAGTTCTGTAGTAACTGAATTTGCTTGATTATTAAATACTATATCGATAAACGAACAAAGTAAATTAGATAAATACAAAGCAATAATAAGTATAATTTTCATAGTTCTTGATTTTAGCTTGAACAAATGTGCAACTATCCCGAGGTAATAAAAAAAAGGAAATACCCAATTGTAGAATTACCTAACCGAATTGTAAAAAAAGTAAAAACTTATAAAATTCTGAAGTTCAATTGCTTTAAAAAATACTATTAAAAACCTATTAAAATATTCTCTTTAAACAAATAATAAGTTTAAATTTGCTTTTTAATCTGGATAAAAATATGGTTTATAAATTTAGAATAATCCTTGATACAGAAGAAGATATCTTTCGAGATATTGCTATTTTAGAGGACGATACATTAGAGGATTTCCACAATGCTATTGTAAATGCATTTGGTTTTGATGGTATGGAGGCTGCTTCGTTTTATCTTTGTGATGATCAGTGGCAACAATCCGATCAAGAAATTTCGTTATTTGACATGGGAGAGGATGAAACTTCTTTGTCTATGGCATCTACAAAAATCAATCAGGTTCTAGACCAAGATCAAACAAAAATCATTTATGTGTATGATTTTTTAAATATGTGGACTTTCCTTGTAGAACTTGGAGCTGTTGAACAACAAGAACCGGGAGGAGTTTATCCGGAGTTATTGTTTTCTCATGGAATTTTACCTGAATCAATGCCAGTTAAAAACTTCAATGCTACTCCGATTTCAAATGAGGATATATATGGCGAGTTTGACGATGATATAGATCAAGATGATTTTGATATGTTCGATGGAGATGATTTCGGGGAGTACGGTTATCAGGATGATAACTGGAACTAATTAATAATATTATTTTTTTTAAATATAGGCTTGTCCTAAAGTAGAAGTATATTGCTATGATTAACTTATTTAATGCTCATGTAGAGACTTTGTCAATTCATCGTGTTGGAAATAAAAGCAGAAATGAAGCTTATTTCCTATCCAGTGAACCATATAGATTAAACGATGAAATTGCTCCTTTATTAAAAGAGTATTTTTTTAAGCCTTTTCGTGAAAAAGAGGAGAATTACTACCAATTTGCACACGATGTAGATTTAGAATTTAACGAAATGTATAATTTAGTTAATGAGGTTTTTAATGCACCCTCGGCTGAAAACATGCATGAAGTTTCTAAAAAAATAACCAAACATTTATTTGAGCAATCTAATCATCCCCACATTAAAAACGGAGAGGTTTACGTGACTTATTTAACCAATGTATCTATTGATAATAATGTAGTAGATGCCATTGGAGTTTTTAAAAGTGAAATTAAAACAGATTTCTTACAGTTTTCTGAAAACGGTTCTAATTTAGAGATGATACTTCAACAAGGTATTAACTTAAACAAATTAGATAAAGGTTGTATTATCTTTAATTATAAAAAAGAAGAAGGCTATAAAATCTTAACAATTGATAGTAATAAATACGATGCACGTTATTGGCTGGAGCATTTCTTATCTGTTGATATCTTTCAAGATGAAGCTTTTATGACAAAGAAATACCTTAAATTTTGTCAAGATTTCGCTAAAGAAGTTGTTCTACCTGCCGAAGACAAAAAAGAAGAGGTAATGTTTATGAATCGCTCTGTTAATTACTTTGCTAAAAACGATGAGTTTGAAGAGACTAATTTCTTAAATGAAGTAATTGACAATCCCGATTTAATTTCAGAATTCAAAAATTATAAAGTAGATAAAGGCGAAAAATATAGTATTGAAGATACAACCTCATTCCCTATTGCTAATAATGCGGTTTCGGATGTTAGAAAGAAAATCAAAAATGTTATTAATTTGGATACAAATATTCAGATTAAATTAGATTTTATAAATCCAGAAAGTGCAGATAAATTTGTAGAAAAGGGCTGGGATGAAGAAAAGCAAATGTATTATTACTTAGTTTACTTTAATAAAGAACAAAAGTCGTAATTCAATATCTAAATAAATTACAAAGAATCTTTATTTTGTTTAATTTAAAAACAGATAAAGATTCTTTTTTATATAGTTCAGTTACCCTTTTTTTTTAAACCTATAAAGAGGTCTTTTTAATAATGTCAATTGGATGACTTTTGTTTAAACAATTTATTTTATGAGAGAATTTCCTAATATTTTAATATCTCAGAATGCCATGATGGGCGATTCCCAGGATATTATTAATTCAAATATTTCTGTAATTAACTTTCTAAGGGGTAATTCAGTTAATGATGATGAGTTACATCCAGATGCCTTTGCAAGTTATTGTGTAGATTATTTCAATAGTATTTTACAACAAGAAGGCTTAGCTAGCTTTGTTCATAAAACAAAATGGGATTTAGATTTAATCGAAATAATTCAT
This sequence comes from Myroides sp. LJL119, assembly GCF_054871605.1. NCBI lineage: Bacteria > Pseudomonadati > Bacteroidota > Flavobacteriia > Flavobacteriales > Flavobacteriaceae > Myroides > Myroides sp. LJL119. The sequence continues at coordinate 63,532 of NZ_JBTXLO010000003.1, forward strand.
GCCGGCCTTATAGCCATTGCAGATAAACAATACATCGATTATTTTGAAATGCAAATGCGAAAAATAAAAGCTTTAAGTAAGATTAAGTTATCTAAATTCTTAGAAAAACCATATGCAACAGATAAGGAGCTAATGGCTATTATACAGGATGACTCTTTTAAGAATATTCCAACAGATTTAGTGTTATTAAATGCACAGTGGCTGAAGAACCATCCAGATTTAAAAGTCTGTAGTTTGGAAGATATGCAGAAAGAAATTCAAGAATTTCTTCTTTAAAACAAACCCCCATAGTAATACTATGGGGGTTATTTTATTTCTACTATTCAAATTCAATTTTGGATATTTTAAGAGTATTCCCTTTTTTCTCTAAATATATTTTCTCTAAAGTAGATTTGTTTTCGTATTTCACTTCGTATTGAAATATAAAATCTTTTGTTTTCTCTTTTTTATTACTATCGGTTTGCTCCCAATCTTTTAATACAAAAGATTTAATGGCCCCGCTGCTTTCTTGCCTGTCTTTAATAGCATTGATTAGTTGCGTTTGTTGAGCTGTTGTAAACGAGTTTGCATCTAATAAATTAGGAATAGAATCCAATTGATTACGCATCACATGGTAATAATACCACCCCGTTAATGATTCTCCTGCTTGTTGATCACCTAAAATTTTACTGTTTTTAGTATCCTTACATGCCATTAAAGCTACACATACCAATACTAGTGTAAGAAGTTTTTTCATATATATTTAAATTTAAGTTTGAGTTAAGCATCTAATGGTTTTTTTACCTTATAGATTCTAACTAAATTTAATAAAAATTTATGAAAATAACAAATACTATTTTTTTGAAATAATATATGTATATACCCAAGTTAGAGTAAAAGTGGGTATTATATCCATACCAGGACTTACTTCTTCTATAAAATTCACAATTGCCCCTACTCTACCTATCTTGCCAGGATACATCTTAGCTAATAAATATGCGGAAATCGGAGCCCATATAAGATCGGAAAATTCACCCAAAAAAGGTACCGTGTAACTTAACATTCCAATAGCATCCAAAAAGATGCTTAATATTAGTTGACGTTTTTTAATGGTTTTATCTGAGAGTATGGGTTTTTCACGCATGGATATAACTTATTTTAGCTTACTGGCATAAGAAGCTTTGAATTTTTCAATTTTTGGTTTGACAACCATTTGGCAGTACGGATTTTGGTCTCCTTTTAAAGCAAAATAATCCTTATGGTAATCCTCTGCTACATAAAATGTGGATGCAGGAGAAATCACAGTAACAATTGGATCTTGAAAAACATTCTCTTGCTTTAAAATGTTCATATATTCGTTGGCTAATTTGGCCTGTTGTTCCGTGGTATAAAATATTTCACTTCTATATTGCGTACCAACATCTTCCCCTTGTCTGTTTAGTGTTGTTGGATTATGGGTAGAGAAAAATATTTCTAGTAATTGATTATAATTTACTTTATTAGGATCGTAAGTTATTTTAACAGCTTCGGCATGAAGAGTTTCTCCACTACAAACTTGTTCATAGGTAGGATCTGGGGTTTTACCTCCTATGTAACCTGGTAAAACTTGGTCTACTCCTTTTAAATCTTTAAATATTGCTTCTGTGCACCAAAAACACCCTCCGGCGAAAATAGCTGTTTCTAAGTTGTTTGTATTCATAATTTAGCTCTGATTTAATTTTAATCTTTACTTTAAGTAAAGTTAGTGTTTTTTGTATTGTAAATTGTTTTATCTAAGGCTATTTATTACGCTATAAAAATCGTTACTTTGTGTGGTTTAAAATAACATAACAAATGATTAGAGCTACAAATATCCACAAATATTACGAAAATCTAGAGGTTCTTAAGGGTGTTGATCTACATATTCAAAAAAAAGAGGTTGTATCAATTGTTGGGGCTAGTGGTGCAGGAAAAACTACGCTTTTACAAATTCTAGGTACATTAGATAAGCCTGAATTTCTACCAAAAACTTCCCTGATAATAAATAATATAGATATTTTAAAACTAAGTGATAGGGAGTTGTCTAAGTTTAGAAACTTAAACTTAGGATTTATCTTTCAATTTCATCAGCTTCTACCTGAGTTTACTGCCCTAGAGAATGTATGTCTTCCAGGACTAATTGCTAATAAATCAAAATCAGAGGTACAAAACAAAGCCAAAGAACTCTTAAATTATTTGGGATTGTCACATCGTGAAAATCACTTTCCATCTCAATTATCAGGAGGAGAACAACAACGTGTAGCTGTGGCTAGAGCTTTAATAAATGATCCCCAAGTTATATTTGCTGATGAGCCCTCTGGTAATTTGGATACGCAAAGTGCACAAAATCTACATGATTTATTCTTTAAACTGCGCGATGAGCTTGGTCAAACATTTGTTATTGTTACCCATAACGAAGAACTAGCCAATATGGCCGATAGAAAACTAGTAATGGTAGATGGTAATTTAACCCTGTAATAAACAAAAGGTGGAAAAAGAGATTTTAAAAGAGTTTTTAGATCAAAAAGTGATTCTATATAATAATCCTAGTTTCATTGAAGATGATCCAATTAGTATACCACATGGATATAGTTTAAAACAAGATATTGAGATATCCGGTTTTTTAAGCGCCACAATTGCATGGGGTAATCGAAAAATGATTATTAAAAATGCACAACGCATGATGCAAATCATGGGTAACTCTCCATATGATTTTGTAATGAGCCACAACCAAAAACATTTAGATGATTTAACTGGTTTTGTACATCGTACTTTTCAAGATGTTGATTTAAAAACTTTTATTGTTTCTTTAAAAAATATTTATCAAAACAAACAAGGCCTTGAAAATATTTTTAACCAATACCCTTTAGATCTTCAAAAAGGTATTTCTGAATTTAAAAAAGTTTTTTTTGAAATAGAACATGAAACTCGTACTTTAAAGCATATTTCTGATCCACTGAATAAGTCTGCAGCCAAGCGAATAAACATGTTTTTAAGATGGATGGTCAGACAAGACAACAATGGGGTTGATTTTGGAATATGGAAATCAATCAGTCCTAGTCAACTATCTTGTCCCTTGGATGTACATTCGGGTAATGTAGCCCGTAAATTGGGAATTTTAAAGCGTAAGCAAAATGATTCTAAAGCTTTACTAGAACTTGATTTAGCCTTACGAGAGATGGACCCAGTAGATCCGGTTAAGTATGACTTTGCTTTATTTGGTTTAGGGGCTATTGAAAAGTTTTAGCCCCTAGTATTTCTGTTTTTATTGAATTTCTTGGTATTTTAAGCCTATAGTATCGTAATAAATCTCTTTTACAATACCATCAGAGACTCCTATTTTAGGAACATATATTTGTTTGGAATTACTCCATTTCATTGCATTTTTATAAATCCTTAAGGCTGGTATAATCACATCGGCACGATCTGGATTTAATCCTAAATTTGAAATTCTTTCTTCATATGACATCGAGCTTAGAATATTATACTGATTACTTACATAACTATAACTTAAGGGCTTGTCTTGAGGTTTACCAGAGAGTTTAAAAATTTTATTTATATTTCCTCCTGAACCAACCACAGTAACTTGTTCAAAGTCTTTTGTTTGATCTTTTATCCAACTCTCCATATCTTTCCAGACTTGTTGACTTACCATATCGTTTATTAAGCGAACAGTTCCGTTTCGAAAGGACTTAGAAGAGATTAATTCCCCTTTATTAAATAAAGTTAATTCGGTACTCCCACCCCCTACATCTACATACATAATAGCTTTGTCGCTATTTATAAAATTTTTCAAATCAGAAGCAGCTATAATCATAGCTTCTTTCTTTCCATCTATAATACGAATGTCAATACCAGATTGCTCAAAAATTTCTTTTGTAATCTCACTGGCATTTTGCGCCTCTCGCATGGCACTAGTGGCACAGGCCATAAAACGCTCTACTTTATTTACCTTCATTAATAAAGCGAAAGCTTTCATGGAATCTATCATTCGATTTTTAGACTGTATACTAATAATTCCCTGGGTGAAAGCATCCTGACCTAAACGAACAGGTACCCTTACCAAGGAACTTTTATTAAACACAGCTTTTTTATCCTTTTCCTCTACTATATTTACAATCAACAATCGCATCGCATTGGATCCAATATCAATTGCCGCAAATTTTCTTATTCTTAACATATTACTTTTCTGTAGATAATTTGTCTTTATAATAATTAAACATCTGTTTTTGAGAATGAAATATCTCCTTCCCTTTTATTGGCCTATATGCATTATCGTTTTGTTTTGTAATCATACGGGTCTTGTAATTTCCATTCCATCCTATATCAAAGGTTGCCATTAATTGTTCACGAATATCTTTATCATAAATAGGGCAAGTTACCTCTACTCTCTCATCTAGGTTTCGTGTCATAAAATCAGCAGAAGAAATAAAAATCGCTGGATTGTTATCATTACAGAAAATATAAATTCTAGAATGCTCTAAAAAACGGTCCACAATACTAACCACCTCTATATTTTCACTCATACCTGCAACCCCGGGTATTAAAGAACAAATTCCACGTACAATTAATTGTATCTTAACACCTGCATTACTTGCCTCATACAACTTATCGATCATACGCAAATCCGATAAGCTATTCATTTTGAGCCTAATATAGGCAGGTTTACCTAAAATAGCATTTGAAATCTCCGTCTCAATTAGTTTATAAAAACCTTTACGTGTATAATGAGGCGATACCAATAAATGTTTATACTTTAATACACGATAGTTTACCTGTAAGAACTCAAATACCTTAGAAACATCTTTTAAAATACCATTATCACTAGTTAATAAAGTTACATCGGTGTAAACTCTGGCTGTACTTTCATTAAAGTTACCTGTGGAGATAAACCCATATCGTTTTACTTTCTTATTCTCTAGGCGTTCAACTAAACATATTTTACTATGTACTTTAAGTCCTTTTACCCCAAAAATAAGTTGCACACCCTCAGACTGCATTAATTCAGAATAATAAATATTACTTGCCTCATCAAATCTGGCTTGTAATTCAATTTGAGCAATTACCTTTTTTCCGTTTTTAACCGCATTGATTAAAGAACTGATAATTTGTGAGTTTTTTGCCAGTCGATACAATGTTATATTTATAGAAAGAACTTGCGGATCTAAAGCAGCCTCTCTTAAAAAGCGCACTAAATAGGAAAAGCTTTGGTATGGCGTAGAAATTAAGTAATCTTTTTTGGCCACTTGCAGTAAGATACTCTCCTCTAGATTTAATCCCGGTACGGCCAAAGGAACAAGTTTTGGATAAACCAAATCACTACGGTCCATATTGGGAAACTTCATATAATCTCTTCTGTTGTGATATCTACCTCCGGGAATAATACTATCATTCATTTCTATTTCAATATTTTCAACTAGAAATCTTAAAGTATCTAATTCCATTTCTCGATCGTAAACAAATCGCACAACCGCCCCTTGGCGTCTATCACGCACTCCGCTGGATATCTTCTCTAAAAAACTTTTGTGTAGATCGGTATCAAAGTCTAGTTCCGCATCACGAGTTACTTTAATCATGTGAGCTGCATGTGCTTTATAGTCAAATATATTAAAGATGGAGTCCAGGTTAAAACGTATAATATCATCTAACATGATAATAAACTTTTTCCCATCTTTACTAGGAAGCTCCACAAATCGATTAATTGTATTTGGAATTTCTATAATAGCATACATCAAAGGGGCTAGACTTTTCTTATTCTTTGCGCTGTCATGTTTTTTGATTAATTGCTTATCTAATACTAATTTAACCACCAAATATCCATGGGTGTCCCTTAATAAAGGAAATTCAGCTAAATCACTAAGAATAATCGTTACTAAATCTGGGGAAACCACATGAAGGAAAAAATCTTTTACAAAGGCTTGCTGCTCTTTATCGATTTGCTTTTCATTTAAAATGAAAATATTTTGGTCATCTAATTTACTTTCTACTTCATTTAAAATACGTAAAGACTCATTTTGTAATTCAATAACTCGTTGGGTTATATCCAATAACAAATCTTTTACTATTACTCCACTACCTAGGCGTCTATTGCTTTCACCCAAAAGAGTCATTCTACGTATTGTGGCGTAGCGTACCCGGAAAAATTCATCTAAATTATTGGAGAATATCCCCACAAATCGCAAACGTTCTAATAATGGGACAGTAGAGTCTGCGGCTTCTTGTAAAACTCGTTCATTAAAAGAAAGCCAACTTTTTTCTCGATCTATATAAGTAAACTTCGGTGATTTATTGCTCATCTTGTTTAAGGTCTCTAGGAAATATGGTTAATTCAATATTGCCATATTCTATATCCTCCCACTTGTCTTGGTTAAAATTTAGTATAACTACTCCACAGGTAGGAATATTATTATAAAACAGGTTACCAAATTTATTAACAAATTTTGTTATAGCATTATTATGACCAAAAAGAATTAGGCTATCGTGGCGATTTTCACATTTCTTTATAGCTTCTAACAGGGTTTTATATTCAAAAGTATAAATTTCAGGTTTTAGAATTATACAATCTAGATTCATATCCATATTTTGTCCAAAGATTACAGCTGTTTCTTTAGCTCTTTTGGCAATACTTGACCAAATGATATATTTATCGGGTAAATGCTCTATTAAAGCTGTTGAAACTAGGTGGGCATCTTTAATTCCTCGCCTGGAAAGAGGACGCTCACTATCTTTCATTACCGTATCCCAAGAGGATTTGGCATGTCTGATTAAAACTAATTTTTTCATAATAAATAACATTTAAGGGTGAGTTTTAAAAAAAATAAATTTTTTAATGGAGTTTTTTGCATAGAAATCATTTCTATATCTAAATCTAATAAAAAAAATCAAAATAAAATATATTTTAAGCTATAAAATAAAAACTTTACTTTTGACTATTATTTATAAAACTTAATAATGAAGAAATTCTCTATTGAATTTAAGTGGGCTGCCATAGCTACTCTTGCAGCACTTATTTGGATGTTTTTTATTAAATCCATGGGATATCACCAGGTAGAAAAAATTCGATATGTGGTAGGATTCGATATTTTATTTAATATCGTACTTATATTGCTTTATTACTTGGCAATAAGACAGAAAAAAAAGGAATATTATAATGGTACTATTACCTGGCAAAAAGCTTTTTTAAGTGGACTTGCTATGTGTATTATGGTTACTTTCTTTTATCCATTAATTCAATATATTACCTTTAAACAAGTAACACCTGATTTTCTTGATAATCTGCAACTTGCCCTGCAAACTCAGATTAATATGCCAAGTGATGAGGCAATTAAAAACTCTTCATTTGATTTATTTTTAAGAAACGCTGTTACAAATAACCTATCTTTTGGTGTTGTAACTGTGGCAGTAATTGCTTATTTTATCCAAAGTAAAAACACAACAAATATCAAACAACAAGCCTCTAATAAACCAGAGGTTGTTAAAGTGAAAAAAAATAAAAATAAAAATAAAAAATAGCCGTATATGAATATTACTAACATTCCTTTAATTAAAAACACCGATGCAGATAACTTTTTTCTTCTAGCTGGACCCTGCGCCATAGAATCAGAAGAAATGGCTATGCGTATTTGTGAGCGAATTGTAAAGGTTACAGATGATCTTAAAATTCCATATGTTTTCAAGGGGTCTTTTAAAAAGGCTAACCGATCAAGAATAGATAGCTTTACAGGAATTGGGGATGAAAAGGCTTTGAAAATTTTACAAAAAGTTGGAAAAGAATTTAATGTACCAACTGTAACGGATATCCATGAGAGTTCCGATGCCGATTTAGCAGCACAATACGTTGATGTTCTACAAATCCCAGCTTTTTTAGTTAGACAAACTGATTTAGTTGTGGCGGCGGCCAAAACAGGAAAAGTTGTCAATCTAAAAAAAGGACAGTTTATGAGTCCTGAAAGCATGCACCATGCGGTAACAAAAGTTTTAGATTGTCAGAATCAAAATGTAATGGTAACCGATCGCGGTACTATGTTTGGTTATCAAGATATGATAGTTGACTATAGAGGTATTCCTGCTATGAAAGAATTCGCAACCACAGTACTGGATATAACCCACTCTTTACAACAGCCCAATCAAAGCTCAGGGGTAACAGGGGGAAGACCTGATTTAATTGAAACAATAGCTAAGGCTGGTATTGCAGTTGGTGTGGATGGTTTGTTTTTAGAGACGCATTTTGACCCGGCTAATGCTAAGAGTGACGGGGCAAATATGTTACATTTAGATTATTTTGAAGATTTAATGAAAAAACTAGTTGCCATTAGACAAACAGTAAATAAATTTTAAAAAAAAATATTCCCCGTACCATTTTTATAACCAAAGAGTTAGTGATACGGGGAAAAATAAAGTTAAAAAAAAATCAACATTGTCCTTGCACATTAGAGAAACAGCGCTATATTTGCAGCGTTGAAATCAACAAAACAAGCCAAGTTGCTTACAGGGGAGATACTCAAGCGGCCAACGAGGACGGACTGTAAATCCGTTGGGAAACCTTCGCAGGTTCGAATCCTGCTCTCCCCACCTAAGTTCTATAAAATACTGAAAATACTTAATAAAATGCCAATGGGGAGATACTCAAGCGGCCAACGAGGACGGACTGTAAATCCGTTGGGAAACCTTCGCAGGTTCGAATCCTGCTCTCCCCACTACTCTTAAATATATTTAAAGAGGGCATTTTATTTTAAAGAAACCACACTGGGGAGATACTCAAGCGGCCAACGAGGACGGACTGTAAATCCGTTGGGAAACCTTCGCAGGTTCGAATCCTGCTCTCCCCACAAAATTTCTTTAAACAAGTATAATAAAACAAAGAAACCATACTGGGGAGATACTCAAGCGGCCAACGAGGACGGACTGTAAATCCGTTGGGAAACCTTCGCAGGTTCGAATCCTGCTCTCCCCACAAAATTTCTTTAAAACAAGTATAAATAATAAAACCCAAATTGGGGAGATACTCAAGCGGCCAACGAGGACGGACTGTAAATCCGTTGGGAAACCTTCGCAGGTTCGAATCCTGCTCTCCCCACAAAATTCCCTTAAAACCTGTAGCATAATTGTTACAGGTTTTTTTTATCCCTAATACCAATATAGTAACGTTCTGCTTTTTTTAAAAAACAGCAAAAACCTATATTTGTTTTACTTGAAATAACTATAAGTTCAAAAAAAGTAATGTATATTTATATAAGGTATAGACTTTACTTATTTTTTAAAAAATTTGGCACACTTGATGCTATAAAATAGTCTAGGAATTAGACATAAACTAAAGCCTGATATTAATAATAAAAATTGTCAATTATGAAAAAGAAAATTTTACTTTGTTTAGCCATGGTCTTTGCCATTGCTACAACCAATACATTTGCTCAATCCGTATCGCCAGTTCATATTGGTATAAAAGCAGGTGCAAACTTTACCGAGATGTCCACTAACTTAAAAGATTACAACAGTAAATCTGCAACTGGCTGGGGTGCGGGAGCAATGTTTAGAGTAAACATAAAAAAAGCCTATCTACAAGCAGAATTGATGTATACGGAAAAGAACGTAAAGTTCGATGGGGCAACAAATCAAGAAACCTCTACTATGAAAAACCTTGAAGTACCATTGGTTGTTGGATATCGTTTTATAAAACTTCCTGTGTTACATGTAAGAGGTTTTGCTGGAGGAGTGTACACCAATATGGTAGGAGATAATTTTAAAACAAAAGATATAGCTGGAGTTTTTGATAATTTCAACAAAGATAATCTAGGATATAGAGTTGGTCTTGGTGTAGATGTTTTAAATTTCACACTCGATGTCTCTTATGATGGAGGATTTAAAAATGTAAGTAAAGATTCTAAAACTAAGCCAAGTGCTTGGATGGTTTCTTTAGGATACTTCTTTTTCTAGAATTAAATTTTAAGATTTACCAAAAGAGTTGTTACTTTGTAGTGGCAACTCTTTTTTTTGCCAGCATTGAATTAATTAAAATAACATTTTGCAAAATGCAGAAGAACATTAATATACAAAATAAAAGGGCCAGATTTGATTATGAAATCATTGATAGGTACACAGCCGGCATTGTGTTAACGGGAACAGAAATTAAATCTATTCGACTGGGCAAGGCCAATATCGCAGAGAGTTTTTGTGAGTTTCAAGGCCATGAGCTTTTTGCCATTAATACACAAATTGAAGAATATGCATACAGTAGACATTTCAATCATAAGGCCAAAACCGAAAGAAAACTACTTTTAAATAAAAAAGAATTACGCAGTCTTTTAAAAAGTGTACAAAATAAGGGTTTAACTATTATCCCGTTACGATTATTTTTAAACGAAAGAGGTTTAGCTAAGTTAGAGATTGCTCTTTGTCGAGGAAAGAAAAATTACGATAAACGAGAAACTATGAAAGAAAGAGATACAAAAAGAGATTTAGATCGCTTGAAAAAAGCTTTTTAAAAAAATTATAAAAGCCCCAAAAAGTTAAAGCCTCTTTTGGGGCTTTTCTTGTTTTAACTCTTATTGGCAAGTAAGGGCACAAATTTAAAATCCCCATGCTCATATTTTTCAAACTGAGTTTGATTTATTCGCACAAGTTCTGTCATAATTTGGCTATGTTCCCCAAGTGGAATAATTAGCCTGCCTCCTATTTTAAGTTGAGCCATCAAAGCTTCAGGAATAAAAGGGGCTCCTGCTGTGACTATAATTGAATCATACGGGGCATAACTAGCAAGTCCCTTATAACCATCACCAAAACTCAAATGTTTAGGTCTAATACCTAATTTTGGCAATAAAGCACTTGTTTTTTTAAAAAGCTCATGTTGACGCTCTATACTATACACCCTTGCTCCCATTGCAACTAAAACTGCAGTCTGGTAACCACTCCCTGTGCCGATTTCCAGTATTTTATCTTCTTTGTTAACTTGTAAGAGTTGCGATTGAAAAGCCACGGTATAGGGTTGCGAAATTGTTTGCCCTGCTGCAATTGGAAAGGCTTTATCTTGATATGCAAAATCTTCAAAACTAGAATCTAAAAAAAGATGTCTAGGGATTTGTTTAATAGCTTGTAGTACCTTGGAGTCACTAATACCTTTTTGCTCAAGGCTTTGTACTAATTTGTTTCTTAAACCTTGATGTTTTACAGAATCTTTCACTATTGTTAAAATTAGTTTAAAACAAAAATACACATTATATCTAATAAATGAAGTCTTATTAACTGCTTTGAAAAATAACTATAAAAACCTATATAAAATTTAAATATATCCAATAGGTTTTCTCCTTATGGGTAGCTTCTAGTTTTTTTTAAAGGGTGTTTATTCTTCCACTATTTTTTAGCCAATTACCGGCTATTCACAAAAGACTAATAAATCTGATAAAAACTACTATTTTAACAATTGTAAATGTTTTGGAATTTATTTTGCCTAAAAAGACATTTAAATCAAAATAAAAACAATCCAGAACACAACTAATTGAAAATTAATAAAATAAATAGTTTTTACTTTTTCAACAATACAGACTGCTTACTTATCCACTACTGAGAAACATAAATAATACCTATTGGTGTTTGGTATTATATCGCTCAAGATTGTTTTACCAAGGTTTTTAAAAAAATTAAAACACTAAAGTTTATGGTGCTTTTTTTACCCAAAGAGATAAATATGTTATATTTTTGTTGGAAATAAATTTAATATGCTAAAAGTTGGTGTATTGGGAGCAGGTCACTTAGGTAAGATTCACTTACGTTTGCTTAACCAATCAGAAAAGTACGAGTTAGTAGGGTTTTATGACCCTTGTGAAGAAAATGCCATTAAAGTTGAAAATGAATTTGGATATAATCGCTTTACTAGTATTGAAGAATTAATACAATCTGTGGATGTTGTTGATATTGTCACTCCAACCTTATCTCATTTTGAATGTGCAAAGCAAGCCATCCAGGCAGGTAAGCATGTTTTTTTAGAGAAACCAATTACAACCACTGTACAAGAGGCTGAGCAATTAATTGCCTTAACCCAGCAATATAATGTAAAGGGTCAAGTGGGACATGTAGAACGTTTTAACCCAGCCTTCCAAGCTGTTGTCTCTAAAATTGAAAATCCAATGTTTATTGAAACTCACCGATTAGCTGAATTTAATCCTCGAGGTACAGATGTACCGGTGGTATTGGATTTAATGATTCATGATTTAGATGCAATCCTAAGTGTTGTGAAATCTCCTGTTAAAAAGGTAAGCGCTAGTGGAGTTGCTATTTTAAGTGAATCCCCTGATATTGCTAATGCTAGAGTAGAATTTGAAAATGGATGTGTTGCCAATATTACCTCTAGTAGAATCTCTATGAAAAATATGCGAAAAACTCGCTTTTTTCAAAAAGACGCTTATATATCGATAGATTACTTAGAGAAAACTTGTGAGGTAGTTAAAATGAAAGAGGCTCCGAAGAATCCAGGCGATTTTGATTTAATTCTACAAAATGCAGAGGGCGTAAAAAAACAAATTTATTACGATAATCCACAAGTAAAACAAAATAATGCTATTTTAGACGAGTTAGAAACCTTCCACGATGCCATTGTAAATAACACCACGCCTGTTGTTACTCTACAAGATGGAACCAATGCTTTGCGCTTGGCCTATCAAATCATCGAGGCTTTTGACCATTAAAATAAATACTAATAAAAAACTAGAAAATAATTATGAAGAACATTGCAGTAATTGGTGCAGGTACTATGGGTAATGGGATCGCTCACACCTTTGCACAAAAAGGTTTTACCGTTTTATTAATTGATATTTGTGAAAAATCTATTGACAAAGGAATGGCTACTATAGCTAAAAACTTAGATAGAATGATTGCAAAGGGATCTATTACTGAAGCAGACAAAAAATCTACTCTTGAAAATATTATCACCTACACCGATATAAAAGATGGAGTGGTAAACGCAGATTTAGTAGTTGAGGCTGCAACTGAAAATGTAACTTTAAAATTAAATATATTTAAAGAGTTAAGTCAAGTTTGTAGAGAGGACGTTATTTTAGCCTCTAATACATCTTCTATTTCAATAACACAAATTGCTTCGGTTGTTAAGAATCCACAACGCGTAATTGGAATGCATTTTATGAATCCAGTTCCGATAATGAAACTTGTAGAGATAATTCGTGGATATAATACCTCTGATCAAGTTACAAAGACTATTATGGATTTATCAGTTACACTTGGTAAAACTCCAACTGAGGTAAATGACTACCCAGGCTTTGTGGCTAACCGCATTTTAATGCCTATGATTAATGAGGCTATAGAGACCCTTTACAATGGTGTTGCAGGTGTGCAAGAAATCGATACGGTTATGCGTTTAGGAATGGCACATCCAATGGGACCCTTACAGTTAGCTGATTTTATTGGTTTAGATGTTTGTTTATCTATCTTAAATGTAATGTATGAAGGATTTAAAAACCCTAAATACGCACCTTGTCCATTACTTGTTAATATGGTAATGGCTGGAAAATTAGGTGTGAAATCATCAGAAGGATTCTACGATTATTCCCAGAGTAAAAAAGCAGAACACGTAGCTAAGATGTTCTTGTAATAAATATATAATAACCAAATTAAAGGCAACTGGTTTAAATCAGTTGTCTTTATGATTTTGATACCATAAGAATGGCAAAAATAATACCTTTTCAGGGCATACGCCCTACTAAAGATAAAGTTAGCTTGGTTAGTTGTAGGTCTTTTGAAGATTATACAGCAGTTGAACTGGCCTATCTTTTAGATTTTAACCCTTTTTCTTTTTTACATGTTTTAAACCCAGCTTATGTTAATCTTCAAAAGGTAACAAGTGATAAAAGATTTAAAATGGTGTCGGCTAAATTAAACGATTTTAAAAAAGAAGGAATTTTACTTAAAGAGGAAAAGCCTGTTTTTTATGTTTACCAAATCAAAACAAAAACATCCAATTTCACTGGCATCATAGCTGGTTGTTCTTTAGAGGATTATCAAAGTGGTGTTATTAAAAGACATGAAGATACCTTAGAGTATCGAGTAGCATTATTTAAAGAGTATTTAGACTATAGCAAATTTAATACCGAGCCTGTTTTAATGATGTACCCGGATAAAGAATCTATTAATAATTGGTTAGATCAACAAAAAGAGCAAAGACCTATTTATGATTTTTCAACGGTAACCAGAGAAAGACATACTATTTGGAAAATAGAACAACAAAGTGATATTGATTGGTTGTGTCAAGAATTTGAAAATATATCCGAGTTATATATCGCCGATGGACACCATCGATTTGCTTCGGCAGATCTTTTACAAAAACAAGATCCTGGCAATACAAAAGGAATAAATAATTCCGTAATGACTTATCTTATTTCAGAAAGCAATATTAAGATATATGAATTTAATCGAATTATTCACGATTTAAACAACCATACCAAAGAAGAGTTTTTAGCCTTAATTGAAGAGAAATTTCATGTAATCAATAAAGAACAGCAATTATGGAAACCTACAAAAAAAATGGAATTTGGGATGTATTTAGATGGGGATTTTTATGCGCTTCGTCTAAAGCATATTCACAAGACAGATGATATATTACAACAATTAGACGCTCAGATTCTCTACGATCAAGTACTACACCCTATACTTGGATTAGATGATTTACGTAATGATGCAAGGATTGATTATATACCTGGTAACCAGTCTATAGTTTCTATTAAAGAAATGGTGGATGAAGGTGAATATGAGGTTGGTTTTATGTTATATCCAACCAATGTAGAAGAGATTAAACAAGTGGCGGATAATTCATTAATTATGCCTCCTAAGAGTACATATATAGAACCAAAATTCATGAATGGTTTATTTATTTACGAAATTTAAATATTTTTATTATGCGTATTGATGAGAATTTAATGAAAGTTAAGCAAGAATTACCAGATCAGGTAAGTTTAGTGGCGGTTTCTAAAACAAAACCCAATGACTTGATTTTGGAAGCTTATGCGGCTGGTCAGCGTATTTTTGGGGAAAACAAAATTCAAGAAATGTGTGATAAACACCAAGAGCTTCCCAAAGATATACAATGGCACATGATAGGTCATGTACAACGAAACAAGGTTAAGTATATGGCTGCTTTTGTAAGTTTGATTCACGCGGTGGATAGCATGCGTTTACTAAAAGAAATAAATAAGCAAGCAAAAAACAACAACCGTGTAATTGATTGTTTACTACAGGTTTACATTGCAAGTGAGCAAACTAAATTTGGTTTAGATAAACAAGAGCTTTTAGATATTTTAGGGAGTCAAGAATTTAAAGAATTCAAAAACATACGTATCAAAGGTCTAATGGGCATGGCTAGCTTTACAACAGATAAGCAGCAAATAGAAAATGAATTCACAGAATTAAACCAAATATATAACCTTATTAAACAAGATTATAGTGGTTTAGAAAATATAGATTTAGATACCTTATCAATGGGAATGAGTAACGATTACAAAATCGCCATAGACTGTGGCAGTACAATGGTTCGCATTGGTAGTAGTATTTTTGGTGATCGAAATTATTAATTAATATTTTAGCATATTGTACGCGATTTTAGATATAGAAACTACAGGAGGTCAGTTTAATGAAGAGGGAATTACAGAGATTGCCATTTATAAATTTGACGGTGATCAAGTCGTTGATCAATTTATTAGTCTGATCAATCCGGAGATTGAAATTCAGCCATTTGTGGTAAAACTAACCGGTATTAATAATGCCATGTTACGTTTGGCACCTAAATTTTATGAGGTAGCTAAACGAATCTTAGAAATAACGCAAGATTGCGTTGTTGTGGCACATAATTCCGAGTTTGATTATCGCGTACTTAGGACCGAGTTTAGAAGATTAGGATTTGATTATCAACGTGAAACATTGTGTACCGTTGAACTCTCGCAAAAGTTACTACCTGATATGGCATCTTATTCTTTGGGAAAATTAGTTCGCTCCTTAGGTATTCCTATCTCTGATAGACATCGTGCAAGTGGTGATGCTTTAGCTACAGTTAAACTGTTTCAATTATTACTATCTAAAGACACCCAAAAAAGTATTGTTACCTCTATGATTAAGACCGATATAAAAACTGGGCTTAATCCAAAATTCTTAGATATTTTAGATAGTCTACCTAGTCAAGTAGGTATTTATTATATACATGATGAGAAAGGTAATATTATTTATATAGGGAAAAGTAGAAATATCAAAAAGAAAATTCAACAACATTTCACTAGCAACTCCCCTGTCTTTAAAAAAATTCAACAACAAACCTATACGGTTACTTTTGAGAAAACAGGAAATGAACTAATTGCTTTATTAAAACAAAGTGAAGAAATTGAATTAAATAAACCTAAATACAACAAAGTTAGTAAAAAGAACGTTTTTCCTTACTCTGTATATTTAAAGACCAACTTGCAGGGATACTTTTACTTTACCATTGAGAAGACAGATGGTAGAAAAAAAAGTATTATGGCTTGTACCACTTACAATGAAGGCAAAAAGTTTATAGACAAAATAACAACGAATTTTACCTATGATTACTATTTGGAATGTTTATATGATAAAAAATCCAAGAAAATAACTTCTGAGACATTTTCCAAAGATTTACAAATAGATAAAAGTACATATAATGAGCTTTTTCTAAGTATGTTAAACCCTTATAATGTAGATAAAGGCACTATTTTAATTTCAGGAAAGGGACGTAAATTAGAAGAAAAAAGCGCAATTGTACTTCAAGATGGCAAGCTACTTGGGTATTGTTTTTATGATTTAAATTACCAGGTTAATTCTCTTGAGAGAATAAGTAGTAACTTAATACCGATAAACTTTCACAGAAATAATAGAAATATTGTATTAAATTACTTAAATAAAAAGGTTGGTTATAAAATAACACGTTTTAATTCGGACAATAGTGAGAAAGAGGTTAAAGAATAAATGGGATATTTTAAAACAAAAGATATACATTATCATCTATGGTTCTAATACCTTAGGTGGAAAGCTTTTTGATGTAGCTCTTTTGGCTGTTATTTTATTGAGTGTGTTTTTAATCATGCTAGAATCAGTTCAAAGCGTTGATACTAAACATCACACTGCTTTAAAGTTTTTAGAGTGGGTTATAACAGTTTTCTTTACAATTGAGTATGTGTTGCGTATTTTATGTAATAGAAAGCCATTAAATTATATTTTTAGTTTTTATGGTATTGTAGACTTTATGTCAATCTTACCGATGTATTTGTCATTCTTTATTGCCGATGTAGAGATATTAACTGTTGTTAGAGCTCTTCGTTTATTACGCTTGTTCCAGATTTTAAACCTAGTTCCTTATATTGGTCAGGAGTCTCATTTAAAACTGGCTATTAAAGCTAGTAAAACAAAGATTATAGTTTTTGTCTATTTTATATTAGTAATGAGTGTTATCCTGGGTGCTTTAATGTACGTTATCGAGGGTAAAGAGAACGGATTCAATAACATACCAAGAAGTATTTATTGGTGTGTGGTAACATTAACTACCGTTGGTTATGGAGATATTGCTCCCCAGACTATGTATGGTCAAATGATCGCAACTCTGATTATGATTATGGGATATGGTATTATTGCCGTACCTACAGGTATTGTTACTGCTGAATTTTCAAATATTAAAAGAAATCGATTAGATGCAAGAAATCGCAGGAACTGCAATTCATGCACAACAACAATTTATGATGATGATGCCAATTATTGTTATAACTGTGGAGAAAAACTAGAAGATGCATACAAATAAAGATAAGAATTACTTAATTGTCGTTGTTGGGCCAACAGCGATAGGCAAAACAGCATTGGCCATAGAAATTGCTAAACATTACAATAGTGAAATTATTTCCTGCGATTCAAGACAGTTTTATAAACAAATGAATATAGGAACAGCTGTCCCATGTGACAAAGAGCTCGAAGCGGTACCACATCATTTTATACAAAATATCTCTATTGAAGACTTGTATAGTGTGGGAGATTTTGAGAAACAAGCTATTGCTAAATTAGATCAACTCTTTGAAAAAAATAATATCCAAGTCATGGTAGGTGGTTCGGGGTTGTATGTAAAGGCTGTGATACAAGGATTAGATGATTTTCCTGAAATAGCCCCTGAGATCCGAGAGAGTTTAAATCTGGAATATAAGCAAAATGGATTAGCCCCTTTACAAGAACTTTTAAAGGAGTTAGATTTTGAACACTATCAAAAAGTTGCATTAGATAATCCCCAAAGAGTTATAAGAGCCTTAGAGGTTTGCTTAGGAACCAATCGCGCTTACTCTTCTTTTTTAAATCAAAAATCAACACAAAGAAACTTCACCCCTATTTTAATTGGTTTAACAGCTGAGCGCCAAGCCATGTATCAAAGAATCAATGATAGAGTGGATCAAATGATAGAGAAAGGTTTAGTTCAAGAGGTTCGCTCACTTTTAGATTACAAAGACCACAATGCGCTTCAAACCGTTGGATATAGAGAAATTTTTGAATATCTGAATCAGGAGTGTTCCTTAGATTTTGCTATTTCAGAAATCAAAAAAAATACTAGACGTTTTGCAAAAAGACAAATAACCTGGTTTAATCGAACACCAAACATCCACTGGTTTGACTATCAATCGGACTTAAATCCAATTTTACAAACCATAGAAAAGTCCATGAAAAAATAAAGACAGTATGCCGATATCAAAAGATTTCAACTCTATTCACCAAGAAACCTTCATTATTGATTATTTTGATTGTGATACTAATGGAAAACTAAAATTAGTAGATTTATGTAAACTCTTACAACTCGTTTCCTCAAACCACTCGGTTTTAGGGGGAATTAGTTTATGGGACTTAGAAAAACATAATCAAGCCTGGGTCTTAAACAAATTTCGTTTAGAAATCGATTATATGCCTAGTTGGCAACAAACCATTACTATATCAACTTGGATTGAAAAACTTGATGGGGTCAGATCGATAAGAAACTTTCAAGTCCTGATGGATAATAAGCCCATTATTGGGGCTAGCTCGCTTTGGGTTATTATTAACACCCAAACAAGAAGACCACAAGGCCTTACAATAGACCATCAACATTTTACTAAATATGAACAAAAAAAAGTATTTAAAAGTGCTTTTACAAATTTTTCAAAACAACTTGAATTACAGTTTTTAGCTAACGATGTTGTTCGTTATTCGGATTTAGATATGCTTAAACATGTAACAAACATTAAATACATTGAATGGGTTATTGATGCCATACATCAAAATGATCTACCTTTAGAGAATATCAGGATTCTAGACATGGTTTTTCAAAAAGAACTTATCTTTAAAGAACCCTATACTATTAGCAGAAATATATCACAGCATCAAAATCACTATATTATTCAAGACGATAATCAAAAGGTTAATTTTCAATGTATTTTAGAATCTAAATTAGACTAATAAATTAGACCCACTTGAAATGCTGTGAATTATGCTATGGTAATATTTGGTGATACTATTTCAATTTTTTAAAGCTTATTTATAAGTTCTTGAAATCTTATTTTGAATCTTTAGTTTAATAATGAGCTATTTTTTTCCTTTATTTAAGATCATTTTTTTTTAAAAGCCTTAGATTCAAAAGCATTAAAAAAGATTTACAACTTATTGTTATATAAATGACTTATTATCCTTAATAAAAAATTATAGAAAAGAGCAGTTTTCACTAGACTGCTCTTTTTTATAAGTATCCTTTTTCTGGTTTTTAAAAGTTGTTATTGTAAGTCTAAATGATAACTTACTTGGATTAAATACCCTTTTTTTGCTGTTAAAAAATCATAATCTTCTAGAATTTGCTGCTCCTTTAAGATCCCATAAGTAGATGCATTATAGACTGCTCTGGTTCCTGATACCTGATGTGTGGCTGATATTTGAAAAAAAGAATGATAAACAACAATAGACTTTCCGTTGTTCTTTATATCACAAACCAATTTATTCTCAGCTTGATCTAAAATAAATAAGCTTCCTTGATTTTTTTGAGCTTTCCAAGTCTTACGCGAGTTTACATCTTGTAAGGTAATATAATCTTGATCTATGGTAACTTGTTTAATCTTAGCATTTTCAATTATTTTAACAACGCTATCATCTATAGAATCTAAAGCAAATATCACACTATCTTTATCTATGTTAAAATAGCCCAAAACTTTATAATCCTTATATTTATATTCTTTTAGAGGTTCTTGTGAAAACTCAACTTTAGATTTTACTTGTTCAACTTTTTTAACTGTGGATTCTTCTTGCTTTCCTTGGCAAGCATGCACTAAGACAATTAAAATCAGTGCTCCACAGAAAAAAATACTTTTTATCATTATTTCTTCTATTAACAGGGCTAAGTTATCAAAAAATCAGCCAAAATCCACACCTATAAAGCAAAAACCTTTATAGTATTTTTTTTCAAAAGTTTTATCTAATCCAAAGGCTATAAATAAAAAAAAACCAGCCCTAGAGCTGGTTTATAAATCTATTTCTTTCAAGGATAATTACATAACAAACATTGGCTTGTCTCCCATCATTTCGTTAACAGACTCTCTTACTTGCTCCAATACTTCTTTGTTGTCAATATTGGTTAAAACTTTGTCTATTAATTCCACAATAACTACCATATCTTGCTCTTTTAAACCTCTTGTTGTAATAGCAGGTGTTCCAATACGAATACCAGATGTTACAAATGGAGATTTATCATCAAAAGGAACCATGTTTTTATTAACTGTAATCTCAGCAACTCCTAAAGCCTCTTCAGCTTGTTTTCCAGAGATTCCTTTATTACGTAAGTCAATAAGCATCATATGATTATCTGTCCCTCCAGAGATAATATTATAGCCTTTATCTACAAAAGCTTTTGCCATTGCTTTCGCATTTTTTTGCAGCTGTAAAGCATAGTGGAAAAACTCATCTGATAAAGCCTCACCAAAAGCAACGGCTTTAGCTGCAATAATATGCATTAAAGGACCTCCTTGATTTCCAGGGAAAACAGAACTATCCAATAAAGAGGACATCATTCTAGTTTCTCCTTTTGGAGTTTTAATTCCAAATGGGTTAGGGAAATCCTCACCCATCATAATCATTCCTCCACGAGGACCACGAAGGGTTTTATGTGTGGTTGTTGTAATTATGTGACAATGAGGAACTGGGTCATTTAATAATCCTTTTGCGATTAATCCAGCAGGATGAGAAATATCAGCCATTAAAAGAGCACCAACGCTATCGGCGATTTCTCTAAAACGTTTAAAATCTATATCACGAGAGAAAGCAGATGCACCAGCGATAATCATCTTTGGTTGTTCTTTTGTAGCTATCTCTTGAATTTTATCATAATCTAGCATTCCTGTTTCTTGCTCCACTCCGTAGAAAACAGGTGTATATAATTTACCAGAGAAGTTTACCGGTGATCCGTGTGTTAAGTGTCCTCCATGTGATAAATCAAATCCTAAAATTTTATCTCCTGGCTTTAAACAAGCAGCATAAACAGCAGTGTTGGCTTGAGAACCTGAATGCGGTTGAACATTCACATACTTAGCTCCAAATAAAGCCTTAGCACGATCAATGGCAATCTGTTCCACAATATCCACTACCTCACATCCACCGTAATATCTTTTATTTGGATATCCCTCAGCGTATTTGTTAGTAAGACATGAGCCTGCAGCCTCCATAGTCTCTTGACTTACAAAGTTTTCTGAAGCAATCAATTCAATACCGTGAACTTGTCTATCTTGCTCATCAAGAATAAGGTCAAAAATTTCTGTATCCTTTCTCATTATTTAATGTGTTTTTCATTTAATTAAAACCAAATGTACAAAAAACGTTTGTTATATTCGGTCTTAATTATATATTTGATATAGTTAACACACTAAAATAAAATAAATATGATAATTAGCGCAAATGATCCTTCAAGGAAATCCTGGTTAGACGTTGCTCAGAATAGCGATTTTCCTATTCAAAATATTCCATTTGGGGTTTTTATCACAAAGGATGATGTTATAACAATAGGAACTCGTATCGGAGATTATGCCATTGACTTAAGTGCTCTTCAGATGTTAGGGTATTTTAAAGGCATTGAATTAACAGATGACATTTTTCTACAAGATACCCTTAATGATTTTATTTCTTCAGGTAAGAAAACCTGGAGGGCAGTTAGAAATAAAGTAGCTGACATTTTTGATCTAAACAACACGGAATTACAATTAAATGATAAACATCGACAAGCAATAGTACATCCTATAGATCAAGTTGAAATGCAATTACCTGTTTTCATTGGAGATTACACGGATTTTTATTCCAGCCGCGAACATGCTACTAATGTAGGTAAAATGTTTCGTGACCCTGAAAACGCATTACTACCAAATTGGTTACATATTCCTGTGGGATACCATGGTAGAAGTTCAACTGTTGTACCATCTGGAGTTAGAATAAAAAGGCCCCTTGGTCAAACTTTACCCAAGGGTGAAACTCAACCTATTTTTGGCCCTTCACAACGTATAGATTTTGAGCTAGAAACAGGTTTTATTACTACCGATGCAAATAATTTTGGAGAAAACATTAACGTTGAAGACGCCGAGCAATACATCTTTGGAATGGTACTATTAAATGATTGGAGTGCTCGAGATATACAAACATGGGAATATGTGCCCCTAGGACCTTTTCTATCCAAAAACTTTGCCACCTCTATTTCTCCTTGGATTGTAACATTAGATGCATTGGAGCCTTATCGAGTTGCCAGCCCACAGCAATCCCCTACTCCATTACCTTACTTACAACAATCCGGTGATAAAACATTTGATATTAATCTACAAGTTTATTTACAACCAAAAAATCAGGAGCCTAATTTAATATGCCAAAGTAACTTTAAGTATCTTTATTGGACAATGAGTCAACAACTTGCTCATCATACGGTAAATGGATGCGTGATTAATTCTGGTGATTTAATGGGATCGGGTACTATCTCGGGAACCCAACCAGATAGTTTCGGTTCTCTTTTAGAATTAACCTGGGCAGGTAGTAAACCGCTGGTTCTTAAAGATGGTAGTAGTAGAACATTTATAGAAGACTATGACACTATCATTATGCAAGGATATTGTCAAAAGGATGGTATACGAATAGGTTTTGGCCAAGTTAGTAATATGTTATTACCGGCTAGAAAGTAGTAAAACATCTATTAAACCAAAAAAAAGCATGCTGTATAGAGTATTGTATTATACTCTTTACAGCATGTTATATTATTTTACTTTTTGGTTTTTTTCTTAGAAACTTAATAAGCTCTTTTTTTAAACTTAAACATAACTTTTAAGTTTCTTGGCACCATTTTTTACTTTATAAGGATGCTAAACACAGGTAAAGAGTCTTTTTTATAAACAGCGGTACTATCCACGGCAATTCGAGTTTGAATTAATAATGAATCTATACAAACTTTCTTATCAAACATTGGCGTGAGAATATGCTCTTGTAATACTACTGGATCTTTTTTACAGCTACTGATAGATAAAACAAAAAGAACAGAACCAATAAAAACTATTATCTTAGAACTCATAAATCTTATTTTTTGCATTCTTTTGAGAAAAATTTTGTTTTAAAATTTATCCTGTTTTTTTAAAGAATATCAAATATAACAATTATTTACCATATCTTATGGATTACTTTGGTTTGAGAGTAAAAAATATTTCATAAAAATATATTAAAAAAAACATATCTTAGCATATTGAAAAAATAATCTCACCACTCTTTAAAGTAACTATTTAATAACGTAGCACTTAGTTTTTTATAAAAAAAACAGAAATTAAGCTCATAGGTGAGAAAATAACAAATCTGTTTTACAATTTTCCACAGGTGAATTCTACATCCCTACTTACCAATGTAACTTAAGTTACAGTATATCTATTTTTTTGAATATATTTTTACCTGGTCTACTACTATCGGGTTATTTTTCTTGAAATTAACTTGTTGTATGATAGACAAAAAATAACATAAATGTTACATGATGTTGTGTTAGAAACACTAGCCTTCGTTATTTTTACCAACATCTATGTTTTTTTTCAAAAAGGAACAAGCTGTAAAACTAACGTTATACCCATTATCCCCCATGAAATTAAACAAAACTAAAAAGAGATTTCATAAAGAAATCTCTTTTTTTATTTTTATTACTAAATATTTGGCTTCTTTTTCGTAAATTAGAATCAAATCAACCAAATCGATTTTTACTATGAAAAAGTTATTTTTTTGCGCTTGTATCCTAAGCGCGGTTCCCACTGTAGCAAATACAACACTCCCCAGCGAAATGTATTTGAACTTAGAAACTTCATCTTTTGTATTTCAAAAAGAATTTAAAGTTCCCTATCAAGACTCGAATTTAAATAGCAGCTCGAACAATGCTGATTTTGAAAAAGCTTATCTTTTATTAATTGAGTATGTAGTTGAACAAAAGCAGGATACCCCTTTTCAAAGTGTAAGTTTTACTACTTTAATAGATCCTAAGGATAAACAAATAATTATTCGAGATATTGATTTTCACCAAGATAACTCTTATGCTGTAGCATTAGAAAAATTACTTAATCAAAACAGTCAAGATCAACTCGATGCCATGGGAATCACTCTTGAGGCAACACAAGCATATAGACAGGAGGATTTAAGTAAATGCAAAGACTTGGCTAAAAATATTTTAGAGACTATAAATTCAACACAATATAAAGCAGGAAATAAAATAGTGTCTACCATAGATATTAATTATCAAAATATTCAATAACTAAAGAGGCATCTTTATTTGTATGACCCCAGGATTTATATACGTAGTAATAATTTTTGAATTTGACTAGGGTCTATATTCTCGTGAGAACAATCAAAAACTACTTCTTGTTTATAGATAATTAACAATTGAGGAGATTGATGTTCTACATTAAACTCAGAGGCTATATATTGTGATTCGGGTCTATTTGCTATAACATCAACCATATAACATGGAGTTTGGGTAGAATTAATAAAGGTGCGCTCAAAATTTTTCAAAGAAAATTTACTTATATAACATCTTGGAGAGTTTTTGAAAACAATAACAGCTTTTTGATTAGACAATTCCTTTAACTGGTCAATTTGTTGTTTATTAGTAAGTAAAATCCAGTCCATATGACAAAATGTTAGCGTATTAATTAATAAGAGTTGCTAAAATAAGTCATTTTGTCTAGCATAACCAACTTTTTAACATAAAGTATTGCCAATTTGTCGTATCTTTAAGAATGGAATATCATTTGTATAAATAAAATCAACCAAAAATTTTAAAAAAAAAGAAAAATGAATTTGAATAATTTTACCATAAAGTCACAAGAAGCTCTACAGCGTGCACAGGTAATTGTACAAGGATTAGGGCAACAACAAATAGAAAATGAGCATATTTTCAGAGCAATTATGGAAGTAGATGAAAATGTAACTCCATTTATTCTGAAAAAATTAAATATCAATATAGAAACTTTTAAATCTGTTTTAGAAGCTACTATTCAGAGTTTTCCAAAAGTTTCAGGGGGACAAATAACTTTATCTAGAGAGGCCGGTAATACGATGAATCAAGCCCAAGCTATTGCCCTTGAAATGAAAGATGAGTTTGTCTCTATCGAACATCTTATTCTAGCTATTTTCCAAGCAAAATGTAAAGTATCGCAAATCTTAAAAGACCAAGGTGTTACTTTAAAAAATTTAGAGGCTGCTATTCAAGAAATTCGCAATGGCGCAAGGGTTACTTCTGCCTCGGCAGAGGATACCTACAATTCATTAAACAAATACGCAAATAACTTAACAAAGCTAGCAAATGAAGGAAAGCTTGATCCGGTTATAGGTAGAGATGAAGAAATACGACGTGTATTACAAATCCTTAGTAGAAGAACCAAAAACAACCCTATGCTTATCGGTGAACCGGGTGTAGGAAAAACGGCTATTGCAGAGGGATTAGCACATCGTATTGTAAAACATGATGTACCTGAGAATTTAAAAGATAAACAAATTTTCGCCTTAGATATGGGAGCTTTAATTGCAGGAGCTAAATATAAAGGAGAATTTGAGGAGCGTTTAAAGTCTGTTGTAAAAGAGGTTACCTCATCCGATGGTAATATCATTTTGTTTATTGATGAGATTCACACCTTAGTTGGCGCTGGAGGGGGCGATGGAGCAATGGATGCTGCAAATATCTTAAAACCAGCCTTAGCCAGAGGTGAGTTAAGATCCATTGGAGCCACTACCTTAGATGAGTATCAAAAATATTTTGAAAAAGACAAGGCTTTAGAGCGTCGTTTTCAAAAAGTGATGGTAGATGAACCTGATACAGAAAGCGCTATTTCTATTCTACGTGGTATTAAAGAGAAGTATGAGGCTCACCACAAAGTTCGTATTAAAGATGAGGCTATTATAGCGGCTGTTAATTTATCCGAAAGATATATAACAAATAGATTTCTTCCAGATAAAGCCATTGATCTAATGGATGAGGCTGCATCTAAATTACGTATGGAAATTAACTCTAAGCCAGAAGAATTAGATGTTTTAGATCGTCGAATCATGCAGTTAGAAATTGAGATCGAAGCTATTAAACGTGAAAACGATGAAGCCAAACTAAAATCTCTTGGATTAGAACTTGCTAATATTAAAGAAGAAAGAAACAATCTTTTTAGTAAATGGCAAAGTGAAAAAGAAGTAGTTGATCGCGTACAAAATATCAAACAAGAAATTGAAAAATACAAAAACGAAGCGGAAAAAGCCGAGCGTGAAGGCGACTATGGAAAAGTAGCCGAACTTCGTTATGGTAAGATCAAAGATGCCCAAGAAGCACTTTTAAAGGCTCAAGAAGACCTAGAGAACAACAATAGTGGAAACACCTTAATTAAAGAAGAGGTAACTAGTGAGGATATAGCAGATGTGGTGGCTAAATGGACTGGGGTACCAGTTACAAAAATGCTTCAAAGCGAGCGAGAGAAATTACTACATTTAGAGGACGAGCTACATAAAAGAGTAGTTGGACAAAATGAAGCAATCGAAGCTATATCTGATGCAGTTAGAAGAAGTCGTGCAGGGTTACAAGATCCTAAAAAACCCCTAGGTTCGTTTTTATTCTTAGGAACCACAGGAGTAGGAAAAACAGAATTAGCCAAAGCCCTTGCCACTTATTTGTTTGATGATGAGAATGCCATGACTCGTATCGATATGAGTGAATATAGTGAACGACATAGCGTAAGTAGATTAGTTGGAGCGCCTCCGGGATATGTAGGTTATGATGAAGGTGGACAATTAACAGAATCTGTTAGAAGAAAGCCTTATTCAGTTGTATTATTAGATGAAATAGAAAAAGCTCATCCAGATACTTTTAATATTTTGCTTCAAGTTTTAGATGAAGGTAGGCTAACTGATAACAAAGGTCGCTTAGCGGATTTTAAAAACACGATTATTATCATGACTTCTAATATTGGTAGCCATATCATTCAAGAGAAGTTCGAAGATGCTTTAGATCTTGATCAAGCCTCTGAACAAGCCAAAGTAGAAGTACTTAATGTATTAAAGCAAACAGTTCGTCCTGAGTTTTTAAACCGAATAGACGAAGTGGTAATGTTTACACCTTTAACAAAGGATAACATTTTAGAAATAGTAGACTTACAACTACTTAATGTAATTAAGATGTTAAAAGCTCAAAATATCATTATGGAGGCTACAATTGAAGCTAAAGAATTTTTGGCTGACAAAGGATATGATCCAGAAATGGGTGCGCGTCCAGTGAAACGAGTAGTGCAAAAAGAGGTGCTTAACAAATTATCTAAAGAAATTCTATCAGGTAATGTAAAAGCCGACAGTATTATTTTACTAGACGCATTTAATGATGAATTAGTATTTAGAAATCATAGTGAGTAATAACTAAAAAAGACAAACCCTACTGGTTTGTCTTTTTTGTTACTATAAATTAAAAATAAAAAAATTATCTTTAATGCGTATTAAAAAAGCTTTAATATTAAAATTGACGTATTTTTTTTAGAAAATTAATCTGATTTTTGCATATTTTAGTTATGATAATCAATAAATAATATTTATCTTCGATTAAATAAAAACTACTATTATTATGAATCATGTAATACTTTACGCTGGCAGCGAGATAATGGTCTTGGCTGTTAAAAATATTTTAGAACAAAACAATATCCCATACATTATTAGAAACGACATTGATTCCTCTATTACAGCAGGATTTGTTTCAGCGGATAATGCTGTAAATGTTTTAGTTGAACAAAAAGATTTGGAAAAAGCAGAACAGCTATTGATTCAAAATGATATTAAGTAAAAAGAACCATTTTTTTAAAAAATATTCTCTTTTTATAAAATTTAGCATTAGATAATCAAACATAAGGACACTTTACGTTTAAGTGTGCAAGTTCAAAAATAAAAATAGGGTTAGGTTTTATTTAAAAGCCTAACCCTATTTTATATAGGGATTATAAATCGCTTTACAAATATTCTGTAGTTTTTATCTGGTATAGTCCATTTTATAGAAGCTTGTCTTACAGTTAAATATACGAATTCAAGGACAGCTTGATCCCTAGTAAAGGATAATTTATTTTTGGTGTATTGACTTATTTTCCTATCGAGATATTTAATTAAGTTAGTGGTATAGATTCAGGAAACGACTTTAGTGGCTTGTTATACTTTATACAATAACATGACAAGCTATTACTCAAACAGGCTCTAGGCAACGATTTCAACAAGTTCCAGTATCAGCTAAGACCGCATCTGTAGCCCTAGAAATTGTAGTTTGTTAAATATAAAAAAATCTACTTAGTTATCTCAAGCAGATTTCTATACTTATACACTTTATAAAACAGTGTGAACATAAGATTGTAAGGATATAAAAACAAATGCCTTAAGTCTAAATACTTAAGGCATTTGTTTTTTTAATCTAATTCTTTATCTATAATACGCTGAAAATAATCTTGAATAAAAGCCTTTACTTTTAGCTCTAAATCTTGCATCTGTTGATTCTTATTTCCAATTAAGTTATTGGTCAAGCCCTTGTCATTAATGTCATAAAAACCTGTCACTTGTCTACCATCAAACCTAACAATATAATCTCCTTGTTGATAGGTATATTCATTTGCACCATAATTAATAGTAAAGGGCTGTGTTAGGGTATCATTTATCAAACTCCTACCCCAACTTCTAAAGGGTTCCTTATAGCCTATCAAATCTAAAACCGTTGGGTATATATCAATTTGTTGGGCAAGTTTTGTATCTTCTCCTACTAAATTTTTCTTTGGCCAATAAATTAAAATTGGAACAGCAGTTCGATTAACCAACTTTGTATATTCTGGATAATCCACTTGATTTGTGTGATCAGCCGTTAGAATAAATATCGTATTGTCGAACCATTTCTCTTTACTACTTTTTTCAAAAAACTCCTTTAAAGCATGGTCTGTGTATCCAATTGTTTGGTGTATTTGTTGATTCCCTTTTGCAAACTTACCCTCATATTGTTGCGGCACTTTAAATGGCTCATGAGAAGACACACTAAACATGGTAGCAAAAAAAGGTGTTTGTTTGTTATTTAAGGTTTCTCTCATATATTGAAAAAATGGCTCATCCCAAATTCCCCATGTTCCATCAAAATCTAGGTCATTGTTATATTCGGTCTTACCATAATAATGATCGTATCCCAAGATATTGGCAAAACCCAAGAATCCCATTGATCCATTAGGAGCACCGTGGAAAAATGAGGTATCATAACCTTTACTTTTTAATGTAGAGACCAAGGATTCAATATTTTGTTTTGGAAATGGTGAGGAGGTAAAAGCATCTTTGAATGAAGGAATACCAGCTATCACAGAAGACATTCCATGAATAGACTTATAGCCATTGGCAAAAGCATTTGGAAAAATTAAACTTGAACTAGCCAATGAATCTATAAAAGGCGTGTAGCTTACAAAGTTTTCAATATTTTGGTCCTTGTTAAAGGCTCCAATGTATTCTCTGGAGAAACTCTCTAAGATAAAAACCACCACATTTGGCTCACTAGGCTCGTTGATAAGATACTGTTTTATAGGGCTTATATTCTCTTTGAGTTCTTTTTGATCTAGATACTCTACCTTTTTAAAACTAGTTTTGCCTATGGTACGTAAAATGGCAAAAGGGGTATTTAAAACAATATCGGCATGCTCTGGTTTACTCACATGTCTATTGGCATCAATAATATTCAAAGGACGAGTAGTCTTTTTTAAATCTCCTCTTACCCCGGCTACAAAACCAAGACCGGTTAATGCGAAAATAAAAATACTTGCAATCCAATAGCTTTTTTTATTCTCTGTTTTAATTACTCTGTTAAAACTAACTTTCTTATACAACCATACCCAAGTTATGCAAAGAACTATACAAATTAAAAACACATGGTAATAAGCCCCCAGGAAGTTAAAAAACAACTGCAGCTTATTTGTCTCGTGTTCTAAACTATCAAAAACAGCTATTGTAGTTCTGGCATAAATGAAACGATAATATATAAAATCAATAAAATTTGTAGAATAGGCCAATAAGTTTGGAATAATATATACCCAAAAAAGCATTTTTTGATAGCCTTTGGTTGTATTTTTAAATATTGGAATAATCGATAAAATAATAAACAAACTATTGACATAGAAAATTGCCATCCGATCAAAAGTTAGTCCATGATAACTCAAAGTTAAAAATTGTCCAAGTGAATCGACATTTAATAAATCACTATTATAAAAATAGAAAAGAACTCTTGCTATAAAGTAAAAAAAGAAAGCAAGAAAAAGCCTGTAGAACAATACAAGCACCTCGTTTAATCGGTAACGATTTGAGATCATAATAAATTTTTGTTTATTTTTTTATTCTCAACAAATTTACTTAAAACTTTAGACTAATACATTTTTAATTAACAGATAGTTTTTGTTGTTTTTTTTGCTTATTTTGCAGTTACTAATTAAATAAACATGATAAATCCAACAAGACTTTTTGATATTCCCTATTTTCAATTAGAAAACTTTCCTCTTGAAGATGCTTTGGTTACAAAAGTAAATGGAGTTTGGCAAAAAACTTCTTCGCAAAACTACATAGACCAGGCCAATAAGGTTTCAAGAGCTCTATTGCGTTTAGGGGTAAAGCAAAATGATAAAATAGCTGTGATTTCTTCTACAAATCAAACCAAATGGCATGTATTAGATATAGGAATTTTACAAACTGGTGCTCAAAACGTTCCAATTTATCCAACAATTTCTGCTGAAGATTATCAGTTTATACTAAGTCATTCTGATTCTAGTTATTGTTTTGTTTCAGACCAAGAAATATATGATAAGTTAATTTCGGTTAAAAGTCAGCTACCAAACCTAAAAGAAATATATAGTTTTGATTCCATAGATGGGTGTAAAAACTTAGATGAACTATTAGACCTGGGTACAGATCCAAGTAATCAAGATCAAGTAAATCAGATTAAAAACAATATTAAACCAGATCATCTAGCAACTTTAATTTATACCTCGGGTACAACAGGCCGACCAAAGGGTGTGATGTTATCTCATAATAATATTTTATCTAATGTTTTAGGTAGTTTCCCTAGGGTACCATTTGTAAGAGAAGACAAATATATAGGTCTTAGCTTTTTACCAATTTGCCACGTTTTCGAACGTATGATAACCTATTTATATCAGTACCTCGGGGTCTCAATCCACTTTGCCGAATCTATCGATAAAATGGCAGACAATCTCCAAGAGGTAAAACCCAATGTGATGACCGTTGTTCCAAGACTTTTAGAAAAAGTATACGATAAGATATTCACCACCGGGAGCGCGTTAACGGGAATTAAAAAGAAAATTTTCTTTTGGGCCTTAGAGCTAGGTTTTAAATACGAACCATACAATAGAGGTTGGCTGTACAATACACAGTTATATTGGGCAAGAAAATTAGTTTTCTCTAAATGGCAACAAGCCCTTGGTGGACAAATCAAAGTAATTGTCTCGGGAAGTGCTCCTTTACAACAAAGGTTAGCAAGGGTATTTAATGCAGCAGATCTACCAGTTTTAGAGGGTTATGGATTAACAGAAACCTCCCCGGTTATTTCTGTTCAACAAATAACCAATGGTGGTTTTAGATTTGGTTCAACAGGTAAGCCTTTGGATAATGTGGAGGTTAAAATTGGGCCAGATGGAGAAATACTTGTCAAAGGACCTAGTGTAATGATGGGGTATTATAAAGATCCTGAAAAAACTGCCCAAGAGATCACAGATGGGTATTTTCATACAGGAGATATTGGCAAGATTGATCAAGATGGATTTTTATATATTACCGATCGAAAAAAAGAAATGTTTAAAACATCAGGTGGAAAATATGTAGCTCCCCAGATTATCGAAAACACGATGAAGCAATCCCGATTCATAGAACAAATTATGGTTATCGGTGAGGCAGAGAAAATGCCAGCGGCCTTAATTCAGCCTAATTTTGAATTTGTTCGCCAATGGGCAAAAAGAAAACAAATAGACATTGGGTCAACCAATGAAGACTTAGTTAGTAATGCCCTGGTGATAAAACGTTTCGAAAAAGAAATCAATCAAATTAATCAAAAATTTGGTAAATGGGAACAAGTTAAACGATTTGAACTCACTCCTGATGTATGGAGTATAGACTCGGGTCAGCTCACTCCTACTCTTAAACTTAAAAGGAAACCAATTTTAGAGATGTATAAGGATTTATACAATAAAATATATCAAAGAAGTAATCAAAATTAATATTAATTAAAATAAATTCATTAAAATAGTATGCATGCATACTATTTTTTTTTATATTTGATTTTCACATCCTAACAATATGAATAACAAAACCATTGATTATGTGTTAAGAGCTACTTGGCAAGCCGTAGCTAGAATGTACAATGAAGAGGCTGCAAAATATGATGCTAGTATGTCTTTGGCCTTTGCACTGTTGAGTATAAATAAAGAAGGAACACCTTCCACCCTATTGGGTCCTAGTATGGGTATGGAGGCAACTAGTTTGACGAGAACTTTAAAAAAAATGGAGCAAAAAGGGCTTATTCTAAAAGAAAAAAACCCTAATGATGGACGTGGTGTTATTATAAAACTAACCCCATTAGGACTTGAGAAACGAGAACTTTCTAAACTAAAAGTAAAGCGTTTTAATCAGATGATTCTTGCCAATATTGATCCCCAAAAAATTGAGCATTTTTTTGAAGTTACCGAACTTATTAATACCTTAATAAACGAGAAGACTATTTTCGAAACCAAATAGACTCTATTTTTCAAAAATAAATATTAACCAAATCAAAATAAAGTATGAAACGAATCATTAAAAAGGTTGCCGTAGTAGGGTCCGGGGTTATGGGATCGGCTATTGCTTGTCATTTTGCCAATATTGGACTCGAAGTACTACTTCTTGACATAGTACCTAAAGAGTTGACACCTGAGCAACAAAGCAAAGGTATGACTCTAGAGGATAAAGTAGTTAGAGACTCGATTGCTAATACCCATTTGGCTAATGCTTTAAAATCTAAGCCATCCCCTATTTATGTGCAAAAATTTGCCCAAAGAATTCAAACGGGTAATATTACTGATGATTTAAAGCAAATTAAAGATTGTGATTGGGTAATTGAGGTTGTTATCGAACGTTTAGATATTAAACAGTCTGTATTTGAACAAATTGAAAAATACAGAAAACCAGGTAGTTTAATTACCTCTAATACCTCTGGAATTCCCATACATTTAATGTCTGAGGGAAGAAGTGAAGATTTTCAGAAACATTTCTGTGGTACACACTTTTTCAACCCGCCAAGATACTTAGAGTTATTTGAGATAATTCCCGGGCCAAATACCAGTAAGGAGGTTTTGGAATTTTTTCAAAGATACGCAAGCTTGTATTTAGGTAAAACCCCTGTGTTGTGTAAAGACACCCCAGGTTTTATAGGAAATAGAATTGGTGTATACTCTATGGCCATGATTATGCAACTTGCTCAAGAAATAGGTCTTACTGTAGAACAAACCGATAGTTTAACGGGTTCCATCTTAGGTAGACCTAAAACAGGTACTTTTAAACTTGCTGATTTAGTAGGTTTAGATACAGCCTATAATGTAACAAATGGCCTAAAACAGAATTGTCCAAATGATAAAATGATCCAAGAGATTAAAGATAATAAAGCTTTAGATTTCTTGTTGGAAAACAAATTTTACGGTGATAAGTCTAAAAAGGGTTTTTATTACAAGCAAATAGATAAACAAGGTAAAACCCAACGATTTGCCTTAGATTTAAACACACTTAGCTACAGGGAGTTACAAAGAGAGTCTATTGATTTATTAGAAACTGCTAAACAAGCAGGTGGGATTAAAGCCAGACTTCAAGTTTTATTAAGTGATACCAGTAAATATGGTGAATTAATCTCACGTCATTTAGCAAGTTTATTTTCTTATGTTGGACAAAGAGTTCCTGAGATAACCGCGCATTTCTATCCAATTGATGATGCTATGCGTACTGGTTATGCCTGGAAATACGGCCCTTTTGAAACCTGGGATATCCTAGGTGTTAAAAAAGGTGCTGAGTTAATAAAAAAACACGGCTACACGGTAAGTCAATGGGTTGAAGACTTTATAGATCAAGGAAATACTAGTTTTTATAAAATAGAGAATGGAAAAAAACTATTCTATAATCAATTAACTAAATCCTACCAAGTAATACCAGGACAAGAATCATTTATAATTTTAGATAATATTCGTCAAAATAAGGTATGGTCAAATAAAGAGGCCTCTTTAATTGATTTAGGAGATGGAATAGTAAATTTAGAATTTCATTCTAAGATGAACACCATTGGAGGTGGAGTCTTACAGGGGTTAAATAAAGCTGTTGAGATTGCCGAAAAAGATTTCCAAGGTTTAGTTGTTGGAAATCAAGGGTCTAATTATTCGGTGGGTGCCAATTTAATGATGATCTTTATGATGGCCGCCGAGCAAGAATACGATGAGTTAAATATTGCTATTAAAACCTTCCAAGACACAATGATGCGTATGCGTTATTCGGCTATTCCAGTTGTCGCTGCCCCATTTGGTATGACCTTTGGAGGAGGTTGTGAATTGAGTTTACATGCCGATAAAGTAGTAGCTGCGGCAGAGACATATATTGGATTAGTTGAATTTGGAGTAGGTCTTATTCCAGGTGGTGGTGGTTCCAAAGAAATGACCCTACGTGCCTCTGAACTATATCGTAAAAATGACGTTGAATTAAATGTTTTACAAGAGAATTTTCTAACCATAGGTATGGCAAAAGTTGCTACTTCTGCTTATGAGGCTTATGATTTAAATATTTTACAAAAACATAAAGACATTGTGGTTGTAAATAAAAACATGCTTTTGGCTGTGGCTAAAAAAGAAGCTTTATTATTAGCAGAAAGAGGTTACACCCAACCGGTTAAATCTAAAAATGTAAAAGTCTTAGGAAGAGAAGCCTTAGGAATGTTCTTAGTGGGAACAGATAGCATGATGGCCGGTAAATACATCTCGGAACACGATAGAAAAATAGCAAATAAACTTGCTTATGTAATGGCCGGAGGCGATCTATCGGAGCCTACTTATGTAACAGAGCAATATCTTTTAGATTTAGAAAGAGAAGCTTTCTTATCTCTGTGTGGTGAGCGTAAAACCCTTGAGCGTATTCAGTATATGCTAAAAACAGGTAAGCCCCTTAGAAACTAATATCTAACCAACAAAATTTGTAAAATTATGAATACTGCATATATAGTAAAAGGATATCGAACAGCTGTGGGTAAAGCCCCAAAGGGGGTATTTCGTTTTAAAAGACCTGATGAATTAGCTGCAGAGACCATTGAATATTTAATGAGCAAGCTTCCTGAGTTTGACAAAAAACGCATAGACGATGTGATGGTTGGTAATGCAATGCCAGAGGCTGAACAAGGTCTAAATATGGGAAGATTAGTCTCTTTAATGGGATTAAAAATTGACGATGTACCGGGAGTAACCGTAAATAGATACTGCGCCTCGGGCTTAGAGACCATAGCAATGGCTGTTGCTAAAATTCAATCGGGAATGGCACACTGTATTATAGCTGGTGGGGCCGAAAGTATGAGTTTTATTCCTATGGGAGGTTACCGACCTACTCCGGATTATACAATTGCCAAGCAAGGTCATGAGGATTACTATTGGGGAATGGGACTAACAGCCGAGGCGGTAGCCCATCAATTCAAAGTATCGCGTGAGGATCAAGACTTGTTTGCTTATAATTCCCATTTAAAGGCTTTGAAAGCTCAAGAAGAAGGTTTGTTTGACAATCAAATTGTACCTATAAATATTCAACAGGTCTATGTCAATGATCAAAACAAAAGAAGTACTAAAGACTATACTGTAACCCAAGATGAAGGTCCTAGAAAGGGTACCTCTTTAGAGGCATTAGCTAAACTTCGTCCTGTGTTTGCTGCCGATGGAAGTGTGACAGCTGGGAATTCTTCCCAAACAAGTGATGGCGCAGCTTTTGTGATGGTAATGTCCGAGCAGATGGTTAAGGAATTAAATATAGAACCAATTGCAAGAATGGTCTCTTACGCAGCCTCTGGAGTAGAGCCAAGAATCATGGGAATCGGTCCTGTTAAAGCAATTCCCAAAGCCTTAGATCAAGCTGGATTAACCCTAAAAGACATTGATTTAATAGAATTAAATGAAGCCTTTGCCGCCCAGAGTTTAGCTGTAATTAGAGAATTGGATTTAAATCCAGAAATTATAAATGTTAACGGAGGTGCCATTGCTTTAGGGCATCCATTAGGATGTACAGGAGCTAAACTATCTGTTCAGCTTTTCGATGAAATGCAAAGACGTCAAGGTAAATACGGCATTGTTAGTATGTGTGTTGGTACCGGGCAAGGTGCAGCAGGTATCTATGAATTATTATAACCAAACTATTAATTAACCAAAAATAAATAAAGAAATGAGTACAGATATAACAAGAGGTGGTCAATTCTTAGTAAAAAAGACCCCTAGCCAAAGTGTTTTTACCCCAGATGATTTTTCACAAGAACAAATTATGATGCGTGATTCTGTTCGCGAATTCATAGACAAGGAAATTTGGCCCAATAAATATCGATTTGAACAAAAAGATTACGCTTTTACCAAAGAATGTATGCAAAAAGCAGGACAACTTGGATTACTTGGGGTAGCTGTTCCAGAACAATACGGAGGTCTAGGTATGGGATTTGTATCCACAATGCTTGTTTGTGATTACATCTCGGGAGCAACAGGATCTTTCTCCACTGCCTTTGGAGCGCATACAGGAATAGGAACCATGCCTATTACTTTATATGGAAATGAAGAACAAAAAAATAAATACGTACCAAAACTAGCCACTGGAGAGTGGTTTGGAGCTTATGCTTTAACAGAACCTGATGCTGGATCAGATGCCAATTCAGGTAAAACCAAAGCCGTTTTGTCTGAAGATGGCCAGTATTATGAGATCACGGGACAAAAAATGTGGATCTCTAATGCAGGTTTTTGTAATTTATTTATTGTTTTTGCCAGAATACAGGACGACAAAAACATTACAGGTTTCATTGTTGAAAATGACCCTTCAAATGGAATAACTTTAGGAGAAGAAGAACATAAACTAGGTATTAGAGCCTCCTCTACTCGTCAAGTGTTTTTTAATAAAACCAAAGTAAAGGTTTCCGATATGCTTTCCCAAAGAGGTAATGGTTTTAAAATAGCCATGAATGCCTTGAATGTAGGAAGAATTAAACTTGCTGCAGCTTGTTTGGATTCGCAAAGAAGATTAACCACCCAAAGTATTCAATATGCTAATGAACGCATACAATTCAATACCCCTATTTCTAGCTTTGGTGCTATTCGAAATAAACTAGCAGAAATGGCAACCAATGCCTATGTTGGCGAGGCTGCTTGTTATCGAGCTGCTGGTAGTATTGAACAGCGCATTGAGGAAAGAATTCAAAATGGAGAGTCTATCCAAGATGCAGAATTAAAAGGTGTTGAGGAGTTTGCCATCGAATGCTCGATTTTAAAAGTCGCCGCTTCAGAGGATGTGCAAAATACAGCTGATCAAGGTATTCAAATCTTTGGAGGGATGGGATTCTCGGAAGACACACCTATGGAAAGCGCCTGGAGAGATGCTAGAATCGCACGTATATACGAAGGAACCAACGAGATCAATCGCATGTTAGCTGTGGGGATGTTGATTAAAAAAGCAATGAAAGGTCATGTGGATCTTTTAGGCCCTGCAATGGCCGTGGCTGATGATTTGATGAGTATTCCTAGTTTTGATACGCCAGATTACTCGGAATTGTTTGCACAAGAGTTAGAGATTGTAGAAAACCTAAAAAAGGCTTTTTTAATGATTGCTGGTAGTGCGGTACAAAAATATGGACCGGAACTAGAAAAGCATCAATCTCTTTTATTGGCGGCCTCGGATATTATGATTGAGATATATATGGCCGAAAGTGGTATTTTAAGAACTCAAAAACTAGCTAGTATAAAACCAGAGTCTGAGATTCAAGCGCAAATTGCTATGGCTAAGCTCTATTTATACAATGCCGTGGATATTATAGCCCAAAAAGGTAAAGAAGCCATTAGTTGTTTTGCACAAGATGATGAGCAGCGTATTATGTTAATGGGGTTAAGAAGATTTACAAAATATACAGATTTACCAAATGTAGATCAATTAAGAGAAACTATCGCAAGTGATCTAGTGAATAGTAACCAATATGGCTTTTAAACTATAGAGAGTCATAAAAACTGGTTTAGTTTGTTTGTAAAGACCGTCTTTTTTTTAAATAAAAAGGGCGGTCTTTTGTTTTTAATTGACAATTTTTAGCATAAAAAACAAACAAAAAGCAATCCTTTTACGCAAAGAATAGTAAGCAAATTTAAAGTTATTAAATTTTTATTATTAATAATTCATTCAAATTTACCCAAATTTTCATATTCTTTAAAATTACACGGTTTTGTTAAAAATTTTAATAATATTCACGTAATAATTAGAAAAACTTTAGTTAAAGTTGAGCAATAGCCGAATAAACCATATTTACATATTATTACAAGCCGTATCTTTGTTGTATAATTATTATTTTGATGAAGAAATTTTTAACAACAGGAGTCTTGTTGGCTATGTTCACCATGGCCAATGCACAAGAAAAGCAAAACGCATTTATCCCTATTAAAGAAACTTCTACTTTAAATGAATTCAATTTTTATTTAGATACACGATATCAGTATAAATCAGATTTTGGACCAAATTTAAGTACTGCCAATGGTTTCCAAGTTGATAAAACTCGTATTTACCTAACAAGTAAGGTAAAAGATAAGCTGAGTTTTGTATTAAGGTATGATTTAAATGCCAGTGAGAGCTCTAATGCTTTAGAAGCAGCTTTTTTTGAATATCGTATAAATCCAAATTGGGCCATAGCTGCGGGTAAACTATTTACAGCTTGGGGTACCTATGAGATTGATTACAATGGTGGGGATATTTATTCTAATATGACTTTATTGAATAACCTACCTGTTTATGCTCCTGGAGTAAATATAGCTTACTTTACAAATAATCAACGATTTAATTTACAAATCACAAGTCAAGATAATCAATTTGCAAGTCCTAGTTATCAAAACAAAGCATATGGATATATGTTTTTATGGCAAGGTAGTTTATTGCAAGACAAGCTAAGAACTAGATATGGATATGGGCTTTTACAGCATGATTCCGATAAGTTTTACAATTGGTTAACCATAGGTAATCAACTGCGAGTTAAAAGATGGTTTGCCGAGCTTGATTGGGTTTATGGTTTTAGAAATATTAATTTTGACCCAAACCAAGAATTAACCACTCCTGGATATATGGATACCTATGTAAAGGAAAACGCAGTGGGTTTATCTTTAAAATACCACTTTGATACTTGGAATCCTGCCTTTAAGGTTATCTACAATAAAAGGGATGCTTTGGATCAAGGAGCAGCCTTTAAATTATGGACTTTAGAGGGTACAATGGAATTTTATCCCTTTAAATATGATGCATTGTTTAAGGACATTAGGCTTTTTGCAAGCTACAGTTATAATTTAACGCAATACACCAAAGACGTGGCTTATTTAAACCACAATATTGTTCACAAAGTGCAATGTGGGGTTAGGTGGTTAATTCCACTTGTTAAAACACATAAATAAATCTTGTTAAAACAGGTAACAAAAATTAATTGTTACCTGTTTTTTTTATATTATTTTTTTAATAATAACATTCAGTAAAAGATACTTTATTAGTATAAGAAATAAATATTAACTCGCAAAATCACCGATAATTAGAATAAAAATATATTATTTAACATTTATTTGTATTTTGAACCCTTATTAATTTTATTTTTGGAAAATTATTTGTAAATTTAATTATTGATCCACCATAAACAACTGATTTTTTAATTTTATGGTTAAAAAACTAAGAAAATGAATAAGATGCAAAATTATAATTATTGTGATTTACTAGATCAGGACAACATAGAAAGAGATTGTATTATCATAGATTTACAAAGAGCCAATGCCGATATGAGTAGCCTTGTGACTCAAGGGCATAAGCATTGTTTTTATCAAATCATTTTTTTTACTGGTGGCACAGGGATTAACTTTATAGATTACAAGAATTACGACATAAAAAAAGGAGATATGTTTTTTTTATCTCCCGGTCAAATCCATAAATGGACTTTAAATCCCTCCACCCAAGGTTTTGTTATTAATTTCTCGAGCAAATTGTTTTCCACATTTTTATTAAATGATAACTACATCAGTGACCTACCCTTTTTTCAAGTTGACAGTGAACAATCGGTGATAAATGTGACATACAATTATGCAAATATCTTAAATATCTTTGAGAAGATTCTTTACGAGAGTCAGTTAACCAATGGAGGTAATTTGGATTTGATACGAGTATACTTAATAGAGTTGTTTTTAATTTGTCAAAAGCAAGTTGAACAAACCCCTAATTACGAAAATAAATTATTACAACCTTCTAATTTAGTGAAACAATTTGAAGTTTTTGTCGAGAAACACTTCTATGAATATCGCTTCCCAAAAGAATATGCCCAATTACTTTACGTTACGCCTAATTATTTAAATGCGGTTTGTCAAAAAGTAAAAGGTATTTCGGCCGGAGAAATCATTAGAAACAGAATATTATTGGAGAGTAAGCGTTTACTGGTAAACACCAATTTATCGGCCAGTGAGGTAGCCTATAAATTAAGCTTCAAGGACAATTCTTATTTTTCAAGATTTTTTAAAAAATACGTAGGTGTATCCCCCGATGAGTATAGAAGAAATTAGTGTTAGATTATAAAAGCCCTAGTATTTAAAAAATAGCTAGGGCTTTTATTTTATAATAATTAAATGAATTTACAACCAATCACAATTCCACACCTTGTTATTATTATAATGCAGTTTGCCTTTTGTAACCACCAATGGAGATTCAATATTATTGGTATATAAAGCCCCTGTACCCAATCCTTGAGGTGTTTTTAACCCAAGGGTATAGGTCCACTGTGCAATAGCATTTAAACCAATATTACTCTCTAAAGCCGAGGTAATCCAATAGTCAATATTTCGCTGTTTAGCCAAATCAATCCACTGCATACATCCTTTAATTCCACCAACCAAACTTGGCTTTAAAATTATATATTGTGGCATTATTGAATCCAATAGCTCTTGCTTTTGGGATGGTTCAATTACCCCTATTAGCTCTTCATCCAAGGCAATGGGAACAGGTGTTTGTTTACAAAGCTGCGCCATTTCCTGGATATTTCCTGCTTTAATTGGCTGTTCAATACTATGCAAATCCAAAGTAGTTAACTTCTCTAAGCGTTTTAAGGCTTGTTGATTTGAAAACCCGCCATTTGCATCCACACGAAGTTCAACTTGTTGTTTTGTATAAGAATCGCGGATATAAGATAAAAGTTCAAACTCTTTATTAAAATCAATAGCACCAATCTTCAACTTTAAGCACGAAAAGTTTTCTTGAAGTTTTTGCTGAATTTGCTGACTCATAAACTCAGGCTCGCCCATCCAAATAAGTCCATTTATAATTATCGAGTCCTTTGAATTTGTAAACTCAGATTCAAACAAAACAAAAGGGTCTATACTTTCTAAGGATAAAAAAGCTTGCTCTAAACCAAATTGAATGGATGGATAATGCTTTAATTCTTCCAGTAAAACCTCCAACCCTAAATGAATATTTTGGCAAGTCCACTTTAATTTTTGTTCATAATCTGGTCTATCATCATAACTTAAAGTTCGTAATATCCCACACTCCCCTATGCCTTTTTTACCTTGACTTTCCAATTTGATAAACCAAGTTTCTTTATCTATTAACACGCCACGAGAGGTACCCGAGGGTCTTTTAAAATTCAGAACATATTTAAAATAACTTGCTTTCATATCTTTTTTATAGTGTTAAACTATCTCCTATTGGTAAAAGCATTAAATCTTTGGCTTTAGCAAAAAAGCTACTTTTTGCTCTCTCGTGATCTATTTCAATAAAACCAAAGGTATCGTAGTGGTAGCCTAATATTTTATCACATTGTAAAAATTCAGCCGCCACAACAGCTTGATCAATTCCCATTGTAAAATTATCACCAATTGGCAAGACTGCTAAATCTAGTTTTGTAAACAAAGGGATTAATTTCATATCCATGGTAAGAGCTGTGTCTCCTGCGATATAAACATTTTTATTTTTACTCTCTATGACAAATCCACCAGGTTCTCCACCATATGTTCCATCATCAAATGAACTTGAGTGGATTGCTACGGTATAATGAAGTTTACCAAAATCAAACTCCCAACTTCCTCCGTGATTCATAGGATGGGTTTGAAATCCTTTCTTAGCATAGTATCCCGCAATCTCGGCATTAGATACAATTAAAACATCGGGATTGTTTTTGGCAATTCGCTCCACATCTGCCACATGATCCCCATGAGCGTGGGTTAAAAGAATATAATCTGCTTTAATAGCATCCACATCAATAAGCTGAGCAGCCGCTAAAGGATTTGCACTAATAAACGGATCGACAACAATTTGTATATCGCCCACTTGAATTCCCAAACAAGCATGTCCATAATAAGTAATTTTCATAATAATACAATTTTAGATAATACTAGAGATACAAAATAAAACGCATAGCAAAAAAGTTGACAGTGCTACCGGTTTCATTTGCGAATCTAATTCCCCAGGACTAGTATTTGATTTGACAAAATATATATGTTTTAAAAAAGGAATATAAGCTAAGATAAAGAAATATTGATAAAATCTAAACCCGGCATGCACACCGTAGGCTATAAATGCCAATAGAGCAAACACAATTATGGCGTAATGATAATATTTTGCTTTTTGTCTACCTAGTTTAACCGCTAAGGTATTTTTCCCAACGTTTTTATCGGCATCCAAATCTCGCATATTATTTATGTTTAATACAGCTATGGATAAGTTTCCCACAGCAATACCACATAATAAAACCCAAAAGTTTACTTGTTGGGTGTATAAATAATAACTCCCCATAACACTTACTAACCCAAAGAAAATAAATACAAATAAATCACCTAGTCCTTTATATCCATAGGCTCCCTTTCCTACCGTATATTTAATTGCAGCACCAATGCAAGATACCCCTAAAACAAAAAAGAAAACACTTGTAACAAACTCGCTACTACCAAATGAAACGTATATAAGCAAAACAGCGCTAATTAAA
The DNA here is from genome assembly GCF_054871605.1 of Myroides sp. LJL119. Classification (NCBI taxonomy): domain Bacteria; kingdom Pseudomonadati; phylum Bacteroidota; class Flavobacteriia; order Flavobacteriales; family Flavobacteriaceae; genus Myroides; species Myroides sp. LJL119. Next base: position 107,312 of record NZ_JBTXLO010000003.1, read on the forward strand.
CAAGCAATTGATGTAATTACAATACCATGTTTCATTTCTCTAGGGGAAATAACCCCACTTTGCAATGCTCTTTGCGGACCTATCCTAGTTTCATTATCTGTCCCCTTGACTCCATCCCCGTAATCATTGGCAAAGTTAGAAAGAATCTGAAGTAAAAGAGTGGTTAGAATAGCTAAAGAAAAAATAGCTATAAAACTAGAATCACTTCCATGTTTAGGAAAAGCCAAAGCGCTTCCTACTATAATACCCGATACAGATAAGGGCAAAGTTCTCAGGCGAGCAGCGCCAACCCATGCTTTGAGGTTTATCATAAAAAATAAAAAATTAATACTCTTGTGGCTAATGGCCAAACAAGATAAGTAAGGTCCAAAATTAACCGAAATAATTGACTTATGCCATTTTTAAAGCAATGAAAACACCTGTTGAAAAACCAATATTCCCCTTAGATATCAGGACATTTTAAAGTATCCATAAATTGGTTCAAACCCAATTAATTTACAAGTAGATTGGCTAAATACACAAAAAAATTAAAAAGTATAAAAAGAGAAAATTAGGACACCTGAGGGGTTTTAAAAAAACGTTTAAAAGACCTGTTTTTTTTAAAAGGTTATCATCAGTAAGTAAGCTTGTATGATAGTAGTATTTTTTAAAAAGAGCTTAGATTCTTTATTTAAGATAAGATTGAAAACTGATTTTTAAACTTCTACGGGATTTTATAAAAAAACAGTTACAACTTGTTATTTAAACTTTTACTTTAATAGTTTAAATCTACTTAAAAAAGGTCTCACACCACCCTTTTCTTGCAAAAACACACCCATAACTTAAAGTTATATCACTCATGTGGTTTAATTTAAAAATCTCATTTCCAACTCTTTTAATACCTTTACTTAAAGTATTACTTTTTTGTATTTTTAAAGTAAAACTCTAATTAAAAAAGTGTTTCTAACTAAATTTTAAATTATTTTTTTTGTCAAAACCACCTATTTAATTTTCGTAACTTTTTAAAACAATGAAAAAAAAGCACTATTTCATATCCCCTATTATTATAATTTGAGGTAGAAAAACATTACAACCATTAGTATATAAACTGTGTTTATTATCTTTAAATCCTTGACTAAGGAGTTAGGTATTTAGTGGTATTTTTCATTTTTTTTGTAAGACACTCTTTGTAATAAAAAGAACTATTAAGACATTTACTTTATTTAAACTACCTTTCTCTTGAATTGTAAACTAACCTGTAGAGACTTTTTCTTATACTACTTCTAGAAATATTTGTTAGTTTTTAAAAAAAAAAATCCGCTTTTATAGCATAAGCTACAAAAGCGGATATATTATCTGGTTAAATAATTGCTTTTTATGGAATCCATTTTTTTGCAAAGTTTGGCTTTCTTTTCTCCAAAAAGGCATTCCTTCCCTCTATGGCTTCCTCGGTCATATAAGCCAGGCGTGTAGCCTCTCCGGCAAATACCTGTTGACCAACCATACCATCATCGGTTAGGTTCATGGCAAACTTGAGCATTTTAATAGAAGTTGGTGATTTCTCTAATACCTCTTGGGCCCATTGATAAGCAGTATCCTCTAGTTTATCATGTTCCACTACAGCATTTACCATTCCCATTTCAAAGGCCTCTTGGGCTGAATAATTTCTACCTAAAAAGAATATCTCACGTGCCTTTTTCTGACCAACCATCTTGGCTAAATAAGCCGAGCCATATCCCCCGTCAAAACTAGTTACATCGGCGTCGGTTTGTTTAAAAATAGCATGTTCTTTACTTGCAAGAGTCATATCACACACCACATGTAAACTATGTCCTCCTCCAACGGCCCATCCTGGTACAACAGCAATAACTACCTTAGGCATAAAGCGTATTAATCGCTGTACTTCCAAGATATTTAAGCGGTGCATTCCATCCTCGCCAACATATCCTTGATGTCCTCTTGCTTTTTGATCTCCTCCGCTACAAAATGAATAAACTCCGTCCTTTGCAGAAGGTCCTTCGGCTGATAATAATACAACTCCAATTGAAGTATCCTCTTGTGCATCATAAAAAGCACGATATAGTTCGCTAGTGGTCTTTGGTCTAAAAGCATTGCGAACCTCTGGTCTATTAAAAGCAATACGAGCTACTCCATTACACTTTTTATAAGTGATATCTTCAAACTCGATTGCTGTTTCCCATTGTATCTTACTCATAATCTTTTTGATTTTAGGGTAAAAATAACCTATTTTTTGCATTATATTGCAAATCCAAAACAATTTTAAAAAATGAGAAAATTAATTATTTCGATGTCCATGCTTTTTATTGCCATGGGAGCATCGGCACAAAAGTATGGTTTTAAGACTATTATCGACCTACAAGCTCTTCCTGTAACTAGTCAAGGAAGTACAGGTACATGCTGGAGTTTTAGTACTTCTTCCTTTTTAGAATCTGAGATTCTACGTATTTCAGACAAGCACATCGACCTTTCGGAGATGTATAATGTTAGAAATACCTATCCAAAAAAAATCGAAAATTATATTACAAGACAATCTAAAGCACAATTTGGTGAGGGTGGTCTAGCACATGATGTTATAAATAGTGTGAGAGACTATGGTTTAGTACCTCAGGCCGTATATGATGGTTATATGGGACAAGATACTTATAACCACCAAGAGTTATTTAAAGCCTTACAGGGGTTAATTAACGTTTATGCCACTAGTAATAAACCAATTACTATGAACTGGAAGCCAATCACCGAGTATATTTTAGATACTTATATGGGTAAAAACGTGCAAGAGTTCACCTATGAAGGAAAAAATTACACCCCGATGAGCTTTTTAAAGATGACCGGAATTAATCCCGATGATTATTTAACCATTACCTCATTTGCCAATCAAAAAGATTATAGCTCCTTTATTTTAAATATTCCGGATAACTTTTCCAATGGAAGCATGTATAATCTACCTTTAGATGAATACATAGCAAATATTGATAATGCCTTAGACAATGGTTTTACTTTGTCTTTAGATTGTGATGTTTCGGAAAAAGGATTTTCCGCTGAATCTGGAGTTGCTTTTGTTGCATTAGACCCAAAAGATAATGAAAAAGGATTAACAGAAATTATCCAAGAAAAGGATATTACACCAGAGTATCGTCTACAGGAGTTCTTTAGCTTTGATACCAACGATGATCACTTAATGCATATTGTGGGTAAGGTACAAGACAAAAATGGAAATATTTACTATAAGGTTAAGAACTCTTGGGGTAGCCAAGGTCCAAGAATTGGAAACGATGGTTATATTTATATGAGCCTTGCCTACTTAAAACTTAAGTCAATTTCGGTATTGGTTCATAAAGATGCATTAACAAATCAAACAAAGGCAAATTTAAAAATCCAATAATCCCCCGTAACGTAAAGTAGCCCCAGTGGGTTACTTTACGTATTTATATTATGAAGTACACACCTAGTTTCCCAATTATTCTACTCTCGGTTTTTATGCTTTTGTCTTGTGAGAGTAATCAAACAAAACAGCAAAATTTATTGGCCTCGGTAGACCAGCCCGAACATGATTTTTTGGAAAAAACCCTCCCCCCTTATAGTGTTGATTTTGAAAAATTAGATCCAAGTTATATTTTACAAAAAAATCAAGAAGTAGAAGAATTTTATTTAAATAATATTAAGAAAAACGGTTATACTGGAAGTTTTCTAGTTGCTAAAAATGGGCAAGTTATCTATGAAGATTATTCCGGTTTTTCCGATAAAAAAAATGCAAAACAAATCGACAAGGACACCCCAATACATGTTGCCTCTGTTGGTAAGGTGGTAACGGCAATAAGTATATTGCGTCTTGTGGATCAAAATAAGCTAGATTTAGACCAAAGTGTTCAAGATATTATACCTGGGTTCGGAAATCCAGAAATAACCGTTCGTAGCTTATTAAATCACCGAAGTGGATTAACCTATTATGGATACTATCAAGATATATGGGATAATCAAACCCCTATAACCAATCAAGATGTTATTGATGTAATAAAAAACAAAAGAGTTGATTTAGCTTTTACCCCCAACACCCAATTCTCTTATAGCAACACCAATTATGTGGTTTTGGCTAGTATTGTTGAGAAAATCACCGGTAAAAACTTTGATCAAGCTTTACGAGAATTGATTTTTGACCCTTTGCAGATGCATAACAGTTTTGTTTTGCAAGATTTGGATCAAAAACACACTGTAACTCAAAGTTACATGAGTAATTACCGACCAATGCATTGGGATTATATGGATGGAACCTATGGAGATAAAAATATTTTTTTAACTCCAAGAGATTTTCTTAAATTAGATACTGCCTTATACAGCGATGAGTTTCTTAGTCCAGAATTAAAACAGCAAATGTTTAAAGGATATAGTTACGAGCGAAAAGGCAAGCGAAATTATGGACTGGGATTCCGTTTAATTGAATTAGATAACAATCAGATTTATACCTATCACAACGGATGGTGGCGAGGCAATACCTCTTCTTATATTCGACTGGCTAAAGATAATGTTTGTATTATACTTTTTTCCAATAAGTATTCCACAGCAACTTATAAAACCATTAGTTTATCACATCATTTTGGAGACTATCCGGTGGGTAATATGAAATTATAAAAATATGAATCTACAACAAGCACTTAATCTTAAGCATTACATTGGCTTGGCTCCAATGCTAGGGGTTGGCACCCCTGAGCTTGTTGGAGCCATTGCCAACCAAGGAGCTTTAGCTTTTTTACCCCTGGGAAGATTACCAAGTAGTCAATGCCAGAGCCTGATTCTAAAGACTAAGGGAATAACACAAAAACCCTTCGGGGTTAATCTATTTTTACATGTCCAGGCCAAGGTTGATTTATCTCAAGTTACCCAAATGCAAGATTTACTAGCCCAGGCATGTGAGTTGCAAGACTTGGATTTAAAAACCACTAATGATTTTTGTGAAGATCCTTATAGTGAGATATTAGATCTTATAATCAAACACGAAATTAAAATAGTTAGTTTCACCTTCGGGTGTTTAACGCCACAACAAATTCGAGTATTGCATTTGCATGGGGTTTTTCTAATAGGTACAGCCACAACGGTAAAAGAGGCCATTTATTTAGAAAAGCATAAAGTAGATGCTATTGTTTTACAAGGAATCGAGGCCGGAGGGCATCGAGGTAGCTTTTTAAAAGACCGTATAAGCGATAATCTACCATTACATACCTTGTTTACCAAAGTAAAAAAAGAATTGCCCTTAACTAGTTTAATTGTCACAGGTGGCCTATACAATGGTGCCCAGGCCAGAGAGTATATCGAAAACGGAGCTCAACTAGCCTTATACGGCTCGATGTTTATTCCAAGTATGCAGAGTAGCGCTATGGCTTACCATAAAAATTTATTGGACAGCAATCTAGGTTTTCAAACCAGGTTAACAAAGAGTTTTAGTGGTAAATGGGCAAGAGGGATCGTAAATAGTCTTATGAATCATATTGACTTCAGCGGCCTTGAAATACCAAAGTACCCTATTCAGAATTTTTTAACCCAAAGTATTCGCCAACAAAGCAAAAAATTAAACAAAGCAGATTATTACTCGCTTTGGTGCGGAGAAAATGCCAAGCACGCCTATAAAGCGGATGCCACACAGATATTAAATAATCTAATACAAGAGTTTTATAGTCATCGCGACTTTTAAAAACAAAATCAGCAGCTAGAAAAATAGCTGCTGATTTTGTTTTACAATCTTTCTACAGTACTAATTCTTCAAAAAGCTTATCAAAAGTAGCTTGTAAATCTTGGCTTAATCCCACATGGGGTCTTGAGCTTTGAAGTACGGAGCTTTTCACGGCACTAAGCCAACGAAATCGCTCAGAAGTCTCTAAATTAGCAATTGGACTAGCGCATGGTGTTGCTTTTGCAATATTATCAAAAGCCTGTACATGTAATTGCAATACATCAAAATCAATTTGACTTGAAAAACATGCTATTTTTTCTTTATCTAGGTGAAATTTAGATAAAAGTACTTTTTTGCTTTTACAAAAAAGCAATAATCCTATATTTATAAACTCTTCTCGTTCTACCCTAGGCACATAACGAATTATGGCATATTCATATACTTGCATTTCTTGCTTGGTTTGCTTGGTTAACAAAAATTTCAGAATGATGTAGTCTTTGAACTAAAAAATCATAATAAACCTGTTTGATTTGCTCTGGATTTAAATCCGAATCTTGCCATTGTAGCCAATCCAAAGGAATAGTATTAACAATTTGCAAAAGCACCTGTGGGGTTAAAATAGCTTTAAATTTTTTATCTACCTGCTCAATCTGATCTGCATATGGTAGTAATACATGATCTTTAATTAAAGCAAAAGGGGTTAATGCACTTTTTTCCCAGTTTACAAACGAATGGTGAAAATAAAACGAAGCGCCATGGTCAATCAACCATAATTCTTTATGCCAAAGTAACATATTTGTATTTCTAAAGGTACGATCTACATTGGTTATATAAGCATCTAACCAAACTATCTCACTGGCTAATTTTCCCGACACATTCCAAGCAGCAGGATCATAGGTGAGAGCTCCTGATAAAAAATGAAGCCCTAGATTTAAACCTTGACTAAATTGCAATAAGTCTTGAATCTCTTCATCTGCTTCTGTTCTACCAAAAGCGGGATCTAACTCTGCAAAGACAAGCTCGGGTACTTTCAAGTCTAATCTTTGGGCAATTAATCCACCTAATAACTCGGCAATTAGAGCCTTGACACCATGTCCAGCCCCACGAAATTTTAAAACATACTTATAGCCATCATCAGCTATGGCCAATGCCGGTAGACTCCCCCCTTCTCTTAAAGGGCTCAGATAATGGGTAACTGTTACCGTGCGTAAATCCACTTTATCTTGCATAATTAACTTTTTTAATACTCAATATGGTTACTTTGCTACTTTACTAAAAACAAATTATTTTGATTCTCTTATTTTGGTATTTTAAATATCTTGTAATAAAGATACAAGTATTTAGATGTGATTTTGCTTTAAATGTAAATAAAATCACCGTGTTTTAAGCTCATTTTTGTTTAAAAACGATGCTTATACAGCCATGCAAAAGGTTTTTAAAAAATCACCTAAAACAGGCCTGTAGAGTTTATGCCTACTACTTTTGTATGATTAAAAAAAAAGTATAGCCCGTATTGCCCAAAAAACAACCTAAAGATATAACCTTAATAACCCTGGTCTTACTTATTGGTATTTCATTTATTTAATAAATGCTAGTTAAAGCTAAAAATTGGGTGTAATTCTTAAAAGGTGGTAAAGCTAATTTATTTAAATAAACTAATGAATTTCTTAGCTGTTAAACAAAACAGCCGATTTTCTTTTCATCCTTTTATTAAAAAGTCAAGGCACAATGCATTAAAACCTAATTTATTAACAGTAAAAAATAGCGTTTTTCTTTAAAAAAGGCTCTATTAAAACACCTATGCAAGAATTCTTTAAATACCCTCAGAGCATAGAACATCCAATAAAAATACTAAAGAAAGATATTTGTTAAAAAAAAATACCTCCTAGGTTAAATGGAGGTATGCTATTTTTAAGACCAAAAAGGGTTTTTTATCTATTGTTTATCAAATCGTATATTGGACAGTCCTTATGATGAGCTCCTTGTAAAATTCCAATACTCATTAAAAATTCATTTACGATTTGCGGGCCAACAAACTTAAAATTCTTTTTAAAGAGTTTCACCCATTGATCTAATTCATATCCTTTATAAGAATATAGCCAATTTTTAAAAGAACCATGTTGGCTTTGTATCTTAAGGATTTGATTAGCATTATAAATTGCCGCATTTACCTTAAGTCTATTTCTTATAATACCATTGTCTTGCAATAACTCTTGTATTTTTTGTGGCCCATATTGTGCCACTTTAGCTATTTCAAATCCATCATATCCTTGGTGAAAATTAGCTCTTTTTTTTAAAATCGTAGTCCAGCTAAGCCCCGCTTGATTTATTTCCCAAACAAAGCGCTCAAATAGTTTGTTATCACAATCTATCTCAAAGCCATACTCACAGTCATGATAATATTTATTGGGATCTTTGGTTTGGGAATCTAAAGTAGCCACAAAATCACAGTAGGTCATTTTTAAAGAATTCTAATTTTTGCATTATTAATTACTTTACGGAACTCTTCTCTAGCCTTAGGGTTTTTTAAGCCATAAACATCTCTTGTTTTTCCGTTATTAAGCTTAATTACAGCCTTAGTAGCTAAAGCTTTTGGCATTTTTACATATTTTATCTGAAACTTCTCAATTTTACTTATAGATGTATTAATAAAGAAATTTTTATATACCAGATAGCTAAAAACAGCCACTATAATAAAAAATAAATAATCCAGCTCTGTAAGATTTGCATAATCCATAATAGTAATCTTACCTATAGAAAGCAATAAAATGGCCACAGACATAATTCGGCTACTTTGTAAACGAGACTTGTAATTATCTGTAATATCTAATTCTTTAGTTTGGTTATTAAATGTAATCATATAAAAAGGCTTTGTTATACGTACAAATCTACTAATAAAACTAAAACAATATAGCCAATACTTTGTTAGATTATCTAATACATATATAATTTTATTGGTAACTGTTTATGTTAATCTATATCCTTGCTTATCTAATTAAAAAAGGGCTAGAAACATATCTAGCCCTTTGTATATTTAGTTATAATTAAAAAATTAAACGTGTAATGCTCTATTATCTGTAGCTGCTAAAGCCGCTTCTTTTATTGCCTCTGCAAATGTTGGGTGAGCATGAGACATTCTAGAGATATCCTCTGCCGATGCTCTGAATTCCATTGCTGTTACAGCCTCTGCAATTAAATCCGCAGCACGAGCTCCAACCATATGTACTCCTAAAACTTCATCGGTATTTTTATCGGCTAATATTTTCACAAATCCATTAGTATCGGCACTTGCTCTAGCACGACCTAAGGCTTTAAAAGGGAAGTTTCCAACTTTGTAATCTACCCCTTCTGCTTTTAATTGCTCCTCTGTTTTTCCAACCGCAGCAACCTCTGGCCATGTGTAAACAACCCCAGGAATTAAATTATAATCAATATGTGGTTTTTGACCCGCTAGATGCTCAGCAACTAAAACTCCTTCTTCTTCTGCTTTATGTGCAAGCATTGCTCCTCTTACTACATCTCCAATTGCATAGATATTAGCAGCACTTGTTTGTAACTGGTCATTTACCTCAACTTGTCCTCTTTCTGTTAATTTAACCCCAGCAGCCTCAGCGTTTAATCCCTGTGTGTAAGCACGACGACCAACTGCTACTAAAGCATAGTCTCCCTCAAGGGTAACTAATTCTCCTTTTTTATCCTCTGCGGTTACCTTCACTAGATCTCCTTGTCTTTCTACACCTTGAACTTTGTGAGATAAGTAGAATTTCATTCCTTGTTTCTTAAGTACTTTTGTCAATTCTTTTGATACAGCACCATCCATAGTAGGTAAAATTCTATCTGCATATTCAACCACAGAAACCTTAGCTCCTAAACGTAAATACACCTGACCTAATTCAAGTCCGATTACTCCACCACCAATAATAATTAAATGATTTGGAACCTCTGGTAACTCTAAAGCTTCTGTTGAAGTAATGATACGTTGTTTATCTAATTTAATAAAAGGTAAACTACTTGGTTTACTTCCAGTGGCGATAATTGTATATTTTGCTTGAATTTTCTCTACTGAACCATCATTTTTAGTAACATTTAAAGTAGTTGCGTTTTCAAATGAACCAACTCCCTGAAAAACTGTAATTTGGTTTTTGTCCATTAAATACTTAACCCCACCACATGTTTGATCAACAACCGCTTGTTTTCTAGCAATCATTTTAGCTAAGTCTACTTTTACATCGCCACCAATTTCAATTCCATGTTCTGCAAAATGCGCCATTTCTTCAACAAGATGAGAAGAAGCCAATAAAGCTTTTGATGGAATACATCCTACGTTAAGACAAGTTCCCCCCAAAGTAGAATACTTTTCGATAATTGCTGTTTTAAATCCTAATTGTGCACAACGAATTGCCGACACATATCCACCAGGTCCTGAACCAATTACTACTACGTCAAATGAATTCATAATATTTTTTTATTTTTTTATGTTGTTATTATCTAAAATACAAAGTTACACTTTTTTACAAAATTCCCTTTAAAAACCCTTTAAACTTTAGGCTTAAGAACAATTTAGCTTTAACAAATTACCTTCAGAGCTCCAGGATGTACTTGAATTTTAAAAACATTTGTATCAAATTCGTAAAATTCCCCATCTAATTGCAAACCATTTTTTTGTTTATCTAATACTTCGACCTGAATTTGATCGGTTTGTAGATAATCTGTTTTCCTAAATTTATTTGTTTTTTTCAATAAAACATAGATTCCAAAAGTAAGTTGTTTCCATAAACTTATCTTAGGAACCATTAAATAGTCTAACAATCCATCGTTTAAGCTAGCCAAAGGAGTTAAACTCATCTTATATCCCATTTCATTAGAGTTTGAAATAAAAAGTAACAAGGGATTCACTAGTTTTGTTTGCCCATTATAACTTACTCGCATTTGTTTAGCTTTATAATGTTTGGCCGATTCTAAAGCAGCTTTAATATAAGAGGATAATTTTCTTTTGCCTGACTTCTCATAATTAGCAATAATAGTGGCATCTATACCAAAGCCCATATTACTAAAAAAATACTCCCCATTAACAGAGCCTACATCCATTTTAAAAACACTTCCCTTTGCAATATGCTCCAATGCTTTTGGGATATCTTTAGGGATACACAAATTAGAGGCCAATCCATTTCCTGAACCAACAGGAACTATGGCAAACTCAATTTGTTTATCTATTAACTCAGTTGCCACCTCGTGAATGGTACCATCTCCTCCACAGGCCACAATAATATCTGCCTGTTGCTCAATGGCCAAATGCGTTAAAGCTATAGCATGCTTTTTATACTGGGTATAACTCACATTAATTTGATATAAATCAGAATTGAAATAGATTTTTATCAAATCTAAAGTAATTTTATGCTTGGCATTACCAGAGATAGGGTTTACAATAAAATGAATTTTTCTCATATCTATTAAAGATCGGAATATGTTGAGGTTTGTAACACATATGTTTTAACAAAGCCAAGGATGCTAGAAATAAAAATAATAATTAAGCTCTGGCATCCTTGAAAAACAAATGTTTATCTTTTAAAACAGCTATTTTACAGAGTCGTTGGCCCTTCCCATTCGGTAATTCCCCCAAGTAGGTTATAGGTATTATCAAATCCAAGTTGCCCCATTAACAAACAAGCTTGATTACTTCTGCCCCCTGATTTACAATACACATAATAGGATTTTGTTTTATCTAATTGTTCCAATTGATCTAAAAACTCTTGACCTAGATAAATATCAATATTAATTGCATTAGGAATAGCTTTTTCTTGTACTTCTTCACTTGTGCGAACATCAAGAATCACTGCATTTTGGTCTTGATTGTATTGTTCCCACCATTGTTCTTGTGATAAATTCATCATTGTATTGTTTTTTGTTAAAGCCCAAAGATAATGCTATTCTTGCTACAAGCATTAATAATTGAAAAAAAATGCTGTATTATCTACTGGTTTTATTTATTTTGTAAAAAACTAAATTCATCCCTATGTCATCACATCATATTGTTCGAGATGATCAAGAACCAGCATTAATTATTGCCAATGGAGCAGCTTGTTCCATAGAACTTTTAAATCAAATCTTAGAATGGTCCCCTTTAGTGGTTGTATTAGACTCGGCTATGCAAAGAGTCATGGAGTTAGGCATCAAAGTGGATGTCCTTTTAGGCGATTTTGATCGCGATTTTGATCCTAATTTTTACTTAGAAAAGCAGTATCCTTTAGAGATTGTAATTGCCCAGGATCAAAACCTTACTGACTTAGAGAAAGCTTTAGATTATTTAATAAAAAGAAAAATTCCTAGTGTTAACATAGTTTGGGCTACTGGAAAAAGGGCCGATCATACCATAAACAACATGGCCAATATGGTGCGATTTAAAGACCAAATAAAAATGGTGATGTTAGATGATCATTCAAAAATATTCCCTTTAGGTCCCACGTATAAAAAATGGTATGAAAAAGACACTATATTATCTTTAATCCCTATTACTGAAGTACAGGGAATAACAAGTTCAAACTTGCGGTATCCTTTAAATAATAGCTGCTTAAAATTAGGGTATCAAAACGGCACAAGTAATAGTGTACTTGAAGATGGTATTGTTTGTATTACCCATAAAAATGGTGATTTACTTTTAATTGAAGCTAACGATTAAATTAATCCCATAAAAAAGAGTCAACTAGTACTAGTTGACTCTTTTTTTGTATAAAGCGATTATTCTTTGTTATTTCCCTAAGAAAATTTGGAATCCTACAGCTATTCCAAGACCACTTTGAGATTCAGCATTAGCTAAATTACTTTTACTGTAATTATACCCAATCATCCCCTCTAAAGCTACGTTCTTACTTACAAAGTGTGAGTATCCAGCGTTAACTCCAAAGGCAAAAGATGTCTCACTTTTGTCATTCCCTTTTTGATCAAATCCAGAAATACCAATTGCACCTTGTCCAAAGAAACGTCCTGTTTCACTAGATCCTTCCGGGAAGTAATATCTGGCAAAAGGCATTACGCTATAATTCCAAATATTTTTACCTCCATCTACAGTTTGAAAACCAGCTCCGATTTGCGCACCAACAGCAACACCATCTGCTACAAAGTACCCTGCGTTTGGCAAGATGTTGATGTTAAAGCTTTTTTGTTCAAAACTGTATCCCATCGAACCAATAGCGGTACCAACCATCCAGTTTCCTTTTTGAATTGGTGTTGTCCCTACCTTTTCAGATAATTTTGGTTTTTCAACATGTTGTGCATTAGAGGTAAAAATACCTCCTACTAATAATGCTGCTAATAATGTAATCTTTTTCATAGTATATTTAATTTTAATTAAATTCATTTTTAGCTCTATGCTATGGGCTTAATAACTTTTTTTTAATACTCACAAACTCCTCATTACTATAAATGAGTTGATTTATAATAAAGTCTTTTGCTTTTTGATAATCCATATGCTCTAAGTGTTTGTACCAAGAATCATCTTGTATTATCTGTTTAATTTTTGCTATTCGTTTACTTGTTTGACTAGCATTCCTAAATAGCATATCGCCTTGTGTAATTTGCTGCTTGTGCGCAAAATCAACACTTTGATTCTCTGGATTATATATTATAGCAAATAGATCTGATTTCTCATCATTTGGATAAAAATCCACCCATTTTGCATAACCTAGAAAAAACCCCTTGTTATTTTTATCCTCTTTTATAAGTCTCCATCTGCAATTGGCAGCTCTTCCCCAATGGTCAGAATACCTAGCCAATCCTTGCTCATCAAAATAATAAGCACTTCCGGTTTGACTCTTGTAATCAGGTGTTTTATCTTTTATAAAGGACTGATCAATAAGTTTCCAATCACAAAAAGTGTGTTTAAAAAAATTGAATCTATTGTATTTTTTCATTTTTATGTTAATCAAGAAAAAGACTTTGCTGGCTTTTTACGATTTCTACATTTGCGTTTTTTAAACTTTGGTAAACCTCTTGCAAAGTCTGTTGACTTATTGCCTTGCTTGCAAAGTCCAAAAAATAAGTTTTAATCTTTGCCTTGGCCGCGTCCATACAACTATAATAAACGCAATAATCAGCTGCCAACCCACATACATAAAGTTCGGTAACGTTCATGTGCTGTAAATAACCTAATAACCCAGTGCTTTGCAAATGTCCATTATCAAAAAAAGCGCTATAAGAATCTATCTGCGGATTCATTCCTTTTCTAAAAATGGCACTCACTAAACGTGAATCCCATTTAGGGCTAAACTCTGCTCCTGGAGTGTTTTGCACACAGTGATCGGGCCATAACACTTGATTAAGTCCATTTAAATCTATTTGTTCAAAGAGCTTTTTACCCTGATGTGCACTTGCAAAACTTTGATGTGTTTTTGGATGCCAATCTTGGGAGGCTATAACCAAATCAAATTTTGTTTGAATTTGATTTATAATAGGTATAATACTATCTGAATCCTTTACTTGCAACGCTCCACCTGGTAAGAAATCATTTTGTAAATCCACTACTAATAGTGCTTTCATATATAATATACTAAATAACTTATTAAAATATAATTGCTTTTTTGGTTAAAAAACTGCCTATTTATTTCATAACGAAAATACAAAAAAACTAACAGTTAAAAAAAAAATTACTGAGTTATTTTCACCTGCCTACCTATATTAAGAATAATTTATCATAAAAAATAGGTTAACCACATAGATTTAAATAATTATTAACAAATGTTTAATTAGGTTACATTTATATCAAAAAAAACCCTTTATCAAAAAATAAAGGGTTTTTTTTAAATTATTTTGGTTTTGTTTATTTTTCAAATTCTTTAAGAGTTTTAATTATAATCTGCACACATTCCAGCAATTGTTCTTTTGTTATAACCAGCGGGGGTGCAAATCTAATTATATTTCCATGGGTTGGTTTGGCTAATAGACCATTATCTCTTAGTGCCAAACATATATTCCATGCGGTTTGACTATCTGGCGAATCATTAATAACAATAGCATTTAAAAGTCCTTTTCCTCGAACTAAACTACAAATGGTACTACTATCAATGTACTTTTGTAATTCTTGTCTAAATAAGTCTCCAAGTTCTTGTGCATTTTGGGCTAGATTTTCTGAAATAACAACATCAAGAGCTGCAGTTGCAATAGCCGCTGACATTGGATTTCCACCAAAAGTAGAACCATGTTGACCTGGTTTGATGACTCCCATTATAGTATTATTTGCCAACACAGCTGAAATTGGATATGCTCCCCCAGATAAAGCTTTCCCTAAAATTAAAATATCAGGATGAACATCCTCGTGATCAACGGCCAACATTTTACCTGTTCGAGCAATACCGGTTTGTACCTCATCGGCTATGAAAAGAATATTATACTTCTCACACAATGCTTTGGCTTTACTAAGGTATCCTGGTTCAGGCACGTAAACTCCAGCCTCTCCTTGAATTGGTTCAACCAAAAATCCTGCTATACTATTATGGTGTTGTTCAAACACTTTTTCCAGCTCTTGTAAATTATCATAATCTACTTTTAAGAACCCTTTTGTAAATGGTCCGAAATCATTCCTAGCATCGGGATCATTTGAAAAGGAAATAATAGTGGTTGTTCGACCGTGAAAGTTATTTTCACATACCACAATTTGCGCTTGATTTTCCGGAATCCCTTTGCATTGATAGCCCCATTTTCTAGCAATCTTTAAAGCCGTTTCCACAGCCTCAGCGCCAGAATTCATAGGAAGTACTTTATCGTAACCAAAAAGCTCGGTAATTTTTTTCTCGTAAGGACCTAATTTATCATTGTAAAACGCTCTAGAGGTTAAACTAAGGGTGTTTGCTTGTTCCACCACAGCCTGGATAATCTTAGGGTGAGAATGCCCTTGGTTTACCGCTGAGTACGCCGACAAGAAATCGAAATACTTCTTACCCTCTACATCCCACACATACACACCTTTTCCTTTGGTAAGAACCACAGGTAGAGGATGATAGTTATGAGCTCCATATTTATTTTCTAAATCGATTATTTGTTGTGAATTCATGTCCATTGTCATGTTTTGTTTTGTTTTTGCTAGGTTATCAGCCACTAAGATACTGCTTTTTGTCAAAAACAGCACCTTTTATATGGGTTATCTTAGCTCTGAACACATTTTCAAGTAAGATATTTAATGAATTTTAAAAGAATTTACATGCCCTAATATGGCAAGAAACTATAGCTTACTTACCGTGATTGGTTAGGGGGTATAAAAGTCTTTGGTTTATTTAAATTAGATTTAATATAAATTATATTGCGAAAAACAACAACGCACTAACAATCAATAAAATACAAGTTATTTTGATTGTTTATTTTTATTTTATCCCTCTACAATAATATCAAAAATAAGATTACTTTTGCCCTATGAGTAGAAAGAAAACAGAAAGAATCGTATTTCAAAACGTAGAAGTCCTTGATGCAGGTGCAAAAGGCGTTTCGGTAGCTAAAGCTCCAGATGGCAAGGTAATTTTTATTACCAATGTAGTTCCGGGAGATGTGGTTGATGTGCAAACTGTTAAAAAGCGTAAGGCGTTTTATGAAGGTAAGCCCATTAAAATCCACAAACTTTCTCCACATAGAATACAACCCGTATGTGAGCACTTTGGAGCTTGTGGGGGGTGTAAGTGGCAAAACATGGATTACAGTCAGCAATTATTTTATAAAAACCAAGAGGTTTACAACAACTTAAAACGTTTAGGGAAAATTGAACTTCCGGAGTTTGAACCTATTTTAGGATCGGAAAAAACATTTTTTTACCGCAATAAAATGGAGTTCTCCTTCTCTAATGCACGTTGGTTAACTCCTGAAGAAATTCAAAGTGGCCAACCAATCGGACAGGAAAATGCTTTAGGATTTCATATTCCTCGCATGTGGGATAAAATCTTGGATATCAACAAGTGTTATTTGCAACAAGATCCTTCTAATGCAATTAGAAACGCAATTAGAGACTTTGCAAATAAAAATAACTTATCTTTCTTTAATCCAAGAGAGCAACATGGCCTACTTCGAACTTTAATGATTCGTACGGCCTCCACTGGGGAGATTATGGTTATGATTCAATTCTTTGAAGACGATGCCCCAAAAAGAGAACTACTTTTAGATTACATTAAACAGGAGTTTCCACAGATAACTTCCTTACAATACGTAATTAATGGTAAGGCTAATGATACCATATATGACCAAGAGGTTATTTTATACCATGGTAGAGATTATATCTTAGAGCAAATGGAAGGTTTACAATTTAGTGTAAATGCTAAATCATTTTATCAAACCAATTCCGATCAGGCCTATGAGTTATATAAAATCACAAGAGATTATGCTGATTTAACAGGTAACGAACTAGTATATGATTTATATACTGGAACAGGAACCATTGCCCAATTTGTTAGTAAAAAAGCGGGGAAGGTTATTGGAGTTGAGGCCGTTCCTGAAGCTATTGAGGATGCCAAATTAAATGCAAAAAGAAATAACATAACCAATTGTGAATTCTTTGTCGGGGACATGAAAAATGTTTTCAACGATGAGTTTATTCAAACACATGGACATCCAGATGTTATTATCACAGACCCACCACGAGATGGTATGCATAAAGATGTGGTGGAAATGATTTTAAAAATCGCACCCAACCGTGTGGTTTACGTTAGTTGTAACTCAGCTACCCAGGCTAGAGACCTTGCTTTATTAGATCAAAAATATAAAGTAATTCGAGTTCGTCCGGTGGATATGTTCCCACAAACACATCATGTGGAGAATGTAGTTTTATTAGAATTAAAATAACTTTAAGCCATAAAAAAATCCTTTGTAATAATTTACAAAGGATTTTTTTTACTTATTTATTTGGGGGTTATTTGCATTTCTTGACCATTTCTATAGATAGTTAAAACTGGTGGAGTTTGTAGATTTCGAAAATAAATTCGGTAATCACACAAATCTTTCATTGCAATGCCATCAATTTCTAATACTACATCCCCTAATTGTAGATCTTTTTGATTTTCTGATATTGCAGCAATTGTATAATATCCTTGTAAAAAAGCAATCCCGAAATTCATCTTTTCTAAAGTAGAGACCGGTTGTTTAAAATCTTTTATGGGTTTTAAAAATAGCTGGGCTTTTCGAGGTATGTAAACCAAGTGAAACTGCTTGATAAACTCTACTCCTAATTGACTCACATGAGCCTTGGGCGTGAAGTTTACCTCTTGATTTTCCAAAACTATATTTTGCATCTTTATCGTTTGATTATCGGAAATAAAAGTTTGACTAAGCCGATCATCCACCCCAAAGGCTCCCACGCTACCTATACCAACATATTTATTAAAGTCTATGGTGGCTAAATAATCAACCACTTGCCTATCTACTCCCAAGGAAATATATCCTGTGTCCCCAGTATCCAGTAAAAAATCTTTTTTAACACCAGCTATTTCCATGGGGATATAAATACGGTTTTGATTACTTTTATTGGCATTTTTAATCATAACAAAGCCATCTTGTTGTAGCTCTTTGGCCAAATGTGGCTCCGGATCTTTTAGTATTATTTTCTTATTCACCGGATCAATCTCTAGGACTCGATCTCGGTATACCAAATTCCCTAGTATACCGTCAATTTGATAACAATCAAAAATAGGATCCTGTAACATAGGAAAACTCTCTAGATCGGTAAAGTATAGGTTATAAAATGTATAATTACCTACCTTTAAACTATCCACTTTTAAAGTTTGTATTTCCTGAATTACATTATTGGCATCAACGGCCTGTATTTGACTACTATCCTTATAGGTATCTAATAAACTTTTTCGCACCGCTAGTCCGTCCCATCCTGTATCAAAAATAAAATTCATTGGCTTCCCATTTACATGAAGGTTTACAATCATCCACCCAGCTTTATCCTGGTATGGAATCTCAATGGTTTGAGCCCAAGTGGTCAAGGGAATTAATATAAATAAATAGAGAACATATCGAAATCTTGCCATTTTTTTTATTATTGTTTATAGTCCTAATTTAATGCATTTTTTCTCCATTAATTCTTTTTTTAAGATATAGCTTGTTGTTTTTTAACAATTTAAAAAAAACACTACCTATTTCACCTTTATTCAAGGGATTTACCCATCAGATTAATGGACTGATTTACACTATCTATATTTGTAGGATTTAATAACATCGGGATATGAGGGTTTTTAAGACTATTTGTTTTGTTGGCTATGTTAATATTTTTATAAAACCTCTAGATAGTCTACTCTAAGGACCACTTTGGTATTGTAAAGGGCAAGTTTTTTAAAAACTTATGAATTAGTTTTAGTATTTTTGAGCCTTAATACATATAGCTCAATAAATCGCTTCTATGAAAAAAACATTATTTGCAGCTCTTATTCTTGGTATTTCTTGCTTTGTAGTAAGTAGTTGTGAGAAAGATGATATCTGTTCACAAGAGGAACCAACAACCCCGAGTTTGGTGGTTGAATTCTTTGATTATTTAGATCAAGAGGTCCCTAATAACGGATTGGTTCGCGCCTATGTGGTGGGTGAGCCCGATCATATTATACAGAGCAACTCCAATAAAATCATTCTTCCCTTGCGTTTAGATGCCTCTACCACTTCATGGGTTTTAGAGATTAGCAAGCAAGACCAAGACCAGGTAAGTGTTTTTAAAGACACTTTAAGCTTTGCCTACCAGGTCCACACCAAGTATTTAAACAAAGCATGTGGTTATGTTTCTACTTTTTCTTTAAATCAAGATGGCAGTTCCCCTTTATTAAATGGTAAAAAACAAAGCACCGGAAATTGGATTAAACAATATCAGACTCAAAAAAATGAAATTACAGATCAAAACGAAGCACATCTTAAAATCTTTTATTAGCCTTGGTTTATTCCTTGCAACGAGCATAAGCGCTGTTGGTCAACAAGTTGAAATTCAAACCCAGAAGGAAATACTTCCTGAGTCGGATTCTAAAAAGCAATTCATAACGGTTTACCCACAACGTTATGGATTAAATGTTGGTATTGATCTTTATCGCTTAACCCGTTCGATGTATGATAAGAGCTACAATGGCTTTGAATTAGTTGGTGATTATAGATTAACTAAAAACTGGTACCTAGCCGCGGAGATTGGAAATGAGAAAAGCACAAGAAATAATAATACTTTTGGTTATAGCGCCTCGGGTAGTTTTATAAAACTAGGAGCCAATTTTAATTTATATGAAAACTGGTTAAATGCCGAGGATCAAATCTATATCGGGTTTCGTTATGGATTTAGTAATTTCTCCCAAACATTAGACTGGTATAAAATATATACAACCGATCCTTATTTTCCTAGTCAGCGTATTGATGCCAATAAAAAGTATTCGGGTTTATCCGCTCATTGGGTAGAATTTGTTACTGGAATTCAAACGCGCTTATTTAACAATGTTTTTATGGGCTTTAGCCTTCGTTTAAACGGCTTATTAACCCAAAAACAACCACAAGACTTTGAAAACTTATATATACCAGGGTTTAACAAAAAACACAGTGGTTCTATAGGTGTTGGTTTTAATTATACCCTAACTTATTTTATACCATTGTATAAATCTAAAATTAAAAAGCCAGTCGAGGTTCCTTTTGTGGAACCAAAATACGATTTACAAGGTAATGAGATACAGGCTCAAGAGATACAGTACATTGAAAATAACAAAAAACAAATAAAGCAATAAAAGCAATTATTTCACAAAATAAAACATGTGATAGATATAAAAGCGAAAGGGTAAAAAGCCAATCACATAGCTGTTAATCTTTTGCATAAAAAAAGACTATCTTTAGACAAGCCCCAAAAAGTAAGACCCTTTTTGGGGCTTTTTTATGCAGAAAAAACATACTATTATATCTTTATACTATCTTGGTAACTATATTCTAAAAAGGGAGTTATCACCTAGATAAACTTTTGCTAGAGTAGAATTAAGTATGAGAATTAAATCTAACATTTTTCATTAAACTTGACAAGACCTAGAAAAAAATAGGCCTTACAAAGAATTTGCAATGACAAAATTTTGATAAAAGATTCAATGACACATTTTTAAATAATAAAAATCGGCCATAAATAAGTACCTTTAAAATTAGATCATCTAAAAAATTGAATGTTATGGTTTACAACAAGCCAAAAACAAAAATCCCCAATAATTACAAAGCCAAGAAGGCCCTAGGGATAAACTAGAGTAATTACGACATTCTCCCAGGCTCACTTATAGGGGTTATTATTACCATACCAAGGGGTTAACTTTTTTGGATAAACATTGGTAGATTAGCTAACGCACCTTTAATTAAAACAAGAGGCTTTTGTTGGAAATAAAAAGAGTGGTATAACTACCAGAAAATAGCTAAAAACACCTATAAAATAACTTAATAACCAACCAGTAGAAATTAATTTAAACAAAATGAGCCCGGTAGAATACCGAGCTCATTTTATTTAAAAGACTTTTTAACTTTTTTCCAATTTTTTGGTCTGAGTCTAGAATTATCTTTTTTATATGGATAGATAAGTATCTAATTTTAAGTCAACATACCACCGTCTACGTTAATTACCTGACCTGTGATATACAAGGACATATCACTTGCTAAAAACACACAAGTATTAGCGATATCCTCAGGTGTACCACCACGTTTTAATGGAATCGCGTCTGTCCAAGCTTTAACTACATCTTGTCCAAGTTTTCCGGTCATTTCTGTTTCAATAAATCCAGGAGCTACCACATTACAACGAATATTTCTTGAGCCCAATTCCAAGGCAATACTCTTAGAGAAACCTATTACACCTGCTTTTGATGCCGCATAATTTGCTTGTCCTGCATTTCCTTTAACCCCAACAACACTACTCATATTAATAATCGAACCTTTACGGTTTTTAAGCATAGTACGTTGAACTGCCTTTGTCATGTTAAATACAGACTTTAAGTTAACCTGTATCACACTATCGAAATCTGCCTCACTCATGCGCATTAACAAATTATCTTTGGTGATTCCCGCATTGTTAACCAAGATATCAATATTTCCAAATTCCTTTAAAATTTGCTCTGTTAACTCTTGGGCTGCGTCAAAATCTGCTGCATTGGATTGATACCCTTTAGCCTTTACACCTAAAGCAATTAATTCTTGTTCTAACTCTAGAGCTGCCGCAGCAGAAGAGCTATAAGTAAATGCTACATCTGCACCTTGCTTTGCAAATGCCAATGCTACTCCTCTACCGATTCCTCTAGTTGCTCCGGTGATAATAGCTATTTTACCTTCTAATAATTTCATCTGTAAATTCAATTTTAATTTTTGAACCAATCGCAAATATAGTCAATTTGTATTTTGTTTGACTTTAAATTTAGTTGGTTTGTGGATATTTTCGTATAAATAACATAAATACAACGGTTACAACCAATAAAATTCCGATATAAAAACTGTTTACAAGTAAATCTAAGTAACCTAATTTGCCATTTGTAAAACTCAATAAAATCAATACTTGTGCGCCATATGGTAAGATTCCTTGCACAACACAGGCAAAAATATCTAAAATAGAGGCTACATTTGGTTTATTTAACTTATAGGTCTGTGTAATGTCTTTGGAAAGATTTCCCGCCATTAAAATTGCCACTGTGTTATTGGCCATACAAAGATTAATGGAACTAACCAACACAGCGATACCATATTCAGCATTTCTAGGGGTTTTAATTATTTCATGCATCTTTTTCAAAAGCCACTTAATCCCCCCTTGTTGCTCCACTAGTGCAGCTAAGGCCCCGGTTAACATGGAAAGTAAAAATATGTCTGTCATGGAGGTAAAACCACTATAAATAATATTGGTCAATTCAATTACATCAAAGTTCACTTGTAAAAGTCCGATTAATCCAGCTAGAATAATACCAACTACCAAAGCCACAAATACTTGAACTCCTAATAAAGCTAAAACAATAATAACCACATAGGGTATAATCACCCAATAATTAGAATTTTGTGTCAAAACCAGATCCATCTCTGGGCTAGCCTGTGATTGAAATAATAAGACCAAAATAGTTAAAAATGCGGCAGGCATCGCATACTTTAAGTTGGCTCGGAACTTATCGCGCATATTACATCCAATGGTTTGTGTTGCGGTAATAGTAGTATCGGAAATAATCGATAAATTATCTCCAAACATACTCCCCCCTAGTAAAGCACCACATAAAAGTCCCATGGGCATATTGGTTTTTTCAGCCAATGCCACCACTATGGGGCCAAGTGCTACAATGCTACCCACAGAGGTACCTATGGATAGGGATAAAAAACAAGCAATCACAAATACCCCTAGAGCTAAGAATTTTGCCGGAATCACACTTAATCCTAAATCAACCATTGCATCTACTCCACCAATTGCTGAGGTCACCCCGGCAAAGGCCCCGGCTAGAAGGTAGATCAAACACATTGTTATAATTCTACTATCTCCACACCCTTGTACAAGGGCAATGATTTTTTGATCGATTGGAGTTTTACGATAGATTACAAATGCCGAAATAATGGCCAAACTCATGGCAATGGGCGCTGGAAATTTATAGAAATCTTTTAAAAAGATACCAGCTCCTAGAAAAATTGCTACGAAAATAAAAAATGGGATGAAAGAATAAAACTTACTTTGACTCATTTGTTTTTAAAAATATATGTATTAATTAACAGCTTTTGAAAACAATGAGAAAACTTCTAATTTAGGAATGCAACATTGTTTCCATCGCTGGCTTATCATTTTAAGCACCTTGCTTGTTGATGCAGGTTGCTATTCTCTGATAAAAGAGAAATTCTGGATAATAGAGGGCAAATATATTTATTGTTTTCCACAAAGACAAAACCAATGGCATTGTTTTTGAATGTTTTACCTTTTAGAGCTAAAACTTTAACTTTTTACCTATTATTTAAAGACTTAGCTTTGTCTAAAATTAATGCTTTTATACTATGATTAGAAAAAACTTTTTCGCTGCAATATTGTCCTTAGGGGCCGTATTTACTGCTTTTGCACAATCTTCTGACAAAAACGCAATTGGACTGCGTTTTGGGGGAAACAGCGGACTAGGAACAGAGATTTCTTACCAACGAAAACTACAGGCTAACAACCGTTTAGAATTAGGTTTAGGATGGAAGAACAAAAGAGATACCGATGCTTTTAAGCTAACAGGTATTTATCAGTGGATGTGGAACTTAGACCATGGATTTAAATGGTACGCAGGTCCTGGAGCTGCTATTGGAACTTGGAATTATAGCGAATCTGTAAAAGGACACAGATACTCGGATAACGGTACTTTTGTATTACTTACCGGTAGTGTTGGATTAGAGTACACTTTTGATATTCCGCTTCAAATTGCTGTGGATGTTCGTCCAGAACTTTATTTAAATGACAGTTACCGCGATGGACTTCATTTAGATCTTGGTTTAGCCTTACGCTATAAGTTCTAAACAAATCCTTTTAAACAAAATTTGTTAACACCTTATAAACAAAACCCTTGCTAAAAAATCAGCAAGGGTTTTTTTATTTATAACTAGTCTTACCTGGTCCATATCAGATAAATAATCACCTATTTGTTTGTTTGTTTTTAAATTTATTTGAAAGGTTAGTTTGTTTGGTTTAAAAAAGAAAAAAATGCTTAATGATTGATGGTTTGGGTGATTTTCTGTAAATTTAAACTAGTAGCCATTGCACTAAAAATATCATAATACACCCCTTGATTGTGGTATAAATCCTCATGTCGTCCAGTCTCTACCACTTTTCCCTTTTGCATAACTATGATTTGTTGTGCATCTAAAATCTGCGAGATACTATGTGAAATAATAATTACGGTACGATTTTTCTTTATTGCGTCTAAACTCTTTTTTATCTCTTGCGTTGCTATGGCATCTAGACTGGCTGTTGGTTCATCTAAAAAGATAATAGCAGGATCTTTTAAAAACAATCTAGCAATAGCGATACGTTGCATTTGTCCACCTGATAAATCTCTAGCATCCGAATCATACCCAAGGGGGAGGTCCATAATTTGATCGTGTATATAAGCATCTTTGGCAGCTTGAACAATGCGCTGTTTGTTTGCCAAAGGGTCTCCGTAGGCAATATTTTCTAAAATTGATCCTTGAAAAATATGATTTTTTTGAAGCACAATTCCAATATGTTTTCGCAAATACGTTGTGTTATAATCTGCAAGATCCACCCCGTCTAGAAATATCTGCCCTTTTTGTGGCGCATAGAATTTATCCAACAGATTAATTACCGTACTCTTACCCGCACCACTTAATCCAACTAAGGCAGTGGTTTGATTTGGTTTAATATCCATAGAGATATTTTTCAGTGCTTGGGTATGATTGGGATAACTAAAACTAACCTCTTTAATTTGCAGGTGTCCATAAATATGTTGGGGTTTATAATCTCCTGAATTCTCCACTTGATCGTGGGCTTGAATAATCTCGAAAAAACCTTCACTGTAAATCATCGCATCGTTTACATCATCATAAATACGATGTAATTGCCTAATTGGGGCAGTAACGTTGTTAAAAAGTAGCACAACAAACATAATAGAGCCTATACCCATTTTACCTTGTAACACAAAGTAGCAGCTCACCAAAACAATGGCAACCAAGCCGAATTGTTCCACGAAACCTTTGGCCGCGTCAAAGACAAAACTAGTTTTGCGAATCTCTAACTGATTTTGGGTCATTTGCAGTTGAATCTGCTTATGTCTGTTGGATTCTAATTTTTCTCTTACAAAGCTTTTTATAACAACAATAGAATTTATCAAGGTAATGATACTATTGTTTTTATTCTCCCTGTAACTTCGCATCTTTCTTCGAAATCCTTGCAATTTATTGGCCTGAAACTGACTAATATAAAAATACAAAGGCACAGTTGCTGTGGAAACAAGACCAATTACCCAATTAAATCGAAATAAGATAAAAAGGGCTACCGCTGCATTTAAAAAAAGAGGAAGAATCTCTATAAAGAAGTTCTGTACCAATCTAGTTATACTACTAATCCCTTGGTCAATTCTGGTTTGTAACTTACCTGTATCACTGGAGTCTTGACTAAAAAAAGCCATTTTGTAGGTTAAGATACGATCCACTACAGTTTGTGAAATATCTCTAGAGATAAATATGCGCAGTTTTTCCGCATAAAATCGCTGACCAAAACCTATAAAAGCATTTGCTACTTCTTTTAAGATAAGTAAAACACTACATATTAATAGCATTTTAAAACCCCAGTTACTTGTTTTACTTTGATCAATCACCAGACTTAATCCATCGATCATATATCCAATGACAAAAGCATTTACCTGTACCACTAAAGAACCTACTCCGGTTAGAATCAATGTGGCTAAAACCAATTTTCTATACGGATAGACATATGGTCTTATTTGATTTAAAATAGTCTTTAAATTCATAAAGACAAAGATAATTTATAATTGGAAAATACAAATTGACCTAGATTAACAGTAAATAATTACTTCAAGTATTTTACTTGGTATTTTATTAATTTATGTTATATTTTTAACTACATTTATACCTGTTAATCTAAAAAATAGTATTTTTTGATACTATTTTATTTATTTGTGTTTTTTATAAAAATAAGTTAAACGTTTTTTTTATGTTTTATCTGGTTATCTGTAAGAACAAAACGGTAAGTTTTGTAATTTTAAGAACGTCCGAGAAATTTTGCGCCTAGAGAGTTAATTTTTTTTAAAAATCTACTTCGAAAAGATTTTATATAATTTTCATCAGGGAATTTTGTTTAAATCCTGGTCATACAGACCTATTAATACGCTATTGCCTTTGTTATCTATTGCAAGAGCTCCATATTTTGCTTTTTCATATAGTTCAGCTTTTGTTTCTTGAAAAAAGAAACTCTCCGCCCCGATATTAAATAGGCCTTGATTAAAGTTATAATACTTTAAGAGGTAGTTATCTGGGGGTAAATCACTTTTATCTCTAGGATACAAACCAAGTAATGTTGCCACCCCTAGAGAATCTACTTTTATTTGTAAATATCCATTTTTCGATGGGATAGTATTTACAGAATCCGAGTTTTGATACCAAGCTCTAGAATAATCACTAGCTATTTTATATTTCAAATCCATGTAATCGCCCTGAATTAAAGATCGGGGATCCACGGGAACTAATTCTAAAAATACGATTTTTCCATTTGTAACAATTTTCTGTTTTTCAACCACAGCAAGGGTAAAAAACACTAATATACCTAGTAAGCTAATTAGTATTACTAGTGACCTTGTTTTGTTTGTTTTCATAATTTGTCTTTTGAAATAAAATAAATAATCCCATAAAAATCACACCACTAATAAACAGGCTAATACTTTTTTGTAATAGATTAACCTGTAGATTATAATAATATAATACCAAGGTGATTATTAAAAAGACCCCGCTTAAAACTAGGTCAACTTTATCTTTTTGATTAAAACTCCATAAGATATATAGATAAGATATAGCAAATCCAGTATAAACTCTACCTACCAAAAAAATAAACAAACTTGTGGTTAATAAAAGTGCTATTAAAATGAATTTACTTGTTATATGTTTGGATTTAAAGAGTATTAAAATACTCCAAAAATTCAAGGCTATAAGCCCATAAACAACAATATCTAAGAATATTAAATCACTTGGATTTTGACTATTTAAAAACCAATCGCTTCGAAACCATATAGCAATGGCTAAAGAGCCATAAAGACTTGCTTTGTAAAAAGGGTAATATAAAAAACTAAGCTTACTGACAAAAATTCGCGCCATAGTTCGCGGATAACTCAGTATTACAACCCCTAATACCATTAAAAATTCCAATGCCAGAGTTGATTTTATCCCTAGATTATTAAAAACAAGCATATAAAGGCCCACGTAAAGGCCGCATATGGTTAAAAATAAGATAATAGGCTGGCGATAAAAAACAATACTAATCAAACAAAGTCCTATTATAACAAAAGCCAAAATAGTATGGATTTGTGAATACTTCACATGAAGGGCTATTCCTATGGTTATTAATAAAAAACCTGTTATAAACAAACTCACTCCCATGGACTGGGATATAGCCTGATCGTTTCTTTTATTCATAAAATAGGCAACGGTTAAAAAACCACCTCCTAGAATTAAAAAAGTTAGTAAGTAATCAAGTAAATCCCTTAGGGCAAGGCTTATAAAAAGTAGGAAAAATCCACATGCTAATAACCCAGCAACAATGGTAACAATGTTTATTAAACTACTTTTTATTCCTTGATTTTCCAATTGCTTTTCGTAGGCGTCCTTATTGATTACAACACCTTGATTTTGTAGTTTTTCCACAAGGGAATTGGTGGTGGATTTAAGATTCATTTTGCCAAATTTTTTTTTGTTGAGTTGTTTTTTTTATTAGCAATAACACTGCTAAAATACAGTATACACTAAAAAGTAGACTTGAAATAATGGATAAATCAAACACTCTTAACAATACCAAGAGAACAACCACAAGAATACTTAAAATAAATAAAGCATATTTAGTGGTGCTTTTGGTCTTAAAAGCAATCTTATACTGGATAATTAACCAAACACAACTTAAAACTAACAAAAAAGAGTTAGGTAAAATTTGTTTTTGTAAAACAATCCATATATCAGGAGTGAAAATAAAATTCCCAATACCCACAAGTGCTAAATAGGATAATAAAAAACTAAATAGGTTACTATAATAGTCTTTAATTGGGTAATTCAATACCTTACTATGAAAATATACAATTAGATACAATAAGGCATTTACTATAAGTAAACTTGTTACAATAAACCACAAACTATCGGGCTTATCACTTATTTGCTGAATCCATAAAACCATGCAGGTATTGGCCAATATAGTGTAAAACAACCACTGGAAACTAAATCTACTCACCAAAGTCCATGGGCTTATGGCCAGTAACCAAATTATAAACAGATCGTAAGCATTAGCTCCGGTTTGATATACCTGTCCATAAACCCCAAAGAGTACTCCTACTAAAATACTGGCCAATAAAACAGATAAGTCTTTAACCAAAACAGAGCTTTTTTTATAAAGGCTACATCCGATAGAGATACATAACACAGATATAATTACAAAAAACTTAACAAAACCAGGTAGTTCTTGCCAATTATAAGCAAAAAAGAAAATCACTCCACAAGCCATCAGGCCAAAGCCACATAAGGCCAAAAAATAATACATGAATTTTTTCCAATCACCAGAGGTACTCAAACTATTTTCTTGAATTAGTTCTAATACCTTTTTCTTATCTAAATCACTATTTTGTGCAAGTGTTAAGATGTCCTTGGGCCAGAGTCCTTTTAGCATATTTTTTTTTAAAATTAAAGTGAAGATACTGCTTTTCCGTTAGAGATTATCTCTGTAGGCTAAAAATCCCTAAAAACAGTGATATTCAAAGTTGCTTTACAATTCTAGATATATTGGTACTAAAAAACTACATTTTTTAGTACCAATCTTACTTTTATATACAATATTTTACGTATTTTTTGTACCTTAATTAAAATTATTAAGCTTATTTATGGAATTATATTATTCTTTTTCAATTCTGATTGTTTTAGCTGCAGTGTTCTCCTATGTGAATTTGAGATTCCTAAAACTACCCGGTACTATTGGTATTATGCTAATTGCTCTGTTAATATCAGTGGCCATACGGGTTTTGGGAGATAATTACTTTCCGGAAACAACCCGGGATTTCTTCACCTTATTTAATAGCTTGGATTTCAATGAAATACTAATGGGAGCTATGCTTAATTTTTTACTTTTTGCAGGAGCCATGCATGTACGAGTAAGGGATTTAAAATCTTTAGCCTACACCATTGCAACATATGCCACTATATCGGTTGTCATCTCGGCTTTTATTATCTCGGGGTTGTTGTTTTATATTGCTCCTATGGTAGGTATTGAGATACCTTATATATATTGCTTGCTTTTCGGTACCCTTATCTCCCCCACTGATCCCATTGTGGTTATGGGGATACTTAAACAGGCTAAAGTTCCCAAACGCGTAGAGACAAAAATAACCGGTGAATCCTTATTTAACGATGGTGTTGCGGTTGTGATGTTTGCCGTGGTACTTCAAATTGCAACAAATCCTGATTTCAATGTCGATTTTTTTAGTGTGTCTAAGTTATTTTTATTAGAGGCCGGTGGCGGTATTATCTTAGGGCTTATACTTGGTTTTACCGGTTCTCGTGCCATTAAGCAAGTTAATGACTATAAAACATCAGCCTTAATAACCTTATCCATTGTAATGGGAGGTTTTTTGGTGGCCAACCAATTTCATATCAGTAGTCCTTTAGCTATGGTTATTGCTGGTTTGATTATCGGAAATTATGGAAAAAGAGTTGCAATGGATGATACTACGGAGGATTACTTGACAAAATTTTGGGAGTTGGTAGATGATATTATGAATGCCATTCTTTTTTTATTTATAGGTTTCGAATTATTAATTATCCCTAATATTATAAGTCAGATTCATTTGGGAATCATCTGTGTTTTTCTTGTGTTATTTGCTCGTGGTTTGTCTATTGTTATTCCTGCGGTTAGTATTCTTCGAAAAAACACTTTTTCAAAAGGCTCCTTGCCTGTAATGATTTGGGGTGGAATAAGAGGAGGTGTATCCATTGCATTGGTGTTATCTTTACCTAATTCTATTTATAAAGATATCCTCTTAGAGATAACCTACATTGTGGTACTCTTTAGTATTGTTGTTCAAGGTTTAAGTGTAGGTAAATTAGCCCAGTGGTGTTTTAAAGACCAAAAAGAGTAATATTTGTTACCTTTTAAGTCTAAAACGTACCAATAAAAAGTCTCTATTGATAGAAATCAATGTAAGATAACATCCAACAAGGACCTGATTAATAAAGATTCTTGTGGAAAAATTAGTAATTAAAAAAGAGCCTTTTCTTACCGGGTAAGAAAAGGCTCTTTTTTTTTAATAAATTAAATCTACTGCTGAGAATTTAATATTTGACTAGCGTGATCTTTAGTCTTTACCTTTGAGATAATATCGCTAATTATACCATTTTGATCAATAACAAAAGTAGTACGGTGAATACCATCGTATGTTCTTCCCATAAATTTCTTAGGTCCCCAAACCCCATAAGCATTCAAAACTTGGTGGTCTTGATCGGCTAATAAATCATAAGGTAAATTGTTTTTTTCAATAAACCTTTGTTGTCTCTCTGGTGAATCTGCACTTACACCTAATATAGCGTACCCTTTTTCTAAAAGTAAACTGTAATTATCTTTTAAATTACACGCCTCTGCGGTACACCCTGGTGTACTTGCCTTGGGATAGAAAAATAAAATTAATTTTTTTCCTTTGTAATCCGATAAACGATGTTGCTTTGCGTTTTGATCTAAAGCAATAAAATCGGGTGCTTTGTCTCCTATTTGTAAACTAACCATGTTTTTTGTTTTAAATAGTAAATATAAGTTAATTCCCTCACAGTACATAATTTGGGCAACAAGTAAGCAGGTAATTTAATTTTTTTTTGTATATTAGGGATTCTCTTAGATAACACTACTAATATGTATGGTTATCTTTTTTTTAAAAACAATTTTTAATCTTAAAACAAAAAAATTATGGGTAAAGGTGATCTTAAAACCAGAAGAGGAAAAATCGTAAATAAAAGCTATGGTGTAAAAAGACCAAAAAATAAAGATAAAGCTTCTAAGAATTAAATAAAAATGGCTCCAAAATTATCTAAAGATGATAACTCTGGAGCCATTTTTTTTTCAAATTCCCAAGGCAGTATCTTTCCCATAAAGAAGCTTAATCATTAAAAGATTAGCTAAATCAAAGAGTTGCTCTTGTTGGGCTTCTTGGTTTATATTAGACAGGAGCACTAAACCTTTTTTTGCCTTTGGATCAAAGACCACAATATTGACAAACGATGCAGATAATCCTGTATTGAAAAACACCCTGTCTTTATTATAAAAGGTGTGTTCTAATTTCCATGCTATACTTGCTAAAATGGAATTAGAAATAATAGTGGTTGGCCTTTGGCTAAAGCCAATATAGGAATCCTTAGAAAATTGCCCTTGTATAAATTTAGCTAAATCCTCGGTGGTTGAATAAGCCCCTATACTAGGGATAAATGCATCGGATTGATTTAAATAAACATATGGCCTTTGATCGGTATTAGCCACTACATTTCTTTTTCTTTTTGGCAATTCTATAAAAGTATTTTTCATTTCAAAAGGTTCTAAAATTACCTTTTGTAAAAGCTCTTTATACGATTTATCATAATGTTTTTGTAGAACATCTGCTATTATAGCTCCGTTTATATAGGAATATGCCGAAGCATTTGTAGAATCTTTTTGAATATAGTTTTCCAAGTAATTTTCTAAATCCTGCTTTAAAAATACTGTTCCGTGTTTTGTTTGCATGTTTTCAAGGGAAACCGACACATCGGGCAATATAGGCAAAGAAGTAGTTTGATTACTTAATGCAACTAAGTTTAATTCTAAATTTTTATTAAACTTAAAATCATAAAAATCATTAGCCACGGCTCCCAATCCAATTTCTTTATCCCAAATAGCTTTAGATAACATAGTGTTAGTAAAGACGTCGGTTAGATTTAAAATAGAATATATTTTGCTTTTATCCTGGGTAATTACCAATTTTTTCTTGGTTTGATTAATATCTAAAAAATCGACGTGTTGATCGTTTATTAAAGCAACTGAAATATTAGTTCCTGGAACTAGTGAATCTACATTCTGCAAAATAGTTTGCGCGTAATCTGCGTCTAAAAACTCTATTTGATTTTGGGTTTTAGGTAAATTAAAAATTTGGAAATAATCTACCTCTGCCTCTGGGGTTAATTCTATTTGGAACAAAAAGATATCCCCACTTGAGAAGTATACCTTATAGATGTAGTAATTATCCTTTGGCTGGTTATAAAGTTCAAAGTTAGTGATATCACCAAAGCCTTGAGACAACGAAAAAGCTAGGTCAGCGCTTTTTTGCATATCTACTTTACTTTTCAAAGCAGGTGAATACAGGCTATGAAATCCCGTAAAATCCTTTTGCTGGTAATAATTAAAGAACTCTTGCATGGGATCAATTACCTTAGATAGATCTTGAGACAGAGCCTTATTATGGAAAATAATTCCTATAAAAAGGGCTAAAATAATTTGTTTCATCATGTATTAATACTTAGTTTTTTAAATGTATTAGTTTATAACGAATTACCTTGCTTTTTTAACAAATTGATTATTATTTTTAAGTTTTTTCTCTATTTAGAGCCACACATGTGTTTAAAATGGGCTTGGTTTAGAAAAAAATCACTTGAAAATACTTGCCATTTTTGGTATCTTCGCTTATTGTAAAATAATCCTATTATGAGAAAAGCAGAAAAAGTTCAATTTATTATTGAAACCTTAGATGCCTTGTATCCCGAAATTCCAGTTCCTTTAGATCATAAAGACCCTTATACGCTTTTAATTGCTGTATTACTCTCGGCACAGTGTACAGATGAACGTGTTAATAAAATCACTCCAATTTTATTTAGCAAGGCTGATAATCCTTACGATATGGTAAAATTAACTGTCGAGCAAATTCAAGATATAATAAGACCCTGTGGGCTTTCGCCAATGAAAAGCAAAGGAATTCACGGGCTATCACAAATTTTAATCGATAAATATAACGGGCAGGTCCCTTGTGACCTTGAGGCTTTAAAAACCCTTCCTGCAGTTGGGCATAAAACAGCTAGTGTGGTAATGACACAGGCCTTTAAAGTCCCTGCTTTTCCAGTAGACACCCATATTCATCGTTTATTGTATCGATGGAATTTATCTAACGGAAAAAGTGTGGAGCAAACCGAGAAGGATGCCAAACGCTTATTTCCAGAGCAAAACTGGATAGATCTACATCTTCAAATGGTTTGGTATGGTAGACAATATAGTCCAGCTAGAGCCTGGGATCTTGAATTAGATATCATTACAAGTGTTATTGGACGAAAAAGTGTCATAAATGATTATTACAAGAAAAAACAAGCCAAAGCCAAAAAGAAATAAACAAAAATAAAACTCCAAGATGTACATCACCTTGGAGTTTTTTATTAATTTTTATGACCTGGTTTGCTATATTGTATTTCGGAATCATTTAAATAAAACATCGAGAGCTTTTTTGAATACATAATAAGGCTCTGAATAGTTTCTTTTTTAGGCAAACCAATAGTTTGTCCTTGGGCTTTGTAAATATTCTTCATATAAGGGAGTTTAAAATGTTCTCCTTTATAACGACAAGTATTATTATATTATTGTTGGGTTAAACTAATATTTCTCTCTTGAATAAGTTTTCTTAAATTTAATAAGGCATAACGCATCCTGCCCAAAGCAGTGTTAATACTTACATTGGTTTGCTCGGCAATCTCCTTAAAACTTAAATCTTGATAAATTCTCATGATAATTACTTGTTTTTGATCATTGGGTAATTCTTGGATTAAGACCTGTATGTCTTTGTGAATCTGCTCTTGAATCATTAACGATTCCACGGAATCTCCTACATCTTTTAAAAATGCAAAAATTGGCATTTGCTCACTATCATTGATAATTTGTGTGCGCTTTGCTTTACGATAAAAATCCATTACTAAGTTATGAGCTATGCGAATAACCCAAGGTAGAAACTTCCCTTCCTCGTTGTATTTCCCACCTTTTAAAGTGTGAATTACCTTTATAAATGTGTCTTGAAATATATCATCCGCTAGATCAGCGTCGGTAACTTTCGAATATATAAAGCCATATATTTTTGCTTGATGCCTTTTAATAAGCACCTCTAATGCTTGTTCAGCACCTGCTATATATAATTTAATTAATACAGCATCTGGAGTTTGACTATAACCCATAACAATTCCTTTTAAAAACAATAATTTATTTTAAACTAAAAGTAATTTTATGCTATAGGCTATTTTTTTTTGAAATGAAACTAGGGCAAATATATATATAATTTGTTAAACAAAATAAAAAATTTCTAAAAAAGAGAACTTAATTAATTAATAATATACCAACACTGTGTTTTTAGCTTACTTTCTTCTAATTTGCAGCTAATTCAAAACCCAACCTATTTTTATCTATAGTACTTTATAAGCCTTTATAGGATTAATACTTTTTAATTTACAAGTCTAAAAAGTTAAAAACCAGGCTGCTAATAAGGAAGTTTATTAGTTATTTGCCCCTTTGTAGATAAAGCTAATTACCCTTTGTATTGAGTAGGAAAAGGCATTTTTAAAACAAAAGAAAAACGTATCTTTGTATATTAAAATTTTTTTTAAGGTATATGAACAAATTAGACCTATCTACAATAGATCCCAAAAAAAATATAATAATAAAAGGTGCCCAAATCCATAACTTAAAAGATTTAGATGTGGTAATACCACGAAATCAATTAGTTGTAATAACGGGTCTATCTGGCTCTGGAAAGTCTAGTTTAGCCTTTGATACACTCTATGCCGAGGGTCAAAGAAGATATGTAGAAAGTTTATCCTCATATGCCAGACAATTTTTAGGTAGAATTGACAAACCAAAGGTAGAATATATAAAGGGGATTGCCCCGGCAATTGCTATTGAGCAAAAAGTCAATACCACAAATGCTAGAAGTACCGTTGGAACCTCTACCGAGATATATGATTATATCAAGCTTTTATATGCACGTATTGGACAGACCTACTCCCCTGTTAGTGGACAAATTGTTAAAAAAGACACCACTAGTGATGTTGTGGATTTTATCAAACAACAGGAATTAGATTCCAAATGGATGTTACTTGCTAATATTGAACTACAAAATCAAAGACTCTTGCATGAGCATTTAACTTTACTTCTTCAACAGGGATTTGCAAGAATTTTAGTGGATGGTAAAGTACATAGGTTGGATCAATTTTTAGAACAAAATACTACTCAACAAATTGATTCATTAGATTTAACGAGAGTTTTTTTAGTTGTAGACCGTTTGGTTATCAAACAAGACCAGGAGTTCTACAACCGTTTAGCTGACGCTATTAATGTTGCGTTTTTTGAAGGCAAAGGACAATGTGTTTTACACGATATACAAACCAATACTAATTACCGTTTTAGCAATAGTTTTGAATTAGACGGTATTACCTTTTTAGAGCCCAACGTACACCTTTTTAGCTTCAACAATCCTTATGGAGCATGTCCTAGTTGTGATGGATATGGTAGTATAATTGGTATTGACCAAGAGTTAGTAATTCCTAACACCGGTTTGTCGGTATATGAAAATGCTATCTTCCCTTGGCGAGGTGAAAGTATGAGTGCTTTTAAAGATTTACTGGTTAACAATGCCTATAAATTTGATTTTCCAATTCACAAACCAATTTTTGAGCTTACCAAAGATCAAAGAGAATTGCTTTGGACAGGTAATAGTTACTTCACAGGGCTAAATAGTTTCTTTGAAGAATTAGAGTCAAAAAACTACAAAATTCAAAACAGAGTATTACTCTCTAGATATCGCGGTAAAACCAAATGTCCAACTTGTCATGGGACAAGACTAAGAAAAGAGGCAAATTATGTAAAGATTGCAGATAAAACAATAAGTGAACTTGTTGATTTACCGATTAAAAATTTGAAGGAATTTTTCAATAATTTACAGTTAACCCCTTATCAAATCCAAGTAGCCAAACGCTTATTATTGGAGATAAACAATCGCTTAGATTTTCTAAGCAATGTAGGCTTGGACTATTTAACAATCAATAGAAATTCTGCTACTTTATCTGGAGGAGAATCACAACGTATTAATCTAGCTACTTCCTTGGGTAGTAGTTTGGTGGGCTCCATGTACATTTTAGATGAACCTAGCATTGGGTTGCATCCCAAAGATACAAAACGCTTGATCGAGGTTCTAAAAGATCTAAAGAAACTTGGAAATACAGTTATTGTAGTGGAACACGATGAGGATATTATGAAGGCCTCAGATCAAATTATAGATATTGGTCCACAAGCAGGTAGCCAAGGTGGAGAGTTAGTTGCACAAGGAAGTTTTAAAGAAATTTTAAAACAAGATTCCCTTACCTCTGGGTATTTAAATGGAACATTACAAATTCCAGTACCACTTAAAAGAAGAACCTACAAACATTGCTTACAAATTATTGGGGCCCGCGAGAATAACTTAAAGAACATTGATGTTACCTTCCCCTTAGAGTGCTTAACGGTAATTACAGGAGTCTCTGGAAGTGGTAAAAGTACCTTGGTGAAAAAAATTCTATATCCCGCTTTACAAAAAAGACTAACTGGAACTGGAGATAAACCAGGTCAATTCAGTGATCTTCTAGGAGACTTTGAAGTTATTAAACAAGTAGAGTATGTGGATCAAAATCCTATTGGAAGAAGCTCCCGATCCAATCCGGTTACCTACATAAAGGCCTATGACGAGATTAGAGATTTATATGCTAAACAGCAACTATCTAAATTGCGAAATTACCAACCTAAACATTTTTCTTTTAATGTAGAGGGTGGACGATGTGAAACCTGTAAAGGAGAAGGTAGTGTAACGGTGCAGATGCAGTTTATGGCCGATGTTCATTTACCATGTGAAACATGTGGTGGTAAGCGATTTAAAAAGGAAATCCTGGAAGTTAATTTTCAACAGAAAAATATCGATCAGATACTAAAGATGACCATTGACCAGGCTGTTGATTTCTTCCAAGAAAACAAACAAGAAAAAATTGCCATTAAATTAAAGGCTTTACAAGAGGTAGGTTTAGGTTATGTACAACTTGGACAATCCTCCTCTACTCTTTCCGGAGGTGAGGCCCAAAGAATTAAGTTAGCTTCGTTTTTATTGGCTGGGACTACCAGAGAAAAGATGTTGTTTGTTTTTGACGAGCCAACAACCGGCTTACATTTTCATGATATCCATAAGCTTTTAAAATCCTTCAATGCTTTAATTGACAAAGGACATTCCATTATTGTTATCGAGCATAATTTGGATCTAATTAAATCAGCTGACTATATTATCGATATTGGACCTGGTGGTGGGGAATATGGAGGTAATTTAGTTGGCTTTGGAACCCCTGAACAAATAGCTAATAATCCGGAATCTTCAACAGGTAAGTTCTTAAAAGAAAAACTTGAAATAAAATAAAAATCAGAATTCAAAAGGTTTGATAGCCAAAGAATTAATATTAAAAAAACGATTGTAAAATAAACCTTTTACAATCGTTTTTTTAATTCTATAAAACAAGATATCCGCGTAAAACTAACTAATTCAGGCTTTATTTATTCAACAAAAAACAAAGTGAGATGCTATTTTTTTTAAAGAGTCATCTACGGTCTGTTTTTTTTTACCGGATTAATTGCTTTGATTTAACAGTTAATAAACAGTACATCTTATTAAAAATCAATAGGAAATTCGGTTTGAACACACTTGTTAGATACACTTTGTTATCCAACTTATTTGACTACTGTTTTGAATGTCTAAGTTTTTAATAGCCTATTTTTCCTTCTGTAAAAAAAGGCCAGAAGAATCATCTACTGGCCATTATTCTATAGGTTGGTTAAGGGCTACGAAATTACATTTTATCCATATCCTTTATTATGTTGGCTAAATTTTGGGTTAATCTGTATCTACTATAGTGTTGTAATCCTATCCCATGAACAGATAACTTACCTTGTTGGTAGGCCTTAAAGTAATCCAAAATAATTTCTTTTATCTGCTCTTTTTGGGTATATAGAGCCGACTTGCCTGTATTTGTCGCTTGAATAATTTCGAAAAAGTCAGCCTGTTCAGGACCAATTGCCAATATAGGTCGTTCCGAGGCCATATACTCAAAGAGTTTTCCCGGTATGATACACTTACTTTGGTCTGAATCAATTTCTATTAAAAGTAATACCCAAGAGGCTTTCATTTGCATGTATGCTTTTGTGTGACTTAAATACCCCATATTAATGCAGACCTGGTCCAATTTGAACTCTGCAATGGTATCTAAAATCTCTTGACTAACCTTTCCTACTAACTTTAATTCAAAAGCTTGCTTGAAGCTTGGATTTTCTTTACGTAACTCACAAATTGCCTTCCATAATACCCGAGGGTTTCTATCGGATAAAAAAGAGCCAATATGAGCTAAAGTGAATTTTTGATCTAATTCAACTTTTCCTACATCCATGGTATCATACCCATTGGTAATAACACTTATTGGTTTACTTGTTTTTTGGCTAAACTCGTGTTGAGTAGACTTACTTGTAACAATAATATGATCTGCTTTTTGCAAGACTTTTTTCTCTAAATCTATATGTTTTTTAGCGGCAAACCCTAAGAGTTTTAGATCCTTATGATAACCTATAGTTGTCCAGGGATCCCGAAAATCAGCTATCCAATTCACATCAAAACACTGCTTTAACCCCAATCCTATCAAATGCATACTATGAGGGGGGCCTGTGGTAATTATAGTCTTAATATCTTTGTTTTGAGCTAAATAATTACTCAAGTAATTCACAGAGGAGTTCACCCACCCCACCCTTGCATCGGGAATAAATAGATTTCCTCTTGTCCAAAGTAAAAGCTTATCTACCTTGGTTTGCTTGCGCTTGGCTGGAATCATCCCGGCACTTAAGTTATTACTTTTTGCAGGCCAAAATAATTTTGCAAATTTGTAAGGTTCACTGATTTTGTTTTTCAAAATAGTCACACCAGGATCCATTTGTTCTAACAAATTACTATCCTGTAGTGGATAGGTTGGATTAAGGGGAACATAAACAACTGGCTGAATATCAAACTTAGGTAAATACTTAACAAACTTAAGCCATCGTTGAACTCCAGGTCCCCCGGCCGGAGGCCAATAATAACTAATAATTAAAACTCTTTGTTTCATTTAAACCTCTGATTTGTTTTGTTTTTTTCTAATCAGTACAATACTACCTATAGATAACACTACCATTATAATAAAGCTAATCAACGCAATTCTAGAACCTTTTTTAATAACTTGTGGTTCAAAAATAAATTCTACTTGATGATTTCCTTTTGGCAGTTCCAAGGCTCTTAATACATAATTGACACTTAAAATATCTGCTTTTTCACCATCAATATATGCATTCCAACCATAAGGATAATACATCTCAGAGAAAACCCCTAGTCCATCATTGGCATTATTGGTTTGATAAACAAGTTTATTTGGCAAATAAGAAACAAGTTTAATTTGGCTTAAACTATCCAATACATAGTTATCCTTTAATGTGGTGCTTTTAAATGCATTGGTATTAATTACCGCTGTAGTTTTTGTGTTTATTTGACTTAGCTTTTCAAATTCCTGATCTGGATTATCTACCTTGTCTAGGGATGTAACAAACCAAGCATTTCCATTATGGTCTTGATTTAACAATGGAACCAATTGCTGATTTTCATCTTGTGAAATAACATATTTAACATTAAACATATTTAAAACCTGCATATTGGATTGTAGTAAACCATAATCAAAAAGCTCTTGAATACGACGAGGCTTAGCTGCATGGTAACCATTAATACTTTGATGAAAGAAACTACTTCTTGCACTATTTAAACCAGCCTGCATTTCATAAACACGAAACACTTCTTTGTCCTGTAAAATAGTTTTATCAGCAGGAGTTGCAATAAAAGGAGTTGTCATTTGCGATTTGGTTACAAAATTGGAATCATTAACATATCCTTTGTCCACTAAGACCAAATCAAAAACCATCAATCCACCAATTGTCACAAGGACAACTATTTGTTTTAATTTATTTTTACTTTGTAGGTAAAGAACTAAACTAGTTACAGCCACAAGAATCAAACTACGCCATATATCATCAGAGTACATTTGTTTACGATCTTGTATTACCGCACGAATAAATCCTGGACCTATTTCTCCATAGGCCTGGGCGTAATAATTATCATTAGCTCCAGTAAAACTTAAAGAGGCTTTAGCTATAAATAAAAATATAAAAGTCCCTGCAAAAATATACAAGGTGTAGAGTAAAGATTTATATTGTGTGCTACTATTGGATTTACTGTAGCTATATAATCCCAACACCGCTAAAGCTGGCACACACATCTCCAATAGGACTTGTATGGATGATACGGCTCTGAATTTATTATAAAAAGGAAAATAGTGAATGAAAAAATCCGTTAATATCGAAAAATTCTTTCCCCATGAGAGTAGCAATGAAAACACTGCACCTGCAATAAAAATGTACTTTATCTTTCTTTTCTCAACAAAACATCCCAAGACAAACAAGAACACAACCACAGCACCCACATAAGCTGGAGCCGCTACAATAGGCTGATCTGCCCAATAGGTTGGAACTCGTTCCACAAAAGAAAGAGCCTCTTGGTCACTTGCTCCTAATCCTTTTACAAATTTTGCAGTATTAGACTCTAAATCTAAGGCTTGGTTATTGGCCCCACCGGTTAAACCAGGAACAAACAAGTTTAAACTCTCAAAAATCCCATAACTATACTCGGTAATATAATCATAACTCAATGAGGAGCCTTGTCCGGGTGTGTTTTTTATATTAGTGGTGGTTAAATCACTTTTTCCCCTTGTGGAAAAGCTTGCATACTCAGCGGTTGCCATTAAGTTTGTAGCATTACTTCCAAGAGCCAATATCCCAGAGAGTATCAAAATACCAAACATACAACCTAGAGATTTATACTGCTTTTCTTTAATATATTTAACGCTATACACCACAGCTACAATTAGTAAGAGCAATAAAAGATAATAGGTCATTTGAAAGTGATTCGCACTGATTTCTAAAGCACCTGCAAAACAAGCTAAAATCCCTCCCCAGAGATAGCGTTTATTGAAAACCATTAAAACCCCGGCTAAAACCATAGGCATATAAGCTATCGCATGAGCCTTGGCGTTATGTCCTACCCCTAAAATGATTATTAAATAAGTAGAAAATCCAAAAGCTAAAGCTCCTATAAATGCACGTAAAGGACTTACCCTTAAGGAAATCATTAAAACATAAAACCCTAAAAAATATAAAAACAAATAATCCGCAGGTCTTGGCAAAAAGCGTAGTGCACTATCTATATCCTTTATGAAATTATAGGGATATTTGGCACCTAACTGGTAAGTCGGCATTCCTCCAAAGGCACTATTTGTCCAATATGGCTCACTTGCGTTTTGAATTCTAAAATCAATTTGCTCTTGGGCCATGCCTGTATATTGAACAATGTCAGACTGATAAATAACTTTACCTGAGAGAACAGGTGAAAAATAAGCCAAAGAAACAAGTATAAAACCAACCAATACTAGTAGGTGTGGTAGAAATTTCTTATAAATATTCATTTTTTATGTAGCATTTACTTTTTATAATAGGCTAAATTAACCAATTAAAATGACGCAAGCTTTACCTTTATAAAAAATTCATACCATAATTTTACCGATTTACCATATTGTTGTATTTTCAAATTAGGGTAATGTTTATTTGGCACAAAAAAAAATGATCACAACCATTGTGATCATCTTATAGATTCCTTAAATTAATTCAACGCAATAGATTACTTACTATCTATCTCTTCAAACTCGATGTACTCTCCTACTACTTTCTTGCTTTTAGGCACCTGTTTATTGGAAGCTTCTTGTCCACTGTAATTAGTATTTGAGTTATATGAATTTTGTTGTTGATAATAGGCTTGTTGTTTTTGTTGAAAATCTGCTTGGGCTTTCTTTGCTACCTTCACCACTAATAAAGGAAGTAAAAAGCGCATAGCGAATTTAAATGCATAATAAACCAATATTATTATACACAGAGTTTTTATAAAACCGGTTAAAGATGCTGTGTCCATAAGCTTTGTTTTTTTTCAAAAATAATAATTTTATTGTCTTAAAAAGAGTAATATTTCTTAAAATATTGATAAAAGCGATTATATTGCCCTTAAAAGCATCAATAAACAAGTTATTGTTGGCTCCAATTCAAATATCCACCCTCTAATTCAAAAACTTGCGTAAAACCATGTTTGTTTAACTCTTGTCTGGCCTTAGCACTTCTTTTACCGCTTTTACAAAAAATATATACCGGTTTGTCTTTATCCAAACTATCCGCTTTTTGCAAGAAATCAGAAGCTAAAAAATCTATATTTATAGCCTTATCTATAGTACCTTGCTCAAATTCTTGTGGGGTTCTAACATCAACTAACTGAATTAGTGAGTCTTTTAGGGTTTCTTGAAAAGCATGTTTACTTAATAAGGGATTCTCTTGGGTAACTTGTCCCAAAGCAGCGCTGTAAACAAATAAACTTAACAAGGGGATTAAAAAAAATTTATTCTTCATCTTAAAAGTGTTAATGCAATCTTAAATTACAGATATGACAATTATCATATCCTAATTCTCATTGGTGTTTTACATTTGTTACAAATATAATCATTTCCACATGTCTTTAATACAAAAATACAATGTTCCGGGACCAAGATACACAAGTTATCCTAGTGTACCGTATTGGGATGTAACAAATTTCACATCATCTTTGTGGCTACAAACCGTCAAAAAAACATTTGAGCTAACCAACCAAGAACAAGGTATTAGTTTATATATACATCTACCCTTTTGCGAGAGTCTATGTACCTTTTGTGGATGTCATAAAAAAGTAACCAAAAGACATGAATTGGAAATGCCCTATATAAAAGCTGTGTTAAAAGAATGGTCTTTGTATTGTAAAGAATTCACACAAATCCCCATTATTAAAGAAATTCACCTTGGTGGTGGAACCCCAACATTTTTTAGCCCAGATAACCTAAAGTTTCTATTACAACAAATTTACGCAACATGTAAAATTGCCAGTAATCCGGAATTTAGTTTTGAAGGACACCCTTGCAATACTACCAAAGCACACCTACAAACCTTATATGATCTAGGATTTAGACGCGTTAGTTTTGGCGTACAAGATTACAGCCCACAGATACAACGTGCTATTAATCGAAACCAAAACTTTCATGATGTAGCAAAAGTTACTCTTTGGGCAAAAGAAATAGGTTATAGCTCTATATCACATGATGTAATTTATGGACTACCATTTCAAAAAATGTCGGATATAATCGATACAATGGAAAAAACAAATAGTCTTAAACCGGACCGATTAGCTTTTTATAGTTATGCCCATGTTCCTTGGGTTAAAGGTAACGGACAAAGAGGCTTTAAAGAAAAGGATATCCCATGTGGTGAATTAAAACAAGATTACTATCAAACCGGAAAAAAATTATTATTAAAAAATGGTTACACTGAGATA
Organism: Myroides sp. LJL119; assembly: GCF_054871605.1. Lineage (NCBI taxonomy): Bacteria > Pseudomonadati > Bacteroidota > Flavobacteriia > Flavobacteriales > Flavobacteriaceae > Myroides > Myroides sp. LJL119. The sequence continues at coordinate 151,208 of NZ_JBTXLO010000003.1, forward strand.
GGAATGGATCATTTTGCTTTAAAAACAGATTCGTTATACAAGGCGCTGAACAATGGTCAGATTCACCGAAATTTCATGGGCTATACCTCGTCGAAAACGCAATTATTAATTGGTCTAGGTGTATCTTCCATTGGAGATAGTTGGCTTGGTTTTGCACAAAATGAAAAAGATTTAGATAAATATTACCAACTAATTTCCCAAGATAAGATCCCGGTGGTAAAAGGTCATATTTTAAGTCAAGAAGATTTGATTATTCGCAAACATATCTTAAATTTAATGTGTAATTTACAGACAGATTTACAAGGTGATGTAAAGCACATTGATGTGGATTTAATATTTAAAAATCTAGATGAAATGAAAAAAGATCTTTTAATACAAACTCAAGACTACCAAATTAAGGTAACGCGAAAGGGACGAGCTTTTATAAGAAACATTTGCATGGCTTTAGATTTGCAATATCAAAGAAATAAACCAACAGCACCATTGTTTTCAATGACTATTTAACTTAATTGATTATGAAATTTCAAAAAATACTAACTTACATTGTTTTAACAGGCCTGGTGTATGGCATTTTCAATTTTGATGTATCCAATATGTGGTCTTTACAAGCAAATTGGCTCTCTTTTCTAGGATTTATCATCTTTTTAATCTACCTAGCATATAGTTTAAAACAGGCTGCTAAAAAACAAGATTTTCAAAACAATAAAGATTAAAAAAAGCAAACTTATAATAAGTTTGCTTTTTTTAATCTTTACCACTCCACTAGTGATATACCTAATCCTATATTGGTTTGACTCCAATTATAATCAATTAAAGAGTCTCCATATCCGTTACTGGCGGTAAAGTAAAACTTTAAATTATCTTTAATGGGGTAAGCCCATGTGAATTCTACATATCCCTTATATCTTGGATTAAAGCGCAAATTGCTACGAACCAGCAGGCTATAAACATGTCCTTTATCTTTATAAATGGCCATAAATTCAGCTTTACCTACATAGTCTTGAATTCGCGGATTATCATCATCTTTGCCCTTTTCTTTTAATCGCAACCAAGGTTTAGCACTAAAAGTCCAATTTTTATATTCCATTCCAAGATGGAAAATTACGCGATTCCAGCTTCGTGATTCCGGCCTACTCTTTCCGTTACTTTGATGATTAAATCCGATTCCACCCATTACAAACCTAAATTGATTTATTCTCCAATTCAAAGGATAATTAAAAATAACTTCAGGTTCATAATTTAATTCTCTAAAAGGTCTAGATAGCTTTTCATTATAAGCCTGCCAATTAGCCGTTTGGGTAAAGGCAAGCCAAATATCTCCCTTACCCTTAAAGAGTCCTTGAGCAACCTTGGTTTTAAAACTAATTTGAAATTTTATTTCCCAAGGCTCATAAGGCAAAGCCTCTTGGCTAACATTATTTGCATTAAAACTAGTAGGTTTTGTATTTGGCCTATTAGACCATCTCCCTGGTAAAAGGTAAATTGGCTTATACGGGGCAATGGTAAATGTACTTCTTTTTTGCTGAGCACTTAAATCCCATCTTTGCACAAGGGTATTATTATCTTGCCAATGCTTTGATTGAAACAACAAATCTTCTTTTTCTTGTCCTTGTAGGTTAATGCTTATAAAAAAGATACAAACCAAAGCCAACTGGTGACCCATTACTTTGTTTACCATAATTTCTGCCTTGCTGCTTATAACAATAAAGTGGCCTGTCCGTCATCATCGATACTAATATCGGGATCTATATCTTGAATATCTGAATCCCCTACTAAGTCCTGTTCTTCGGACTGAATTTCATAGGGTAAAGGTTCTAAGATATTAACCTGTCTTACTTTATCGGTTGTTAATTGATTACCTAATGCTTTAATTCCTCTAACAGTTATAAAAGCCTCCACATCTACAAATAAAGATTCTTTTTGAACTCCTTTTATTTTACTGAAAACAACTTCTATATTTGGTCGGTAGTCCGTTGAGACAATCTCTAAACGCGATTTCTCGTTATCTGAAATAAATACCTCTTCCTTATTCTCATTCTCTACCAAGAAACGCTTTAAGTAATAACGCTCTTTCTCGCCATCATAATAAACGGCAGAAATAGGCTTACTAGGTATAAATTTTTCCAAAACAATCATATCTTGTTCAAAATGCGTACTTAATTCAGGTACAATTGTTTTTATTTTACCACTTTGTGTAATAATCAACAACCTGTCTTCTGCTTTAAATTCACCCAATAAATCACCTCTACCATCAACGTTTAAACGCCCAACACTGGAATCAAACCAAATTTTTCTTGGTCGAAGGGTACTAATACCTTTTTCCTTTAATTCTATTTTTTTTATGGCATATTTAGTTACTAAATTTCCCTTGGCAGCTCTACCTTTAATTAGTAATTCTGCAAAATCTATATCAAATTTAAGTTTCTTAACATTGGATAATTGACGCAATATAATGGTAATGATTTCTGCCTCTCCATTAGGGTTAGCCGAAAAGTATAATATCTGAGAACCTGGCTTACCTTGGGTTAAACTATAAACTTTATCTCTTGTAACTCCCTTAACATTAAAGCGTTTTATAAAGCTAGACCCTGATTTGCCATCCCTATAAATAAGATTATAAATGGTCCTATTGTCATTTTTATCCCAAATACCTATGTAAATGATATCCTTTCCAACAAACTTCTTATCCTCCACCTTGGACACCACTACCGAACCATCGCGTAAGAAAACAATAATATCATCAATATCCGAACAATCACAAACATATTGGTCTCTTCGAAGTCCGGTACCAAAGAAACCTTCCTCTTTATTTACATAAAGCTTAGAGTTTCTTAAAACAACTTTAGTAGCCTCAATTGTATCAAAGCTTCTAAGTTCGGTTTGCCTTTTTTTATCCTTACCATACTTGAGTTTTAAATTAGTAAAGTAATCAATAGCAAACTCAATTAAATTGGCTAAATGATGTTTAACTTTTTCTATATCAGTCTCTAAAGCAAGAATATTCTCTACCGCTTTATCAATGTCAAAACGGGAGATACGTTTGATTCGTATCTCTGTTAATCGAACAATATCCTCTTGTGTAACTGCACGTTTTAAATGTCCAATAAAAGGTTCTAAACCAAGCTCAATGGCAGAAATAACACCTTCCCATGTTTCTTGTTCCTCTATTAATCGATAAACTCTTTCTTCTATAAATATTCGCTCCAAACAAAGAAAGTGCCATTTTTCCTCCAGTTCGAAAAGTTCAATCTCTAACTCTCTGCGCAACAATTCTACTGTTCTTTTAGTAGATGTTTTTAACATATGAGTAACCCCTGTAAAAAGAGGCTTATTATCTTCAATCACACAGCCCAAAGGAGCAATAGATGTCTCGCATGCAGTAAAGGCATACAAAGCATCAATTGTCTTATCAGGAGAAGTACCACTTGGTAAGTGAATCAAAATCTCTACTTCAGCAGCCGTGTTATCTTCAATCTTCTTAATCTTAATCTTACCTTTTTCATTGGCCTTTAATACACTATCAATAAGACTTGTGGTAGTGGTTGAAAAAGGAATTTCAGTAATCACTAATGTGTTTTTATCTAAAGGAGCAATACGCGCTCTTACTCGTACTCTACCACCGCGAAGACCATCGTTGTAATTAGATACATCTGCAATACCTCCAGTTGGAAAATCTGGGTAGATACTAAATGGTTTTCCTTTTAATATTTTTATAGAAGCATCAATTAACTCATTGAAGTTATGCGGGAGAATTTTAGTAGATAAACCAACAGCAATCCCCTCTCCTCCTTGGGCTAATAGCAAAGGGAACTTCACTGGTAAATTAACCGGTTCATTTCTCCTACCATCATATGAGGCTTGCCAGGTGGTAATCTTAGGTGAATATAAAACCTCTAGGGCAAACTTACTTAATCTAGCCTCAATGTATCTAGAGGCAGCTGCTCCATCACCAGTTAGAATATTACCCCAGTTACCTTGCATATCAATAAGAAGATCCTTCTGGCCAATCTGTACCATAGCATCGCCAATAGATGCGTCCCCATGTGGATGATACTGCATGGTATGTCCAACGATATTTGCAACCTTGTTATAACGTCCATCGTCTAATTCACGCATCGAATGCATTATACGACGTTGAACAGGCTTAAACCCATCCTCAATAGCAGGAACTGCTCTTTCTAAAATCACATATGAGGCATAATCTAAGAACCAGTCTTTATACATACCGGTCACTTTGGTGATTGTCTCTTGAGCCGAAAGCTCCTGTTGCTCTTGGGTGAAGTCTTGTATTGGTTGGGAGTTTTCTTTATTTAAATCAGGATTCAAATTATCTTCGTGGCTCATATCTATTGTTCTACAACATCAAGTTCAACTTTCAAATTCTCTATGATAAACTCTTGTCTATCAGGGGTGTTTTTACCCATATAAAATTCCAGCATTTTTTCAATAGGCATGCTCTTATCAAGCATCACTGGATCCAATCGAATATCCTCCCCAATAAAGTATTTAAACTCATCTGGGGAAATCTCTCCTAGTCCTTTAAATCGTGTTATCTCCGGTTTAGGTTTTAATTTTTCAATTGCATCTAAACGCTCTTGTTCACTATAACAATAAATAGTGTGCTTTTTATTTCTAACTCTAAATAAAGGAGTTTGAAGAATATATAAGTGTCCATCTTTTATAAGTTCCGGGAAGAACTGTAAAAAGAAAGTAATTAACAATAATCTAATATGCATTCCATCCACATCGGCATCGGTTGCTATTACAATATTATTATATCTTAAATTCTCAAAGTCATCTTCAATATTCAATGCAGCTTGAAGAAGGTTAAACTCTTCGTTTTCATAAACAATCTTTTTGGTCATTCCAAAAGAGTTCAACGGCTTACCTCTTAATGAAAATACTGCTTGGGTATTCACATCGCGACTTTTTGTAATTGATCCCGATGCAGAGTCCCCTTCGGTAATAAATAAAGTGCTCTCTAAATAGCGTGGATTTTTAATATCATTAAAATGCACTCTACAATCTCTTAATTTACGATTATGCAAACTGGCTTTCTTGGCTCTTTCTTTTGCTAATTTACGTATACCTGATAGCTCTTTTCTTTCTTTTTCGGCTTGTAGAATCTTTTTTAATAAAATTTCAGCAATATCGGGATTCTTATGCAAATAATTATCCAAATAGGTCTTAACAAAATCATTAACGTAGGTTCTTACCGTTGGCATATTGGGCCCCATATCGGTAGAACCTAACTTTGTTTTTGTCTGACTTTCAAAAACAGGTTCTTCAACCTTAACTGATATTGCGGCAACAATACTTTTTCGAACATCAGAGGCATCGAAATTTTTATTGTAGAACTCTTTTATAGTCCTAACCACTCCCTCTCTAAAAGCCGCTAAATGGGTTCCTCCTTGGGTGGTATTTTGACCATTTACAAAAGAATAATACTCCTCTGAGTATTGTGTTCTACTATGGGTCATAGCCACTTCGATGTCTTGTCCTATTAAATGGATAATTGGATAAACTTGATCTTCTTGATCAATATTTTCACTTAATAAATCTTGTAGCCCATTGTCTGAATAAAACTTCTCACCATTGAAATAAATTGTAAGTCCTTTATTTAAATAGCAGTAATTTTTGAGCATTCGCTCGATGTATTCCTTTCTATACTTGTAGTTTTTAAATATCGTTTCATCGGCAATAAAAGAAACCTTGGTTCCCTTTCGCTTAGTGGTCTCTATTACCTCTTGTTCTAGCACTAAATTTCCAGCACTAAATTCAGCGGCTTTAATTTGCCCATCTCTAATGGATTCAACTTTAAAGAAAGAACTCAATGCGTTTACAGCTTTAGTTCCCACACCATTTAACCCTACTGACTTTTTAAAAGCTCTAGAATCGTATTTCCCCCCTGTGTTCATCTTAGAGACAACATCTACAACCTTACCCAAGGGTATACCACGTCCATAATCCCTAACACTCACCACTTTATCCTTTAGAGTTACCTCAATGGTTTTACCAGTACCCATAACAAACTCATCGATACTGTTATCTATAACCTCTTTTAGTAAAATATAAATACCATCATCTGGTGAGGATCCATCTCCTAATTTTCCAATGTACATACCCGGACGCATACGAATATGTTCTTTCCAATCTAGTGAACGAATATTATCTTCGGTATATTGATTTTGATTTTGCATATAAAAAGTAAGGAATTTGCGCTAAATTACTATTATTTAGCTTAAAATAAAAATGGTTAAAGTATTGGAATTAGTATAAATTGAATTTATTCTGCTTTATCTGAATTTTTAATAACATTTTTACGTATTTCCACAGAATCCACTCCAGGTTTTATCTTATTACCGAATAAAATCGCATAGTTCTTTGTGAATTCAGCACCAAAATACAAGATCATAGCAGAATAATATACCCAGATAAGCATTACAATCAACGATCCAGCAGCTCCATAAAGTGATGAGGTTGCACTACTGCCAAGGTAAAATCCTATTGCAAATTTTCCAATCATAAATAAGACGGCGGTAAAACCAGCTCCCACGGTAGTCTCTCTCCACCCTATTTTACCGTTTGGCAGAGCCTTAAAAATTAAAGCAAATAAAAAAGTTATTATAATAAAAACAATTACATTGTTTAATAAGTTAATTACAAACAAAATATCATGGCTCACCAAAGTTGTCAAATACTCGTAAAGTAAACTTATTAAAGAGTTAATCAACAAAGTGACAAGTAGCAAGAACCCCACCGAGGCTATCATAGAGAACGACATTAATCGGTTTCGAACAAATTGAGCCAAACTTTTATGTGGCGCAGCGGCAAACCCCCAAATATAGTTGATAGAGCTTTGTATCTCGGCAAAAACCCCTGAGGCACTAAACAATAACATACCAATGCTAATAAGAGTTGCTAAACTCCCCGAGCGGTTCACATTGACATTTTCCATAACCGAGCGCAGTTCCCGCGAGGTATTCACCCCTACCATTTCACTTAATTGGGTATAAAAAAAATCAGCTACTTGCTGTTTTTCAAAGAAAACTCCACTCAAAGAAATTATCAAAATAAGCAGTGGAGGAAAAGCAAAAATGGTATAATAGGATAACGCGGCACTAAATTTCATCGCATTATCGTCTAAAAAATCCATTATAGATTGTTTTAATAGCACAAATACTTTTATTCCTAAGGCTTTATTTAACATGATTGTTTTTTAAAATGAGCAAAATACCTAATAAATTAATCCTATAAATCTATTTCAGAACTCTTTAAGGATATAAATAAATAATTTATCGCAGTGACTAAAATACAATATTGTTTTTAAATAACCCTTTTAAATAGTGGTTATATTCCAGTAATAAAACCTATTTATTTCATGCCAAAGCTCAAAAAAAAAATTTATTGCATAAAAAAAGGCGTTCTTGAGTAATTCAAAAACGCCTTTTTTATAACTTATAGAATTTGATTTATACGTTAAAACGGAAATGCATTACATCACCATCTTTAACTATATACTCTTTACCCTCTACTCTTAATTTACCAGCTTCTTTAACTTTGGACTCTGATCCGTAGTTTACAAAATCCTCATAGGATATAACCTCTGCACGAATAAAACCTTTCTCAAAATCACTATGGATAACACCTGCTGCTTGTGGAGCTGTATCTCCTACATTGATAGTCCAAGCGCGCACCTCTTTTACACCCGCTGTAAAATAGGTCTGTAAGTTTAACAACTTATAAGCCGAACGAATTAATTTAGATACACCCGGTTCACTTAAACCGATATCCTCTAAAAACATTTGACGTTCCTCAAAACTTTCAAGCTCTGTAATATCTGCCTCTGTACCCACTGCAAGAGTTATTACCTCTGCGTGCTCATCTTTTACTAATTCTTTGATTTGTTGTACATAAGCATTTCCTGTTGCTGCGGCAGATTCATCTACATTACAAACATATAAAACAGGTTTGGCTGTAATTAACTGAAATGCATCAAAAAGCTCTTGTTCATCTTGATTGTCAACCTGAATTACTCTAGCGGATTTCCCCTCTAATAATGCCTGGCGGATTCGCTCTAATAATCCAGCTTCAACTTGCGCTTCTTTATTACCGGTTTTAGCAGCTTTTTTAACTTTTTCTAAGCGTTTTTCTACCGTATCTAAATCCTTTAATTGTAACTCAATGTCAATAGTTTCTTTATCTCTAACAGGATTAACATTACCATCAACGTGAACTATATTATCGTTATCAAAACAACGCAACACATGGATAATAGCATTACACTCACGGATATTTCCTAAAAATTGATTTCCTAACCCTTCTCCTTTACTGGCCCCTTTTACTAAACCTGCAATATCTACAATTTCAACTGTAGCTGGTAAAACCCTTTCTGGATTAACCAATTCTTCCAACTTTAGTAATCTTGGATCCGGAACGTTTACCACCCCAATATTTGGTTCAATGGTACAAAAAGGAAAGTTTGCACTTTGCGCCTTTGCGTTAGATAAACAATTAAATAAAGTTGACTTACCCACGTTTGGTAATCCTACAATACCTGCTTTCATATTTCTAATTATTTCAGTCTATTTTAATGCTGGCAAATATATTGAAAATAAACCTACAATACATCTACTATGGTTAACAAAAAATAAAAAAACCACCCCATTTGGGGTGGTTTTTCATATATAGATTAGATTAATCTTCATCATCAGCGATCTCCAGATCTTTCAATGCATCTAGTGAGTCATCTGCAGTATCTGGGTAATCCTCTTCTTCATCATCAAAATTCTCAATTCTATCGGCTAATTTAGTACTTACCTTAACTAAGTAGATTGTATCCTCGGTGCGAACTTCAACCGCTTCGATAGTTTCGTTTTTTTGATTTTTAAAGCGAATTATATCTGCATCATCGTATCCATCAGGAAATTTATCCACTAAAAGTGCTAAAATTTCGTTAGTTAACTTGGCGTAATCAACAATTACTCTTTTCATTCTTTTATTGCTTTATTTCTTTTCAAATGTAGTAGCAAATTAGTAATAATCAAATAAAATTATTCACTATTTTTAAAAAAAAATCACTACTTATTAATTACCAAGAACATACGCAAACACCAATGGAGCTACGATAGTTGCGTCAGATTCAATTACGAATTTAGGTGTATCGACATCTAATTTACCCCATGTAATTTTCTCATTAGGAACAGCTCCAGAATAAGATCCATAAGAAGTTGTAGAATCGGAAATCTGACAGAAATATGCCCAGAAAGGAACATCTTCCCATTCTAAATCTTGATACATCATTGGAACAACACAAATTGGGAAATCTCCAGAGATTCCACCTGCAATTTGGAAGAAACCTACTCCTTTACCTGCTGAATTTGCACGGTACCATTCTGTTAAATAAATCATATATTCAATTCCAGATTTAACTGTATGAACATTTAATTTACCTTTAATTACATTGGAAGTAAAGATATTTCCACAAGTTGAATCTTCCCATCCTGGACAAACTATAGGCAAGTTTTTCTCTGCCGCTGCAACAATCCAAGAATCCTTAGGATCAATTTCATAGTATTGCTCTAATACTCCAGAATTCACAACTTGATATAGGTATTCATGCGGGAAGTATCTCTCTCCTTTAGCCTCAGCTGCATGCCAAACATCTTCTAGGTGTTTTTGTAAACGACGAAACGCCTCTTCCTCTGGAATACATGTATCGGTTACACGATTATAGTGATTATCTAAAAGCTCACGCTCTTGTTCTGGTGTTAAATCTCTGTAGTTAGGAACTCTTTTATAATGAGAGTGAGCCACAAGGTTCATTACGTCTTCTTCTAAGTTTGCACCAGTACATGAAATAAAGTGAACTTTATCTTGACGAATCATCTCGGCTAAAGAAATACCTAATTCAGCAGTACTCATAGCACCACCCATAGAAATTAGCATCTTACCTCCATCGGCTAATTGTGCCTCATATCCTTTTGCAGCATCTACTAAAGCCGCTGCGTTAAAGTGTCTATAATGATGCTCTAAAAACTGACTAATTGGTCCTTTACTCATTTTTAAATCTTATTTAATATTAATAAATGATCTGTTTTGATCTTGTTTGTAATTCTATCGTTTTATTATTTTTGGTTATATCCTAAGATATCTAAAACCTGTTCAGCGGTTTGTTGTTCCGAGAACAACTCTGTAGCAATAATACCGTTTTCATCCTTGTCAATTAAAATATGTTTTGGTTGCGGAATCAAACAGTGGTGAATACCTCCGAATCCACCAATAGTATCTTGATAGGCTCCGGTGTTAAAGAATCCAATATAAAGTGGCTTCTCTTTACTATACTTAGGTAAATAAATAGCATTTAGATTTTGCTCTGAATTGTAATAATCATCACTATCACAAGTTAACCCTCCAAGTAATATTCGTTCATAGGTATCGTTCCATCTATTGATAGGAAGCATAATAAACTTCTTATTAATTGCCCAAGAATCTGGTAGTGTTGTGATAAAAGAAGAATCTATCATATTCCACTTCTCCCTATCATTTTGTTGTTTTTGATACAAAATCTGATAGATTGCTCCTCCACTCTCACCCACGGTGTAAGATCCAAATTCTGTAAAAATATTTGGCACAGCAACTCCTGCTTCATCACAAGATATTTTTATTTGATTTATAATCTCATCGATCATATATTGGTAATCAAATTCGAAAGCTAGTGAATTTTTAATAGGAAACCCTCCTCCAATATTTAAACTATCTAAGGTTGGACATTCTTTTTTCAAAGCAATGTAAACTTTCAAACATTTTAAAAGCTCATTCCAATAGTACGATGTATCGCGAATCCCTGTATTGATAAAAAAGTGTAACATTTTTAATTCAACTTGTGGATTATCGGCAATTTGCTTTCTATAAAAAGGCACTATATTCTTATATCCGATACCCAATCTAGAGGTATAAAACTCGAACTTTGGCTCTTCCTCAGAAGCAATACGAATACCGATTTTAAACTTCTTATCAATTTGCTCTTGCAATAAGTCAAGCTCTTCGTAATTATCGATAATTGGAATCGTATTATCATGCTTTTCATTGATTAATCTAGCGATGTTATCAATATAAGCTTCTCTTTTAAATCCATTGCAGATCACAAAAGTGTCTTCATTGATTTTCCCTGTTTCCAATAACTTCTCTACAATATTTATATCAAAAGCCGAAGAAGTCTCTACATGAATATCATTTTTAAAGGCTTCATCTAAAACATAAGAAAAATGAGAACTTTTTGTACAATAACAATAATAATAATTTGCTTTATATTTATTTTTCTCCATTGCCTTTCTAAACATATCCTTAGCCTTGCTAATATTGTTTGAAATTTGGGGCAAATAAGTGAATTTTAAAGGTGTTCCATATTTTTCAACTAACCCCATTAGGTCAATGTTGTGAAATGTAAGATTATCCTTATTTAATTTAAATTCTTCTTGTGGAAAGTAAAAAGTTTGATTTATTAAATCGACATATTTAGTGTTCATCTGAAATATCAATTTTAAAATAGTTAAAAAATGTAAGTTATAAAAGGCCTAATAAAAAACCATTTTTCAAACTCTAATATTAGCAAACATTATAGGTAACCTATGCCTGAATCGAAACGAATTTAAGGCTTCCTTAAAATATTTAATAATAGTATATACAAAATCAGCTTTTTGTTTTCTAACAAAAGGCTCTAATACCTTTAATTTACTAAGGCAAAATCTAATATATAAAATGTCCTTTTTCACGTGGCAAATGTAATAAAATAAACAAACGAAAAAAGAAAATGAATGTTATTTTAGTTCTTATTGCAAATAGGCATCAAACCCCTTTAAAATCAAGTCTTTACTCAATACAATATCATAGACCGGCTCACCTATTTGTTTAAGCAATACACAACGAACATTACCTTGCGAATTTTTCTTGTCAAACTTAAGCCATTGTAAAATATTCTCTATGTCGTTTTGGGAAATATCTACTTGGCCAAAAATCCCCTGAATATTATCTTTAATATCTTTAAATGCTTCTTTAGACAAACCACATAACTCTGTGGATAAATAGGCCTCTATTACCATCCCAATGGCTATGGCCTGTCCATGTAATAAAGTTTCTTTATCCTGTTGACTTAAAAAATAACTCTCTATGGCATGACCTATTGTATGTCCATAGTTTAGAATCTTTCGCAGACCCGATTCTTTAGGATCTTGACTCACTACTTGATTTTTAATATTTACCGAATGTTTGACAAGATTTTCTAAATCTGCCAGATCTACATTTGATATATCTTTTAAAAAATCATAATAAGAACCATCGTAAATTAAACCATGCTTTAACATCTCTGCGTAACCACTTTTAATTTGATCCACAGGCAGAGTTTCCAGATAATGAACATCAACCACCACCATTTTAGGCATACTAAAGGTTCCAATACAATTTTTCACCCCATTGCAATCTACTCCTGTTTTACCCCCAACAGAGGCATCCACCATAGACAACAAGGTAGTAGGTATATTATAACAATCTATACCTCTCATATATATAGAAGAAATAAAGCCTCCTAAATCCGTTATCACTCCACCCCCAACAGTAAGCATCGCACTGTTACGATCAGCTGCTAATTCCAACATAGATTCAATTACTCCTTGAGCGGTTTCCAAAACCTTATTTTCTTCCCCTGGCTCTACCTCTATTATTTCAAAATCTATTTCTATTGGTAGATGAGCTAAGAAATAAGGCATACAATACTCATTTGTATTGGTATCACACAAAATAAAGAGCTTGGTGTATTGCTTTTGGTTTAATACCTCGCCTAAATACGTGTAGCTATCTTTTCCAAATACGATATCATAGCCTTGCGCTTGAATTTTTTCCATTTTTGTTTATTGATTGTACAAAACAAAGTAACTTATAATTATTTTAAAAAACACTTTAAAAGTTAATTAAAAGAACTTTTTTTCACCACTTACTTTGTCATAGACTTAAGTTTTTGGCTTTAAAAAAGCAACAAAATTGTCAAACTTGTAATAAAGTTAAGCTTTATCTTTAATTTACGCCCATAATATTATCATTTAAATTGTCTTTTTAAATCTATTTCGGGCTCTTTTTACCACAAATAGGCCTATTTTAATAACTAGTATATCCCAAATTAGGATTAATGAACATTAAAGATAAAACAATTAAGATATTAAAAAAAGAGTAATTATATTTGTAGCATTGATTTTACTTATAATAATGGAAAAATTATTTAACAACACAGAGGTAGCTTTTGCCTTAAAGAACAACAAAGAATTACGAAGAGCTCACTTCCTTTTTAAAATGATAAGTAAGCCTACTTTGGTTAAAATGGGATCTTCATTGGCTAACTTCGCTATTAAAACACATTTACCAGTAACGGGACTTATCCGTGCTACTGTTTTTGATCATTTTTGTGGTGGGGTAAGTGAAGAGGACTGTTTATCGGTAGTTGACACTATGTGGTCAAAAGGTAGAGTGGCGTCTGTTTTAGATTATTCGGTAGAAGGTAAAGAGACCGAAGAACAATTTGATGCAGCTTTAAATATGACTTTAAAAACAATCAAGTTTGCAAAAGAACGCCCAGAGGCAATTCCATTTGCTGTTTTCAAACCAACTGGCTTTGGACGCTTTGATATGTTTGTTAAAAAAGGAGAAGGTTTAGAGTTTACACCAGATGAGCAACAAGAGTGGGAACGTATCTTATACCGTTTTAACATGGCTTGTAAATATGCCTATGATAACGATGTTCTACTATTGATTGATGCCGAACATAGCTGGATGCAAGATGCAGCTGATGCTATTTGCCTGGACATGATGCGCAAATACAACAAAGAGAAGGCTATTATTTACAATACAGCTCAAATGTATCGTTGGGATCGTTTACAATGGTTAAAGGACTTACATCAGATTGCTACCCAAGAAGGTTTTCACGTTGGAATGAAAGTTGTTCGCGGTGCATACATGGAAATAGAAAGACAAAGAGCTTTAGAAAAAGGTTACAAGTCTCCTATTTGTGTGGACAAGCAAGCAACTGATATTAATTACAACTCAGGTATTCGCTTTATGATCGATCATATTGATGTTATGGCTTTATTTGCAGGTACTCACAATGAGGATAGTTCATATTTAATTATGGACTTAATGCAAGAGCACAATATATCACATCATGATAAAAGATTGTTTTTTGGGCAACTTTACGGAATGAGTGACAATATCAGCTTTAACTTAGCAAAGTTAGATTATAATGTTGCTAAATACCTTCCTTTTGGCCCTGTAAAAGATGTAATACCTTATTTAATTCGTCGTGCTCAAGAAAACACTTCTGTTGAAGGACAAACCACACGTGAATTAGACTTAATTACCACAGAAATGAAAAGAAGAAAACTATAAGTTTTAAAATATTTTTTCTTTAGCAAAATATAAAGTGGTAAAACATTTGAAGTTTTTCAAATGTTTTACCACTTATTTTTTATCCCATAATTTAAAAGTTTAACTATAACTTCCAGTCTATGGGCTCTTTACCTATAGCTTTTAAGTAATCATTGGTTTTCGAGAAAGGCTTACTGCCATAAAACCCACGATAAACCGATAAAGGTGATGGATGAGCAGAGCTAATAACTAAATGTTTAGAAGCATCAATATTTTTGCCTTTTTTTTGAGCATAACTACCCCATAAAATAAACACCACACCATCTAATTTAGTAGATATCTCTTGGATGATTTTGTCGGTAAAAATCTCCCATCCTTTATTTTGATGGGATCCTGGAGATTTTTGTTTCACCGTTAGAGTTGCATTTAAAAGCAACACGCCTTGTTTGGCCCAAGGGCTTAAATCCCCATTTACTAAATTTCTAATTCCTAAATCATTTTCTAACTCCTTGAATATATTGGTTAAACTAGGAGGAGTTTTGACTCCTTTATTAACTGAAAAACTCAATCCATTAGCCTGAAACTCTCCATGATAAGGATCTTGGCCTAAAATAACGACTTTAACTTGTTTAAAAGGGGTCAATTCTAAGGCCTTGAAAATATCCTCTTGTTTTGGATAAGTAGTGAAGTTTTGATATTGATCGCTGACAAAACTCTGCAAGTCACAAAAGTATTGTTTTTGCATTTCTTGTTCTAAAAGATTGCTCCAGCATGGTCGTTGTATAATCTGCATAGTGATTCAATGTCGGTATCCTTAGATTAGGACAATCTTAAAATGAATATTATTGATCTCCAATATGTTTTAAATTTGGACTAAATAATGCTTTAACCTCATATATTTCACGTATCTGCGATGGATCCACTTCGGTATTTCCAATATTGGGATTATCGGATGTAAAAAGCAAATTACACTCTTGGGTTAAGCGCTTAAAGCGAAACATAAAAATTCCTTTACCTTGTAGAATATAAAGATATATATGAAAAGGTTGTACGCTTTGCACTTCTACTTTTTTAAGCAAAACATAAGATGAAACACGTATGGTTGGATACATATTCTCTGAGGCAACTTGAACTGCAAAGTCAACAGGTTCGGTTGTTGGAAACACATAACTGGGTGCATTTCTTAAAACCTCCTCCGGATTTAAAAAATATTCCAAGTGCTGATCCACGGTAATCATCTTAACACGCCCATGCACATGTGCCCCTGTGGAAACCTTGTGATAGTCGCTAAAAAACAACTCATTTAGATCTATTTTATATTTAGCACATAGCTCAATTATGGCTTCATATTGTAAACTATTTCTTTTTTTCCATGATGAAATCGTATTTGGCTTTACGTTTAATAACTTTGAGAGCTCCAAATCTGTCTTAATTCCAACCATTTTTTTAACTCTACGTAAAATTTTCGAAGTATCTAACATGTCGTTATAATTTTTCAAGTTCAACTAGTATCTATTGACACACAAATAGATAAGTATTTATAATTCGCAAAAAACTTATTTATTTCTATTTACTGCCATTTTTCTTCTCTTACATACAAATAATGTAAAAAATCTTATGGATACCATACAAATATATAATTTTTATATACTTAGCAGAACTAAATTAATTCAAATAAGTCATTTTAATAAAATAAACATACTCATTTTTAAAATACCATTAAAATAGCTTACTTAAATAACTAAGTAATTTACAATAAAATCCGTTTATAGATAATAATTTACCACCACTTAGCAAGTTTTAACAATCAATTCTTAGTTGATGTATGAAAGTCTGTAATTCAATGTTTTAATTAAAATTTAGGTAAGAAAAAAAAATTATTTCTATTTTTTGAGTAATTATTAACATATCCATACAACTGAATTTGCTTATATTTGGATAAACAAATACAAAAAAAACAAAATGAAAAGAAACTTAATTTTATTAGCCGCTGTTCTATCTCTTTCTGTAATTAGTTGTAAAACAGCATCCAATGCTACTATGGATAAACAAGAACAAGTACAAAGTAAACATAACCAGCTTCAAGGAGAATGGGTTTTAAGTTCGGTAGATGAATCTTTAAGTCAAGGAAAAAGCTTAAAAGATTTATTCCCAGGAAAAACTCCTTTTGTAATTTTTGATACAGAAAACCAAACTTTAAGTGGAAATGATGGGTGTAATAATATCTTTGGAGGATATACGATTACCGGAACCACTGGAGTTTCAATTGGCAACAACCTTGGCTCAACAATGATGGCTTGTCAAGGAGTTAGTGATTACCTATTTAAACAAGGTTTATCCGAAATGACAAACTTTTCTGTTCAGGATAACATCTTAGTTATTTATGCTAAAGATAAACCTTTAATGAGCTTTACCTTGAAAGATGAAAAACAATCTTCAAAGCAAAACACACAAATCAACTTAGATAAAACTAAATGGGTATTAACTTTTATCCAACCAAAAGACAGAAGTATTCAATCTTTACAGGAGCGTTTTCCAATGGAATTGCCAACCATTAATTTTGAAGAAAATCGTATTAACGGAACAACAGGATGTAACGTATATAATGGTGAGTATAGCGAAGATAACGATCAAATCACCTTTGATAAAGTAGCCATGACAAGAAGATTCTGTAATGACGTACAAGAACATTTATTTACCGAGAACTTAAACTCAGTGGCTAAGTTTAAAGTAGAAAATGATGAATTAGTGTTATCAACCCAAGATGATTTAGTTGTTTTGCGTTTTAAACAAAAATAAATTCAACCCCCAATACATTTAGCTCTTTAAGCTAATAAAACACCCTAAAGAATATAATTATTTTTTTAGGGTGTTTTTTTATTGCCCTTTTTTTCTTACCAGATCAACATCTAGTATTATTAACTATCTCAACGGGAAAGGGAAATAATCCGTTTTTCTTTTTTTTTGCTCTCCCCCTTGAGCCCAATTTGACAATGGTCTATATTTACAAATTAGCAAAAGATAATTTGTAAGTCTTATTAGCTACCTTGTCTAATTTCGGGTAAACTCATCACAGCATATAATCTTATTTTGCCTCATATCCTGGCTATTTTCACTACTTTCAAATTAAATAAATTAGAAAATTCTTAAAATCTATCTTTATTTAGCTCTACTAGCTTT
Organism: Myroides sp. LJL119; assembly: GCF_054871605.1. NCBI lineage: Bacteria > Pseudomonadati > Bacteroidota > Flavobacteriia > Flavobacteriales > Flavobacteriaceae > Myroides > Myroides sp. LJL119. Next base: position 168,797 of record NZ_JBTXLO010000003.1, read on the forward strand.
TTTTGTTTTACCTACAAGAAATAAAAGCATCTTAACCTAATTAAATACTTATTTACTAAAAAAGGTTACAAATCATGTGCTTAAAGTGTTTTTAAAAAAAGCGACAAAACCACTACGCTTTTTATATTTATTTGTTGGAAGTCCAAAGTCTCTAATCAGATTCTAATCTAATTCTAAGGTAAAACTAATCTAGTTCCAAGATAGTATTAACACTAAAGCAATAGGTTTGTATTTCAAACTTTTACTAGGTTATGTTAAAAAGAATCACCCTTATAACAACAATGTTTTACACCCTGATTGGTATAGGACAAAACAAAGAGCAAACAATCTCTAGAGTGGAAATAGAAAGTATGTTCTTGGCTCAAAACATGGAGCTATTAGCCTCGGAATTAGAAATAAGTCAGGCTCAGGCACAAGTTATTCAAAGCAAGCTATGGCCTAATCCTAGTTTTGAAATATCTGAGGTAAACTTCTGGAAAACAACAGACGTAGAACAACAACCTATATTAATGGGAAACTGGGGTAAATCTCAGCAGATTTCTCTTCATTTAGAACAAGAAATTAAAACCGCAGGCAAAAGACGTAAAAACATTGAATTACAAAAACTTACTCAAGAACAAAAACAACAAGAATTTGCCACAATATTGGCCCAAAGTAAATTAGATTTACGTCTTTTACTCAATGATTTAGAATTCACCCAAACCCAATTGGTTCTTTATGCAAATCAAATCAGTTATACAAAGAGTTTACTTCTAGGTTATAAAAAACAACTTGAGAAAGGTAATATCAGTCAGGCGGAATATATCCGTTTAAAAGCAGCTCAATTCCAATTTCAAAAGCAATATATTGAACTATCTCAACAAGAGCAAGAGTATTTAAAGGAATTGAAAAACTTTTTAAACATATCAAATACCACCCACTTTAAAATCACCAAATCTATTGATTTACCTAAAGCTGAAATTAATGAACTAATGGTAGAGCATTGGATCGTTGAAGCCACCCAGAATCGTGCCGATGTATGGTTACATCGTAATTTAGAATTACAAAGCAAAAAGCAGCTCGAAATTTATAAAGCTGAACGCACCCCTGATTTAACCATAGGGGTTGACTTTGATCGAGGTGGAAATATCATGAGAAACTTTATTGGTTTTGGAATTGGCTTTGACTTACCAATTTTAGACCGAAATAAAGGAAATATTATGGATGCTAAATTAGAAATACAAAAAAACGAACTTCAAACTCAAGCCTTGCAAAACAATATCGCCAATGATATTCTAGAATCATTTAAAAACTACCAACAAAGCATTGCTTTACTGCAAGATATTGATTTGAATTACGAGAATCAATTAGAAATGTTACTTATTTCCCATCAAGAAAATTTTAAAAATAGAAATCTCAGTTTAATTCAATATTTGGACTTTGTAGAAGCTTATTTGGATAATAAAACACTAATACTAGAGACAAAAAAGCAAATTGTTGATCAATTTGAAAATCTACAACATGCCATTGGCAAAGAATTATAACCTTAAAAGTTTTTAAATTATGTATAAATACTATCTTCCCCTTGTTAGTTTGGTTTTGCTATTAACTAGTTGCGCACAACAAAATCCTGATTCACAAAACACAACTATTTCTTCCTGTTTAGATCAAAAAATAATAGCGGATTTGGGAATTGAGAACACAAAACAAAGTCAAATTCAGCAAACCTTCACTTTAACAGGTCAGGTTTCTTACAATAAAGATAAAACATTAATGTACAACACTTTAATAGAAGGGGTTGTAGAAAAAACTTATTTTGAGCTAGGAGATTTTGTTCAAAAAGGCCAAGTTTTAGCTCTAGTGCAAAGTGTGGATTTAAATGACAGGTATCAAGAATTGCAAAATGCCAAAGCACAACTAGTAGTTGCTCAAAGAGAATTTGATTCTTTTCAACAAATGTATGAAGATGGATTATTGTCTGAAAAAGAGTTTTTACAAAGCAAAAGTGAATTAAAAATAGTCCAAAACACGATTAATTCTTTAACGCAAAATTTATCGAAATACAATGTGGGTAAGACCCCGGGTAGCTATCAAATAAAGGCTCCTATTACGGGTTATATTGTAGAGAAGGATTTAACAACTGGAATGAATATTAGCCCTTCGGAGCAACCTCTTTTTACAATCGCGGACTTATCTGATGTTTGGGTAATGGCAAATGTCTATACCATTAATATGGCTCATATACACCAGGGACAATCGGTTTTAGTTAACACCATGGCTTATCCAGAGGATTACTTTGCGGGAAAGGTCAATAAAATCAGTCGCGTTTTAGATCAAGAACAACGTGTATTAAAGGCGCAAATAACCTTAGATAATACAGACTTTAAATTGCGTCCAGGTATGACAGCTGACATAATTGTACAGGTAGAATCTCAAGGCGAGTTAGCCGTTGCAGTTCCCAACAGGGCCATTATTTTTGATAACAATCAAAACTATGTTGTGGTTTATAAAGATTCATGCAATCAAGAGGTTGTTCGTATTGAACCTGTAGGAAAAAACAAAGACTTTACTTACACCAAAATTGGTTTAAAAGGCAATGAGCGCATTATCACTAATAACGCTCTTTTTATATACCAAGAGATTAATAATCCTTTTTAAAGCTAACTTTCCATGCAGAAATTTGTAAAAAATATCGTTGCTTTCTCTTTAAAGAACTCCTTTTTTGTTCTTTTTGGGGTATTAATATTATTGGTCGCGGGAATATATTCCTATATCAAAATGCCCATTGAGGCTTTTCCTGATGTAACAAATACACGTGCCAGAATCATTACACAATGGCCTGGTAGAAGTGCGGAAGAAATAGAAAAATTCATCACCCTTCCCATTACCAAGCAAATGAATACCATACCTAATAAGACCGAATTAAGATCTATTTCTTTGTTTGGTTTATCGGTTGTTACAGTTATTTTCGATGATCATATTGATGACTTTTATGCCCAACAGTATGCCAATAATCGCATGGGGCGTGTAGAACTCCCAGGTAATGCGGAATTTGAAATAGAGGCACCATCGGGTGCAACAGGAGAAATTTTTCGTTATATAATTGAAAGTGATTTACCTATTAAAGAAACAAGTGCCATACAAGAATGGGTCATTGAACGTGAATTATTAGCCGTTGCAGGAGTTGCAGATGTGGTGAGTTTTGGAGGTGAGCAAAAAATATACGAAATACAAATAAATCCAACAGAGCTTTTAAATTACGATTTAAGCGCCTTAGATGTCTTTGATGCGGTAGAGAAAAGTAATATCAACGTTGGTGGGGATATTATTCAAAGGGCCGATCAAGCATATGTTGTAAGAGGGGTTGGACTTTTAGACAATATAGAAGATATTGAAAACATCTTAATTGATGTAAAAGGTAATACACCTATTTTAGTTAAGCATGTGGCAAAGGTAGAACTAGCAGCTAAACCTAGACTTGGTCAAGTTGGCTTTCAAGACCAAGATGATCTTGTTCAAGGTATAGTAATTATGTTAAGAGGAGAGAATCCTAATCAAGTCATTAAAAACCTTAAGGTAACCATTGAGGATTTAAATCAAAGGATTCTACCCAAGGGTGTTCGCATCAAACCCATTATTGATCGAACCGATTTAGTAAACAATACGGTTAATACAGTAACCAAGAATTTAACAGAAGGGGTAATTTTAGTTTCGATAATCGTATTCATTTTTCTATACAATTGGAGAACTACTTTTATTGTAGCCTCGGTTATTCCTTTATCATTTCTTTTCGCCATTATCATGCTTTCCCTACAAGGCTTACCTGCAAATTTAATATCCATGGGTGCTTTGGATTTTGGATTGTTATTAGAGGGTACTTTAGTGATTGTCGAACACGTCTTTGTTGGATTAGAGAAAAGGGCCAAAGTAGTTGGTATGCGTAGATTCAATAAAATGTCAAAACTTGGGACTATTAGAAAAAGTGCCAGTAGTGTGGCAGGTTATATTTTCTTTGCTCTTTTAATTCTTATAGTAGCATTACTTCCTATTTTTTCCTTTCAAAAAGTTGAAGGTAAGATGTTCTCTCCCCTAGCCTTCACATTAGGTTATGCCTTGTTAGGATCACTGATCTTAAGTTTAACTTATGTGCCGGTGATGTGTAAATTATTACTAACGAAAAACATTCGTGAAAAAGAAAATTTCTTTTCTAGATTTTTCAAGGTCTACGTTTACAAAATGTTTGAATTTTGCTTTCGTAGAAAAAGAGCCACTATCATAACTTTTATTGGTTTGCTTGTTATTTGTGGAGTTAAATTTCATTTCTATGGCTCCGAATTTTTACCTAAATTAAACGAAGGTGCCATTTATATTAGAGCAACTCTACCAAGTAGTGTAAGTTTACAAGAATCTGTTGAGTTAACCCAAAAGATGAAAGCAGATTTAAGAGATTTTCAGCAAGTTGAATTTGTTTTAACCCAAACAGGAAGACCCAATGATGGAACCGATCCAACTGGTTTTTTCAACATTGAGTTTCACACGCAATTAAAACCAACTAAAGATTGGGTCTCTAAAATTTCTAAAGAAGAGTTACTGGAACAAATGCGAGAGAAACTCGAGAAGTATCCAGGGGTAAATTTTGGTTTTAGTCAACCTATTCAAGATAATGTCGAGGAATATGTAGCTGGGGTAAAAAGCGCATTGGTTATTAAGATTTTTGGTGATGATCTCTTTGAGTTAGAAAAGTACGCCAATCAAGTAGCTCAAAGCATACAAGATGTTCCTGGGATAACAGATTTAAATGTTTTTAAAAATATTGGACAACCTGAATTACGAATAGCTTTAGATGAACTAAAGATGGCTAAATATGCTGTTACAACAGCAGATGCTCAGGCTGTAATTGCCATGACCATAGGTGGAGAAACAGCCACTACTTTTTATCAAAATGAAAGAATGTTCGATGTGGTAATTAGGTATGATAAAGACTACAGAGATTCCTCTGAGAAAATTAGTGAGATTCTAATTCCCACTCTTGACAACAAGCTTGTTCCTTTAAAGGAAATAGCTACAATAGATTATCACAGTGGTCCGGCATTTATTTATCGAGAAGGATCAAGTAGATATATCGCTGTTGGTTTTAGTATTCAAGGCAGAGATTTAGCAAGTACAATAGCAGAGGCTAAGCAAAAAGTGGCTGAAAATGTGGTTATTCCAAGAACTCACAAAGTAGAATGGGCAGGTGAGTTTGAAAGTAAAGAAAGGGCTGCTAGGCAGTTAGCTCTTGTGATTCCAATTTCCCTTACCTTAATCCTAATGCTGCTTTACTTTAACTTCGGAAACGTTAAAGATACCTGTATTGCAGCCTGTACAATGGCCTTTGCTTTTATAGGTGGTTTTATTTCACTTTGGATAACCAATACAACATTTGGTATATCTGCTGGTATTGGTTTTATTATTTTATTTGGAGTAGCAACAATTGACGGTATTGTTTTAATTGGCGAGATCCAAGAGAATCGTCGAAATAAAATCCCCCTACAACAAGCAATTCAAAGTGGGGTATCAAGTAGAATTCGTCCAGTTATAATGATTGCTTTAATGGGATCAATGGGTCTTTTACCAGCCGCGTTATCAAACGGTATGGGCTCTGAGATTCAAAAACCGCTTGCCATTATGATAGTAGGTGGTTTGATAATTTGCATGATACTCTCCTTTACAGTACTGCCGATTTTGTTTTATTATGCATATAAAAAGCAAGCAGTCAAATAATAAATAAAGTTTTTCATTAAATATAGTTAGGTTTGGTTTGTTTGGCTAGAAGCAGCTCTTTTACGCTGCTTCTAGCCTTTTTTATTACCAGGCTATCTTTGAAAAAATCCTTTTAAAAAAAGTATAAAACCTTTTATTACACTATTGGTATACTCTAGATCAGAGTCAAAGGATGCTTTGCGCTTTCCTTTTAAATCATACGACTGGGTAGCTGTATTTATAGTTGCCACAAAATTATCCTGATCTATAAATTCACCACAGAATAAAAAAGGTTGCGAACTATGAAATGATGCCATTTTAAATCCTTTTGAAGTTAAAACTCCCTGGAATCCCTGCACGGCCGAAGATGGTGTATAAGCTCTTGCCAGGGCTATATGATCAGAGCTATACATATCTATTTGTTTTATTTGACGTATATCATAATCCAAAGAAAACTTGTCTGGTAGTTTTTCAAATTCCAATTCCCATGTTCCTTGTATATTAATCTTTGTGAGATTAGAACATCCCACAAGGTCTTGTTTGTTACTTTTATAAATTACAAAGGGTGTTTTTGTTTTGTTTTTTCCAATACCGTTTTGTAATTCTCCGGCAATAAGAGAATCATGTAAAAAAACACCTTTTAAAAAACCATGCATTCCCGATTTCATTATAAAAGAGTCTTTCTTTTTAGTGATATACTCCCTTGTTAGTTGATCACCACTAACTATATATCCTTCGATAATCTGACTATCTGGATTATCCTGACGAATTCCCAATTGCAAAGGAATTTTTATCGAGTCTTTTGTTAGAAAATACCCTTGATATAGTTGTCCTCCGTGAATAACGGGATCTAAAAGTTCTATTTTACTGGCTTTAGTACAACCCAAGAGAATAAAGCTTAAAACACCACAGTAAACTAATTTACTTATCCTTTTAAAACATCGCATATTAAAAAACATTAAATCAAACAACTATACCCTAAGATATAAAAAAGGTTTTACCCGTGGGTAAAACCTTTTTATAAATGCGTGTTGTTATAGTGATAGTGTGTATCCTAATTAATAAATAATAATTCTCTGTATTTGGCCAAAGTCCATATTTCATTATCCACTAATAATTCTAATTTATCACTGTGATAACGAATTACATCAAAAAATGGTTTGACTTGATGACAGTAACTATGAGCCTGTTGGTAAGGATCTTGTATCAAATTAGTCTGTTTTCTTTGATTAATCATCTCTGTAACTTGATTATTAATCTGAGAAATATGATATGAAATTTTCTTGATAATTTGCAATTGTTCATGGGCTACATCATCAAAATCTTTAGCCGCAAAAATCTCTTTTAATCCCTTTACATTTTCAATTACTAAGTTTTGATATTTAATTGCTGTTGGAATAACATGATTTCTAGCCATATCGCCAAGAACGCGAGATTCGATTTGAATTTTTTTCACATACTCTTCCAATTCAATTTCATAGCGAGCTTTCATTTCAACTTTACTCATTACTCCCATTTGCTGAAAAATATCTAATGATTTCTCAGAAATACGAATCTGAAGAGCCTCAGGCGTGGTCTTGTTATTACTTAAACCACGTTTAATAGCTTCATTTTCCCAATCCTGACTATACCCATCTCCTTCAAATAAAATTCGCTCACTATCTTTTATATATTCTCTTAAAACATTAAAAATAGCTTCATCTTTTTTAAGGCCCTCTTTTTCTACTAAAGAATCAACCTGTTTTTTAAACTCCTGTAACTGTCTGGCTACAATTGTATTTAAAACTGTCATTGGACCCGCACAGTTTTGCGTAGATCCTACGGCGCGAAATTCGAATTTATTTCCGGTAAAAGCAAATGGAGATGTACGGTTTCTATCGGTATTGTCTAATAATAAATCAGGTATTTTTCCTACCACATTTAGTTTTAGGTCTGTTTTCTCCTCTGGTGATAATTTACCATCGGTAACTTCTTTTAATTCTTGTAATACTTTAGTTAACTGTTGACCAATAAACACACTCATAATAGCTGGAGGAGCTTCATTTGCACCCAAACGATGATCATTGCTGGCCGATGCAATGTATGAACGTAGTAATTCCTCATTATCATTTACCGCCTTGATAGTATTTATAAAAAAAGTCAAAAACTGTAAGTTACTCTTTGGTGTTTTACTTGGGCTCAGTAAATTAACTCCTGTATCAGTGGCTAAAGACCAGTTATTATGCTTACCTGAACCATTAATTCCCTTAAATGGCTTTTCATGAAATAAAACTTTGAAATGGTGCTTTTCTGCAACTTTTTTCATCACATCCATCAATAGTGAATTGTGATCTACCGCTAGATTAGCCTCTTCAAATATAGGAGCTAATTCAAATTGATTAGGTGCAACTTCATTATGTCTGGTTTTTACCGGAATTCCCAGTAAAATACAATGATTCTCTAAATCTTGCATATATTTCAATACACGAGTTGGAATAGAACCAAAGTAATGATCGTCTAATTGTTGTCCCTTAGCCGCGGTATGCCCCAAAAGAGTTCTTCCGGTAATTAGTAAATCAGGTCGTGATCCAGCAAGAGCGGAATCTACCAAAAAATACTCTTGCTCCCATCCAAGAGTTGTGGTTACTTTCTTTACGTTTTTATCAAAATATCTAGCAACCTCTGTAGCCGCCTCATCCATTGCGGTGATGGCTTTAATTAAAGGAGTTTTATTATCTAAAGCTTCCCCTGTATAAGAAATAAACACCGTTGGAATACATAAAGTGGATCCAAATATAAATGCTGGAGAGGTTGGATCCCAAGCAGTATACCCTCTTGCCTCAAAGGTATTTCGGATTCCACCGTTTGGAAAACTCGAAGCATCCGGCTCTTGTTGCACTAATTGACTTCCATTGAATTTCTCCACAGGATCTCCATCGAATTGTGTTTCAAAAAACGCATCGTGCTTCTCTGCAGTTGTACCAGTTAGGGGCTGAAACCAGTGGGTGTAATGAGTCACTCCTTTAGACATAGCCCACTCTTTCATACCCAGGGCAATGTAATCTGCTAAACGTCTATCTATCTTAATTCCCAATTGCACGTTTTTAACAGCTTGGTAAGTCTCGGGTGTAAGAAACTGTCGCATTGCTTTATCATTAAAAACATGATCTCCAAAAATTAATGATTTTCTACCCAGTTCCTCTACGTTCACAACTTCTCTAGAAGCTGCTTTTTCAATTGCTCGAAAACGAAATGTTGACATAATTTTAGTTTTTTTGGAAGGTACCCCCTCTTTTTGATGATGCAAATATACAAAAAATCAAAAAAAACATAACACACCCCCTGTTTTTTTATACAAAAAAAATAATTATTTATTTTTACTGACATACAATACTGTAAAAAAGAGCTGAAAAACAAAAAAGGCGAGTATAAACAACTCGCCTTTTCTGGTAATAATCCTTGTAATTATATTACTGATTGTTATAGTCAATATATCTCTCCTCTACTTTGTCTAAATTATATAACTTACTCAAAGCCTCATAAGAAATTGGCTCAGCTTGTGCATTAGCATCTTTGTTTAATAAAGAAGCTGCCTTAACATTTTTTGGATCCTCTCCTGGAATATAAACGACTTTAAATCTTAAATTCTCTAGAAAACCAGGATGATTAGCGGTCTTTCCAAAATATCTTAAAAAATCCGCACTATGAGCTACTAAACTAACATCATACGCACCATAATCGTATTCATAAGTAATAGAAGCCTCACGAGTTTGGTTACCTTGAACTAAATCTATGTAATAAGTTTTAGGCAATGGCACCCATATTGGTGTAGTTTGTCCATTGTTTGTTTGCGTGCCATCTTCAAAAAACACAAATACAGCATCTCCCAGGTATAAATCCTGTTGATGGTTAAATATTACCCTTTGTGATACTTTATCATCTGGGTTTTTTGTAGTGAACTTAACATTTGAATAAACATAAGAGGTTGGCATAGGTCCTCCTTCAACAATATAGTATTCGTCTTTTTTGTCACATGAGCCAAATATTGCTGCCGCAGCAACAAATAGTGTAATTCCAAGTAATTTTCTCATAGTAATCTATTTTTTTTATTTTTGGAAAAGTACTATTTTATTCTATATAAAAACCAATTTTAAGACTTTATTAGCTTTTTTATAATTATTCTAATTCTCTTTTTATTTCTTCCTGGATGTCTTGGTAACGTTTTACAAGGTCATCGCTTATTAATTGACCTTTTCTTTTTAATTTACGCAATTCAAATCCAAAGTAAATACTCATAGCTCCTAGAAAAACAAATGTAAAACTAGTCCAGTAAACCACTGTAAATGCGCCGAAGGTTAAGTTTGAGATCATAAAGAAAGAAAAAACTACTCCAACTATAGCAAAAAACATTAAACTACCCCATCCTTTAACATGCATACTTTGCATATCAAAAGCGATAGCTACTCCTCGAATGGAACGAAACATCAATACAATTCCCACAAATAAAGGCAATACTTCCATGGATAAAGCTGGCGAACTAACCAAGAATGCTCCCAGTACAAAATCTACAATTCCACAGGCCAGCATCCAGCCCCAACCTTTGATTTGATTCTTGTTGGAGAATGCGAAAATAATTTCCATAAACCCAGAACAAAGAAAAATAACACTAAACAAAATGGCTAATGACATATAAGATGCCAAAGGAGTCATAAAAATATAGATTCCTGCTACAATAAAAAACACCCCTACCAATACAGGGAGATACCAATGATTAACATTTCTTCTAATGTTGTCGATAACTGAACTTGTCATAATTTAAAATTTTTTGTAATTCAAACTAATTTACAAAATATTAACTTAAAAAAATCATTTAAATATATATTTTTACAAAAAAATCAACGTTATGCTTTTTTAAAATTTTAAATATTTATTTTTTAATGAAACAACTTCTAATAGTCCTAATACTTTGCTGTGCAAGTATTGCTAGTTACGGTCAAAATTCGAAGGCAATAGTGGACAAAAAGCAAATTAAAATTAGCCTACAACTAGCTTTGGATATTTACAACAATACCCCTAGTGATTCCATTTATGCTCTTACTGATTTCAAACAAATTTATAAAAGCCCAGAAGTAGGCTTTAAAAATTTATGGGCACTGTATTACAATGACTCCCTTGAGGTTTATCAATTTGTAATAAGAGGTACTGTCAATGAGTCATTGAGTTGGTTGGCAAATTATTACAGTCCTATGATAGCGGCAAAAGGAAGCCTTGAACTAGCAAAAGATAACCTAGTTGATTATGAGTTCTCTAGTGATCCTAGAGCCAAGGTACACGCTGGTTGGAGTATGGCAAGTATGTTTCTTTTACCCGATATTGAGCATAAATTAGACAGTATATATAATAAAGGTGCAAAGCAAGTTATCATAAGTGGTCACAGTCAAGGAGCAGCTATAGCTACTTTAATTACGGCGGCTTTAAACCAAAAACAACTAAATAAACAGCTTCCAACAGATTTACAAATAAAAACCTATGCCTTGGCAGCTCCAAAAGTGGGTGACACTTATTTTAGTTATGATTACCTAGCAAAAATGAACTTCCGAAGCTTTAGTATTATTAATGCGCAAGATTGGGTAGCCCAGGTTCCTTTAACTTCTCAACAATTAACAGATATTAATCCTATCAGCCCCTTTAATGTCGAGAATATAAAACATTCGCTACAGAAAATACCATGGCCTAAAAGATGGATTGCTAGAAGTATTGTCAATCAAATAAAAAAACCCTCGAAAAAGGCAGTAAAAAAATATCAAAAATACTTAGGCAATATGGTATTTGGGTTTATTAAAAAAGATCTACCTGATCTTAAGGAGCCAACCTATGAATTAGACAGCAACTACCAAACCACAGGAATTCCAATAATTTTAAATGGTTTTGACATAAAATCTTATCAGGATCAGTTTAATAATGCAAATCAAATAATGTCTCATCACAACCCCGATGCGTATTTATTTTTACTAGACTATATAGATATACCATAAAAAAAACCAATAGCTAAGCTATTGGTTTTTTTATTTTTCAAAAGAAGCATTTGGCCGCTTCTTTTTAGAACACTTCCAAAACGGAATTGTCCCTTTATAGTTTTGGTTAGGGTTAGTTACAATATGAATTTTTTTTTTAAATCAATCCGACTTTAATATCTAAAGACTTAGACTTAAAGACAGTAGCAATATACATATCTTTTCTTATTATTGATAATCATTATATTGATTTTTCTTAATTTTATCATAACTAAAACCTAATTAACAGATTATTAATTATAGTATAAGTTTTTTAAAAATATAATTTATTTAATCAACTAATTTAACATTTTTAAATAAAGCTTTTACCAAAAAAAAAGCCCCAACTAGATATTTGAAATCCAGTTAGGGCTTAAAAAATTATTTTACTTAAGAAAAAAACTACTTTTTCTTACATGTTTCTACGATATTGGCCTCCTACCTCAAACAAAGCAGATGTAATTTGCCCTAGTGAACAAATTTTTGTTGCTTCCATTAAAGCTTCAAAAATATTTCCATTATTTATAGCTATTTGTTGAATGTGAGCTAATTGCTTTTCTACCTGATCTTGATTGGCCTTATTTAAGTTTTCTTTGGTTTGGATTTGAAATTCTTTCTCTTGCTCGGTTGCACGGATTACCTCTGCAGGAATTACCGTTGGTGAACCTTTAGAACTTAAAAAAGTATTTACCCCAATAATAGGAAACTCTCCGTTATGTTTTAATGTTTCATAATAAAGAGATTCTTCTTGAATTTTGGAACGTTGATACATCGTTTCCATAGCTCCAAGAACCCCTCCTCTTTCTGTAATTCGATCAAACTCACTTAATACGGCCTGTTCCACTAAGTCGGTTAATTCCTCGATAATAAAAGATCCTTGGATAGGGTTTTCATTTTTAGCGAGTCCTAATTCTTTATTTATAATCAACTGAATAGCCATCGCTCGTCTTACAGATTCCTCTGTTGGAGTCGTAATTGCTTCGTCATATGCATTGGTATGCAATGAATTACAGTTGTCATATATAGCGTATAAAGCTTGCAGGGTAGTTCTAATATCATTAAAATCTATTTCTTGAGCGTGTAAAGATCTACCTGAGGTTTGAATATGATATTTCAACATTTGAGCACGTTCATTTGCACCATATTTCAATTTTAATGCCTTGGCCCAGATTCGACGTGCCACTCTACCTATCACCGCATATTCTGGATCAATACCATTGCTAAAGAAAAAAGAAAGGTTTGGTCCAAAGGCATTGATATCCATGCCTCTGCTTAAATAATACTCCACATAGGTAAAACCATTGGCCAATGTAAAGGCAAGTTGTGTTATAGGATTTGCTCCTGCCTCTGCAATGTGGTATCCGGAAATAGAAACCGAATAGAAATTCCTTACATTTTCTTGAATAAAATATTCTTGTACATCTCCCATTAATCGCAAAGCAAATTCAGTTGAGAATATACATGTGTTTTGAGCTTGGTCTTCTTTTAATATATCAGCCTGTACGGTTCCTCTTACCTGAGAAAGAGTCTCTTTTTTGATCTTCTGATATACTTCTTTAGGAAGAACTTGATCTCCGGTCACCCCTAAAAGCATCAGTCCTAATCCGTCATTACCCTTTGGAAGTTCACCATTGTAAACTGGTCGTTGAACTCCTTTTTGTTTATAAATCTGTTTTATTTTTGCCTCTACTTCTTGTTCTAACCCATGCTCTTTTATGTATAGTTCACATTGCTGATCAATTGCAGCATTCATAAAAAATCCTAGTAGCATTGGCGCTGGACCATTAATGGTCATCGAAACCGAAGTCATAGCATGAGCTAAATTAAAGCCTGAATAAAGCTTTTTAGCATCATCTAAACAACATATTGAAACTCCAGCATTTCCAATCTTTCCATATATATCAGGACGATACCCTGGATCATTACCATAAAGAGTCACCGAGTCAAATGCCGTTGATAGTCTCTTTGCAGGCATACCCAATGATACGTAGTGGAATCTACGATTTGTACGCTCAGGTCCTCCCTCTCCTGCAAACATACGGGTTGGATCTTCACCTTCTCGTTTAAAAGGATATAATCCTGCGGTAAATGGAAACTCTCCCGGAACGTTCTCTTGTAAAACCCAAGCCAGAATATCTCCCCAAGCCTTGTATTTAGGCAAAGCAATCTTCGGAATATCTATATGTGATAGACTCTTCGAGTGGGTTTGAATCTTTATTTCCTTATCTCTAACTTTAAAGCTATACTCCGGGTTTTTATATTTAGCAAGTTTAACTGGCCAATCTAAAATAGTTAACCAATTATAGGGATCCAAATTCATTTTCACCTTATCAAACTCCTTTAATAAAAGACCTACCAATAATGTATCTTCCTGCTTTTCACAAAGTACACTATGTTCAACAATACCGCTTTTATCCAATTTTGGAGTTTTATTACAAACTGTTTCGATTGCTTTATAAATACCATAAAGTTTTTGCGCAACTTCACTTTGAGATAAACTAGTTTGATCATATTTACGATTAGACTCTGCAATTTCCGATAAGTAACGAACTCTACTTGGTGGAATCACATAAACCTTCTCACTCATTTGTTCAGTGATTTGAAAATTCGACTTCAAATCCGCTTGCGTTTTATCTTGTATTTTATCCATAATTGCCCTGTACAACTTATTGGTTCCCGGATCATTAAATTGAGAAGCGATTGTACCGAAAACAGGCATTTCATTAGGATCTTGATCCCAAAGATTATGGTTTCTTTGATATTGCTTTTTCACATCACGGATTGCATCTAAAGCACCTCTTTTATCAAATTTGTTCAAAGCTACTATATCTGCAAAATCAAGCATATCGATTTTCTCCAATTGCGTAGCTGCACCAAATTCTGGCGTCATAATATATAAAGACACATCCGAATGATCTAAGATTTCGGTATCACTTTGTCCAATTCCAGAGGTCTCTAAAATAATTAAATCATAATTGGCAGCTTGTAGAACTTGTAGGGTTTCCTCCACGTAACGAGATAGTGCTAAGTTAGACTGTCTAGTTGCTAAAGAGCGCATAAAAACACGAGGATTATCAATAGAATTCATACGTATTCTGTCTCCTAAAAGGGCTCCTCCTGTCTTCCTTTTTGAAGGGTCCACAGAAACTAAAGCTACAGTTTTATCTGGAAAATCTATTAAAAATCTGCGCACTAGCTCATCTACCATCGAACTCTTCCCTGCTCCTCCGGTACCGGTAATACCTAGAACAGGACTATTTTTATGTTTCTTTGGATCGTATTTAAATATTTTCAAAAAGTCTTCTTCTCGATTCTCCGCTAAGGATATTAACCTAGAGATGGTTAGAATATCTTTGTCTTTTAAAGACTCATAGATATCTTTGCCTTGTGGAAGTTGTAGATCCATTGTAGGAAAATCAGCTCTTTGAACCATATCATTAATCATTCCTTGTAACCCTAAAGCTCGTCCGTCATCCGGGGAATATAAACGACTAATTCCGTAGTCCATCAATTCTTTGATTTCCGATGGCAAAATCACCCCACCTCCACCGCCAAGAATGCGAATGTGACCTGCTCCTCTTTCTTGTAGTAGATCATACATGTATTTAAAATACTCATTGTGACCACCTTGATAAGAACTCACTGCAATTGCGTTGGCATCTTCTTGAATAGCAGTATTAACTACCTCTTCTACACTCTTATCGTGTCCCAAATGAATAACTTCACATCCAGTTGCTTGAATAATACGACGCATAATATTAATTGCAGCATCGTGCCCATCGAACAAAGCCGCAGCAGTTACAATACGAACCTTGTTATTAGGAACATATGGTGTATTTTGTTGCATAATTTAAAAGTTTTTTTAGTTTTTTAGTCATCTAGCAATATAGTAAAATAATCTATACAACAAAGCTTTTTTATGATTGTCGTTTCTAGCCAAACTTTTAAAAAAGCAGATATATATTATAAAAGCATACAATGTATAAGACTAACTAACAAGATTTTACACAAATAACAAAACTAGTTAAGTGTGCTAAAAAACACTTTTAAATATGTGAAACTTTAACACCAAAACCATATATTTAAAGATGAATTTCCCCATAACAAAGTTGTTACCTGTCCCTTGAAACACAGAGAATTTAAATCTTGGGAAATTCCTTTTTACACAAAGCTTTTTATAAATAGCTACTATTGCTTTTGTATTTGTGTGGTTTTTTTTCTACATTGGCAAGCATTAACTAACCTAATTAAACACTTTATGAAAACTTCACCGTACCATACCTTAGCTAATAAGGTAGATACATTTATGGCTCTTTTTGAGAAAGTCCCCATAAACAATCACAAACAAGCACTACCCTGGGAATATTTTTATTATAACTATTTTACATCTATGTCTCAGACTTTAATTAATTCCCTTTTTCAAGTGGATTATGCAAAGGCCAAATCTCATTTTAAAATTCCTTCTAAAATTGATACAATTAGCATTAGCTTTGATAGTAACTTTAATTTAGTTCGAAATATAAATTTTAGTCCTGAAAAAAATTTACATCACCAAAGTATTTTAAATTATATAAGAAAAGAACTTGCTTATTTTAGTTGTTTAACACCAAAAGACACCTATAAACAGATTAACGCAAGCTTGGTTAACGCCAAAGAACAAGATATCTTATTAAGCGGGGTACTGTATCACAATAGCCTTACCAATCAGATGACCTTTAACCTTGTAAGCTTTACCATTTACTTGGAAGAAAATTTGCAACCCGTTAGATCAAAAAAGGACAGTTATTTGGATTTAGATATATCTAAAGATTTAAAGGCTACCCTAACCAAAGACTATTTACAAAGCATGCTTTGTATTTGTGAAAAGTACACAATACAACCAGAAGAATTAGAGAATTATATCATGCAACAATACGGGCAAGACTGGAAAATGGTTCATCGAAATGAAAAATTGCTAAAATGTTTAGAATTGGTGCTTTTTTCCGATATGGATTTACACAAAATAGCAGTAAATCACTCTTTTGATTCCTGGCATGAACTAAAATCCGAATTAGAGGCTATAATAGATTTTCAAAAACCATTGATTCGATATACCCAAAAAAGCTTTTGTTAAAACAAAAAGCGGCTTAAATGCCGCTTTTTGTTTTTTAATCTCTATAAATTAGATTGCTTTAGTTTTATCTTTAAGCCAATCTTTTTCTGATTGATCTAAAGAATCTTGTAGCTTTTCATACACCCACGCATTATAATTATTAAGCCAATCAATATGCTCTTGAGCCAATAATGTCTTATCTACTAAATCAGTGGCAATATAACAAATCGTTAGTGTCTCAAAGTCCATAAAGTCCCCAAATTCGGTAGTCTCCAAATCTCTAGCTAAAACAAGGTTCTCAATACGTATTCCATATTTACCCTCTCTGTATAATCCTGGTTCAATTGAACTTATCATCCCCACTTGAATCGGAATATCTAGAGCTGTACCATTAAAGGTATGTGGTCCTTCATGTACATTTAAAAAGAAACCTACCCCATGCCCTGTACCATGCAGATAATTCCTTTTTGTTGCCCAAATTGGTCGTCTAACAATAGCATCTATTTGATAGCCTCTAATACCTTTTAGAAAAATTGCCATAGATCCCTCTATCATCCCTTTTAGCACAATAGTATAATCCTGTTTTTCCTGTTGTGTAATATTTCCTAGAGAAACTACACGAGTAATATCAGTGGTACCAGTTAGATACTGACCTCCAGAATCAACCAATAATAAGCCCTGAGGCTCTAACATAGAATTACTACTAGGTTCTGCCTTATAATGAGGCAAAGCGCCATGGGCTTTATAACCCGCAATAGTATCAAAGCTAATTGATTTAAAACCAGGTTGATTACCTCGTAGTTCTTCAAGATACTGCGCAATACTTATCTCGCTTAATTCACCACTGGCTACATTTTGTTCAATCCAACGGAAAAATTTTGTCATCGCCACACCATCATAGATCATCGTTTGTCTGGTATGTTCAATTTCTACCTGGTTTTTTACAGCCTTAAAATGAGTAGTTGGATTAATATCCATTACGATTTCCATATGTTCTGGAACTGCATCAAAGGTGGCAAAACAAGTCTTTTTAGGATCTAGCAAAATTCGTTTTTCTTGTCTAAGAGCTTTTAAAAACGGCTGTACTTGCTCATAGGGTAATATATCAACTCCATGAGTTTTTAATTCTTGGGCAAGCTCTGCGCTCACCTTTTTACTGTCTATAAACAAAATAGCTTGTTTTTCAGATATAAAGACAAATCCTAAAGTAACTGGATTACACTTCACATCGGTACCGCGAAGGTTTAAAAGCCAAGCTAGATCATCTAAAGATGATATTAAATGAGAGTCTATCGATTTTTGGTCAAGAGCCTCACGAACTCGTTTAATTTTATCACTTGTTGATTCCCCTGTAGCCTTTACATCCAAACTATAAACCTGTTGAAGCGGAAGTGCTGGTCTATCTTGCCAGATTTCATCTAATAAGTCTTGATTACCATCTACATGAACACCTAAAGGCTTTAATACCTGATCTACATAATTGGCCATAGCCAATGAAGCTAAATTTCCATCAAATGCCACAGTTTGTCCAGGTTTTAAAACCGTAGCTAACCAATCAACAAATTCAGGCGCATATTGAACCTTAACCTTAACCAATTCAAATCCAGTATCTTTAAGTTGTTCATTAGCTTGAACAAAATATCTTGAATCTGTCCATAAACCTGCAAAATCATGTGTTATAGTTAATGTCCCAGCACTACCTGTAAAGCCACTTAACCAAGCTATACATTTATAATGATCCGGTAGGTATTCACTAATATGAGGGTCTGATGATGGTATAATGTATGCATCAATCGATTTTTTTTTCATCCAAGCGCGTAATTGCGCTAATTTTTCTAAATGTGTCATTTTTATTTAGTTTATATTCTCTAGATATTCTTTCTTTTAAAATTACTACCTCCGGATCTGAAAAATTCAAAATAAAGTAGATTTTATGAAAGTATTCCTCTAGATTTTTGGTTATGGTTTTTTTATATAAGTTTCTTTAAAGTCACTTGTCATTGGCAGAATTTGATTATTGCAAAGCTGCTGAAAATCTATATCAATTAAACCAGTAGTTAATTTAAACAACTCTGGATTTTGACTTAAGGATAACAACAAATTAAATTCTGGGGATTCCAAAGAAGTATCTTTATCTACAACTACCCTTGCAGATATATTTTTCTTATCACTTTTGCGCAAAAAGTCAAATATGAATTGATTTGGCTGCTCCCAAGGTGAGTTTCTAGTAGGCTCAAAATAAACTCCCCAGATTTGAATTGGTTTATTTAACGGTTCTATAATTATTCTTTTTTGATCAAATCCTATATTACTTATCGTAGTTTTCTTAAAGTCAACTATTTTAAGTTTATCTTTTGGTGTCACAAAACTATAAAGATGAATAAGACTGTTTTTCTTGCCCAAAACATACCATATACTAGTATCTGAATCTTGTTTTGTCAAGATAAGAGTTTCTGTAAAATTATTTTTTTCCAGTGGTTTTTCATAACTCAACACTTGCAAACAAGAATCTGGGTAAGCCCAAGGTAAGGACAAAGCTGTATCTTTATTAACTCTATCAATCAAGAGTGGTTGCAAATTATCAAGCTGAATTTCTTGTTTATTATCAACCGAAAATCCTTGTTTTACAAATTCCTTACTTTTTTCCAGTAATGTTCTTTGCATATCAAAAACATAACTATTAATTAGCTCCCCATTTTGATATAAATTATAAATAGGATTACTGTTTTGATGTAGATCTACTTCAACCCCATTTAATATTCCTTGTTGGGTTCCTATTTGATAAACCTTACTACCTTGAATAGAATCTATCTGTAGATAGTCTGCAAATTTTGAATCATATTGTTTTAAGGCATTCAACTCTTTGTTAATCTGAACAAACCAATAAGGAAATTCATAAACTTTTTGCAAATCTCCTAAGTCCGTTTCACTGGTATACTCGCAATAAGGCATTTGCTGTAAATAGTGTGTTTGAATTTTTTGAACCAAACTATCTTGAGCTTGCAAGGAAAGATTAATGGCAAAAAAAACAAACAAAAAAAACTTTTTCATACTTTATTTTTTTACTCGATAAATTTAACCAATAAAAATACGCCAAACAATTACCTACTGGAATTCTTATTGTTTTTCTTGACAAAAAAAAGAAATTTTTAGTAACAGGTTGTTATCCACCTATACTATTAAATAATTTATCCCATAAAGTAGTATAAAAACCATAATTGCAATTCTCCTTTAAATGGTGTGTATTGTGAAAATCACTCAATGCGATCCATTTACTATTAATCATTACTTTGTTTACATGACCTACTGTTCCCCAAATAACATTAATTAACCCATAGGTTATTACTGCATAAATATTCAAGTTTACAATAACCAATATTGCTATTATTAGAAAACCAAAGCCAATTGCTTCAAATGGGCTTAAAACAAATAAACTTAAACAATTTACGCTTTTATGGCTATGGTGCTTTTTATGCACCAAAGTATAAAAGGTCTTTTGGTGTGCTAATCGATGGGTTAAGTACATTAAAAGATCCATAATTATAATCAAAAATAAGCTGTGGGTTAACCAATTCCACCAATTAGGGGCGTGGTGAAAACTAACCCAGTTGTTTTTTATCAAATAAGTAGTTAAATTAAACAACAGGGTATTACATAAAACCACAAGAATTACAACCGTGAAATCTTCTAGGGTTACCCTTTGAGTTTCAAATTGTATATCTGTGGTTTTTAAAAGACTATTTAGTAAAAAGTAACATAAAAAAGAAACACATAAAATACTAAGATTTATTGCTAAACCTAGGTAAAAAACAGTCAGAAAATCTCCTTGTATTATTTGCTGTAATATGAAACCTTCCATAGTCTAGAAATTTTTAGGGCATTACTTTATAAGTAGGGTCAGTTTGTAGGTTTATCTGCACCACATCTTTTGCATTATCCAAAAGCAAACAACAATCCGCACTTAAGGAGCGTAAGACAATATTTTTATTGGAATCCTTATAGAGTTTGGTAACTTTATTTAAAGCTTCAATGGCGCTCATATCACATACCTTTGAATTTCTAAAATCAATTATTACCTGTTGCGAATCTTCTTTAGGATTAAAGTTTTCCAAAAAGCTAGTAACTGAACCAAAAAACAATGGCCCCTGACAATAGTATACAACTTGGTTATTCTCGATTTTTTTCAACACTTTTATATTCTGTGCATTTTGCCAAGCAAACACCAAGGCTGATATAATAACACCTGTGAAAACTGCCAAGGCTAAATTATGTAGAAAAATAGTAATTAAAGCAACTAAGATCCCCGTTATAACATCCGCCTTAGGCATGGTAAAGATTAATTTAAAGCTCGCCCATTTAAAAGTAGTAATAGCCACAACCACCATTACACCTATTAATGCTGCAACCGGAATTTGTCCAATCACGGGTCCAGCTAAAACCAAAACCAGTAAAATTACTAATCCGCTAACAATAGCAGAAAGCCTTGTTCTCCCATTACTATTTAAATTTACCATGGTTTGGGCCACCATGGCACATCCTCCCATTGCTCCAAAAAAACCGCACAGTACATTACCATATCCTTGTGCCTTAGCCTCTTTATTTGCATTTCCTTTACTATAGGTTATCTCATCAACCATTTGAAGGGTTAATAAAGATTCCAATAATCCCACGCAAGCCATAACAACAGAATAAGGTAAGATAATATAAATAGTCTGCCAACTCAGAGGTAGTTTTGGAATATGAAATCCAGGCAGACCCGCATTTATTGGTGCAATATCTACCACTTTCTTTGTGTCAATAGACAACAACAACACCAATACCGTTACCATAAAAATTCCTACCAACGACGCGGGAATGGCTTTGTTAACTAATGGCCATAATAAAATAATCAAAATAGTTAAACAACTCAATCCCAACATAATCCACGTAGAATCAGGTACTTGAAAAAAAGCATCACTATTTAAAGAATTGAATCCTAGTTGTTGCAATTGTGCCAAAAAAATCACCACTGCCAATCCATTTAAAAAACCATACATTACTGGTTGAGGAATAAGTCTTATAAATTTTCCAAAACCCATAACTCCTGTTATAATTTGAAGAATACCAGCTAAAACAACAGCACCTAGAAGATATTCAACACCATGATCTTGAATCAAAGCTATCATAACAATAATGGTGGCACCCGCACCTCCAGAAATCATTCCTGGTCGCCCACCTAAAACTGCTGTTACAAGTCCCATAATTAAAGCTGCATAAAGTCCCATTACCGGAGCAAGACCTGCAATAATTGCAAAAGATAGGCTCTCGGGCATCATAGTCATAGCGCTTGTTATTCCGGCCAATAACTCATTTATCTTTTGCTTATTAGAAAGCTTTCTAATACTAGAAAAAAACATATCACCTTTCATGAAAAAATAGTATAAAACACCTTGAATCTAGCCTCTTAAAACAACATGGCGCAACGTGCTGAAAATTAACCAACTAAATCAAATAAGTGAAGTTTAAAAAATTATATTTTGCAAATCTACGCATAAAACCGGTGGCTTTATTCATATTTTTACACTAGTTTTGGCCATTGCTAACAAAGTAAAGTTTATTTTTTTCGCGAAATTTCCTTTGTAATTCATTACAATGAAATTAGATGCGTAAAAAAGATCCCAGTTTTATTTGACCAATCTAACCCTATAAAAAACAATGAAACAACAAAGTAATGCCAAGGCTATCGGCGCTGCACTAAGTGCTATGCTATGCGTTCAAGGTGGCGCTTCAATTGCCAAGCGTTTATTCCCAGTACTAGGTCCTACCGGAACCACTACCCTTAGAATTGGATTATCGGCCATTTTACTTAATTTAATAATTCGTCCCAAAATTTCTACCTTCACTAAAAAAGAATGGAAATATTCTTTTTATTATGGAGCGTCGATTGCTTTGATGAATTTAATATTTTATATGGCTATCCAACGAATTCCTCTAGGACTTGGAGTCACTATTGAGTTTATAGGTCCTTTATTTCTAGCTTTGTATTTTTCAAAAAAACTCTTAGATATCCTCTGGGCCTTATTTGCATGTATTGGCATACTTTTAATTGTCCCATGGAATACTGGTGATGTGGATATTATCGGATTAGCTCTCGCATTTTTAGCTGGTACATTCTGGGCCTGTTACATTGTAATGGGAAGTAAGGTATCTCGTGAGATGGATACCAAAAACGCCTTGGCCGTAGGTATGTTTTTTGCAACTCTTATTATCTTGCCAGTTGTTATTTACACCGGTGAATTAAAAAACCTTACAACAGGCACTTTATTATTAGGTTTAGCTGTGGCTGTATTATCAAGTGCTTTACCATTTTCTTTAGACCTAGTGGCTTTAAGACGATTACCAGCAAAGACTTTTAGTATTTTAACCAGTTTACAACCTGCCTTTGCGGCCCTTTCAGGCTTATTATTTTTAAAAGAGCAATTAACCTTTTTACAATGGATCTCCATACTTTGCGTTATCACAGCTAGCCTTGGAACAACTATTTTTAGCCAAAAGGAATAATCAAAAATACCCAATTAATTAAAAAGGATAAATTTTGTTAATTTTGGACACATACACGTATCTGTTTTCCTCAAATTGTGGAAAATTTCCCCAAAACAATCTATTCAAAAGACAAAATACTCTTTTTATCCGCATAATTACATATGGCACAAGAATTGCTTTACACCATCTATAAAGGTTATTTAAAATAAAGTTCTACAGAAAGACTTTTGCTTTTAGTTTTTATCCTTTTTTTAAAATTTAATTTTTATAGTTCATAGATAGTTTCTTGAAATAGATTCTTTTAAAAATGCTTTTAGTGCATTAATAAATAGAATCAGTACAACTCCCTAGAGAGAATAATCACTTTCAAACAACAACAAAACTCACTCACAATTACAAATTTTTAGGGAGTTGTTTTCAAGGAAAATCTACCTTTTTGTACAATTCTCACCTTCAAGGGCACCCAGAAAAAACCTACAAACAAACAAAATCTTAAAAAAAGGTTAATTTTATCTAAATACCATACTTAGATAAAAAAAAATTAGCATTCTATTTCATTATAGCCTTATATTAGCCTTTGACAATGAAATGAAAAAAATCTAACTATTAATTAATGAAAAGACAATTAATTCTAACAGCCTCCCTATTAACACTTACAACAACGATCAGCATTGCTCAAAATCAACCTTCTATTGTAGAGCAATTCAACAAATTAATACAAGAATCAACAAATTATCAAACTTATAAGGTAGTTAAAAAAGATAACTTAGAATTATTACAACGCAACGTCTCGGATTCCTTAGATTCCTTTAAAAATGAAATTCAGACCAACAATGCTGAAATCTTAAAGCAAAAAGCTAGCGTTGATAGTCTTTCTCAAGAATTGCAACAAGTTCAAGATGAATTGAACATTGCCCTACAAAGAGAAAATAATTTAGAGGTTTTGGGTGTTTCCACCAATAAAACAACTTATCAAACTTTAGTATGGACCATCATAGCGGTATTACTTTCTAGTTTGGTGGTTTTGTTTTTTCGATTCAAGAAAAGCCATATAGATACAAAGGAAGCTATCAAGAAGCTACATGAAACTGAAAACGAATTAGAAGATTTAAGGAGATTATCTTTAGAACGAGAACAAAAAATTCGCCGTCAACTTCAAGATGAAATAAATAAAAATAAAGTAGAATAAAAAAAGAGCTGTAAGAATCACTTACAGCTCTTTTTTTTTTACCATGGACGTTTATCGGTTTCAATAGGTTTTGATAAGTCAAATACAACGTTAAATTCATTGGGCGATGTTACCCTTTTTAAATTATAACTAAATACTTGATCATCTATGGTTACCCACCACAGGTTTGCCGCTGCCCCACTAATCATATCAGCGGTAAATTGATCGGCGGGAAAGTATTGGACATTGGAACTCCCAGAGTTAGATGTTGTCCCCCCATACATGGTTACTTGATCTGGTGTTCCGTCATTTTTTCTATGATCGTGCTTTAATTCAATCTGATTTCCATTTTGTGTAAATACCCAAGTACGCGATAAATCCTCTCCCACAAAAAAAGGTATTTTTACTTGATCATCGGTACATTGCATTACATACATAATCAACTCTTTATTTTCAAAGTCTTTTGGGACGGGTGAACTAACAATTTTCCCTTTATATGCCTTACCACAATGTTTATGTAACTCTTGCATAAACGAGCTTGTACTTTCTTGGGCTTGAACCAAATAGGTAGCACATAAGCTCAAAACAGATAATAAATACTTAGTCATAATTAGTTTTTAAGATATTAATAATGGGTTAAATCTAAACTAATTTTTATACAATTACTACTTACAGCACTTTTAAGGCTAAATTTCTAGAGCAAAACAAATGATTTTAAGCAATTAGCACACCCCTAGGTTCTTAAAGCTCCCTTAAATACATACAAATCCAAAAATAAACAGTATTTCATTAGGCTCTATCAAAGTAAAAACGTACATTGTAAATAACTATAAACAACTATTAATCTATCGTTTAACATGAAACCAATTCGAACCACAGAAGACTATCACTTAGCTTTGACAAAAATCCAGCTCCTACAGGAATCAGAACTTGATATCCAGCAAAAGGATGAACTAGAAGTTTTACAGATACTTGTGGAACATTATGAACGCGAAAATGCCCCAATGGGTATGCCTGACCCATTAGATAGCATCAAAATTTTTAATGAGTTTTTAAGTGACAATGACACAAATCAAAAATAAATTAAGTCATACTTTGTAAAGTTGAAAATTATAAATTGAGATTTTTGCATAAATCCTTGTCATTATTTGTTATAGTGACCTGAAAGCATCCTGAGAAAAGCGCGTTTTTCAGGATGTTTTTTTATATCACTAAAACACAAAACCCAACCAATGAGAACTTGTAAAAACTTGGCAAAACTTAGTTAGGTGATTTGTTTTAAAGCCCCTAAAACAGTCCAATATTCATCTTTGAATCAGCCCGAAAATCAATTTAACTACTAATAATTATAGTATTACTCTAAAAAACAAGTATGCGAAGGTTTTTATAGAAGACCTATCCCTCTTTATCTATAATTATTATTTATATTTGTATCGAAATTAAAACAATTTGCATAAAATAAAACTAGAATGAATAACAACGAAAAGTTTCACGATGAAATGGGTGACAACCATATTGCATCGAGTGATGCTACCCCGGTAAGAGGAGATGCATTTGATCGCACGGATGAGGAAAAAATCGAGATAATAAAAAAGGATGTAGAGAACATTTTAAACACACTTGGTTTAGACTTAACCGATGATAGTTTAAAAGGAACTCCTAACCGCGTGGCCAAGATGTTTGTTAAAGAGATTTTTGGGGGGTTAAATCCTGCTAAAAAACCTAGCTCATCAACTTTTGAAAATAAATATAAATACAGTGAGATGTTAGTGGAGAAGAACATCGTAGTTTATTCCACTTGTGAACATCACTTATTGCCAATTGTAGGGAGAGCCCACGTAGCTTATATTTCAAATGGTAATGTTGTTGGTTTATCTAAAATGAACCGCATTGTTGATTATTATTCAAAGCGCCCTCAAGTACAAGAAAGACTAACTATTCAAATTGTAAATGAATTAAAGCGTGTATTAAATACCCAAGATGTAGCCTGTATTATAGATGCAAAACATCTTTGTGTAAACTCTCGTGGAATTCGCGATATTGAAAGCAGTACAGTTACGGCTGAATTCGGAGGGAAATTTCAAGATGAGAATGTTCGCAAAGAATTCTTAGACTACATTAAACTAGATACAAAATTCTAAATTAATTTTAGATTATTATAATTATGGCATTATATCAAGAACAACAATTAAAAGTTTATAATTCCCTTACTTCCCAAAAGGAAGTATTTACCCCTATCCATCCTGGAAAAGTAGGTATGTACGTATGTGGTCCAACCGTATATAGTTATGTGCATCTTGGAAACTGTAGAACTTTTATCTCTTTTGACTTGGTATATCGCTACTTAAAGCACTTGGGATACCAGGTGCGTTATGTTCGCAATATTACCGATGTTGGACACATGGTAGATGATGTGGACCAAGGCGAGGATAAAATTGCTAAAAGAGCTCGAATCGAACAAATTGAGCCAATGGAAATTGTGCAAAAATACACAGTGAATTTTCATCATATTTTAAAACAATTTAACAACCTTGAACCAAGCATTGAACCTACGGCCACTGGACACATAATAGAACAAATCCAAGTCATCCAACAAATAATTGACAATGGTTATGCTTATGAGATCAACGGTTCTGTTTACTTTGATGTTCAAAAGTATAATACCGATCATAACTATGGAATCTTAAGTGGTCGCAAGATTGAAGATTTAATATCTAACACAAGAGATTTAGATGGTCAAAGCGATAAAAGAAATCCTTTGGATTTTGCATTATGGAAAAATGCAGAATCTCAACATATAATGCGTTGGCCTTCTCCTTGGGGAGATGGTTTTCCTGGATGGCATTTAGAATGTACGGCAATGAGTACTAAGTACCTTGGTAATCATTTTGATATTCACGGAGGTGGTATGGATTTAAAATTCCCTCACCATGAATGTGAGATTGCTCAAAACCAAGCTTGTACAGGTAACTCACCTGTTAATTATTGGATGCATGCCAATATGCTTACACTAAACGGTAAAAAGATGGCTAAATCCACAGGTAATAACATCTTACCTGATGAACTGTTTTCAGGAGAGAACAGTATTTTAAGTAAAGCTTTCTCTGCTAGTGTTGCTCGATTCTTTATCTTACAAGCCCACTATAGAAGTGTTCTTGATTTTTCGGATGATGCTATTTTAGCCTCTGAAAAAGGTTTTCAACGATTAATGGAGGCCATAAAGATTATCAATGATCTCCCTAGTGGTAAAACTAGTAGTTTAGATATTGCTACTTGGAGACAGGCTTGTTATCAAGCTATGAATGACGATTTTAATAGTCCAGTTCTAATAGCCCATTTATTTGAAGGTGTTAGAATGATAAACTTAATTAAAGAAGGCAAAGAAACTCTTTGTGCAAGTGATCTAACACTACTAGGACAAACCATGCATGACTTTGCATTTGATGTTTTAGGTTTAGTTGAACCTGGAGATAATCAAGATAACAATGAAAAGCTGGAAGGTACAGTTAAGATGTTAATCGAAATGAGAAAATTAGCCAGAGCTAACAAAGATTTTGCCATGAGTGATCACATCCGAGATGAGCTTGCAAAATTAGGCATATCTTTAAAAGATGGTAAAGAAGGAACTACATTCACAATTTAATTAAAAAAGCTATAAGATTTCTTATAGCTTTTTCTAATAAGAACCTTTATGCTAAATAAAATATTAATTTTTCCATTTCTACTTCTAGTTAGATTCTATCAAGTGGCCATCTCTCCTTTTTTTCCACCTGCCTGTAGATATAGTCCAACTTGCTCTAGCTATACAATTCAAGCATTAAAAAAGCATGGCCTTTTTAAAGGCGGATACTTAGCAGCTAAGAGAATCTTAAGTTGTCATCCTTGGGGAGGAAAAGGATATGATCCAGTTCCTTAATAGAAAATTAGTCAACTAATAAAAAAATTATTACTTTTAGCCCTTAACTCTAGAAATTATCTATGATACACACTTTGTCAATTATTTGGAATCCTACCGAAGGAATTAATTTAGGACCACTTCCGTTAAGATACTACAGTTTAATGTTTGTTATAGCCTTTGGTTTAGGCTGGTTTATAATGAAAAAAATCTATGACAGGGAGGGTTTAAGTGTAGAGCAATTAGACAAGCTATTTATTTATACAGTTTTAGCTACATTAATTGGAGCTAGGCTTGGACACGTTTTGTTTTATGATTGGGCATATTATAAAGACCATCTATTTGAAATTATTTCACCAGTTAGATTCACACCTAAATTTGAAATAGTTGGCTTTAGTGGTTTAGCAAGCCATGGTGCAGCAATTGCAATAATTATAACGATGTATTATTATAGTAAAAAAGTGATACATAAGCCTATTTTATGGATTTTAGATCGAGTAGTAATACCTATAACTATAGGTGGTGTTTTTGTACGTTTGGGAAATTTTTTCAATTCCGAGATTGTGGGAATACCTACAAATAGTTCCATGGGGATTCGATTTATTAGAGATCAAATAACTCCTGGTCAAGCTATGCAAATAACTGGAATTAATGATCACAATCAGGCTTATGCACAAATCCAAACTAATCCAAATTTCGCGCAATACTTGGATTTAGTTGTAGCTAAGCATCCGGCGCAACTTTATGAAGCCGCAGGGTATATTATTGTGTTTGCTATATTATATTACCTTTACTGGAAAACAAATGCTAGAAAAAAACTTGGTTATATTTTTGGAATTTTCCTAGTTCTTTTATGGGTTGTACGCTTTTTGGTAGAATATGTAAAAGAGAGCCAAGGTGGCTTTGAAGAGTCTCTAGGGTTATTCTCCACAGGTCAATGGCTAAGTCTACCTTTTATTATCATAGGTATCTATCTTTGGGCTACAGCAAAAAATAGACCAACGACATAGAAAATTAATTTATTAATTATATAAAACTTAGGTTCTCTTTTTTTTAAAAGGGAACCTTTTTTTTAAAGCTAGCTTTTAAAAATAAACAAGAATTAGAAAAACAGTAAAGCCTTTACAAATAATCACTTGCTTTTGGATTTTTCGACTTTTTAATAATTTAATTAAGCAAGAACCTGCAATAATTAACAAAACAAAAAAAGCTAAACATTAGTTTTAAAAATTTAAGAAAATATCTTTAACCTGCGTTTTTTACCTTAAATATTATCGGGCTATAGACCTTTTTTAATTGGGTAATAATACGAAATTTGTTACCTAGAAAATCTTTTAGTAATCCTATTTTTTTTAGGCATTACCTTGTATTATTTGGTAATAAAAATACATTATATCCTTGTTTGTATTTTCTTAGTTATACTGTATAGCTATTTTTATGAGTTATAAATTCCAAAATCACTAGTTTACCATAGAGATTAATCTAGACAAATGTCCTTTTTATAAATCATCCTTTTCTAGAATTTTGCGTCATAAAAAACATCTAAAAAAGAAATGAAAAATAATATAAAAACGATTGCCCTTGATGCAGATGATACCCTGTGGGTAAACGAGGCCTATTTCCAGCAAGCAGAAAAAAAATTTTGCCAATTACTTGAGCCCTACCAGTGTAACCAAGTGGTATCACAGGCGCTATTTAAAACCGAAATGAAAAACCTGCATTTGTACGGTTATGGAGTAAAAGGCTTTATTTTGTGCATGATTGAAACTGCAAGTAATATTTCAAATGGCACTATTTCTTTAGAATTGATTAATAAAATTATAGCTCTTGGACACGAACTTTTACAAAAACCTATTGAATTATTACATGGCGTGGCTGAAACTCTGGATAAGCTAAAGGGTAAATATAAATTGATATTAGCCACTAAAGGCGATTTATTAGATCAACAACGTAAACTCAAAAAATCGGGATTAGAAGGCTATTTTCATCATATCGAAATAATGAGCGACAAGAAAGTGAGTGACTATCAAAAGTTATTAAAACAATTGGACTGTAAGCCTGAAAATTTTCTAATGTTAGGCAATTCCATTAAATCCGATATATTACCAGTCTTAGAGTTAGGTGGATACGCCGCACATATTCCATATCACCTAACATGGACCTATGAACAACACCAAAGTAATTTAAAACATCAAAATTTTATAGAATTGGAAAGTATTGACAATATTCTCCATTATTTATAAAACTAAAACAGTATAGCGAAAAATCAAAACACATTTTATATTGCACTTACCCATTAAAGAAGCTTTTTTTTGATACAAATAAAATGATAGCCAAAAAGAATATAAAATTAGTAAGAGCAAAAAATAACTATTTTTTTCATACTACATTATTCATATAGTTATAAAAAAGGCAATCTATAACACCAAGTTTAGACGTGCTAGAAAAAGGCTTAACCTTTTTATTTTTACAATTGTCTTATTTACCATTAACCCTTAAAGGGTACTTGAAGGGGTACTTAAATGGTGTATTGTTAAATCAAAACAATCTTAATAAGATAGCATTATACGAAATTCACGAGCTACAGCAGCACCTTGAATTTGAAGGTTTCCACTTTTTATGCAAACGAAATTTATTTTTGAAATATACTGTTTGTCCACAAATTACAAATCAAAACCTATACTACTTTGTGACAAACACCACAATCTATTTTAACGATTAGGTACTTTCAAAAAACAACCAAGGAAAATATTTAAATACAAAACTAACTTAATATACTCTCAAAAGCCTTTTTAAGACCTTACAGTACATAATTTTCAGGGTTTTATATAAATATATCTTTTCAAAAAAAACTTTAAAATCTCAAGCAATAACAAATTAGGGTTAAACGCAAAAAAGGTCACTAAAAAACATTAGTGACCTTTTTCTGTATAATAAAAAAACGTATTACATCTTTATTGAGCTTGCTCAATTTCTTGTTCGTTCATTAATTTATGTCTTCTTTCAATCTCCTCTTTATCCTTTTTAGGCATTGTATCCACCAATACAGGCGTTGCCAAGAATAATGAAGAATACGTACCTACAATAATACCAATTAGCATTGCAAAGATAAATCCTCTTATAGAATCACCTCCAAATACAAACATGATTAATAAAACCATAATTAAAGTAAGCGACGTGTTAATTGTTCTAGATAAAGTAGTATTAACCGAATCATTAACAATAGTATTGAAATTTCCAATTGTATTACCAGCTATGTATTCACGAACACGGTCAAAAACAATTACTGTATCATTCATCGAATAACCTATCACGGTTAAAATAGCAGCAATAAAATGCTGATCTATTTCCATATGCCAAGGCATAAACTTATAAGTCAAAGAGTAAACACCCAGTACAAAAATCACATCATGGGCTACCGAAACAATTGCCCCTAGTGAATACTGCCATTTACGGAATGAAATAACTAAATAAACAAAAATAGCAGCCATGGATCCTAGTACAGCCCAATATGCATTTTGCTTAACGTCTTTAGCCATTGAAGGTCCGATTTTAGAGGCTTGTATAACTCCAACACTTACTGTTGCATCTACAGGGTTTACAAATTGCTCATAAGTCAAGTCTGTTTTATAATATGGTTTTAAAGCTTGATAAAGCATCTTGTTAACTTCTAAATCTACATCAGCTCCCTCTTGCTCTACTTTGTATTTAGTCGTGATTTTCAACTGTTCTTTATTACCAAAAACTTTAGCCTCTACGTTAACCCCAAAAGCATCACCTAGAGTACCACTAACTTCACTAGCAACTACCTCTTGATCAAACTTAACTTGAAATGTACGTCCTCCAACAAAATCCGTTCCTTCATCAAATCCATTGATAAAAAACGATCCGAAAGAAACCACAACGATTATTGCCGATAAACCATAAGTGTACTTTTTAACCCCTAAGAAATCAAAGTGGAAATTAGTAAACCAATTTTTAGTAATTGGCGTACTAAAAACTAATTTTTTTCCTTTAGCCACATCGCGATCCATAAAGATACGTGCGATAAAGATGGAAGTAAATAACGAGGTTGCAATACCTATTAATAAAGTTGTCGCAAATCCTTTAATAGGTCCCGAACCAAAAGCAAATAGAATTACACCTGTTAAAATATGAGTAACGTTTGCATCTACAATTGGACGCATAGCACCTTTCCAAGAATAAGCCTCTTTTACTGTTTCGGCTAAACTCATTCCCTTTCGTAGACATTCCTTTGCCCTCTCGGAAATAATAATATTCGCATCGACTGCTGTTCCCATTGTTAGTACAATTCCCGCAATACCAGGAAGGGTTAATACCGCTCCTAAACTAGCTAGAATTCCAAACATAAACAGTAAGTTTGCTAGAAGTGCAATATCCGCATACCAACCTGCTTTACCGTAATAAAAGATCATCCATCCGGCAACTAAAATAAGTCCTACAACAGCCGATAACATACCTGCATCAATGGCTTGCTGTCCTAATGATGGTCCTACAATCTCACTTTGAACAATATCTGCTCCAGCTGGTAGCTTACCTGCACGAAGAATATTGGCTAAATCTTTAGCCTCTGCTAAGGTAAAATCTCCAGAGATAGAGGATCTACCACCAGAAATAGGTCCAGATGTCACTCCTGGCGCTGAATACACAATGTTATCTAAAACAATTGCAATATTACCACCTTCCGTATAAGCCTTACCTGTTAACTCCTCCCAAGTCTTAGCACCTTTAGGATTCATTTGCATGCTAACTGTTGGTTTACTATACTGGTCAAATTCTTCATGAGCACCAGTAACCACACTACCACTTAAAGGTGGTATTCCTTCGCGGTTTGTCTTTAACGCATATAGTTCTACTATACCCTGAGCGTTACTTTTTGGTTTACCCCATACAAATCTAGCATATTTTGAGTTTGCTGGTAGTAAAGCACGAACATCTGCACGTTTAAGGTAACTATTAATTTTTACTGTATCCTTAGAATGGAAATAACCTAAAATAGGACTCTCTGGATGCCCTCCACTTACAATTAAGTCGAAAATTGGTCCATTTGAAGCATTTTGCTCCTTAGCCAGGGTATCTGATGAGGCTCCTAATAATGCATCAATCTCTGAAATTTCTTCTTGATTATCTTGTTGCGCAACTGGTTGGATCTCCACAATCTCAGTAGTCATTAAATACTGATTTACTGTAGCAAGATAGTTTCCTAACTCTTTACCTTTGTAAGTTTCCCAAAACTCAAGTTGAGCGGTGCTTTGTAGTAAATTTTTTATACGATCAACATCTTTTGCTCCTGGAAGCTCCACTAGAATTCTTCCAGTATCTCCTAACATCTGGATATTAGGTTGACTCACCCCGAATTTATCGATACGCTCTCTAAATACACGGTATGCACTCTCAATTGATTCTTTTACTTTGACATTTAAAATAGCCTTTACTTGACTATCTGTCATTCCTACTGTAATCTCACTTAAATTTCTATTAGCGAAAATATCGCCAGAGGCTAATTTTACTTTTCCTGCTGATACTTTTTCAAATGAATTATAAAAAGCATCTAAGTAAGTTTGATTACCTTGACGTGTAGTTTCTGCCTCGGCTAAAGCCTGTACAAAAACTGGGTTTTTCGAATTATTTGCTAATCCTTTTAAGATATCTTTAATAGAAATTTGGAGAGTTACATTAATTCCTCCTTCAAGATCCAAACCTTTGTTAATTTGTTTGGCCCTTACTTCATTAAAGGTCTGTCCTAAAAAAACCTTTTCATTACCAATTGAGTCTAAATATTGTAATTCTTTAAAAGAATCTCCATCGGCATATGCCTTGGCTTTATCCTCATAATGACTGGCAACAAAGGTAAATGATAATTGGTAAATACTTACCAAAGCAAATATGATCGCAAAAAATTTAACGAGTCCTTTATTCTGCATTATTACTAAAAATTAATTATTTACTATTTTAAAAACGAGCAAATATAAAATATGCCAAAGGATTAACCAATATTTTATAAAAGAATATCAGCAAATTTCCTGGCATATCTTATATTTTATTTAACAATATACGTTTTTACGATAAAAACTTGGCTAACTCCGCGTTTGTTTGATTAACCAATATGGCACTTTGCTTAAATTTTTCCTGATCTTGCTGGTTTAATTTAATATCCACAATTTCTTTTAAACCTTGCTTACCCAAAATACAAGGAACCCCAATATATAAATCCCTATGGGCATATTCGCCCTCTAAGAAAACTGAACATGGTATCATTTTATTTTTATCGTGTAAAATACTATCTACCATATAGGCTACAGAAGCTCCCGGCGCATACCATGCAGAGGTCCCCAATAGTTTGGTAAGTGTAGCTCCACCCACCATAGTTTGGGCCACAACTTGCTCTTGTTGTTCACTAGTTAAAAGGCTAGTAACGGGAATTCCTTTATAAGTTGCATAGTTTATCAATGGAATCATTGTTGTATCACCATGCCCACCAATTACCATAGCTTGTATATCACTCATTGGCTTGTCAAGAGCCTGGCTTAAGAAGTAAGTGAATCGCGAAGAATCCAAAGCTCCTCCCATGCCAATAACGCGGCGTTTATCTAATCCACTAATTTTCAAAGCAGCCAAAGCCATGGTATCTAAAGGATTAGTAACGATAATAAAAATAGCATTAGGGGAATATTCTAAAGCACTTTGCATTACCGTTTTTACAATGGATGCATTTGTTGCTATAAGTTCCTCACGTGTCATACCTGGTTTACGTGGAATACCTGAGGTTACAACTACAATATCACTATCTTTAGTTGGAAGATAATCATTAGTTGTACCTGTAATTACAGTATCAAAGCCTAAAGTAGCAGCACACTGCATTAAATCCATTGCTTTACCCTGAGCTAAGCCTGGAGCAATATCCACGATTACAACTTCTGAGGCAATTTGACCATTTGCAATAATCTGCGCGCAACTAGCACCTACGTTGCCCGCTCCAATAATTGTTACTTTCATAATTGTTTTTTTTTGGTTATTAATAAAAAAAGGTCAACACAAATAATTGTCTTGACCTTTTGCTATGATTTTATCTTATACTAGGCATCAATCTTAGCATATGTAGCGTTTTGTTCGATAAATTCCCTACGAGGTGGTACTTCATCTCCCATTAACATTGAAAATACGCGATCGGCCTCTTGCATACTATTAATTGTTACTTGACGCAAAATACGGTGTTCTGGATTCATAGTAGTATCCCATAACTGCTCGGCATTCATCTCTCCAAGACCTTTATAACGTTGAACACTTACTCCCCCGCCCATTTGTTCTACTAAAGCTGCACGCTCTTCATCATCCCAGGCATATTCTTTGCGTTGTCCTTTTTTAACCATATACAAAGGAGGAGTGGCTATATAAACATAACCATTTTCTATTAATCCTCGCATATAACGGAAAAAGAAAGTCAAAATAAGAGTTGCAATGTGACTACCATCCACATCGGCATCACACATAATAACAACTTTATGATAACGTAATTTTTCTAAGTTTAAGGCTTTACTATCTTCCTCGGTTCCTATTGTAACACCCAAGGCTGTAAAAATATTTTTAATTTCCTCACTTTCAAAAACTTTGTGACCCATTGCTTTCTCCACATTAAGAATCTTACCTCTTAGAGGTAAAATAGCTTGAAACTGGCGATCACGTCCTTGTTTTGCTGTTCCACCTGCCGAATCCCCCTCGACAAGAAAAACTTCACACTTAGCTGGGTCTTGCTCAGAACAATCAGATAACTTTCCTGGTAATCCACCACCGGTCATTACTGTTTTTCTTTGTACCATTTCTCTGGCCTTTTTAGCAGCATGACGAGCCTGGGCGGCCAAAATAACTTTTTGTACAATTATTTTTGCATCGTTTGGATGCTCCTCTAGATAGTTTTCAAGCATTTCTGCCACAGCTTGACTAACAGGAGAAACCACTTCTCTGTTTCCTAATTTAGTCTTTGTTTGACCTTCAAACTGGGGCTCCATCACTTTAACAGAAATAATGGCAGTTAATCCCTCGCGGAAGTCATCTCCGGTAATTTCAAATTTTAATTTTTCTAACAATCCAGAATTATCGGCATATTTCTTTAAAGTACGAGTTAATCCCATACGAAACCCTTGAAGGTGTGTTCCCCCTTCATGGGTATTGATATTATTCACATAGGAATAAATGTTTTCAGAGTAAGTATCATTATATACCAAAGCAACCTCCACAGGAACATCTCCCTTATCGGTTTCCATTGAAATGACGTGTTCGATAATCGGGGTACGATTTCCATCTAAAAATTTGATGAATTCTTTTAATCCCTCTTCCGAATAAAATTTCTCTGCTTTAAAATTACCATCCTTATCGGTCTGTCTTTGATCAGTAAGATTAATAGTTAAGCCCTTATTTAAGTATGCTAACTCTCTTAAACGTCCTGCTAAAGTTTCGTATGAATATTCTAAAACCTGAGTAAAGATTGTTGAATCTGGTTTAAAAGTAACCATTGTCCCTTTATGCTGAGTCTCACCAATTACTTTTACTGGATGTAAGGCCTTACCGCGAGAATATTCCTGTTGGTATACTTTACCCTCGCGATGAACCGTTGCAATTAAAGTTTCAGACAATGCATTCACACAAGATACTCCAACTCCATGAAGTCCCCCAGAAACTTTGTAGGAATCTTTATCGAATTTACCTCCAGCACCAATTTTTGTCATTACAACCTCAAGGGCAGAAACTCCCTCTTTTTTGTGGATATCCACTGGTATTCCACGTCCATTATCCTCTACAGTAATTGAGTTATCTGGATTTATAATTACATTAATGGTATCGCAATAGCCTGCAAGTGCCTCATCAATAGAGTTGTCCACCACTTCATAAACTAAATGGTGAAGCCCTCTAACCCCAACATCTCCAATATACATGGAAGGACGCATCCTTACGTGCTCCATTCCCTCTAAGGCTTGTATGCTATCTGCCGAATAATTATTCTTATTTGTTTCCTGGCTCATAATATTTTTCTAAAATAAGTAACGTACAAATATACACTATTTGAGGCAGTATATCAAACCAGAAAAGGCTTTATTGGTCATTAAATGCCAAAAAAAAACAATCTTAATACAAAAAAAGCGCCAATAAGCATTTTGCCTATTAGCGCCTTATTTATTAAATAATAAGTATTCTTATTCCAGATGATTAACTTTAAATTCACAATTATTAAAAACAAATGAGTCATGAAGTTTTCTTCCAATTAATTGCTTGGCAATCGGAGCATCCATGGAGATGGCTAAAACAGAATCTTGTTCTAAAGCTATTTTGGGCAATGCAGCACTTAAAAACAAGTATACAGTATTTAATTTAACCACACTACCAAACTCGACTTGTTGGCTAACGCGTTTATCATCGATTTTACGGACTATTTCGCGTAACGCAATATTCTCCTGTATCTTTTTGCTGATATTCTCCTGTTCGATATGCATCATAGATAAAGACGTTTCATGCTTATCTCCAGCAGAACTTTTCGCATCACTTTGAGCATCAAGTGCTAAATCTTCAATAATACTTTGAAACGCTTCAATTTTATCATTTAATCGCTCAAGACAAATTCTTTTTAAGTTTTCTTTAAGAGTCATGTTTGGTTTGTTGTTTGTTGTTTGTAAACACAAAAGTAAACCTTATTTTAAATAAAAAAATTAATAATAGAAGTTTTAACTATTAAAAAACTAATAAATACGTATTTTTTAGATGGTATTAATAAAACGTAACTAAAAGTCAAATTTATACATAGCACCTGCAGCAAGTTGAATTCCTTGTACTTGATAATTCACAAAACGATCGTATTTTGAATTAAACAGGTTATTTCCTTTTACAAAAACAGTCCAGTTTTTGGTAGGCCTATACCCTACCTTTATATTTA
Source organism: Myroides sp. LJL119 (assembly GCF_054871605.1). NCBI lineage: Bacteria > Pseudomonadati > Bacteroidota > Flavobacteriia > Flavobacteriales > Flavobacteriaceae > Myroides > Myroides sp. LJL119. Next base: position 207,170 of record NZ_JBTXLO010000003.1, read on the forward strand.
CATCCACAAAACCTTTTAGTTTTGAAATAAAATTTTCTACCCCATTGCTTTGTCCTTGTATATCAGTTAGTGGATTATATACACCAAAGCGATCAAAGCGTTCACCTATATAAAACACTTCTAACTCTGCAAACCAATCTTGTTCAAACTCAAATCGAGCATCGGCTCCTGCTTTAAATCTGGGTAAATTCCATGGTTTTTGCTGATTTGTATCATAATGGTTATACTGGGCATGAATACCTAAAGATGTTTGACTTTCAAACTCATATCTCATTTCACCATATAGATTAAGTGTTTTAATATTTTGATACTCCACAACAAAAGCATTACCAAATCCATAAGACGGAATCTCTTTGGTTAACATAGAAGGAAATATTCCTGAGACAAATGTTGCCTGATTTTGTTGATCTTTATAAGATCCCTTTATATTAAAAGACAAGTTATTATCTAATTTCCCTCTAAATCCAAGATATAAATCGTATCGTTGACTTGTTGGAGTAATGTCTAAATTTGGAGAAACAAATGGGTTTAAACCAACAAAATCTTTATAAGAGTTTTGCTTTAACCCACCTTCAATTCCAGCATAAGCTACCAAAATATTATCCACTAAATTATAAGTGGCCTTAACCTGGGGATATACATAAAATTTATTATCACTACCTCTTTGTGGGTTTTCTATACCTTTAGATGTTGTTTTTCCATCATTATAAAAAATACCCAAACCTAATTGAAGCGTATAATTATCCTCTACAAACTTCACATTGGGCTGAATTCCAAGATTAAGGTTCTTATAACTTAAATTATCATAGCTAATAGCTTTTTGATTAAATAACATCCCATTTTTATATTCGCTGGAAACATAATCAACCACTATATCTACATTCAAATCACTCACATAACCAACCCGAGTGGTTAACCTTGGACGTAACCAAAAACGATTTTCTTGTGTTTTATAATCATCCCAAAATTTATCATATCCCAAATCTACAGAAGTAAAAGGAGAGTTTTCAAATTCTAAAGTGGCATTAAAATATACATCATTGTACTTGTGTTTAGGATCTATATTAGCTAAAATTGATTCGGTAAAATCAAAGCGATTAGTTGGTAGTCCGTACCAATTCCTTGTCTGAAAATCACCACCTAACTCTGCTTTCCAGGTTAAGCCATTTTTATTACCAAAATAGAAAACATTAAAGTCTGTTTTTGAGAAACTATCATCTAAAAGCACATTTTTCACACCTCCTTGCGAGGATCTATATCTAGCAAATCCCCCAAGAGTTGAAAACTTATTGAGTTTTTCACTTAAAAAGGCCTCGGCATGTAAGTTTGTGTAATTACCTATGGAGGCCAATGCGTAGTTAGCAAAAGGTCTTAAACGTACACTTTGTTGAATATCTGCAACATCCCCTTTCTCTGGCACAAAGGTAGAGGCCACTGGAAAAGAACTTATGGTATATTCGACTTGCTTTTTTTGTTGATTCTCCTGGGTTTCTAAAAAAGGATCTTCTTTTAATTTAAATGCTTCATTAACAACCGCATCATATCCACGAACCACAGTAACTTCTTCGGTTCCCAAATCCGGTTTTTGCTTTTTTTCTTGCCCCTGAACTCCAATAGTAGCTAAAGACAGGACAAACAAGGTATATATATTTTTATTTTTCATTTTTATTCGAAGTTATAGAGTGGTTATTGGCTAACAGATGAATTACGTTTAGCCTCTTGGCTTTGGATAAAATCCAATTCTTTTTTAGCCTCAAAAACAACATCCTTATATTGTGAAAAGTTTTTTATCACACTATCTAAAATATAAGTAGCTTGATATGAATCATTTAGTTGATAGAAGTTTTTAGCCATTAATACTAAACCTTTAGCACCGTAATAAGGGTAGCTAGAGTAATCTTTAGCTAAAACTTGGATACTTTGATTTGACTCTTGGTAGTTGCCGTCTTGATTTAAAAAGTAGGCCTGGTAATAAAGGGCCTCGGCGGCAAGTTCTCCACTACTTGAGGATAATACTAACTCGTAGGCTTGCTTGGCTTTTTCAATATTATTTGTATAAAAAGAACTTCTAGCCACAATCAACTGCGCATCACTTTTAACTCTGTTATCAACCTTAGGTTTATCTAACACCTTTTGAGCATATTCTAAAGCCTGACTATAATTTTTTTGGTCATAATACAGCTTCATTAAATTTGACATGGCAAAAATTTGATTTTGCACTTGTGAGGCCTCATTTTCTAAACGAACTAAAAGTTTCATACTGTTTTGAAGATCTTTTTTCTTTAAATATATTTCTGCTGATTTAGCCAAAGAAACTTCTGTAAATTCATTATTACCATAGTTTAAAACAGCATTATAATATTTTAAGGCTTGATCTTGATCTTGTTGCGCCATATAAATTTGGGCAAGGTAAAAATTGGCTTGTAAAGCATTCTTACCTGATGGGAACTCTCTTAAATATTGTTTATAACCAGCTATAGCTTCGGGTGTATTGTCTTGTAAAGATTGTCTTTGGGCAGAATCAAAAGAATCATTGTCTAATTCAGAATCAGACACATCAACAAAGGACAACCCCTTAACCCATTGTGCATATAAATCCACCTGACCTTTATCTATGTATATTAATCGAGCATTTTGTACTGCCTCTATAGCCTCGGGAGTACTTGGTGATTCATTAACTATTTGTTTAAATTTAGCTAAAGCCTTGTCACTTTGACCAGTATTATAATAAATCAATCCTTGACGTAAAGCCGCTCTGGCTTTTTTATTGGAGTTCGGATAATTTTGGATTAATTTTTCAAAAGCAGCTAAGGCATTTTGATCTTGTTTTTGTAATTCATAGGCTACCCCTAACTCATATTGTGCTTGATCGGCTAAATTGGACCCAGGGAAATCCTGTACAAAATCGATCAACTCTTTCTGCTTCTGGTTTTGTCTGTCCACAAAACCGTAAGAAATTGCTTTTTGGTAACGAGCATACTCTTGATCCCCAGCATTGGCATTAATAATCACGTTATAAGCATCCATTGCTGGCCAATATTTACCATTAACAAAATTACAATCTCCAATACGCAGATAAGCATCGTATTTACGGGTTTGATCAACACCTTTAGTATTAACAAAGTCATTAAAATAGACAAGAGCTTGGGTGTAATTTTTCATTTTAAAGTAAGCATACCCTATGTTATAATCCACATTGATAAACTCCGGGGTGCTTGGCGCCTTTGGCGAGCTTTTATAGTCTAAAAAAGATTCGATACCTTGGCTATACTTTTGTAAAGCCACTAGTGTTTCTGCCTTCCAATATAAAGCTCTAGCGGTAAAATATAAATCTTGTTTTTCTGCTAAAGACTTATTAAAAAGACTTAGCGCTTGTTGATAGTCATTTTCGGCATATAATTCCAAAGCTCTATAAAAGCTTACTTTTTGGTAAACCTGAGCGTTGCCAATTGATTTATTTTTTTCTAAAAGTGAAAGAGCATCCTTATAGTTTTTAGATGTGACATAGGAATCTATCAGTAACTCTTGTATCTCATGTTTATAGGGTGAATTGGGGTATTTGTCTAAAAATTCACTCAAGACAGAAGGCGCGCTTTGATAAGCATTTCCTATTTCATAACTTAATTTTGCATAGTTTAAAAAAGCATCTTGCTGAATTTCCGCATCAAAACGCATTTCAGAGGCATTTTTAAAGGCATTTAAAGCTTGAATTTTTTGATCTGTATTTAAATAACTTTCCCCTAAATGATAGTAGGCATTTTGTGCCACACTGTTATTACCCTGAATAATTTTATTAAACTGTTCAATAGCATTTTGATACTCTCCCTTTTTATAGTAAGCATACCCTAATTGGTAATAATCGGTGTTACTCCATTTCCCATCCTTACCTTGATATTGTTGCAAATATCCCAATGCCTTATCGTATTGTTCAAGATTAAAATAACTCTCTCCTACAATTTTTGATAACTCAGAACGTTCAGCTTGCTCACTGGCCTTATCCAATTGAGCTAAACCTTCGGTTAATGAATTCTGAAAGTTTCCGCTTTTAAAGTTCATGTCGGCTTTATAATACCCCATTTTATCTTGATAGGAAGAGGAAATATCTATTTTCTCAAAATGTTTTTTGGCGTCTTCATAATTATTGTTAGAATAGGCCATATATCCCAAATAGTAGGTAGCTTGATCCCCCCATTGACTATTTGGACGTACTTTTTGTAACGTTTTTTTTGCCTCCTTAGGGTTTTTCACATAAAAGAAACTGTATCCTTTTTGAAATAAAAAACGATCTTGTTTACTATTCTCAAGGATATTGATATTCTTGACCTTAGTAGCATACTGCAGGGCTTTAGCATATTGTCCCTTTAAAAAGTAATAATCTGTCACATCTACGTATGCTTGATTTTGCTTTGCACTTGTGGGATAGTTTTTAACAAAATCATCTATTTTTTTCTCAGCTCCTGGCTGATCTAATCGAATAGCACAATTTGCAATATAATAAGCACAGTCAGCTTCCACTTCGGTATTTTGTGCTAAAGAAGTTTTCTTAACTTTTTCAAACAAGACTTGAGCAGCTAAATACTGCTCCTCATTATATAGAAACACTGCGTGATTAAATTCTGCTAAACCATTGGTATAAATCTCTGTCTCTTGAGCTGAAACCGCTAGGCTACTAAAGCCCAAGGCAAGAAAGGCTAATCTATTAATTTTACGCATCTAATTTTTTTTTATTTATTTTCAAATATATCATTTTATAACATTATAACTGTAAATCACTATCAAATATACTAAGTCATACACAGCCTTTAACATTAATTTAAACAATTTTATTAACATTTATCACTCTACGACAAATACCCTTGTAACCATTGCAAAACTAATGGCGCTAAAACGGCCGTAATAATACCATTAAAAATCATGCCAACACTTGCAAAAGCAGCAAATTTATCGCTTATTTCCATTGCTTTCATGGTTCCCATGGCATGAGCTGAAGTTCCCATGGCGATACCTTGAGAAACAGGATTGGTTATTTTCATTAAATGCAAAAACTTAAAACCAAACATACTACCTATCATACCGGTTAACATTACAGCAGTTGCTGTAATTGAAGGTACCCCACCAATGGTTTTAGAAACTTCCAACGCAATTGGTGTACTTATACTTTTGGGTATTAACGAAAGAATAATTTCTTGATCTGCACCGGTAATTTTAGCAAAAAAAACAACCGAAAGGATTCCAACAACGCATCCTACAAACTGACTAGCTAAAATGGGGAATAATTGCTTTTTAATTTTGTCCCAATAACCGTATAAAGGAACAGCTAAAGCTACTATAGAGGGTTGTAAGAAAAAATCAATATACTGTCCTGCTTGGCTATAATTTTGATACGGAATCTCTAACAACATTAAATAACTCAATAAAATACCCACTGATAAAAGTATAGGGTTAAACAAAACCCATTTTGTCTTTGCAAACAAACCAATACCTATACTATAGGAAAATAGGGTTAGAAATAATAAAAATGCTGGACTTGATAAAAAACTCATTTCTTTTTTCTTAAAATTTGGTGGGTTAATGCCGTTGTGGAAATAACAAGTGCAGTACTAGCAATTGTTGCAACTATAATAGGAAGCAATGCGCTTGTTATCACATCAAAATAATTTAACATCGCCACACAGGGAGGTACAAAGAAAATACCCATATTTTGAAGTAAAAATTCACTAACTGACTTTATAGATTCTACTTTTATCCACTGTAATTTTAGCAAGGACCATAAAAGTCCTAAACCAATTATACTTGAGGGCAAAGGTATTTTTGTTAGATAAATTATTAATTCCCCAAAGGCCAAGCATCCGGCTATAACAGCAAGCTGTTTAATTAAGTTCATAGTATTGTTGATATTTTCTACAAATTTAATAACAACTCATTACAAGTCCTTGAAAAACTTACTATTTTAAATCAAGCTCAAAAAACACCAAACACGAAGCTAAACCAAATCCCAATTCCAATTCCATTTTTTTATTAGCATTTTGCTATCTATTTAATAACCTTTAGATAAACTAACTAGCAAAATAATATCCTAGATTTGCCCTAGTAAAATAAAAAATATGAGTTAAAACCCCAGAAAAAAACACACAAAATAATTGGTTAGTTAGAAAAATCAAGATAGCACATTTTTTGGCTATCTTTTTTTTATAGAAATCACAACTCTTTCACACCATGCTTAAAACCTTGTAAAGCGATAGGCTAAATAAAGAAAAAGATTTACATGTATAAGATTTTTTTACTTGCCTTATTTTCAAATCTCTGGATAAAACAACAGGTGTTATAATTAATAGATAATCTTTTTTAAGTTTTCCTTAACCTAAAATATGGTAAGAATCAATTAAGTTAGTATTTTTACACCATATTTTGCGCAACTCATATGTCAAAAACAGTTTTATCTCTTCAGGGAGTCGATATCTATCAGAACAAACACAAAGTCCTTTCCAATGTAAATTTACAGGTAGAAAAGGGCGACTTTATCTATATTATTGGTAAAACAGGAGCAGGTAAAAGTAGCTTTATGAAGACTCTTTACGCAGATCTACCCCTTACAAATGGTTATGGAACTATTGTGGATTATAATTTGCGTGAATTAAAAGAAAAAGACATTCCTTATCTTCGCAGATCTCTTGGAATCGTCTTTCAAGACTTCAAGCTTCTCCCTGATCGCACAGTTTACGGTAACCTGCACTTTGCCTTACGAGCCACCGGATGGACGGAACCTCAAGGAATTCGTCGAAAAATAGAAGAAGTTTTAAACTCGGTGGGTATGATTAATCACATTGAGAAAATGCCTCATCAACTATCGGGAGGGGAACAACAACGCATTGCCATAGCTAGAGCACTTTTAAACGATCCGGATCTGATTTTAGCCGATGAACCTACTGGTAATTTAGATCCCCAAACCAGCGCGGAGGTAATGGAGCTTTTACGAGCTATTAACCAAAACGGGAGAACAATTATTATGGTAACTCATGATTATGCACTTTTGTTAAAATATCCTGCAAAGACTTTAAAATGCGATGAAGGCAGTTTATTTGAGGTAGTTTATAAAACCAGCTAACCTTTAATTAATCAACAAAACACTTACGCCCTTTTTTTTCATCTTTTCCAAGACTACCTTTACTTTATTGTATTAGCTTAAATCTGTTGAAAACTTTGAGATTAACCCCTGGTAATAACCATATAGATTAAATAGTTAGTTTAAAAGAAATAGGCAATACAAAAAAAAGATTTCTTCTTAAGAATTTATTGTAATTCTCTGGTAATTTCAGTATATTTGCCTTTTATTTTTGAAATTTATTATGATTAAAATTACATTACCAGACGGTTCAGTAAAAGAGTTTGCCTCGGGGGTAACTCCTTTGGATGTTGCAAAAAGTATAAGTGAAGGCTTAGCTAGAAATATTATCTCTGCAAGCTTCAATGGTACCACCATCGAAACAACCACCGAACTGACCCAGGATGGTAGTTTAGTTTTATACACTTGGAATGATCCTCAAGGTAAGCAAGCCTTTTGGCATTCCTCTTCTCACGTTATGGCTCAAGCTCTTCAAGAGTTATACCCTGGAGTAATATTAACCATAGGACCTTCTATTGAAAGTGGGTTTTATTATGATGTTGATTTTGGTGAACACAAAGTAACAGATGCTGACTTTAAAGCAATCGAGCAAAAAGTACTTGAGATAGCCAAAGAAAAACATGATTTTAAAATGCGTTCTAGTACGAAAGCAGACGCTTTAGCCTACTACAAACAACACAATAACCCATACAAAGTTGAGTTGATTGAAAATCTTGAAGATGGAACCATTACATTTTGTGATCATGCAACTTTCACAGATTTATGTCGTGGCGGACATATACCTAATACGGGTATTATCAAAGCCTTTAAAATACTTTCTATTGCAGGGGCCTATTGGAGAGGTAATGAGAATAATAAACAACTAACTCGTGTTTATGGGATTTCATTCCCAAAACAAAAAGATTTAACGGAGTACTTAGCCCTACTAGAGGAAGCTAAAAAACGTGACCACCGTAAATTAGGTAAAGAGTTAGAATTATTCACTTTTTCTCAAAAAGTTGGTCAAGGTTTACCTTTATGGCTTCCCAAAGGTGCAGCTTTAAGAGAAAGATTAGAGCAATTTTTAAGAAAAGCTCAAAAAAAGGCTGGTTACGAACAAGTAGTTACCCCACATATAGGGCAAAAAGAATTGTATGTAACTTCTGGCCACTATGCTAAATATGGAGCAGATAGTTTTCAACCTATTAATACACCAGTTGATGGAGAGGAGTTCCTATTAAAACCAATGAACTGCCCACATCATTGTGAAATATACAATGCTAAACCATGGTCATATAAGGACTTACCAAAACGATTCGCAGAATTTGGAACGGTATATAGATATGAACAATCTGGAGAATTACACGGTTTAACTCGTGTACGTGGTTTTACCCAAGATGACGCTCATATTTTTTGTACACCAGAACAATTAGACGAAGAGTTCAAAAAAGTAATCGACCTTGTTCTTTATGTTTTCGGTTCATTAGGATTTGAAAACTTTACAGCTCAAGTTTCGGTACGTGATTTAAATAATCCTGATAAATATATAGGTTCTGTTGAAAACTGGGAAAAAGCTGAAAATGCCATTATTAACGCTGCAAAAGACAAAGGTCTAAACTATGTTATAGAAAGTGGAGAAGCTGCCTTTTACGGACCTAAGCTTGACTTTATGGTAAAAGATGCTTTAGGTAGAAGTTGGCAACTTGGAACCATTCAAGTTGATTATAACTTACCCGAACGTTTTGATTTAAATTATAAAGGTTCTGACAATGAGCTTCATCGCCCTGTTATGATCCACCGCGCTCCGTTTGGTTCAATGGAAAGATTTATTGCAATTCTTCTTGAGCATACAGCTGGAAACTTCCCACTTTGGTTAGTCCCAGAGCAAGCTATCATATTGTCTTTAAGTGAGAAATATGAAAATTATGCCAAAAAAGTTTTAGATTTGCTAGAAAATCACGAAATTCGCGCCTTGGTAGATAACCGTAACGAAACTATCGGTAAAAAGATCCGTGAAGCAGAGGTTCAAAAGTTCCCTTACATGTTAATTGTAGGAGAGGATGAACAAAACAATGGAACAGTTTCTGTTAGGAAACATGGAGATTCTGGAAAATCAAACCAAACCATGAAAATAGAGGATTTTGTATCTTTAGTACAAGAACAAATTAAAGCCTCTGTTAGAGAGTTTGGACAATAAAATATGTATAACGCTTGGTAAGACAAGCAAAAAACTTTTAAAGCCATAGCAGTAAGACAAAACAGAGGTTATAGACCTCGCGAAGAAAAAAAAGATGCGCATAGAATTAACAATGCCATCCGCGTTCCTGAAGTTCGACTTGTTGGTGACAATGTAGAACTTGGTGTATATAAGCTTGCAGACGCAATGCGTATTGCGGAAGAGTTAGAATTGGACTTGGTTGAAATTTCGCCAAATGCAGAACCACCTGTTTGTAAAGTAATTGATTATAAAAAATTCCTTTACGAGCAAAAGAAGCGTGAAAAAATGCTAAAGGCTAAATCAACTCAAATTACCGTTAAAGAAATTCGTTTTGGTCCACAAACAGATGAGCACGATTATGAATTCAAAAAGAAAAATGCAGAGAAGTTCTTAAAAGAAGGCTCTAAATTAAAAGCATTTGTTTTCTTTAAAGGTCGTTCTATTATTTATAAAGATCAAGGACAAATCTTGTTATTAAGATTAGCTCAAGATTTAGAAGAATATGGTAAAGTTGAATCCATGCCTGTACTGGAAGGAAAGCGTATGACTATGTTCATTGCACCAAAAAAGAAAAAAGCTTAATTCTGACTAAGAATTTTAAAAATAGTTAAGTAAGATAATCATTAATACCTAGGAAAGAAATGCCTAAAATGAAAACTAAATCTAGTGCTAAGAAACGTTTCAAACTAACTGGCTCTGGAAAAATCAAAAGAAAACACGCTTTTAAAAGTCACATTTTGACTAAAAAATCTAAAAAGCGTAAATTAGCTTTAACTCACTCTGGATTAGTGTCTAAAGCAGATACAGCAAGTATCAAAGATCAATTAAGATTATTATAGTCTTAAAACAGATTTTAAATAACTTCGGTTAAATTAATTTAATAACCCTGGAGTGGTGCAAACTAAACATTTGAAAGTACTTTTAAGAGAGTCGCCCACTACAAAAAACATTTAAAGAAATGGCAAGATCAGTAAATGCAGTAGCTTCAAGAGCAAGAAGAAAAAGAATTTTGAAGCAAGCCAAAGGTTACTTTGGAAGACGTAAAAACGTTTATACAGTAGCTAAAAACGCGGTAGAAAAAGCAATGGTATATGCTTACCGTGACAGAAAACAAAAGAAAAGAAACTTCCGTTCATTATGGATCATGCGTATCAACGCTGGTGCTAGACAACACGGACTTAGCTATTCTCAGTTCATAGGGAAAGTAAAAGCTAATAACATCGAATTGAACCGTAAAGTTCTTGCAGATTTAGCTATGAACCACCCTGCAGCTTTTGCAGCTATCGTGAATAAAGTAAAATAATAAACGTTTGTCAAATCTGATTTATCTTACTTAATATAAAAAAGCCTTACATTTTTATGTAAGGCTTTTTCTATTATTTAATAAAAGGAAGAGTAATTCCTCCTGTTATACCAAAATCTGAACGCATCGCACTTGGTCCAAATACAGTAAAACGCGGTCCGAATAAAATTTGAATTTTTTGCTTACCTATAGCGGTGATACCTGTTAAACTGGCCTGTAGTATCATACTACTTCTATGGTGTTCCCAATCCTGGGTATACTCGCCAACGACCATTACCCCTGCTCCACTATCCCATTGGTAGCTTGCAAAGGGCTCAACAAACATTTGATTAATATCATCTCTATGTCTATCCCCAGCAACACTCCATACCTGATTAACCATCGCTCCATATGTCCAACCGTCTTTTTGAAATAAACCTACTAAAGAAGGTCCAACACCCCATTTCTTTGTTGTTAAATAGTCGTTGGTTCCTGTTGGCATGGAGATAATTGGTCCCCCTCCCCAAAGAAAACCATCTTTATTATCCGAAATAGGACTCAAAAAAGCACTTACTTGCGTATCACTTAATCCGCGTTGTCTTGTACCGGGCCCAGTAATATCGTATTGCATTACAATTGGTAAAACAACACGTGTGATAAGATTCCATTTTTCTGAAATTTGAAATGGAATTACAGGTTGAATATTAGTGGTATTTCTAGCACCTCGAAACTCTCCAATACCAAAATCTACATCATTTTCAATGGGTACACTTATTAACTTAGCCACCGGATTTGCCAACTTTCTAGCTAATTCTCCTGCTGACAAATCCTTGTCAGAGGTAGGTGCTTTGGTTGTTTTACTTTGAGCCCCTACATGGATAGCCGACAAACCTGTGAAGGCTAAAGCTACAAATAAAGAAATTTTTTTCATAGTTTTCGTTTTTTATTAAAAATGCATTATCTATAAGTTTGTATTTAATTCAACTTGCTATATGTTAAATTTAAGAAATTATTATTTATTTTTAACAAAAATATATTTATTTATTTCAAATCACATAGAATTACTTACTCTCCCGCTGTTTAAATGAATCCTTAGTATCAAAAATTAGCTGTATTTTCGCTTTAAATTTCTATTTCTAATGAATTGTCCTTTATGTAATTTTAAACTCGAATTAAGAGCTACAAGCACGTTTTATCTTTGTAAACAATGCCATAGTTATGTCAAAGACAAACAATATTACTTTTCAAGTTTGCAAGAGCATCAGCATTATAAAAAACATAACAATGATATCAATGATTTAGGTTACAAAAATTTCTCTAGTGACTTAACAAAAGCTATTGTAGATTTATGTCCATCCAATAATTTAGGGTTAGACTTTGGTTGTGGATCCGCGCCTATAATTACACATCAATTAAAAAGCCTGGGCTATACAGTAAATATCTTTGATATTTATTTTTTCCCACAAACCTGCTATAAAAATTATAAGTATGATTTTATATTCTCCTGTGAAGTTTTTGAACACTTACATCAACCTAATTTAGAGTTAACAAATCTTCTTAATCTTTTAAAAACCGATGGTTATTTATTTATTAAAACTCACCTATATGATAATCAAACGCCATTTGATAATTGGTACTACATAAAAGACCAAACTCATGTTTTTATCTATACCAAAAAGACAATGAGATATATCGCAGAGAAGTTCAATTTACAAGTTATTTACCTAGGAGAAAGGGTTATTATTTTTAAAAAATAAAGAGTTGATATTAATACAAATTACGTGATCTCCCCCCCAATGGCTTGCATTATTAATAGGTTTAGGTATAATTATCCTAACAGGGGTTAATCAGTGTTAATTTTCATATTTTTTTAAGTATTGGCTATTTGTTTTACTCAATAGGCTTGTTTGGTGAAATTTAAACACTTAAAAACATAGCCCCTGTACGGCACTGTTATAAAGCAAAAGAAGGGTCTTTCCACTACCCTTTACTTTTCATGTTTTTATTTTTTTTCACCCCTATGGTTCTACTTTTTATCTGTGTAATATAAATTTAAAATGACATACTAATTTCCAAGTTGACTTTATCTAGATCTTAATTTTTACTTTCACTTATTTGTTGGGTTATTTTTTTGGGAATTGTTAAAAACCTTTACTCGATCCATAAAATATCGGTAAGTTTCTTTTTAAAACACCCTTAGTTTCTCTAAAGACTAACCAATGTTTTTTAAAACTCATTAAAATTTGCAACCTAGTAAAATTCTTATTTTTTTTGTGTTGTATGAATGCTTTTTTATCAAAAATCTGTTATTTTTTTCTCTACTTAGTAAACCCTTTTTTCTCTTACTAACTAATATGAAAAGTTATAGTTTTATTTTTTCCATCGTATAGTTACTTGCTATTAAACAAAAAAAAAGATACTACCGGTTATAGGTAATATCTTTTTATAAATATTCAAAAAGCTAATAAAGTTATTTCTTTTCCAAAACTAATCTTTCTAACTCCAATAATCTTGCTTCCATATTATTTAAATTTGCTTTTAAATCATCTATTTGACTTTGTTGCTCGATAGTATAAAGATATAACTCCTCTATTTTCTCTAATTGCTCAATAGATAATCTATTAAAATCCACCACGTAATTACCATTCTCATCCATTGGTAAATCAGCAATTTTAGTTACCCCTGGTAAGTGATTATAAGCCTTTACAAATGCCTCTACATAAGCCAAATCGCGAAATTCGTAGTCTTCTTTTAAATCGGAGCTTCCTGTATAATATTTTTCAAAAACATAATCTGGATACACGGAAGTAGCCGAATAGATTGCACCTTTAATAAAAGCATTTCCATCCACATGTAACTTAGCCGTGGCGGTAACACCACTTATTGCAATTACTTCTTCACCTCCTATTACCACAGTTCCACTGGTATAAATATCATCGCCTTCAGTAACCGATGTACTAGTTGTTCCTATCTTATTAAATGGGTTTTTGCTTCCCGCAACAGCTATATTGGTAATCTCCTCTTTAACTGTTTCGTTTTTTAAAATAACACTTACGTCATTGATAAAATCCTGCGAAGGAGTTATTTCCTTATCAATACCCCCTTCATCTGTATAGGTGTACTTTGTAAATGTAGCATTTCCGTCACCAACTTCTTTAATCATTGTAGTTAGTGTCTCTGGAAAAAAAACGGAATTAGAGTTGGGCGCACCGTCATTAAACTCCAAACGAAGTTTCACACTACCTGTCGCTGTCTCAGGGGTATTCTTTAAAAAGGCCTTAGATCCATTTACATTGGTGATGCTTACAATTTTATTTTTGATTGTTTCGCTATTGAAAATATAGTCCGAATCATCAATAATATCTTGTCCTGGTACAATCACATTTTCTTTGGCCGTACCTGTCTCATCAATATAAGAATAAGAGATTTTTGGCTTATCAGTTTCTGAACCTACTTCTCTGCCTATGGAAGTTAGGGTTTCAAGAATACTTTTATTATTAGCCGCGGCTACACCATCAAAAAATTCTAAAGCTAGTTGAACTCCGTCTGTATTTCCAGCAGCACCTAAATCTGTTAAAGTAGGAGCGTTTACTGAGGTGGATATAAAGGTTTGTAAAATAGTAGTTACATCCGGATCATTTACAATAGTTTGAAAACTATTAATTACATCCTGAGTGAGTGTGATCTCTACTTCACTTAGAGCTTCATTTAGCAATGTGTATTTGATATCACCATCATTGTCAGTACCTGTTGGCATTCCATCTTTAGTTAATTCTACAATACTTTCGGAAAAAGAGCCTACTGCAGTATTATCTCCTTTGATCAACTTCACTACTTGTCCACTTGTTCCCTCAACTGCCGCTGTAGTTTCCAATTTGTATGCAGCTAGGGTTGTAATGTAGTTATTAATATCTGCGCTTGAAACTATTTGATTCCATTGGTCCGTGGTGCCATCTGCACCTTTACCCCAGTAGTAAAATCCTTTTTTTAGATCCCCAGTACTGTTGGTATTAAAAACAGTCAATCCCTCAGGCTTAGTACCACTAATAGTTTCTGTATCTGCTATACTTTTTAAACCAACCCTTGGAAATAAAACCCCTTTATCTGTAGATTTTATATCAAGAATTGCTGTGGGATCTGGCGAATGGGTGCCTATCCCCATACCTATTTGTTGTGCTTGCATCATTCCACAACTAAGTAGAAATGAAAATAGTAGTGTTTTTTTCATAATTCATTAGATTAATAATTTTAATAAATTTATGAAATTATTTTTAATAAAATAACAGTATTTAACATATATAGCCAAAAAGAAAGTGCATTAAGGGAAATTTTATTTAAATTAAAGTTAATTTTATTCGACTTTTAAAGTATTAATCTTAAAAAAAATATGTTTTTTCTTATAAATTATTATTTTAAATAAAAAAAAATAGTGTTTCAACTCATTTGATAAATTTTGGATTTTATTTAATTATGTCAACTTATTCCCTTAATAACACCATCTCAAACCCCATTAGACACAACTAATTATGTTAATTATTAAGTATATATTAAAATATTAATATAATTAACTAATTAAAATCACATAAAAACCGATATAACCTTGAGCGAAGTGGAAAAACAAATCGTTTTACCTCTGTTCTTAAATTACAAGATTTGTCTATAGTGTTTATCCAATGACTCAAGCCTATTTATTTTTCCTATACTAAGAACAGCTACTATTTTGTTAGCTTATTGCGTCTTAGTAACCACAAGCTACAGGTTTTATCCTACAGCTACTAAGAGCTATAATTCTAATGGAGAGTATTTTAACTCACAGGGCTATCGGTTTGATTTTTATTAAAAAACACAGGGGCTCTATACTAATACTAGTTCTTGTAACTAACCATGTACTGGGTTGTAAAAAAATAACGTGTTATAAAATTTATTTAAAAAAATTTCTAGGTAGGTTATTTCTACATAAAACACCCTGTTGTTAAAGTAACAGCTTGTATAGAGCAATAGCTAATCTACTTATAAAGTTTTTACCAGTCATGTAGTTATTTGTAATTGAAATAGTCCGTTTTAATTTTATTTAAACCAAATTATTACGACATTATTTTTATTCCTGGCACTTATAAAAACGCTATCCCATAAAGCTTACTTCATTTGCATTTAAGAATAGTTTATTAGCGATAGTTTACATTTTAGAATAACTAAGTAAAATATACTACATGGTATAAAAAAAAAGCTGCCTTTAATTGTGAGACAGCCTCATATTCTAATAATATTTCTTTACAAATTTAAATATATCATGGTTTGCTCCATAAATTACTAAAACATCATCTTTAGCAATAGTGGTTTGTGGATTTGGAAAACCTTGTACTTTAGGGACTATTTCACATTGTCCTAAAAAACTCTTTTGTTGCTGATTTTTAATTACAGTCATCACAAGAATATTATATTTCTTTTTGAATTGAATTTGTTCAAAACTCATTCCAATTAATGCCTGTGGAGTCAGCACCTCAATAATACTATATTCATTATTTAATTCAAATGAATCTATAATTCCATTAGAATTTAATTTTTTAGTCCACCGCTCCGCAGACTCCTCCTCAGGACGAATTATTTGATACACTCCAATGGCTTGTAAAACCTTTTCATGTACCTGATTAATTGCTCGGCTAATTAATTGATTTACGTTTTTATTTTTAAAATTAGCTGTAGCCATGATATTAGCACCTTGATCCTCGCCTATTGCAACAAGCACAATATCTGTATTTTTTAAAGGTAATTTATCTAAGGCTATTTCGTCGGTTGCATCCAGACAAATCGTATGAGACAACTTATCTTTTAGTGATTCTACCTTTGCCATATTTTTATCCACCCCCATTACCTCATGGCCTAATTTAGTCATCTTTATTCCCAAAGAGGCTCCGAAATTTCCTAACCCAATAATTATTAACTTCATATCTGTATTATATTAAAATATCCCCACTGGGATATGTATGTTTTAAAGAACTGCTTTTTTTAAAAAAAGCGGTTAAAATAGTAATCATCGATACTCTACCAATAAACATAACAATTATCAGTACTAACTTACTTGGCTCAGAGAGCAATCCGGTGATATTCAAAGATAAACCAACGGTAGAATAAGCAGAAAAAACCTCAAAAGCTATGTCTACTAGCCCCAATTGATTATCAAATTTACTCAACAAGAAAATTCCAGAACCAATAACAAGAAAAGATAGAGTCATTGTAGCAAAAGCTTTCTTAATAATACTCGAATCGATTCTCCTGTTAAAAATCTCCATTTCTTGCTTGCCCCTAGCAATATTTATAAAATTAAGTATTGCCAAGGCAAATGTGCTAGTTTTTATCCCTCCTCCAGTTGAAGTAGGTGATGCACCAATCCACATTAAAAGAATAATTAAAATAATGGTAGAGAACTTTAATTCTGCAAAATCTATCGTATTAAAACCCGCAGTTCTAGCAGTCATACTTGTAAAGGTAGCTGTTACCATCTTGCCAATTGTAGAATGAGGGCTTAAAGTATTAGAAAACTCTTCAAAGTAAATGATAAGACTTGAGATACCCAATATTAGTAAAGAGGTTATTAAGTTAACCTTTGAATTTAAAGTAAATACCCAGGTCTTTTGCTCCATTTTTTTTAAAAATAGCTTTTTCAAGAAATTTAGAAAAACGTATTTTATATATTTTAAAATATTCACAAGAATTGGGAAACCTATTCCGCCTAAAAATATTAAAGCAATTAAAACCACTTGGACATTATAATTGTTTATCATTATGGTATTCATCATTCCACTGGGCAAGGTGGAAAAACCAGCATTACAAAAAGCCGATACCGAATGGAAAATGGCAATAAATATTTTATGAGAAACACTGTAATCAACCTGATCCAAGGATATAAAAATAATTCCAGCACCTAAGAGTTCAATGGATATGCTTATAAAAATAATACGTCCTAAAAATAAAAAAACGTCACTAAAGGCATCATTATTGGCAATATTCCCTAAAGTTATCTGGTATTCAAATGAACTATTACCTTTGAAAAAATAGGCTATATAGGCTGCAAAGGTTAAAATTCCAAGTCCTCCTAATTGAATCAAAATAAGTAATATACTCTGCCCTAAGAGCGTAAAAGTACTAGAGACATCAACAACAGTTAATCCAGTTACGCAAACTGCACTAGTAGAGCTAAAAAGTGCATCTAGAAAGCCAATGGGTATATTTGTTGATTTTGGAAGTAATAAAAGAAAAGTACCGGTGAAAACCAGCAAAAAAAAGCTAATTACAAATAACTGAGGTGGAGTAATATAACTTCTTTTAAAAGTAAAGCTAGGGGTAGCAAACTCTCGTATTAGTTTAACAAAAATAGCAACTTGTAACAATACGCTTACCTTATAAAGGGGATAATTATAAAGTTGTGTAAAAACACAAAAACAAATAAATACAATACTTAACAAGTCAAAGACAAAAACACGAGTCATTATTTGAGTACTACTTGTAGTATACTTTAAAATAGTTTTTAATATACCTATGGCCAGTATGAAAATAAAAAATAGGCTTATCCAAGGTTTATATTGATTTGGAAACCCAAATCCTAACATAGTTACAATTAAAATAATAGCTAAAATCAAAGCAGGTTTTAATACATTACCCAAACTTGTTTTTAAATAGTAGACTTTTTTCATATCTCTAATTCCTTTTACAATTTGCACTTCCTATTGTATTTATACATGTTTAAAAAAAACATAATTCATTTGGATTATTTCTCAATAAAAGCCAACTCTAATATGAAATTAGTATTTTTTATTTAATCAAAAATCAACTTTAACACAATTTATTTTTCAATATAAAACCAGTTAAAAAACAAATGTTATTAACTCTTACTCCAAACAATACCTCACTTATATTACTAAAGACAATATTTTAATGTACAGCTTGATTTCTTAGATACAACTAGTTTGTTTATAATTATAAAAAAAATGCCTAGGATTAATATTTTTCATAATCCCAGACATTTTTTATTTCTTTTTTGTCAATCAAAAAATCATTGATTTAAAGAACAACTATTCAGACAACATTGCTTTTTAAACAAGGTAAAAATCATAAACACTAAACCAGCTATGATTAGAAATACATCCTTGGATTCCACACCCTGTAACAAGGCTGATAGGGCAATTAAAAAACGTAAAAATCTTAGCAAATTCCAAGATTTCACATAGGTATAAACCTTTTGATTACTAAGATTTTTTCTTTGCATATATACGGATTATATCGCTTAAACCTTGATGAAATTCCCCTTCTTGTAAAACTACTTGTAGTTGTGCTGTTTCCAGAAAATCAAAATCTTTAAAATCCTGTTTTAAACAACTAAGCTCGTAAAGCATCTGATGATCCTTTGGTCCACCTGCTTTTTTTGAATTTAATTGGTTTTGATGATGCTCTTTACTAAATCCCTCAAGAATCAATAATCCTCCTGGCTTTAAAAAGCCTATTAATTTTTTATGATATGTGATTTGCTCTTGTCTGGGTAAATGCGCATATATTAAAACCAATACATCGAAACTCTGCTCTGGATAAGAAACTTGTTCTAAGGATAAAACCTCATAATTAATAGTTACTTTGTTCTCTTTGGCCAATAACATTGCCTTATTCTTTGCCATTACACTAAAGTCAAAGGCATGCACTTGAAACCCCTTTTTTGCGGCATACACCGCATTTCTTGCTTCGCCTTCACAAGCAAATAGAATTTTACCAGGTGAAATATTTTGTAATTTCTGTTTAAAATACACATTAGGTTCCTTGCCATATGCCCAAGATTGTTCCTGATATCTTTGATTCCAAAAATCCTCCATTTTTTTATTTTTATTATAAATCTAGGCATAGATAAGCATTAAGAGATCATTATACTGCTATATATGTTACACAAGCCTATTATTTTTTTATGGTAATGGTAGTTCATTTATTTTACGTAAATTTTACTTTACCTAAAATCAATAAATGAAATTTCTCACATGTATTTTAGATATCATAAAAAATTAAATAGAAATATTCACCGTAATTAGCTACCCTTTTTCTGTAAAAAAAGGGCATAACAGAAATTGATCAGCTAGGTTTTAATAAAAACATACCAATTAATATAAGAGATTAATGGTAGTATAATTTAGCCCCTACATCTACCGACTTAAATAAAAAATATGTAATAAACTATAAATAACATACCCACAAGCCAGGCAAACCAGGTATAAACATATTTGCAAAAGGGCCAGTAAAATAGGTTTTGCAATGGATTTTAAAATTAGGATCTCAACCAATACAAAAAACCTTGCTCCTTTAAGATTGATTTTATTACCACAAAACAATCACCATGATTATAAACTCAAAGACTTGCAGTTTAAGACACCATTTGCTGGAGAATTAAGTATACCACAGATCACTAAGTTTACGGTACATAATTCAACATGCGTGGTTAGTGTCGAATCTTTTTTTTAAAAAAAATTACAATCCAAAAAATCATGCGGAGATTTATCCAAAAAAAAGAATTCTAGGTTCCAGTTTTCCTTTTTGTTTTTGATTATAATCTGATTTTCTACCAACGAAGAATTTTAGGATTACTAAACACTTTTAAACAAGGTAAACGCTATATACAAACCTATAAATCAAAGCTATTGTGCTTTGGGTAAAAGGGACTAGATTCTAGTATATTAAAAAAATTAACCTGCTATAAAAAACCGTTACAAATTAATAATCTTGATTAAATACCTGTACATTTACAACATGAATATAGAAAGAATTTTAAGCAATTTATCCATCGATAAACTCAATGCCATGCAAGATAAAACTCTTGAAGTGGCTTTAAATAATAACCAAGTTGTTTTATTATCGCCAACCGGCAGTGGGAAAACTTTGGCTTTTTTGCTACCTATTATATCTAAACTAAAAAAAGATAAAACGGGTGTTCAAGCATTAATAATAGTACCTACCCGTGAACTTGCCCAGCAAATTGAAATGGTATTTAAGTCCATTAAAACAGGTTATAAAATAAATGCCATTTATGGAGGACACTCTACCCAAACTCAAATTAAAAATTTTTCCACCCCTGCCAGTGTTCTTGTGGGGACTCCAGGGCGTATTGTGTTTCATCTAGCACATCATTCATTTGATCCTAGTTCAATTACCCAAGTGGTTATTGATGAGTTTGACAAGGCATTAGAAATGGGATTTGAACAACAAATGATCTCTATTTTTTCACATCTTAAGCATGTTAAATTTAAGATGCTAACCTCGGCTACAACTTTAAAGGATATACCTGAATTTGTACAAATAAATAATCCTGTTTATATAGACTTTTTACATATCCTTGAAAATAAACCAAAATTAAGTTACAGCAAGGTACTTAGTGAAGATACCCAAAAGCTAGATGATTTAATTAAATTAATAGCTAAAATACCAAAAGGACTAATTATAATTTTTTGCAACCATAGAGATGCCGTAGATAGAATAAGTGAAACTTTATCCAAAAATAAAGTAGCCAATAGCCCTTTTCATGGAGCTTTAGATCAAGACACACGCCAAAGAGCTTTAACTAGGTTCAAAAATGGAAGCTCTAGAATTCTAATTTGTACTGATTTAGCTTCAAGAGGATTAGATATCCCAGAAATCTCTAATGTTATTCATTATCAAATGCCATTAGATAAACAAACCTTTATTCACCGCAATGGTAGGACAGCAAGAATGAGTGCCACAGGGAGTGTACATCTGATGCTTAATGAACACAACCAAAATAGTTTTGATTATTTAGATTCAAATATTGCTTTGGAAGTTTTAGACCACAAGGCCAGTATTAATAATCGTACAGAATTTCAGACCATATACATTAGTGCTGGTAAAAAGGATAAAATAAACAAAGTAGATATAGTAGGATACTTTATCAAAACCCTTAATTTAGATAGCCAAGATTTAGGGTTGATTCAACTTAACGACCACCAGGCCTTTGTTGCGATTCGCTGGTCTAAGGTGAATTCTATTTTGAAATCTAAGACCCAACACCGCATAAAAAATAAGAAAGTAAAAATAGCTCTTGCCAAAGAATAAAGGATTTGATACCGAATTTAATTACTTAATTATCCTGGTTCTAGAATCTAGTTACAATCTTAGTCTATTTTTTTAAGTGGACTTAGAGGTAATTTAAAAAGCTGTTTTTTTTTTTGATTTGTTATTCAAAGGCTCCCTTATCTATCCCGGATTTCAATCCTTTGACAGCTATCTTTGCGGATTGGTTTTTACATCAATTTACTTTCTAGTGTAGTTCTTAAGACTCAATAATTGATGTTCAAAAAAAAATTTAAAAATAATTGCTTTAATTCTATTTATTACTTGAATGTAGGCTATATTAAAAGCTCCCGTATTACCATAGTTTAGAAATACTATATAACCCTGAGACTGCCTGTAGCATCTATACAAAAAAAGAAATCCGATATATTTTTAATTTATATCGGATTTTTTGATTTAAAAAAAAACAACCTTGTCTTTACATGGTAAATGTATATTGATGTTTGTTAATTAAATCTATTTCTATTACTTATTCTATTGGTAAGTAGTTAGGCTTTTTGTTTTAATACTGCTTTAAAATTTGATATTTACCTTGACTTTAAAACAAAACTATTTTGTATAAAACAAATCAATAAGGTTCTTTTTTATAACTAGACCAGTTTTTTTTATTTATCACTTATCAACAGATACCTCAAATGCCTTCCAGCCCCACTGCTTTCTTTTTTTATTAAATATTAAAAAGGCTTTGTAATTTACTGTACTTTGATTACTAATTGCGTTTTGCTCTATTAGGTCTTTTTCAAAATAAACATCTCCTATAAAACCAATTCCCTCTGGTAAAACATGTATAATTCCGCTACCGGTTTTAAGAGCCTCACTTTGTTGCTCTTTTGCTTTGTCAAGGGTTAAAACAATATAAAATCCGTTATCTCCCTCTTTTTGCAATCTTACACTTAACAACTCCCCTACTTTAGGTTGTTTGATAAATCCTTGGTATTTAAAAAAACCTCTATTTTGTTTATTTTTCACAAAGTGAATAATTTTTTTATCACTATGTACAAATTCTACCACAACAACCCACGGCTCAATATCACTATAGAGTAATCCCTCTGCAATGGAACGGTATCTTTTATATAAAATATGGTTATCATCATTTGCTCTAACCATTTCATACCAGGGTTGTTGTTGCCACTGCAAAACACTATTGGGAATATTATAATTCATTTGCTGGGAACTTTGTACGATATTTTGGATTTCGGTACGTGCCTCGACATACATTTTACTTTCTACTAACAATTCACAAAATCCTAATCTTACTTTTATCAAAAACTCATCTTTAGTTCCCAGTGATAAAGCCTTGCAATAACAACTAAAAGCATATGGTCCATTATCGCTATAAATTTGGGCTAAAAATTCCCAAACCCAATAATTTCTACGTTTAAGTCGGGCAAAGGGCAAAAATGCCATTAAGGCTTGGTTTTTTTTACCTAATTCCAATAAGATTTTAGCCTTATAAAAACACGGATATACATAATTGGGATGCGCCTGAATTAATTCTTCTAGTTTATGTAAAAATTCCTGCAAATCACTGGTGTATTTTTCTTTAGGAACCTGTTGGGATAAAGAAAGAAGGTTTTTTGCATAGTTAATATATATTTGCTCCACTAAACTTAAATACTTTCTACCATTTACAAAAGGTTCGATGTAATCTTGCGCTTCAAAATTATCCAACCCGCACCAGTTAATTACCTCGATAAAATTATTATAATTTTGAAACCCTTGATTTAAAGCCTTTATAAGTATACTAAAAGTTTCACTTGGTCGTGTAAATTCGATGTCCTTAATCAACAAAAAAAGTTCGTTAGCACATATAAAATTCCATTGTTTATTTTGTAAACAAAAACTAATCAAACTATGTATAGGCCAAGGTAGACTATCGCACAATAGATTATTGGTGGTGTGTATTTCTAAAGACTTTAACTGCTTTAAAACCTCAACAAAGCTTGTAAAATCTCCTGTAAGCGCATGGAGTTTTAAATAATCATAATAAACCCAAGCCAAAGAAAACTTAGCTTCCATATCCTGGGGATTATTATTCAAATTCTGATTAGCCAAAAGTAAAGCTTGCTCCAATTGGCCTTGTTTACGTAAAACTGTTACTGGATTATTAACCATACTAATACTACTTAAAATACAACAATAGAGCTACTAATCGCCCTTTATAAAGCGTCTCTTTAAATATACAATTTATTTTTTAAGTGTCGAAACAGTAAACACGAATATTGTTAAAATTTTAAGATTGATTCAAGAACATATCTAGTAGTACATAAGGATCAATAAGCTTTTTTAAAAATAAAAAAATTTCTTTGTGCTTGAATTCTGTATATAGGCAATACATGCAGCAAAAGCAAAAAAACTTTTTATTTATAGCAAATTATAGCTACATAAAAATGATTTTGGCCATTATTGAAAAATAATTTCACCCATTTAACAATTCCTCAGATAATAAGTTTACTTAAAAAAGTATTGCTTTAACACCTCTATAGATATAAACAAGAATTAAATTCATTTTTTTATCAAATTATCAAAAACAAATACTAACTAAAAACTAAATTATTTAAACATCGTGTATTTTTTGTTAAATTTTCAAAATACAAAATTAAAAAAAAAGAAGAAAATTCGTGTTTTTTCCTTATAGGTTGGGCGCTAGAGCCAAACCTTAATTTAATTTACTTTCTTCCAAAGTGTTAAATATCAGTATCTATAGAAAATTTACTATCGTTTATTGAAAACTTATTCCGATTTTTACCTAACACAAAAAACCATTTTTTATGAACACAACCGCTTTACTAAAAGTTAAGGCATTTAATCCACCTTAGCACAGATTAACTCAAGCTCCGTATAAAACCAAGCATCCTAATTAATTTTAGCTCATTATTAGCTAAAGTGTAGGTGAATTTAACTGGATTTCGACTTTCTTTAATAAGGCAAATATTATACTCTTTGGATTTATCCTAACTACAATCCAAGTGTTACTCAAAGCTTGCTCACGCAATTTTCTATTTCATCTAGCCTGAGAAATTCCATAAAACACCGAATCTTAATTTTTTCATTTCATTACTTTTTAAAAGGTAATCCTTTTTGTTGTATCTATCAATTAGATAGCAAGTTTGCTATCTAGGATTTGCTTTATCTTGTTATTTGCACTAGGCAAAGGATAAGGATAAGTATATGTCTACTTTATGCTAAAATAAAAGGTAAGATGATTCCATTTTACATAAGCAAAAAGTAACATATATGGCAATGGGATTACTGCTAATTTTAATTTGTTCTGATTTTTTCATTTTTAAATCGTTTTATATTATGAGTCAGAGTTTTGAATTTATTAATCCCGAACTAAGTCATACAATCTTAGTACAATGCAAGAAAACTAGTGAAATTCTAGTTATAAAAAACATTGATGAAAATGGCCTTTTACAGGGTGTAGAACCAATTATGGATAATTTGTTACATTTTATCAAAGTCCATCATAATCACGATCGTTTTCTACCATTTTTTTCACTCTTGTTGTTTCGCATGCAAAAGCCACATCAATACATCTATTACAGGGTACCTATTACCTCTGTGGTTGTAGCCGCGCAAGAAATTCGACAGACAATAAATCCATACTCATTTGATGATGATTGTGATTTTACGCTGCAAGAACAAGAAAACGGGTATAAGAAAGCGACAAAAAAAACCTTAAAAAAACAAACCGATATGTCTTCGAATCCAATTCCTACTTCTATAAAACAACAGGAAACAGATACTTTAAATACATCACTTGAGTTAAATTCTGATCAAAAATCGGATCAACAAAACAACTCTTCTAATAATCAAACAACTTATCCCAACAATACATTTTTAGAGAGTCAAATCGATTGGGATGCTTTAGAAAAGATAGGTATCTCTAAAGAAAAACTTCAAGCTAAAAATCTTTTAGAACCATTATTAAAAGGATATAAAACTTACACCTTATTTTCCGTTAAACTACAATTTGGAAATATATCCTGTAAAACAGATGCTCGAATAAGTTTCAGGCATGATAGTGCTGGTAGGGTAATTATCAATCTACAAGGTATTAAAAGAGAACCTCTACTTCACTTGCCTTTCTATGGCCATGAGTTCTCGGCTGAAGATAAGTCCAACTTATTAAAATATGGTAATATGGGACGTGTGGTTGATCTAC
This sequence comes from Myroides sp. LJL119, assembly GCF_054871605.1. Taxonomy (NCBI): domain Bacteria; kingdom Pseudomonadati; phylum Bacteroidota; class Flavobacteriia; order Flavobacteriales; family Flavobacteriaceae; genus Myroides; species Myroides sp. LJL119. The sequence goes on from NZ_JBTXLO010000003.1 coordinate 233,055, forward strand.
TACAGGTTCATACAGGTGAGCTACTCCCCTCATTAATAAGTATAGATAAAGCAACAAATGATCTAGTGGCTATGCCTTTAGATAGAGTAAAAATCCCAGATTATATTAAGGGAATTAAATTATCTGAACAGGAAAAACTAGATTTAAAGCATGGTAAAAAGGTCTATATCAAGGATCTTCAATCTAAAAAAGGCGAGCCTTTTAATGCCTTTCTTCAATATAACACCGATAAGAAATACGTTGAGTTTTTCTTTGATAAACCCTATGATTCTTCCAGTAATTTCTCTGCAAAAACTGGAGTTCCTACCAAGTTTCGTGGGGTAGAACTGACTCTGGATCAGCAAGAGGCCCTTGAAAATGGTCAATCTGTATTTTTAGATAACTTAATCGATAGAAATGGTTGTCAATACAAAGGTTATATCATGTATAACCAGATTACCCATGCCTTACAGTTCTTCTTTGAACAACCCGCCAGCACTATTGATTAATTAAAAATGCCCCAAAAAGTGTGCACTTACTTTTTGGGGCATATCTTTTTTTTTGGCCAGCCGATTTTTTTTGCTCTTTTTTAAATTAAAAGGACAATCAATTATCAGATAGACGATTTAATTCCTTGTTTACAAGTTCAATTACTTGTGATTTAATATTTTTAAAATTTATATCCAATTGCTCTACGATATTGTTTCGTATTTGCTTTTTACTTTGTTTAAGCAAACTACTCTTATATTTAAAGCTGGTAATTACTGGTAATTCAGTATTTGATTCCCCTTTTTTTAAGTGTTTATCAATAATAATCTTTCCGTGAAAAACAGGGTATACTTGTCGTTGATTACCCTGATCGGATAGGCTAGCAACAAAGAAACCTTGTTTTAAACTACTAATTTTAGCACTTGGTATTAACATATCTAATTGTGTAGATACAGAATCACTGCGGCTTAAATCTGTTAAACTAAATGCATTTCTTTTTTGAAGAACTTTCCCAAATCTTTCACTTAAATGCTTGGCTGTCTCCCCTAAGGTCTGTCCACTAAAAATATTACCTACAGTTTGTAGTATTACTCTGCTTTCTTTGTCCCCGTAATCTCGTACTAATTGGGAGTAATCTTGAATCCCTAAGGTTACAGAGACTTTATTACTTCTAGCTGTAGCTATTAATTGATCTAATCCATTGAAATAAATAGTTGGTAATTCATCAAGTATCAAACTGCATTTAAGTTTTTGCTTTTGATTAATTAGTTTTACAATTCTAGAGCTATACAAACCCAAGGCTGCCGAATAAAAATCTTGTCTACCTGGGTTATTACCCAAACACAAAATTTTCGGCTTTAGTGGGTTATTCAAATCCAAAGTAAAATCACTATGACTCATAATCCAATATAAATTTTTTGATATTAATCGAGACAAGGGAATTTTCACCGAAGCAATTTGTCCCTGTAGTTGATCTTGCGCCCCAGCTTGTAGAGCATCGGTAAATGGAGATAAATAATTTTGTAATTCGGCATAACTACTTAAAATGCGGAATATTTTTTCATACGGCTGATTTATAAACTCAATTGCATGTGGTAGAGTGCAATACTTCCCATTTTCATAAATTTTTAAAAACCAGATTACCGCACTAAGTAATAAAATGGGAGATTCGACAAAAAAATCTCCTTGCTTTTGAATCCAGGAACGATTTAAATTCAATAGAATACTTTTTGCTGCTTGATAAGCATCACTAATATCAGTTAAACTTTCGGCCTGTAAGGGATTGCATCGATGAGACTTTTGGACATCATCGAAATTTAAAACATAAAACTTAACTCTTGGACTATATCCTGTGGGATTTGTTAATAAAGTATTATAAGCCAATAGGGTCAAATCACTAAATTTAAAATCATAGATCAACATGCTAAAACCTTTTTCTATATGCTGGGTAATAAAACTATTGATAATAGTGTAGCTCTTACCCGAGCCCGGGGTACCTAAAACCAGGGTGCCTCTATAAGGGTTTAGAAGGTTTAGCCACCCCTTATGCCACTTGTTTTTATAATAGAATTCTGTGGGTAAGTTAATAGAGTCAGGAGTATTAACACATTTTTTTTGCTGTAAAAAACTTTCGTTATCTATATTAAAGACATCTTTTAACAGATTTGTATTGCTTTGCCTTTTTAATTGAACTAAACTATATAAAACACCCATATATCCAATAATCACCCCATAGGTATCTACCTTTTGAGTAATCTTCACACCAAAGAATTCTACTGTTTCTCTGAGATTAAAGACAGCAAGGCAAACACCCAGATAAACCAAAGCTCTTTGTTTACTAATAGGATCATCCATCCTAACTCTAGTGGTATATAAAGCAAGAGTTAAAAAAAACAGGGCTAATGACTTATAAAAAAAACTATAACAACCCCATCTATACCCTTGACACAACTCAAGCAAGTAACGGTTAATATAAGCAACAAAGTAACCAGTACTTAAAGTCTTGCTATACTCAATGTGAAAGTAAAATATCACACTGGATATACTAACAAAAAATAAAAATCCGGTAATCGAGCCATAACTGGTATTAAAGGAATTTCGAGACATATTTAACTAAGTTTTATTTTGTTGGATAGTTTCAGTTCATTTAAAAACGAGTGCTTTTTTTGAACTGAATTTCTATATTGTTTTTCAGCCTGTAGAGTATATTTATGACGCTCTTGTAAAAAACCAAATAAAGGGTCTAGGTGAGTTATAGGTAATCTCACCCCCTTTTCAAAACTGTAATTTATCTGCTCATCTTGCCTTGGAATCCGATTAGAATACTTTGCTAATTCCCTTAGTCTATTGTTAATTTGTTGTCCCAGTAAACCAAAGGGTAAAACAAAACGGTTATGGTAATCCAAAAGATAAAAACAACTTGTGATACGATGGTTATCCGAAACTATTTTCATGGTTAAAACAGACAAGTTATTTTGTAAATCCTCTAAAGAGTTAGCTGATTGAATTTGTTGTTCTAAAAGTATTTGTAGTCCTATCCAATCTACTTCTTTGTCTAGAAACTTTCTTTTACTGGATAAAGATTTTGTTAGGGAATCCTTATTGGAAAAGCTGCCCAATTCATAAAACTTTTGTGCATCACCCATAAGCCCATCTTGGGTATCTAAGACAAAATACAACAACTTTTTTTCCTTTAAGGCTTTTGATGTAAAAGATAAATTAAACTGGTTAAGTAGTATTAGGTAACTATTTAAATCCATAAAATAATAACGTTCAAATAAATAGCCTAGAAGAACTTTTATTTGACTTTTAATATCCGCTTGATTTTTATTAATCAAAGGATTTAAAAACGTTTGGCTGGGAGAAAAATGTGGTTTTAGATAACTTAAATCATACTTTTCACTAAGTTTCTTTGCCAGCTCTGTGGCCTTGAAATAATCATAACTTCTTGATACAACTTTTCGATTATTTTGCACCCGAGAGCCAACGATATGATAGTGCTCTTTAGGGGTATCAAAATGCTTAAAAGCAATATAGGGTGTTTCCCTGTACCCCATGCCTGTCATAAAATCTCGTATTAACAATTTTCCTTTAAAGTCCGATAAGATGCTCCTGGGATTTGGGTTAACATTTCCATGAAATATGGGTTTAACCACCCGCGAGTTTAATAAACTATGTAGCTTTATCCATTGCAAGGCTTGTTGAAAACCTACTTCAAAGTCTTTGTTTTGGGGTATGTTGTTACAAAAAAGTACGCTTGCTTTGTTTTGCTGTACTTTTTGAAAGTTATACCATAAAACACGTTTTGGTGTTGCACTATACCAAACTCTGACTATCATAATAATTAGATGTTGATGGAAAATGTGCCTCAAACTCTAAGGATATCCCTACTATATTCTTGCATATATGGGTTAGTTCCTTAGTTAGATTTATCAATTCTAGAATTGTTTGGTCTTCTAGTTGCTTTTGCTTTGGAAATTGCTGAATTAGCGTAGAATAATGAAGACCTACTTGATAAAACTGCTCGTATAAACTAGTTAAACGCATATAATAATCCAGTTTTACTTTGTCGATTATAATACTCTTTAAGGTATTGTTTAATAACTTGTTTCGTATAAAAAAGCCTTTACTGGGAGCACAGGATTTTAAATACGCTAATTCAAATTGTTCTATCTCTTTATCCTTTAAGGTAAAAGTATAAGTCTTGGTTTGATGGTGCTGATTTTTGTCTTGCATAATTTTGATTTTTATTTAAGTAAAGAAACCAAATATTTTAAGTGATATATAAAGACTATGCAAAGCAGCTAAAAGCCAGTCACATCCATCTTATGCCAAAATACATAAACAAGTAAGAACCTACCTACAATGTATTAGTTTTAGAATATCTTTTGATGAATACTATAAATTATGATGCACCTATTTTCAAGTTTAATTTGGAGAAAAGCAAAGAGCTCCCCCTTCAAAAAAAAGAATAAAAAGACAAATAAAAATAAACAATTTTTGGGAAAAAGTACCACTGAGATTATCCAGGTAAATACTAATTTATTACAACACAAGGACCATTTTACTACGGCATTGAAAAGAAAACGAAAAAATAAATCCAAAACCATATCTGGCAATAAATCCTTAAAAAAAACAAAGAGCTAAAAAAAGTATTTTAGTCAACTTGTGTTGATCTACCAAAAACAGATATAGGCACTACAAAACAATCTCTTAGTATAAAACAACAAACAGTAAAACAAAAATACCTACTTGTTGCATCCCTATGGGACTTGTTTTTTACATTCTATTTATTGCCTTGTGTATTAATAAAAAAACCGATCCCAAATTGGATCGGTTTATATTTAAAACAATAGATAAACAGTAAGTTTTTATTGCCCTGCTAAAACACGGTAAAGTTCTACAAGATTGATCAAATAGTCTCTTTTTAATTCCGCGAAGCTTAAATCAGCGGCTAAAGAAAGCCCTTGAGCATTGATTAACTCCAAATAAGTAGCCTTATCCATTTCAAACATAAATTTAGTATTGTTTAAAGAAGTGGATAAAATTTCTACTCTTGTTCCCATCAACTCACCTTGCTGTTTTACCTTATCTATCTTAACAAGTGTATTGTGAACATCGGTAAAACTAGCGATAACTGCTGCTTTGAACTCTATGGCAGCCTTGTCTCGTTCGACTTTGGCCACCTGGTAGGCCGTACGCAATTTCTTTTGGTTAAAAATGGGCTGAATAATCCCACCGGCTACCATCCCAAATAAAGATCCAGGTGTATTAAACCAATCAGAACCTTGGATCGCATTTAAACCACCCGAGGCTGAAATAGTCAAATTCGGATACATTTGTCCCTGAGCAGCACCTACCTTGGCATTGGCAGCGCGAAGATTAAACTCTGCAATTTGAATATCGGGTCTTTGGCTTACAAAATCTGCTGGTACCCCATGACTTAAATCGCTAGTAAGATCTAAATCTTTTAAAGTAGTAGTACGTTTAATTTCTTGTGGATATTGATTTAAAAGTAAGTTCAAAGCACTTTGTTGTAAAGCAATCTCGGTTTGGATTTGGGTTAAAACCTCTTTAGATTCAATCCATTGTGCCTTAGATTGTTCAACCCCTAAAATATTGGCATTACCCACTTGGAACATTTTCTGGGTCAAATCATAGGTATTATAACGTAATTCTATACTTTTTTCAGCAATTTTTAATTGTTCATCTAGCATTAATAAATTAATGTACGTGGTTGCAACTTGTGCAATTAATCGATTCTCAACTGCTTTTTTTACTTGCTGACTTTGCAAATACATAGCCAATTTTGCTTCCTTTTCTCGGCGAATTTTCCCCCAAATATCTAACTCCCATGATAAATCTAGACTCGCTGTAAAATCATTATTTAAACGATTTTCCCCACTTAATCCTACAGCACTATTTTTAGAGGACTCGGTACGTGCCCCAGTTATATCTAAGCCAACTTGCGGTAATAAAGCCAATTTTGATTGCTTAAATAAAAGTTCGCTTTGTTGCATGTTTTTTACCGATAAAAGTAGATCTGTATTTTGCTCAAGGGCCAATTCTATAAGACCAATGAGTTCTGAATTTTTGAAAAACTGTTGCCATGTAACTTTACCTAGAGCATTTACTTGCTGGTTTTGTTGTTGCGAGTCTAAAAAAGATTCGGGTAAATTTTGCTCGGGTCTTTGATAATTTTGTCCAACTTTACAGCCCACAAGTAAACCCGAAGCAATTAATGTATAAACTATATTTTTCATTTGCATTTCATTAATTTTTAAGTTGGTGTTTTAGTCTAAAGTTTGGGTGTTATTCACTTGGGGTTTATACCCCGATATTTTTTCCTGTAAATACTGAAATAAAACATAAAGAACTGGAATGATAAATACACCAAACACCACACCAAATACCATCCCTCCTGCTGTACCTATACTAATGGAGTGATTACCCTGTGCCGAGGACCCCACTACAGTCATAAGGGGAATTAACCCTGCTACAAAGGCAAAGGATGTCATTAGAATTGGTCGTAGTCGTAGTTTTGAGGCCTGGATTGCAGAATCCACAATACTTAAACCTTGTGCCCTACGTTGAACGGCAAATTCGATAATTAAAATAGCATTTTTAGCCAAGAGTCCAACTAACATAATGAGTCCAACTTGAACATAAATATTATTGGCAATACCAGCCATTCCAATGGCAACAAACACCCCCATTATACCAATAGGTAAGGAAAAAAGAACGGCAAGTGGCAAGATATAACTCTCATACTGCGCGGCTAAAATAAAATAAATAAACAAAATAGATAATCCAAAGATAAACACCATTTGTCCACCACTTTTTTGTTCTTCTTTACTTAATCCTAACCATTCTATTGCATAACCATCTGGTAATTTCTCTTTGGCTACTTGCTCTACTTTAGCCATAGCATCTCCGGTACTCACACCAGGGTTTATAATTCCGTTTACCGTAATGGAATTAAATAAATTATGACGAGAAATTGCTTGAGGTCCATACGTTTTCTTTAAATAAGCTAAGGCACTAATAGGAATCATTTCTGCATTTTCACCTAACACAAAAACACTATCAAAGGAGGCCTCATCGGCACGATATGGCGCATCTCCTTGTACAAAAACTTTAAACTGTTTACCAAAGCGGTTAAAGTCATTTACCTGAGAACTACCGTAAAAAAGTTGAATTGCAGACATTATATCTGAAACTTCCACACCGTGCATCTTTGCTTTAACCGGATCTACCACAATTTCATACATTGGGAAGTTAGCCTGAAACATGGTAAAGGCTGCTTGAACCTGATCGGTGGCACTTAAATCTGCATTAAATTGGTTAACAACTTGGGCAAATTCGGTAATACTACCTCCTTTTCTATCTTGAACCACCAATTCTAATCCGTCGAAATCACCAAATCCGGGAACCGTCGGGTTAGCAAACATATAAAAGTCACCTTCTTTTATCTGAGATAGCTCTGTGTTTAAATTGGCGATTAATTCATTAATATCCACAACCTCTCCACGTTGATCCATATCTTTAAAACTAACAAATCCCATTGCATAGGCTGGAGAAGCCGCATTTCCTAAAATATTAAATCCAGAGATTGTTGTCACAGAACGTACCGCAGGGTTGTTTCGAATAATTTGATCTCCTTGTTTTAATACTTGGGTTGTTCTATCAATAGATGATCCCGGAGGTAAAGACAAAGCAAACATTGCAAAGCCCTGATCCTCATTTGGTATAAACGCTTTTGGTGTTGAATTCATTAACAGTATCATTCCAATTACAGAACCCACGATAATACATAAAGACAATACTTTTTTCTTAATCAAAAATGCAACTCCTTTCCCATATCGATTAGTTAAAGCAGTAAATCCAGCGTTAAACGATCTAAAGAAACGCTTTAAGAAATTCAACTTTTTACCTGAATCCTTATCTAAATCATGGTGATGATTCTTAAGCATTAAAGCACATAATGCAGGTGATAAAGTAAGGGCGTTAACCGCCGATATTAAAATAGCTATTGCTAAAGTAAAAGCAAACTGCTGATAAAATACCCCCACTGGTCCGTTCATAAATCCAACGGGCAAAAACACAGCACTCATTACAAGAGAGATCGAAACAATAGCACCAGTTATTTCACTCATAGCCTTAGAGGTTGCCTGTGGGGCATCAAGCCCCTCGTGCTCCATGGTGGAATGCACCGCTTCAACTACCACAATGGCGTCATCCACTACAATACCAATGGCTAAAACTAAAGCAAAAAGCGTCAACATATTAATGGAAAATCCTATTAAATCTAAGAAAAAGAAAGTTCCTATTAATGAGACCGGTACAGCAATAGCAGGTATTAAAGTCGATCTAAAGTCTTGTAAAAAGATATATACGATAATAAAAACCAAAATAAATGCTTCTAATAAGGTATAAATAACCTGATTAATGGATTCATCCAACTGGGTTTTATTTGCAAATGTAACATGGTATCTTAGTCCCACTGGTAAATCAGGAGTTAATTCCTCCAAAACTTGATAAACCTGGGTTTGAATCTGATTGGCATTAGAGCCATTGGTTTGGAAAACGGCCATGGTCACTGCTTGATTTCCATTAATTCTGTTATCTTCATCATAGGAAACCGAACCAAACTCAATTCTGGCTATATCCTTTAAATAAAGAACATTACCAGATTTATCGGCCTGAATAACTATTTTCTCAAATTGTTCCGGCGTATTGTACTTTCCGGAATAAGTCAAGGTATACTGCATAGCTCCTCCTGCATTTTGACCTAAATTACCCGCGGCAACCTCCATACTTTGATTTTGGATAGCTGTTTGAACATCCTTGGGAGTTAAGCCTCTACTGGCTAGTTTATGTGGATCTAACCAAACACGCATTGCATAGTCTTTCTCCCCAAAAATTTGCACGTTTCCAACTCCTTTAATACGTTTTAAAGCGCGAACTAGGTTAATACGGGCGTAATTTTGAACAAAGGTTTCATCATAGAGCTGATCATCATCGGAAATCAAATCTATAACCATGATCATACCTCGTTGCTCTTTTTGGGTAATTACCCCGGCTTGAATTACTTGCTCGGGCAAGATTCCTTGAACCTGAGCTACACGGTTTTGTACGTTTACTGCAGCTTGATCCGGATCGGTTCCCAATTCAAAGAATACCGTTATCATTGCCGTACCATCATTACTAGCTGTAGACTCGATATGAGTCATATTCTCCACCCCGTTTACTACCTCTTCAATTGGAGTAACAACGGATTTTAATACCGTCTCGGAGTTACCTCCTGGATAAGATGCCTGAATAACTACACTTGGGGGTGCGATATCTGGAAATTGTGCTATAGGAAGCTGGGTTAAACCAACAATTCCCAATATCACTAAAATCACAGAAATTACCGTAGCCAATACAGGTCTATGTATAATCTTTTTTAGCATTTCTACTTTTTTATAAGTTTAAAGTTTCTTACAAAGTCAAATTGTAAAAATATTTTTTATTGTTTTTGATCACTCAAAGGGCTAACCTGCATTTGATCCCTTAGTTTATCCACACCTGTGATAATCAAAGTTTCTCCAGGCTCAACACCACTTTCTATAAAATAGGTATGTAAGTCTTTCCCTTTTATTTTTAATTGACGTTGCTCCACAATATTATCAGCACCTAGTACATAAGCGAAAATTTTATCTTGTAAATCAACCGTGGCAGCTATTGGTATTTGGGTAATATCCTTTTCAATACTAATTAATTGTATGGTTCCTGTCCCACCATTGCGCAATAATTTCTCGGGGTTAGGAAAGTTAGCACGAACAGTAATGGCGTTTGTTTGTTGATTAAATTCACCATTTATCACATCTACCTTACCTGGTAGATCATAAGGTTGTCCATTACTTAAGATAAGTTTAGCAGGCATGTTTAGTACATTTTGCTGATTTTTGTTCTCTTTTACTAAATCCAAATAATTCGATTCCGATAAAGAGAAATAGGCATATATCTGATTAATATCAGAAAGAGTTGTTAAAGGCTCCGGATCGGTTGGTGAAACTAAATTTCCTACACGCTGAGAAATTAATCCCAAGAATCCATCCACTGGAGCTTTAATTTGACAATACCCCAGATTCAGATTGGCTTGGGCAACCTGAGCTTGAGCTTGAGCCACTACAGCTTGAGCGGTTTGTAAATTAGCCTCAGCACTTTGTAATTGAATGGGAGAAACAAAAGAATTTTCTAGTAAAGAAACTACCTTATTTTTTTCTAACTCGGCATTAACTAAACCTGCTTGGGCTGCTTTTAAAGAAGCTTGTGCGTTGTTAAGCTGTATTTGATAAGGTTTTGGATCAATCTGTAAAATAATTTGTCCCTTTTTTACATAACTCCCCTCTTCTGTTAAAATACTTTCTATATAACCCGATACCTTTGGTCGTATCTCCACATTCACTTTTCCTTTTAAAGAAGCGGTATAGGTATTTAATATATTGGCATCCTTACTTTCAACAACATCTACTTTTACCTCAAGCAAAGGCATTTGCACTTGGCTTTGATCTTGTTTGTTTTCACAGCTTACCAAAAAACCAGAACCCGCAAGTAAACCGGCCAAAAATAAAAATCTAATTGATCTAAAAAATTTCTTCATTATTCTTGTTTTTTTACAAGGACAAAATAAATTAAAAACCACCTTGTGTTTTTAAATTTTAATTTGAAGCGTAAAAAATAGTCTCTGAAGTGTAAAAATAACAACCTGTTATGTCAAAGCACTCTTTGTGGGTGGCTTTGCAAGATTATCGCAGTGTTAATAAAGTATTAAGCCAAGTTTTTTAAACAAAAAAACTTGGCTTTTCTAGCAATGTTTATCTACAATAAAAACCTAATGAATTTATTTAAGAATTAAGCCAGCTTTTAAAAAGGGGAGCTTTTTCTCTTGAAATTATAATTTCTCTTTGTGGATCTCGATGTAGTATTATTTTGAGTTTACCATTGAAATAATTTTGAATACTGGCAATAGAGTCTATGTGGATAATATGTTGGCGATTAGCACGAAAAAATAGCTTAGGATCTAATTCCTCTTCTAAATCCTCCATGGTTTGTCCTAAAATATGTGTGGTTAGATTTTGTTCAACCAAGTGAGTTATTTTTTGCTCGGAATAGATATAGTCAATATCTTTAACCTTCACGGTGATAAAGCCGTCTTTATAAGGCAATAAAAATCGAGAACGATAAATTTGTTGTTGGGTGTTTAAATATCCTAAAATATCTTTAATAGAATCTGTTATATCACTTGGATTAACAAAGGCCTCTAATTTATTGATTGCCCTTTGAAGATCTTCCACGCGAAGAGGCTTCATTAAATAATCAATACTATTTACTTTAAATGCTTTTAGTGCGTATTCATCATACGATGTGGTAAATATCACAGGAGAGGAAACTTTAACCTCTTGAAATATTTCAAAACACAAACCATCTTCTAGACGAATATCCATAAATATAACATCAGGCTTTGGATTCTCATTAAGCCATTTTACACTCTCATCGATACTTTCTAACACAGCCAAAACACTAGCAAAAGGACGTAACTCCTTTAATAAGCGTACAAGTTTATTGGCATTTCGCAATTCATCTTCTATGATTAAAACATCCATAGGTTCATTTTTCTAGTGTTATTATTATTTTTTTAAACTACTTTCCAACAAAGGTAGTTTGACAGTAAAAGACTCCTTGGTTTTTATAACCTGTACTTGGGTGTTGCTAAGGAGTTTGTATCTATCAATTATATTTCGAAGCCCCACCTTAGGCGAAGGCATAATTACAACAAGCTCTTGGATGTTATTGGAAACCACCACATATTTATCTTGCAGGTAAATTCGTATGTATAAAGGACTCTCCTTAGATGCCTTGTTGTGTTTTACTGCGTTTTCTACCAAAAGTTGCAATGCAATTGGTGCGATATAAAAATGTTCTCTGGCCTGATCAGGTATATCAACCTCTAAGATAACTTTGTTGCCCATTCGCTCATGAATTAAATAAAAGTAAGAATCCAAAAAGCAAATTTCATCTTGCAAAGGCACTAGGTTTTTACGTACATTAGACAACATGTAGCGATAAACCAAAGAGAGGTGTTCTAAAAATTTGGCAGCCAAGTTCTGGTCCTCAATAACCAACTCGGAAAGGGTAGAGAAATTATTAAATAAAAAATGTGGATCTAACTGCATTTTTAAGCTTTCTAACTCAGCCTGGGAAGCAACACGCTGTAATTGTTCGGTTTTTACCCGAAGCTCTGCTGCATCCATCATGGATGTCTTCCAGTTTTTTATTAAAAAATATCCTGTATGCACTGCCGAGATAAAAATCCCTGTATTAATACTAATTATTAAACTTTGCCAAATATCGATTTTTACATCCAAACTTATGGCCTGATCCCTGGGTATAGGCGTACAAATGATGTAAAGTAAGTTTAGAATGAAATAAAAAATAAAAATCAGTAAAATCAAAGAAATCAATTGCACAATAGCCCTTAAACCAGCACTCCTATCCCATGGAATCCAACGATTTAAAACCCTACTTAACCATAAACTAACCTCGGTAATCACCGTACAGTACAACAATAGTAATACCAAAGATTCTATTAACTCCTGTTGTTTAATAGTACCATGCCAATGCTCATCGTATGGGTTTAAAATAAAATGAGAAAACAGGTATAAAAGAAAAACTATAGGAATTACAATAATCCGATAATGTTTTATAAATAAGGACTCTTCTTTATTGCTACTCATAGTTAAGAATTTGTTCAACAAACTAAACAAAAATACACCTTTATGTGACTAGGATCTTAAAAAGAATCACTCAAATGTAATATTCACTTACTAAAGCGTCGAATTTAACCCTTTCACTCGTAGATCAAATTATCTGAATGTAGCAAATTAACAAAAACCATTTTTCATCAAGAGTGAAAAACACCAACATATCTCTAAAAAAAGTCTTTACAACAGGCTAATATTTATCATGCTACATATTTTTAACGTTTTAATTAATAAATTCTAAATCACACAACGAAACTTCATCTAAGAAACACTTAAAATCAAAAAAGCCCTATGATAAAATCATAAGGCTCTTTTTTTGTACTCTTGCAAAATCCAAATCATATAAAGTGTAGTGGCTTTACATGGTAGAATTTAGCCAAAATTCTAAATAACAGGCCCCCACCTGCATTTAGCAACAAACTAACCGTTATACTACCTAACTCGGATCTGAACTGGATCACAATTTTAGTATAACCACATTAATTCCCCAATCAATGTATTTTTAATTGGAATCGTTTCCACGCAATGCGCTTTGTAATTCCAAAATTATATCTTCTTTAAACCAAGTGGGCTTTTCCACTCTAACATAACGTGCAAACTTTAAAACTTCTTGCTTAAGATTTTCATTTATTTTCACTTGCAGATTTACCACCAGTCTTTGTGAATTTTCTTGAGATACGATACTTTGAGAGTTGTGAATTGGTCGCTTTTTTAAGTTTTCCTTTTGCGAACTACAAAACGACAACACCACATTTTCAACCTTCGCATTACAATACCCCAAACCTATACTTTGTTGATAGGCTTGTCTAACTTTTTGAATGTTTTCTCGGAACCTACTTTTTAATACACACAAATCTTTTATTGCTATTACCTTAAAGGTTTTAATTCTATCTTTTTCCTTAGCCACTAAATACCATAACTCTTGTTCTTGAATCACAAATAATGGCGATACTATATAATTCTTTTCAATTTTTTTAGACGCACTTACATAACAAAAACTAATCTTCCTTTGCCTTGTTATAGCCCCAAGAATCTCTTGGAGATAATCAATAGGTACAATACTAGTTGAACTAGGCATAAACTGGGTAAAACTCTCAAAGCTTATTTTCGCACTATCCCCCAAAATATCGGCTGTCACTAAATTACGAAGACAACTATGTACAAAATTAGCCGTGTCCATATTTTTTGCAACAATGTAATATCCTTTGGTTTTATTATCTAATTTAATATCTACTCCAAATTCGATTTTTAATTCGCGTAATGCCCTATAAAGGGTACGTTCACTAATATCAATTTTATGCATATTTAAATACGCAATTAACTCTTCCCTTTTAGGATAAGTATTTGTTTGTAAATAATTTAATAGTAAAAAATAATATCTTAGTTTTTTCATTATCCGGTTCCCTTTAAAAGAATTCTCTTTATGTACTACGGGATGTAAAAGTATACAACCACCTTGGTAATCACTAACTATATTTTGTCAAACCACTAAAAACCTGAGGGAATAAAAATCTTTTACACTAGTTTGCCATTGAATCTTTATTCGAAGTTCTTTATCTAACTAAAAGGTTAAAGTAATTGCACATGGAAAAAGAATATATTTTACAAAATTTTAGCATAATTTTAAATAAGTCACAAAAAAGAAACTTTATTTAATGCAATAAAACTCGCACAATGCTTAGGTAATACACTTGTAATTCTCTATGTGCATACAATATACACAAACAAGGTACATATTCCAAACAAAAAACTATTAAATCTTTATTTTAAGAATCTAGTTAGTACATTTTATCCCTTAAAATAAAAAATTAGTCTTTACTTTTTAGAATTTAAATAAGATAAATTTTTAATCCAATTACCTGTTAAGGCTATCTATAATTTTCGTATTTTTATATAGACATTTTTTAAGTCTTTGAATTTTGGTCTAACAATCAATTGCAAAAAAATATATACATGAGACTATCTTACCTTGTAGTAAGTGCTTTTTTTAGCACTGCGATTTTATTCTGCTCGTGTGACAACAAGAATAAAAACACCTTAAATAAAGCCGATCAACAAGAATTGCAAGAAAATTCTAAGGAATTCTTACAAGGAGTATTCCCTAAAATGCTGCTTACTGATTCTTATTTGGTTAAAAAGCCCAATTACAAACAAACTGTCCTTAGCACTACTTTAGACAAACAATTAAGTGTTGATTTTAATAAACATGGAGATTGGACCCAGGTAAAAAGTATAGATCATACGGCCATACCGGATGAATTTTTAACCACACAGATTCCTTTAATTCTAGAGTATGTAAAGACAAACTATCCTCTTAACTTTATTATAGAGGTAGAGAAAATTAAAAATCAGGGATATGAAGTAGAGTTGAACTCTCAATTTGAATTAATTTTCGATCACAATCAAAAATTCATTGGTATAGATTTAGATTACGATGATAACGAAGAATTAGTTGATTATCAAACTTTTCCAAAACAAGCCAAAGAGTTTCTTTCTAAAGACTTTTCACAAAGCCAAGTGGTCTTAGCTAAAAAGGAAACAGATGCAAAAAAAGTATCCCTAAAGGCTTATCTATCTCAGGGTTATAAGGTTGAGTTTGATAAAAAGGGAAATTGGACTCAAATATCCTCTAAAATCAATCAAGCAATAGATTTATCTAACATAGCCCCAGAGATACAAAACTATATCTCTTTGAATTATCCCAAATATATTATCACCGAGATTCAAAAAGACCTAAAAGATAAAGTGTATGAAGTAGAATTGGAAAAATCTGATGATTACATGGAACTAGTATTTTCTTTAGAGGGTAATTTTATAAAAGTAGATTAATAAAAAAGGCTAGAAATTATTTCTAGCCTTTTTTATTTAGCCCAATTATATTAGCTTTATAAATCAGCCAATAGGTATTAAGCAATGTATTTTCTTTTTCATCTATGTAAAGGTAATTATAACCTTAAAGAAAAAATATTTAAAATAAGTAAAGTCCTTTATTTATTTAGTAAAGACTTATTTTTATATAGTTAACTAATTAATTGGCATTTTTAAAAGGTAAATACCGTTTGGTTTTATATCTATCTTTTTTTGTTTATAAAGATTTCCAATTGCTTTTTTAAAGGCTTTTTTACTCATGTTTAAAACTGTTTTAATGTGCTGGGGATGACTAGTGTCATTTAGACCTAAAAATCCATTGTTTTTATCCAATTCACGTAAAATAACCTCTGCACTATCTAAGATTCCTTCCAAGCCAACTTTAGTTCTTGTAACATCTATTTTTCCATCCTCACGAATGGTTTTAATATATCCTAAGATACGGTCTCCGGTACGCAAATCCTCATATACTTGATTTTGATACATTAAACCTTTGTATTTTTCGTTTATAATCACATTAATACCTAATTCGGTAATATGTGAGACCACTAATTCTACTTCTTGTCCTATGGTAAGATCAATATCTTTGTTGTCCAAGAATTGATTTAGTTTACTAGAGCCAACAAGGCGGTTTGTTTTCTGATCCAAGTACATATGGATCAAATAGCGGTTTTTTTCCTTCATAGGACGCGCCTGTTCTCTAAAGGGAACAAATAAATCTTTTTCGAGTCCCATATCCATAAAGGCTCCGTATTGATTAATATAATTGACTTTTAACAAGGCAAATTCATTAATATAAATATACGGCTCTAAGGTAGTGGCCACTAATCTTTCCTCGTGATCTAAATATACAAAAACAACGATTTGGTCTCCTATTTCGTATTTTTTTGGTACATATTTATTGGGAAGTAGCACATCGGTCTGCCCATCTGTTAAATACAAGCCCACGCTAGTGTGTCTTGCAATGGTCAATGTATTATCGTCTCCTATTTTTATCATTTGTTATTCTAATTCTAAGTTATTTTAGTTCTAAGTCAAAAACTTGACGAAGATTTTCTATTTGCGGATTAATTTGTGTAAAATGTAGGTATTTATCCTTGTTAGACATTACTTTACTTACCACTTTAATTTGTTCGTTAACCTGGATGTGAATCTCTATATCGTAGTTGTTTAATTGCTTACGCAAAAAATTAACTAGTTCAAATTTATTTTCATCAAAACTAATCTTTGAGCCTTGGTTGGGTAATTCCAAGTTAATAATGGGAAAATTCAACTCCGGTTTTCTCATCCCCATTAAAGAGGCCATTAACATCATTTTGTTTTGCGATAATTTATCAGCATACCAATTCCAATGTTGCATCAAATCCGAATAAGAGAAAGTATCTTTTGGTAAGTCCTGCAAATCAACCGTTTGCTTATCTAGGGAATTCTCTAACTCTTTTTTCTTGCGTATTGAGGATAACGAAAGAGCATTTATTTGCACTTTAGTAGGCTGGTTTGGTGGTGAAACTTTAGCTTGTGAATCAAAACCAATTGTAGGTAAGGATTCCTGCGCACTATCTTTTGGCCAAAGATTTGGATTTAAACCTGAACTGATTTCACTTTTTTCAAGACTGCTTTGCAGGGTAGAATCCAAGTTTTGCTTAACCAGGTTCGCTTGGATATCTCCTTGATTTGAATTTGAATCAACGTTGTTTTTAAAATCTATAGGCTTTATAAAACTTCCTTGGTTGGTGTGATCCAAATTTGACTCGCCCAATACTTTTATTAACTCTTGTGGCGATACAATTACAGATTCATCTTTTTTTTTTCGCCTTGTATTGATAAAGACGCTAATTGCATTAAACAAAGTTCCACTAAAAGGCGTTGGTTTTGACTCGATTTGTATTTTAAATCACAGTCATTTGCCATTTCCATTGCTTGTAATAAAAATCCTATATTGGTTTTTTGACTTTGCATCACATAAAGATTTCTACCATGCTCCCCTACTTCCAATAAACTTGCTGTTTGTGGATTCTGTACCACCATTAAGTTTCTAAAATGAGAGGCAAGACCACCAACAAAGTGATGTCCATCAAACCCTTTTGCCAGGATATCTTCTAGGGCCGTTAAAAGTGCAGGTATATTACCCTGTAAAATCATATCGGTGATTTGAATATAATATTCAAAATCTAATACATTTAAATTATCAGCCACTGCTTGTCTGGTTAAATTGGCTCCACAATACGACACTACCCTATCAAAGATAGATAAGGCATCTCGCATGGCTCCATCGGCCTTTTGAGCAATAATATGTAAAGCCTCAGGCTCGTATTTAATACCTTGACTATTTGCAACAAGTGCTAAGTGATTTGCGGCATCTGCTATGGTGATTCGCTTGAAATCAAATATTTGGCAGCGAGATAAAATTGTCGGAATAATCTTATGCTTCTCGGTGGTGGCTAAAATAAAGATTGCATGGGCTGGTGGCTCTTCCAAAGTTTTTAAAAAAGCATTAAAAGCTGCAGAAGAAAGCATGTGAACCTCATCGATAATATACACCTTATATTTTCCGGTTT
Source organism: Myroides sp. LJL119 (assembly GCF_054871605.1). NCBI lineage: Bacteria > Pseudomonadati > Bacteroidota > Flavobacteriia > Flavobacteriales > Flavobacteriaceae > Myroides > Myroides sp. LJL119. The sequence continues at coordinate 251,257 of NZ_JBTXLO010000003.1, forward strand.
GAGGAGGTATGCGAACCTGATCGATTAGATTTCTAATATCATCCACCGAGTTATTCGAAGCAGCATCTAACTCAAAAACATTAAATGCAAAATCCTCTTGTGGATTATCATACCCAGGTTGGTTTATTTTTCTGGCCAAAATACGAGCACAAGTGGTCTTACCCACCCCACGAGGTCCTGTAAACAACAAAGCTTGTGCTAAGTGATTGCTTTGTATAGCGTTAACCAAGGTATTTGTGATGGCTTGTTGGCCTACAACCTCCTGAAAGGTTTGAGGTCTGTATTTACGTGCCGATACTATAAACTGTTCCATAAAATAAATATTAGTACAAAGGTAATTTAATTTTTCAAAGTCGAAAATTATTAACGCAACTCTGGGGGGAAAAATTCATCTTCTGGAAGATTCTCTTGCCAATATTTTAAAACTTTCCTATAATCAATAGGTGGTTGACCATGGGTGTGATCTAACTCAAAATTAAAGAATAAATATTGTAATTGAGTCTCTATAAAAAAATCCTCTAGATCTAATAATGGATCGTATTGCGATTTCAAATTCAGACTAAAGGTCTTTGCTGTGGTATTTGACCAAAAAGCAGTCCACCCACTTTTAAACTCTTTAATAAGGGAAAAGGCTGTTTGGCCGGTTTGTCTATGAATTAATTTAAGTAAAATTTTCCCGTCATTTCTGGATAATTTCTTCAATCTTTCTTTGAATTGACTCTCCAAATACTTTTGACTTCTATGTATGTATCTGCGTTTTTCTGCCTTGGATTCTATTTTCTGTAAGTTCTCATTTAAGATAATTAAATTATCGGCCGTTGCCCTTGCATAGGGGTATACTCTTCGCAATCTATTGCGTAGAATAATCATATCCTTTTTATAATTTTCTTGTTGTAGGTCTATTACAATCTCGCCGATAGAATAATCCTTAACCGAATCTTTTTCTTGCGGAATCTCCGGTAGGGCAACCAAAGATTTATTCTGGGCAATACACCCAGTGCTTAAACCAAAGAAAAGTAAGTAAACTAGAATTTTCATAAAACTAAATATAGCCAAAATTAGCTATTTAAAATGAGTTTTCCCCGGGAATTTAGTAAATTAGCAGAAAATTATATTATGGATAACAAAACTATTTTTGATCAAAATTCATTGGATTTTTTAAAAGAGTATTTAAATAATACCTCCGCAACTGGTCATGAATACAAAGGACAACAAATTTGGATGCAGTATCTCAGACCTTATGTAGATACATTTATTACTGATATTTACGGAACAGCTGTTGGTGTAATTAATCCGCAAGCTGAGTATAAAGTTGTTATTGAGGCTCATGCCGATGAGATATCTTGGTATGTGAACTACATCAGTGAAGAGGGCTTTATACATGTGATTCGCAACGGAGGTAGTGATCATATGATTGCACCTTCAAAACGAGTTAATATTCATACAAAAAGCGGCATTATTCAAGGTGTTTTCGGTTGGCCTGCTATTCATATTAGAAACAGACAAGGTAAAGAGGAATCCCCTAAAATAGAAACCAACTTTATAGATGTTGGCTGTGATAACAAGCAACAAGTATTGGATCTAGGCATTCATGAAGGATGTGTGGTTACGTATCCCGATGAGTTCACTATATTAAACAACAATCGTTTTGTTTGCCGCGCAATAGATAATAGAATTGGTGGTTTTATGATTGCTCAAGTGGCAAAATTATTGAAACAAAACAACAAGACCTTACCCTTTGGATTATATATTGTTAACGCTGTTCAAGAAGAGGTAGGTTTACGAGGTGCTCAAATGATTACAGATACCATTAAACCTAATGTTGCCATTGTAACGGATGTTTGTCATGATGCACATACTCCTATGGTGGATAAGACCATAGAGGGTAACAATAAAATAGGAAAAGGTCCAGTTATTGGTTACGCTCCAGCGATTCAAAATAATTTAAGGGAATTAATCGAACAAACAGCTAGTGAAAACCACATTGCATATCAACGAAATGCAATGAGTCGTGTAACGGGAACCGATACCGATGCTTTTGCTTATTCAAACGGCGGTGTTGCCTCGGCCCTTATCTCCCTTGCTCTTCGTTATATGCATACAACCGTGGAGATGGTAGATAAACAAGATGTTCAAAAAACCATTGAACTTATTTATCACACACTTTTGAATATAGAAAATAATCACGATTTTTCTTATTTCAAATAAGTACAAATACAATTAAAAACCCAATAGCCTTTAGGAATACTTATGTATTTTTAAAGGCTTTTTTTCAAAATTAGAATTCCTAATAATTTAGTAGCTTCATTGGAATTTAATTCATTAATTTTACTAAATTTGACTAACCAAATTACATTATTAAAATGTCTTTTTACAATCGTAACAAAAAACAAGCATCTACTACTAAAGTAAATAAAAACTTAGCTACTTCTAAAATTATTGAATTAGCTTCTGATCAACCGGAATATCGCGCAGTGTTTTATCAAAAACTTCTAAACAACAAAGTTTATGTACTTGTGGATAGTGGTTATGATACTAGGAATTTAACAGCTGGAATAGATCCCAATATTCCTATATTAACTTTTGAAAACCAAGTTATTCCTATTTTCACTGAAAAAGAAAGAATTTTCGACTCAGGGGCTATTAACCATGAGGTGGATTACATTGTGGTGGAGGCAAGACCATTTTTTGAGATGTCCCTAGGCTCGCCAATTATTGTAAATCCTTTTTCAAGGTTTTATAAAGAACTAGTTCCTAGAGAAATTTCACAGATGTTAAATGGATCTATATTCAAACCTAATCAGTCGGATTTTGTTCACGTTAAAATGAATGCTATAATAGGTAAGCCTAGTCATGAGCCTAGTGCTCTTTTGGATGATTTAAGGCTTCTATTTGCTAAAAATCCGCTTGTAAGTCAAGCCCACATTGCATGGACAGACTCGCAAGAAATGTTAGTTGAACCACATTACATCATTGCCGTAGAGGCCAATGAGTATCCAGGTGAGTTCAAACATATCGCACAGGATATTTCACAAACTTGTAAAAAACATCTTGAGGCTGATCAAATTATTGACATTATTAAATTAGAACCCGGAGGAAACTTTAGTGATTATTTCTATAATCAAAGTACCGCGTTTTATCAAAAAAGTTAAGCTAAGCTAGCACAGTGCTTTGGTTTTAGAAAGTTTTTTGTAGATACCAGCTTTTAAAAGAAAATTTCACTTAAAATATTTCAAAGAATAAAAACAAGTAAAAACGATTGTAAATAAAGGGTTGACAATCGTTTTTACTTGTTTTTTTTATGCAGTGAAAACCTAAAAAAAAAAAGCTATAAACCGCCAAATAAACAAAATCCATTTGGGTATTGTTTCCAACTACTTGCTAAAGACGAAACAAAAAGAGCTTGACAATAAAGGTAAATTTTTCATGGGAATTTCTCTGCCAAGTTTTAGATAGATGATTTATTGATTCGCTAGTTTGTTATATTTCCATTTTTCTTTTATCCCATTAGACACACCTTATTGGAAATAAAAGGTTTTTAAGTCAATGAAATTTTACCAATTAAAGATTACCCCACCAAGTTTCTCCCTTACAAGCAACACCTTTTGCATTTAGTAAATTCATCTTTTGAAAAGCTCCATAAAAGTCCTGTATCCTGGATTTACCTGGTAATACTATAGGTAAATAAAAAATGCCCCAAAAAAGTTAATTCCTTTTTGGGGCATATATTCATTTTTAAAGTTAAGTCTTTAATAAGCCTGTTTTTTAGGATTGAAAAAACTCCTTTTCCAAGTCTAACGGCTCTATATATGTGTTATTCTTATAAACACGCATATTACCACCAGAGATCTCATCGATTAAGATAATTTCATTGGTCTGGCTATCTAATCCAAACTCTAATTTTATATCATATAAATCTAAAGATTTACTGGCTAATTCTTGTTTGATAATCTGACAAATTTTCTTAGTTAAATTCTTTAAAATATCGTATTGTTCTTTACTTAAGATCCCTAACATATCTAAAGCATCTTTAGAAATAGTCGGATCTTGTCTTTGATCATCTTTAATGGTTACCTCAACAAAACTATCTAAGTCTTGTCCTAACTCTACATAAGCTCCATATCGTTTGTAAAAGCTACCCACAGCTTTGTAACGACAAATAACCTCTAGTCCTTTACCAAAAGCAATAGCTTTTCTAACCACCATGGATACATCGTTAAGATCCGCACTTACATAATGGGTTGGTATTTGATGATTTTTCAGAACCTCGAAAAAGTGTTTTGTCATTCTTAATCCACTTCTACCTACTCCATCGATTGTTAATCCCACAGAGTTAGCACCCGGGTCAAAAACTCCATTTTCTCCAGTAACATCGTCTTTGAATTTTAAAAGAACCTGATTGGTGGAATGCTCATAAACATCCTTTGTCTTACCTTTATACAATAAAGTCATAATTGTTGTGTTGTTATTAAAGCTCAAAAATACTACAAAACTGGTAAATTACGTCTTTATTTTGAAAAATATTACTATAAAAAAACCCCTTAGCCAAAGGCTGTAAGGGGCTAAATAAAACGTAAACTTAAACTTCTATGATTCTTATTTTAAAAAAGCTATTGCATGTTACTTTATCCTATGAATTTTAAATCACAACAAAATCACATCGGCGTGTATTTCTAGGACTGTGATCCTGACCAGGTAAAGGCTCGGGCCAACCAGCAAGGCGTTTTACTTGAGGCACTACTCGATTTTGTGAAATACCTTGTGATATAAAATAATCTATTATTCTATCCTGTCTTCTTTGCAAGAGCCACTGTTGATACTCTTGATTGTTTTGTTGGGTATCAAGAAATAAATTCATTTGGATTTGAGCATTTGGATTTTCTCTTAAATACAGAGTAACTCTTTGTAAATCAGATCTATTTTGTTCATTTAAAAAAGAACTATTAAAATCGTAATAAACAGCCGTTAAAAATCCTTCTGGATACCCTTTTTTCTCATTAGACTCTATGTAAGGAGGATCATTTTGGGCCTTATTCTTTGCATGGTGTATTTGCTTATCTTCTTTAATATTTGCTTTACTATATTGTGAAGACTCACTACTGGCAAGGTTAGACTCCGGGTTTTTGTGTGATTTATGATCCAAGGCCAACTTATGCTTGTTATTACCCGGGTTTGTGGCAATTAATCCAAAGATAACCAATGCTCCTTGATTACTTTGCTCAACTAATACCTCGGCAGAGCTGTAATCCTTAGCCTTACTTGTTATTTTATATACGCTTCCAGGAATTGTTGGTAAATAGTTATAGCCTCCGTCTTTGTTAGTAAAAACAGAATCTATTGCCCGCCCAGTTTGGTCATATAGACTAATTTTAGCCTTGTGAATTGGCAACTGGGTTTGTTTATCAAATACTCTACCCTGTATTTGTTGGCCTTGAAGACAATAACTCAATAAAAAAGCTAGAATACAATAAACAGACAAGTTATTTGATTTCATATTTGATTTCTATTTTTACAATTAAACATCTTTAAAAATAATAAAAATATCTCAAACTTTAACAAAATTTAAAACCAAATAGACATATAATACCAAAATATTATACAAAACACTTTTTAGATATAAACCTATTATTTATTTTCTTTTACCTGAAGATCTACAATTTTCCATAAACCCTGTGGATCTTTAAATAGATAAACTTCCATTTCAGACCTATGGCTTTTATCGGTATACACAAACACAAATTTTGCTTGTTGTTGGGAGTCTTGCCAATATATCTTTCCTGATTTTAGATGTAGATTTTGTTGCGAATTATTTGTGTATTTATACAATTGGGGATCGCTTTGAATACCTTGTAAGGCGGTTTGATAAACCCCAGTATGACGCAAAGCTCCTTGATACCAAATTTGAGTCAAATATAAGCTAGCACCTATAATAATTAAAAAACCAATAAAACCAAAAACCGCACGCTTGTTAGTCTCCACTACCATGGTACTTGTTTTAATACCCCCTATTTTTACATTTTGACTACTAACAAGCCAAAATAAAAGTTCTACAGGCCAAACAAAAGTACCTAGATTTCTTAGAATTAATCGAGCCGAATCTACCTCAGACAAGGTGTTTTTATCAACAATTTTTAATCCCATAATCCATTTCCCTGGACTCCTTTGCTTTATTAAGTCTTTGAAAATAAGAATCAGTAAAATCCCGGCTAAAGACAATAAAAAGCCCCATCCATTTTCTAAAAGAAAATTAACCCAACTTGGATTACCTAACAAAATAAAAGCGTAACATAGAATTAAATACAAACACAAGGCCAATAGAAAGTCGATTAAAAAGGCAAAAAGCCTCTTAAATCCACTTGGCTGTTTATAAGTAGGTTTACTTGATGGGTTATTCATAACAATTATATTTTAACTCTTACCCTAAATTTTAATTCTGTGTTTTTACCATCACTTTGGTTTTAATATTTTCACCAAAGTCTATGAATCTTATCCCTATCTGGGTTTTAAATAACTACGGGTTGTTATAAATTTTATGTTCCTATTTTGTTTGTAACAAAGTCCACTTTACATTTAAAAACAGCGATATATTAAAAATTTAACGTTCAAAAACGTTAAAATCCTTCTAAAATGCAATAACTAGCCAAGTTACATAAAAATAATAAGCAATATTTAAGCCAATACAATATATTATAAAACCATATTTATGAAAATTAAAAAAATATTCTTTTCTAGTTTAACACGTAAAATGTGTATATCGTAAATCATACAAAACAACGTTTTTTAAAGAGTTTTTTAAGGTATTTAATTAGCCCTATTGTCTTGTTATATGTATTTTTGTTGGCGAAGATTAAATGAAAAACAAGGCTAGTTTTTCTAGGGTTATTTTCCATTACTGGTAACCGACCCAATACGGATTATATATTTTCAAGGCTAGGAGATATATAAAAAGTATTCTAATCGAACTAAATCAAGGAGTAACCTCCTTTTTAAGTTATATGTTGTTTCCAAAAAAGAGCTATTGATTTAAAGATCAATAGCTCTTTTTATTTTAATCCTCCTGCTCTTGTATCTTGCTAGTGTAACGCTGTAGAAGTTTTTGAATAAAGGAAAGTTTATGTTGTGAGAACAAACTACCACTTAATTGCTGCATTTCTTCCCACATTTCTAATTTATCCATACACAGTAAAATATTACATGCCAGATAAAGTCTAGTCATATCTGTAAAACCTTCTAAATAAGCCTTATTTATTCCGCCCATGGAGAAAACTTGGATCTCATGGAGTTGTTTATTGTGAAAATACTGCTCTATTAAAGAAACACTTAAACTCGAGGTGGTCATGGGTAACTGTTTATTTAATACTTGTAGGGCTTTTTGAAAACTAGTAAGGGCATGTTCATAGCGATTTAAATAATATAAACTAACCCCGGTGTTAAACAGATTCTCCACATTATTTTTCTGACTCTCACAAAGTGCTAGAGCCTCAAAATAGCGTCTTTGCAATAACAGCAAAGTAATAAAATCGGACTGATCGGCATTAAGCCTAGCCAAGGCGTAACCTTTATCTTCTATATTCATAACTACTGTTTTTTGGTATTTAAAATTCTATTGGTTTAAGATTTTAATTTAACACATTACTAATTGTAATTTACAAAATATTTCTTACTAAATAAAGTTGTCCTACTATTTTAATACTTTTTTAATTATTAATACAAAACAGCAAACCAATTAAAACCACTTTTTCCATTTAAAATAACCCAGCATTACCAAGGCCAAAATTAGCATTGCTGCCAAGGTGAAGTAATATCCATTAACCAGACTTAACTCTGGCATGTTTTCAAAATTCATTCCATAGATTCCAGCTATAAAGGTAAGGGGAATAAAAACCACCGAAACAATCGTTAACACCTTCATGATTTGGTTCATTCGGTTACTTTGTGAGGCAAAATAGTAGTTTGTTGCACTATCGAGTTTATTTAAATTATACTCCACTTGATCTAAAGCTTCGTTAGATCGGTATTGTAACCTAGAGAAGAAAACCAAACTATCGGGGCTAATAGTGGAATCTTGACCTGGGTGGTTTTGCAAATTATGTAAAATCTCTTTAAAAGGAATAATCGCTCTTTTTATGTCTTGAATATCTTGGGTTAACTCCTCTACTTTAACTAAGACTTCTTTCTTATGATTGTTTTTTGCCTGCAATAAAACCTGTTCTACTTTTTCTTCTAATAAATCTAAACTAACAATATAATCATCCACCAATACATCTAATAAAGCGTAAAGTAAAAAACTGGTTTCACGATATCTCACCTGGCCTATTTTCAAACGGATTCGCTGGCGAATAATATCAAAAAAAGTATCGGGCACCTCTTGAAAACAAAGCAGAGAATTTTGCTTTAAAATAAAGCTTATCTGAGCTATGTGAATACTCTGATTTTTTTGACTCATGGGTAAAACGGCCTTCACACTAAAGAACAATAAATCATCTATTTCCTCCACACGAGTCCTTCTAGAGAAATTTAAAATCTCGGCCATAATATAGGATTGAATACCAAAAAAATTACCTATATTTTCTAAAAGTGTTATATTGTGTAATCCATGAATATTAAACCAAATTACCTGTTGACTGGTAGCTTTTTTAATTATTGGCTTAAGGGTGTTAAAATCAGGGGTTTTATATTCCCAAACCCCCTGGCTTTGATACACGAAAAGCTCCATGGAAACAGCAACCTGAGAGAAAGGGCCACAATACTCCAAAGAATTTGGTTGAAGTTTCCTATTTTTCTTATATTTAATCCGTTTCACATTTGTAAATTTGTTTAAATATAAATTTTTTTTATAAATTTTGCTAATAGCACATCAATCCATATTACATGAAATCTATACTTATTAAAAATATAAAACAACTACTTCAAGTTCGTCCAGAGAATCAAGTTATCCTTAAAGGAGATCAAATGAATGAGCTTCCTGTTTTGGAAAACGCTTTTTTATTGATCCACAATGATATCATCGAAGATTTTGGACCTATGGAAAATGCGCCAAACCCGGAGCAAAATCAGACGGTAATTGATGCTAGTGGGAAAATTGTTTTACCAACTTGGGTTGATAGTCATACTCACTTGGTGTATGCTGGAAATCGCGAAACGGAATTTGTAGACCGCATCAATGGCCTTAGTTACGAGCAGATTTTCAACAAAGGAGGAGGGATTTTAAACTCAGCCAAGAAACTTCAACAAACCAGTGAAGAGCAATTATATAACGAATCAGAAAAACGCCTACAACAAATCATCAGCCAAGGGACAGGTGCCGTAGAAATTAAATCAGGCTATGGATTAACTACTCAAAGCGAAATCAAAATACTAAGGGTTATAAAAAAACTTAAAGAGAATTACCCTATCGCCATTAAAAGTACTTTTTTAGGTGCCCATGCCTTTCCTTTACAATACAAAGAAAACCAACAACAATACATCGATTTACTAACCAAAGAAATGATTCCTTTGGTAGCCCAAGAGAATCTAGCTGACTTTGTAGATGCTTTTCTTGAAACAGGTTATTTCTCCAAGGAACAAACCCAGGAAGTTTTACAAGCAGGAAAAGCCCATGGATTAAAAGCTAAAGTACATGTGAATCAATTCACTAGTATTGGCGGGATTAAAACCTGTGTGGATAACAATGCCTTATCGGTGGATCACCTAGAGGTACTTACCCAAGAGGATATCGATATTTTAAAAAACAGCAACACTATGCCTGTGGCCTTGCCAACATGTTCTTTTTTTATCAATATAGATTATGCCCCGGCAAAAGAAATGATTCAACAGGGTTTACCACTTGCCATAGCCTCGGATTTTAATCCAGGAACAACCCCTAGTGGTAATATGAACTTTGTGGTTTCAACCGCGTGTATAAAGTTGCGCCTTACACCAGAACAGGCCATTAATGCAGCCACAATAAACGCTGCCTACGCAATGGATTTATCCAAGGAATACGGAAGCATTACCAAGGGTAAAAAAGCCAGTGTGATTATCACCAAACCACTGAATTCCTTTTATGAAATCCCGTATAGTTTTGGAACAAATCACATTGATCAAGTTATTTTAAAAGGAGAAATTCAAAACTATAAATAAACCAGCACCACTAAAGAAAAAAAGCATGCAAAGCAAATTAGAACTTTTAAAGCGCTCGGATGTAATTAATTTAACCAATTATAGAAATGGGGAAATAAAATTGGCCGAACGTGTTTACTTAATTGAAGATGCTGTTAATTGGCAAACGGAGTTGAAAAACAATCCTACTCGTTATGCCCTTATTGGGATAAGTGAAGACATTGGTATTAAAGCAAACTTTGGCCGAGTTGGTAGTAAAAATGCGTGGCAGAGTTTTTTAAAAAGCTTTTTAAACCTACAACACAATCGCTTTTGTAAGGGTAGTTGGGTTACTATTTTGGGTAATTTAGATTTTGAAAAAGAATCACAAATAGCCCATGAGCTTGATCCTTACAATAAAGAAGACCGCAAAAAGCTCTTTGAATTAGTACAAAACATAGATAAAGAGGTGTCTCACTTAATTGCTCAAGTGGTAAGTGCGGGAAAAATCCCTATTATAATTGGTGGAGGCCACAACAATGCTTATGGCAATATTAAGGGCACAGCTCTGGCTAAGGGAAAGGCCATAAATGCAATTAACTTTGATGCCCATACTGACTTTCGTCCTTTAGAGGGCAGACACAGTGGTAATGGATTTTCCTATGCTTTTGAAGAGGGGTTTTTAAAAAATTATTTTATCTGGGGACTTCATGAGAATTATACCTCCAAGGCTATTTTTACTTTAATAAAAGAGAACCAACATCGTGTTAAATACAACACCTATGAGCAGATTAAAATACGCCGAGAGAAATCGTTCGATTCCGAATTAATCACAGCCAGTAAGCACATCGATCATGGGTTCTATGGAATTGAAATCGATTTAGATTCCATGCCTTTTGTTGCCTCTAGCGCCAGTACACCAAGTGGTTTTTCCATTGAAAAGGCCAGGGAGTTTATCCATTATTTTGCGCGTAGTAAACAAGCAGCCTACCTGCATATTTGCGAAGGTGCTCCGGAATTAGACTCGCTTGAAAACCGCCACTTAGTTGGAAAGTTAATCTGTTATTTGGTAACAGACTTTTTAAAGAGTAATCACATAAAACATTAATTTTGAATATATTACTAATTGAAGATGACCCGCGAATTAGTGAATTTATTTGCAAGGGGTTACAAGAGAACAATATGGTTGTACAAGTTGCCAACAATGGACAAGTTGCCAGGGATTTGGTGGGTCAACAACAATGGGATGTGATTTTATTGGACATTATGCTCCCGGATATTAACGGAATTGAACTCACCAAGTTAATCCGATTTAAAAACATCTTTACCCCAATTTTAATCCTAAGTGCTTTAAGTGATACTAGTGATAAGATAATGGCCTTGGATAGTGGTGCAGATGATTACATAACTAAACCGTTTCATTTTAGCGAATTACTATCTCGCATTAATGCCTTAACAAGACGAAGTAAGTTTAATCAAATGACCAGTGAACCTCTTTATAGTTGTGCTGGAATTTCCATAGACACCCAAAAACATTTAGTTAAGCAAGATCAACAAGTCATGGATTTATCTCCTAGGGAGTATAAACTACTTCTATTTTTAATGGAAAATAAAAACAAAGTAGTCTCGCGAACTCAAATACTGCAAGCTGTATGGTCTATTAGTTTTGATACCAATACCAATGTAGTGGATGTTTATATATCTTACATTAGAAATAAATTATCTGTAAAAAACAAGGGCCTTATTCAAACCATTAAAGGCACCGGTTATATGTTGAGTGAATAATTGTTGCACTATGAATTTAAGAAAACGTCTAACTTTATATAGCACCGGAATCTTTGGCATTGTATTTTTAATCTGTGCATTGGTTATCTTTTTTGCTTTTTATAAATCGGCTATCAACTCAACCTATAAGGAGCTTAAAAGCGATGCCTTACTAACGGCGTTTTATTACCTGGAGAAAGACGAACTTCCTTTAAGTGAACATTGGCTTATTAGCAAAGAATTTGAAAATAACATTAAGAAAAATAAAATTGCAATTTACAATGAAAAAGATCATATTTCTTATGGTAACACACTAGCGGACCCTAGTGTAACCCCTGAGATTTTACAGCAAATCCGAGATTTAAAACAATATAGTTTTAGAACTAAAAATTCTTTTTATCAAGGTATTTTCTATCCGGATAATCAAGGAGATTTTGTGGTTATAACCACCAGTTCCACAACTAGTTTTAATAGTCAAATAACGCGTTTGTTAACAATCTTACTCTTTGTTTTTCTAGGAGGCATTACCAGTATTTACTTTTTAAGCAAATACATCTCCAATATTGCCTACAAACCCTTAAAGCAAATTGTACAACAGGTCAACTCCATTGATTACCACAATATAGACCAGCGTGTTACCTTTACCAATACAAAGGATGAATTGGCCACTTTGATAAATTCCTATAATGAACTCCTACAAAGGTTATCACAGAGTATTATAACCCAAAAAAATTTCATCAATTACGCTTCACATGAATTCAAAACCCCTTTAACAGCAATTGCGGGAAACCTAGAAGTTTTTGCTCAAAAGCCAAGAAGCTCCGCTCAGTACAATCAAGTAGCTAAAAAAGTACTAGAGAATGTTTACCGCATCCAAAGCATCTTAGATAATTTACTTTTACTTAGTTCTTTAAAAGTTAAAGCATATGAGTTAAAACCAGTTCGTTTGGATGAGATACTATGGAATATCCATCAAAGTATTTTACAAAAATATCATGTTGAAATACAAATTGAATTAAGGATCGAAAACTCAGAAGATTTAATTTTAAAAGCCAATGAAACCCTTTTAGAGCTTGCCATTTATAATCTGGTAGAAAACGCTGTTAAATACGGATTAAATAAACCAGTTAACCTGATTTTATCAAAAGACCCCCAAGATGGGCTTTCTTTAGAAATTATAGATAAAGGAAAGGGAATCCCAGATGATGAAATTCCCTTACTTAAACAAATATTTTTCAGAAGTCAAGACGTTAGTCATATCCCAGGTAGTGGGATTGGACTTAGCCTAACGGCCAGTATTTTAGAACTACATCAAATTAAATTTGACATTAAATCTACACAAAACATAGGTACAAAAATCACTATATTTTTTTAAACCCAAATTGTTCGATATACATATCTAAAAGTACCATTGCCGTCATTGCCTCGACAATAGGTACCGCTCGAGGTAAAACACATGCATCATGACGGCCCTTACCTTGTACAACTACAGGGTTATTATTAATATCGATGCTTTGCTGATCCTGCATTAGGGTTGCCGTGGGTTTAAAGGCCACTTTAAAATAAATATCCATACCGTTGCTTATCCCTGCCACTATTCCACCAGCATTATTACTTTGGGTTTTACCTCCAGGTAAAATAGAATCATTGTGCTGACTTCCCTTTAAAGTAGTTGCAGCAAAACCAAGACCAAATTCCACTCCTTTAACGGCATTAATACCCAGCATAGCTTTGGCTAATTCGGCATCTAAGCGATCAAAAACAGGCTCCCCCAATCCAACTGGTACCCCTTGCACCACACAAGTAATTGTTCCGCCAATAGAGTCTCCTTCTTTTTTTATCTTTTTAATTAAATCTTCCATCTCAATGGCTGTTTTTGCACATGCACAGCGCACTGGATTTTGTTCAATATTACCAAAGTCTAATTCCTGATAACTCTTATCTACTTTTACCTTTCCTACGCTACAAACATAAGCGGTGATTTTTACATCTTTCAAAACCTGCTTGGCTATAGCCCCTGCAACAACACGAGCTGCTGTTTCACGCGCCGAACTACGACCACCTCCACGGTGATCACGTAATCCATATTTTTGATCGTAAACGTAATCTCCATGACTTGGGCGATAGATGTCCTTTATATGGTCATAATCCTTGCTTTTTGAATTTGTATTTTCAATGATAAATCCTATGGGAGTCCCTGTGGATTTACCTTGAAATATACCCGAGAGAAAACGAACCTGATCGGCCTCTTTTCGTTGGGTTACAATTTTACTTTGTCCGGGTTTTCGTCTATCCAATTCGTTTTGAATCGCTTGTAAATCTAGGGTAATACCAGCAGGGCAGCCATCGATTATACCACCAATAGCCTCTCCGTGGGACTCTCCAAATGTTGTTACTCTAAAGCGATTTCCAAATGTATTACCTGCCATAAATGTTGTATTTACTACAAGTTTAGCAATTTTCTAAGACTTTAACAGACTAATAAATCAATTAAAATTCACAAATTACTTAAGTCATTCATTTACAGGTAAAAAAAACTATTGTATAAGTAAAGCAAATTATAGAAAAACTTAACAAAAAACCCTTTATCTACCTACATAGTATTACAAAGGGCTAAGGGCAACAAAAAAGTCAGGGCAAATACCCTGACTCTAAAATCAAATAATCTATTAACTGTCTTATACTACGAATTAATATCCTTGTTAATTTGGTTATCTAACAAATCGTCGGCTTTACTTTTTGCCATATCCACCTTAGTTTGCAGGTTATCCTTTACAACCTGTGCGGTGTCTTTTAATTTATTTTGACCCTCTTGTGCATAAATCTCCCCCTTTTCCACTGTTTGATCAATTTGATCAACAGCTTGTGGATAGCCTTGGGCAACGTTTTGTTTTGCTTGCTCCACCTTATCGTTAATGGTATGTTTTAACTCGTGTGCTCCCTCTTTTGTCTTTTCCCAAATCTCGGCAGCCTTATCAATTGCTTTATCGGCTAAGTCACTAGCTGCTTTTTGTGTTTTATCAATAGCTGTATTTACTTGGTTCTTTAAATCTTTTTCAGAAGAATGGCTCATAATTATAATTGTTTAGTTAATATACTAGACAAGTTACACATATTTAATTAAAATAAAAATATTTAAACATAAATATATATAATAAAATACAAATTTTATTGCACTAGTTACAACCTACAAAAACCAATAAAAACTCCCTATTTACCTATCTTCCAAAAAAAAAAAGCACTTTTTCGATCCTTTATAAAAAGAATTGAAAAAGTGCTTTTTTTTATTTACAATCTTAAAGCTGGTAATCCTATAATTTTTGGTTTGGATAAAGCTTTAAAGTTTTAGAAGTCTCTTGTCTAATTTGATCAACCAATTCAGGATTTTCGTTTAATTTCAATCCAAAAGAAGGAATCATCTCTTTAAACTTATCTTGCCATTGTTGGCTTTGAAATTCCTCAGGGAAACATTTTTTTAATAACTTGAGCATAATAGATGTCGAAGTCGAGGCTCCTGGCGAGGCTCCTAAAAGAGCGGCAATTGTTCCATCTTTGGAACTAACAACCTCGGTACCGAATTGCAAAATACCTTTTCCTGTCTTAGGATCTTTTTTAATCACCTGTACACGTTGTCCGGCTTGTTCTAACACCCAATCTTCTCCCCTTGCATCTGGGAAATAATCCTTTAAAGCCTCCAGGCGTGCTTCACTGCTTTGAAGTACCTGTCCGATTAAATACTTGGTTAAATCAATGTTTCTAAGACCTGCTCCCATCATGGGACCAATGTTATTTAATTCTAAGGATTTAAATAAATCTAGGTATGAACCGTACTTTAAAAATTTAGTAGAGAATCCTGCATAAGGACCAAAAAGCAACGAATGTTTACCATCTATAAAACGAGTATCTAAGTGAGGAACCGACATGGGTGGGGCTCCCACTGATGCTTGTCCATACACCTTGGCCATGTGCTTTTCTACAATCTTTGGATTGCGACATACCAACCATTGTCCTCCAACTGGAAAACCACCGAAACCTTTGCTCTCAGGTATGTTTGCTTTTTGAAGTAAAAGAATTGCTCCTCCACCAGCTCCCACAAATACAAATTTAGTGGTAATCTGCTTTTTAAGACCAGTCTTTGGATCTTTTGCGATAACCACCCATTTATCTGCATCTGCTTTGATGTCCTCTACCTGCGTGTTATAAGTTATATTAAAAGAATCTTGTTGTTGTAGATGATCAAATAATTGACATGTTAAATCACCAAAATTAACATCGGTTCCCAATGGCATATAAGTAGCGGCATAGGGTTGGTCTTTTATTCTATTTTCCATCAAAAGCGGAGCCCATTTTTTAATCTGCTCCACATCTTGTGAGAATTGCATTCCTGCAAATAAGGGATATTTTTGCAATTCTTCATAACGTTTTTTCAAAAAACTCACGTTGTCCTGACCCCAAACAAAACTCATATGAGGCACAGAATGAATGAAAGTAGAAGCATCTTTTACTACTTGCTTTCGAACTAAATACGACCAAAACTGTCGAGAAACCTCAAACTGTTCAACAATATTAATTGCCTTGGTTGCATTGATACTCCCATCGGCATTTTGTGGCGTGTAATTTAATTCGCAAAATGCGGAGTGTCCAGTTCCTGCATTATTCATCGCGTCTGAGCTTTCTATAGCTGCACCATGCAGACGCTCGAGTACCTCGATTTTTAAATTTGGTTTCAGTTCCTTAAGTAGGATTCCAAGTGTGGCACTCATGATACCAGCTCCTACTAAAACAACATCAGCCTGTGTTTTTTGTATGCTTGACATTATATAGGGTTTATTTTCTACAAAATTAATTTATCTTATGGGGATTATAGGTAAAATTTTCTTAAATTATGAGAAATTAATTTCTTAACTACTCATATAGTCTTGTAAAATAATGGTAGCAGCAATTTGGTCGATTAGGGCCTTATTTTGTCTTTGCTTCTTTTTCAAGCCTCCATCAATCATAGATTGAAAAGCCATTTTAGATGTAAAACGCTCATCAACTTGCTCCAATGGCATATTGGGGAATTGTTTTTTGAATTTTTTTATAAAACCATCAATGTATTGATTAACGCTAGATAGTTCATTATTAAGCCTTTTAGGCTGACCAATGATAACTTTCTCTACTTTTTCTTTAGAAAAATAATCCGTTAAAAAGTTCATTAACTCACTTGTATCTACGGTGGTTAATCCCGAGGCAATAATCTGCAATTCATCGCTAACTGCGATTCCTGTGCGTTTTTGTCCGTAATCAATAGCTAATAATCTAGACATGGATGGTTGAATTAAGTTATTGTTTAGTAAGTAAAAGTTCCGTAAGTAGAGCTGATTGTCAATTTCTTAGTATCACTGGCCTGTACCCTTCCAATAATTTGAGCCTTTACATTAAAAGATTCCGAAATAGCTATAATATCTTGGGCTACTTCTGGTTTTACATAAAGTTCCATACGGTGACCACAGTTAAATACCTGATACATCTCTTTCCAACTAGTATTGCTTTGTTCTTGAATAAGCTTAAATAAAGGTGGTACATCAAATAAGTTATCTTTAATAACATGAAGATTTTCAATAAAATGTAAAATCTTTGTTTGTGCTCCTCCACTACAGTGTATCATACCATGAATACTCTGGGAGTTATATTTACTTAAAATAGCCTTAATTATCGGGGCGTAGGTTCTTGTTGGAGATAAAACCAATTGACCTGCATCCAATGGAGAACCTTCCACTTGATCGGTTAATTGTACTTTACCTGAATACACTAAATCCACAGGTAAAGAATTATCATAACTCTCTGGATATTTACTAGCTAGGCTTCGATCAAAAACATCGTGTCTTGCTGAGGTTAATCCATTGCTTCCCATTCCTCCGTTATATTTGGATTCATAACTAGCCTGACCAAAGGATTCTAATCCAACAATAACATCTCCAGGAGCAATATTTGCATTATCTATCACATCACTTCTTTTGATTCTAGCCGTTACCGTTGAGTCAACTATAATTGTGCGTACCAAATCCCCCACATCGGCAGTTTCTCCACCTGTGGAATAAATAGTTACACCAAATTTCTTTAATTCTTCAATTAATTCTTCGGTACCATTGATAATGGCAGAGATTACCTGTGCTGGAATTAAATTCTTATTGCGACCTATAGTGCTAGATAACAATATATTATCGGTTGCTCCCACACATAATAAATCATCTATATTCATAATCAGGGCATCTTGAGCAATACCCTTCCAAACAGAGATATCTCCAGTTTCTTTCCAATACGTGTAAGCTAAAGAGGACTTTGTCCCAGCTCCATCGGCATGCATGATTAAACAGTACTCCGGGTCGCCTGTTAAGTGATCTGGAATTATTTTACAAAATGCTTTAGGAAATAATCCTTTGTCAATGTTTTTAATAGCATTGTGAACGTCTTGTTTCTCCGCTGAAACACCGCGAAGTGCATATCTATTATTTGAATTCATATAAAGTGTGTTGTTTCGCGCAAATTTAATGCTAATGTTTGGCTTTAGCAATCAAATTCCCATTAGTTTTAATAGAATTACTTTTATTAATTGAATCCACAGATTATTAAAAGTTATAGATAAAAAATCTACTATATTACTCAGGATAAATCCCTTGTGGAACGTGCAATTCTAGAAAAACATAAGAAATTAACTAATAATCAAAAAGAATTCTTTTAACAAATTGTTAGCCCTTAGATTATATTATATCCAAAAACTACCTAAAAAACCCTTATAAATCATTACAAAACCCACTTTTCAATTAAGATATATATGCGAATTTATAAATCTTTTAAAAACAATGGTAAATCAATAGTTCTAAGAACTCTTGCTTATTTTTAAAATTATTGAACCTGTAATAGCATCTTTAGAACATAGAGATAGTTTTGATTCTAGAAAAAAACATGTCAAATCTATATCTAGTAATTTGTTTAAAATGATCTTTATAATAGTTTCATAAAACATCCCAGAGCACAATCATTAATTAACAGCTATTTAATTGGCAAAAGGATTATGCACAAACAAAAAATTCTCTTGATTATTAAGCTTGGCTAAAATTGTGCCTTTTAAAAATAATATAGTTCGATAAGCCCATGGAAATACAAAGATAGAAAACCCGTATATGTTAAAACACACCGCTATAAATGCGAAAAGGCAAAATACTAAAAGCTATTACTTTTAATATTTTACCTTTTTATTTTAAGTCTTTTATAAAAAAAGAACTTTTTAATCCTTTTTTTATAAATAGCCTTTTTTTACTTTTATATAGTTTGCAGTACTGAAATCAGCACATCAATATCTTTATGCGTGTTCTCATGAGAGAAAGAAAGTCGAAGACTTGGTTTTTTTAAATCTTCCTCTGGTAAAAACTGGGAAAGCACATGTGAGGGCTTTTGCGAACCACTCTGACAAGCACTTCCTCTTGAGACTGCAATACCTTTCATATCTAATTGAAAAAGCATCATAGCTGCCTTCTCTTGGCTTAAAGGTAACAGTACGTTTAAGATGTTGTAAAACCCTTGTTTATCTCCATTGAATTTAATCTCTGGAAAAATTTGCTTTAACTGTTCTTGACAATATTGTTTTAACTCGGTTATATGTTTTCTTTCTTGCTCGAGTAACTCATAGGCCATCTCTAAGGCTTTTGCCATACCTACTACTTGGTGAACTCCTTCGGTTCCTGCTCGAAGTCCTTTTTCTTGCTCACCTCCAAAAATAACTGGACGAAGCACATTTTTTTTGCGGATAAAAGCAAAACCTATTCCCTTTGGACCATGAAATTTATGGGCACTTGCAACAATAAAATCAATTGCTAATTCTTGTAAATCAATCCTTGTTTTTCCTACCGATTGTACGGTATCACAATGAAAAAGTCCTTGATTTTCTTGTACCATATTAGCCACTTTAGCCAAATCTAGCTCCGTACCTACCTCATTGTTAACATGCATTAAACTCACCAAGGTCTTTTTATCTGAATTACTTAAGAGTTGCTCTAATTCACGGTAATCAATCTCACTACTTGGTAATATATTTAAATAAATAACCTCTATTCCGTACTGTTTTTGCAATTGACTAATTGTATTTAATACAGCATGATGTTCTAATTTTGTAGTAATAATACGCTCTACTTTCAAATCGCGAACCGCACTGGTTAAAATCCAGTTATTAGCCTCGGTTCCACAAGAGGTAAATATAATCTCGGAAGAAGATACATTAAACTGCTTTGCAATGACCTTTCTCGCATTTTCAATTAAAGCCTTGGCATGACGTCCGATTGCATAAGTAGATGAAGGGTTTCCGTAATCATTTCTCAAAACTTTAATCATCTCTTCAATTACCTCTGGACGAACAGATGTAGTTGCAGCATTATCTAAATAAATATGTTCCATTTTGTGTTGGTATTAATTTTTCTTAAGTAAATAGTTTGTTTAATATAAAATTAATCAAGGTTTGCAAATGTAACAAATCTTAAAATTAATACAAGTTTTTTCGCACTAACATATCCTAAAAAAACAACAATTGCTATTGTTTATTAGTTAATTAAGCTGATCAATTCGAATATTTTGTTTTTCTAATACTTTTCGAGAAATAAATCCAAAGAACAATAAATAAACAAAACACAACAAACTAACCACATAGGAGTTATGAATTCCAATAATATCGGCTACCTTTCCCTGAATTGGAGGGATGATTCCACCGCCTAAAATCATCATTATTAAAAAAGAAGATCCTTGAGCGGTGTATTTTCCTAATCCCATAATAGCAATATTAAAAATTGCAGGCCATAAAACACTGCAGGCTAAACCAGCCGATAAAAATGCATAAATGGCCACCATACCGGTTGATAAAAGGCCTATAATTATGGATATTACTCCCATTAAACTAAACAAAATCATTGTTCTGGCAGATTTATTATTAGCATAAAAGCAAAATACAATTTGAATAGCCACACAAATACTATAATAGTATAAAGGTTGGATATTATTACCTGCCAATTTATTGGCAAACATCACCACAGCGTAGGCTAAAAAAGGCACAAGAATCAATAATAGTATTCGCTTGTTTTTACTTAAATTAAATATGCTCACCGCCGCGGCCCATCTACCTATCATTAAACTACCCCAGTACATAGATATATAAGGTGCTATTTGAGAGGATTGTAAAGAGCTGAATTCTTCTAATTTTAATAAGTCCCCAAGATTACTACCCACTGCTACCTCTACTCCAACGTAGGTGAAAATAGCCAACATTCCCAAAAGAAGTTGCGGGTATCCCATGGCTCCCCACCCTTGGGGGTTTTTAGCACTTTTAAAATAAGCATAAGTTATACTTAAAGCAATCACACATAGGGCTAAAAACAAAAAAAAGATACGCATGTTATCCAAAGGTACTTTTACGTTTTGTATTTGTAGGGTTAACTCGGCGAGTTTTTCCTTAGCCGTTAATAAAGCCCCAGAATTCTCAGTCAGGGATTTTGAGTTATCTAAAACTACTTGATAATTACGCTCAAGCTCTACTAAATTCTTGGAATCTTTACTGGTATAACTCCAGAAAACAAAACCAAAAATACCAAATAAACACACACTCATTAGAACTAATAAATAAACCGCTTTTTTTGCTGGTTCTATAGTTTGTTTGGAGATTCCTTTGGGAATTTTTTTTGAAAAATAAAAAATCAAACTAGCCACAAAAAAAAGAGCACCAACCCCTACATATAGCAAAGTCATACTATCTAAAGAAAGGTCTTTAATCTGTGAGTCATCAAGGGTTTTAGTACTTCCAAAAAGCCCATAGGCCATTAAAAGGGGGCCGATGGTTCCACCCAAAGAATTTACCCCCCCTGCAAGACTAACCCTTGAGGTTCCCGTTTTGGGATCTCCAAGAGCAATAGCTAAGGGATTGGCGGCGATTTGTTGTAATGAAAAACCCAAAGCAACTATAAAAAGCCCCACTAACAGTGCTAAATAAATACTCACCTGTACAGCTATAACCATCGAAACAGCACCTAATACAGAAAATAAAAGTCCATATACAATCGAGTTCTTATATCCCCACTTACTCACTAAATCTACCTTTGTTATAGATGCAAATAAAAACATACCTAAAGCCCCAAGATAATAAGCAGTATAAAAAGAAAAGTCGATTAACTGACTTTGAAATTGATCCAGATGAAAGAAATCTTTACAAAAGGGAATAAAAATACTATTACTAGCGGCGAAGAATCCCCAGAAAAAAAATACGATGATAAGGGTATATAATCCAGGATAATTAGTCTTGATATGTTCTTGTTGCATTTAAAATAATATAAGGGTTTAGTTTATCAGTTACTTTTCAAAGATAATTAAATAAGTTTTACACCAAGATTAATGAGCATATATACAAAGAAAAAACTATTTTTGTCTATTGATTATAAGACATAGATAAATGAAAAAGTTTTTAACTCTAATGGGTATAGCAGCACTAACCACGCTTTACTCTTGTGATGACGGGGATTTAATTTACAACGATATAGATTTCTCAGCAGACAACGCGGTTGCTAAATGTAGTAATATAGGTGCCGAGAAGATTTTTTATAAAATACAAAAAGACGAGACTTTAATTCTAGTGGTTGATGTGGCCAATTTAATGAAAGATCCCACTCTTGCAACAGTATCAACAAGTATAGATGGAAAACAAACTTCCTTGCAGTATAGAAAATATTCAGATAATCTAAGCTCTGATAATATCTGCAATATACCAAGTCCAGCTTTTCCAAATGTTATAAAAAGCATTGATGCTTCTGCCGGGGGAACCATACGAATAAATAGAGACATAGCTATGAATTATAATAATTCAAGCCCAAATAATCCAGTTGGATTAATTTATCAGTATGCATTTTACCTAGAGAATATTAATTTCCACGATCAAGAAACGAACATCAAATACGATAAGATGTTCTTTGGAACTAATAATTATGCAGAACGTTCTTTAAGTTTTGATTTTATTAACCAAACCCAAAGACCTTTATTTTCAGATTATTCGTGTCAAGACAAATTCTATGCTTTATCGGATAAAGAGGCCCTTGTAATGGAATTAGGTCAATTGGATTTACCTGATCAACCTGGGGAACAACCTACTCGAATTGCAATTAATTCTCAACACAAAGTTAGTTTTAAACAATACAAAAGAACTGGTATTAATTTAGACCAAGTTTGTCAAAACCCAGGAGATATACCCGGGACCTCTGAATCGACTTTAAATACTTTAGAAGAGTTATGGAATGCCACAAGTGGAGAGTTTGTAATACAAGCCTCATGGACATCACCTGTTGAAGGAGAACGACAATTAAAATACCAAATAAGCTTAGTAAATGTGGTGTTTAACAAAGATCAATACGAGCATATTTCATTCACCAGACCTATTATCGAATTGGGAGAGTTTTACTAAACAAATGTATTTTCAAAATAATAAAAAACGCTTTTAGAATTATCTAAAAGCGTTTTTTATTATCCAATATTCTTTATTGCTCCTTTGGTTTGATTTACTTAAAAAGCACTAGGAATTAATACCCTGCAATTGTATCATCTCCCCTAGGGTCAGCACCTCCTTGATAAGAACCATTAGGATTAACCAAAATTCCCTCCACACGGCCATAATTAGATCGAGGTTTTAAAATATATCCCTTTTCTTGTAATTCTAATCTCACTTTGGCAGAAATAGCATCTTGTTCTACATCAATTTGATCAGGTAACCACTGATGATGAAAACGTGGTGCTGCAACGGCTTGTTGCATATTCATTTTAAAATCCACAACATTTAAAATAGTTTGAAACACGGAGGTAATAATAGTTGATCCACCTGGGGTTCCCACTACCATGTAAAGCTTATTATCCTTTTCAAGAATAGTTGGACTCATCGAGCTTAACATACGTTTACCTGGTTCAATAGCATTTGCTTTACCCCCCACAAGACCATACATATTTGGTACCCCTGGTTTAATGGAGAAATCATCCATTTCATTGTTAAGAATAAAGCCTGCGTTTGCTACAACCACATGTGAACCATAAGAACCATTTAATGTGGTGGTTGCCGAGATGGCATTACCCCATTTATCTACAATACAATAATGGGTGGTTTGTTCGCTTTCATATCCAGGTATGGTACCTGGGTTTATATCGGCACTTTTTGTTGCTTTTGTAAAATCTATATCAATCATACGAGAATCAATATACTGATTTTCTAAAAGCTGATTCACCGGTACATCAATAAAATCAGGGTCCCCTAAATACTTAGATCTATCGGCATAAACTCTTCGTTCTGCCTCTACCATAGCAATTACCGAGTTTTGGCTTTGGAATCCCCATTTGTCTAATGGATATTTTTCAACACCACGTAGTAAAGAAATTAAAGCAATTCCACCACTACTTGGAGGTGGCATAGATATTACTTTTAAATTCTTATAGTTTCCCACAACCGGTGTACGCCATTTGGCTTGGTAAGCCTTTAAATCCTCCAAGGTAATGGCCCCATTGCCTTGTTGCATTTGGGAAACAATTAATTCTGCGGTTTTACCTCCATAAAACCCTTCTCTTTTATCTTGCGCTATACGCATTAGAGTTTGAGCTAAATCCTGTTGGATCAATAAATCGGCTTGTTTCCAAGTCTTATCTTGGGTAAAAACATTTTCTTGGGTATTTAACCTTCTAAACTCGGCTTGTTCTTTGTTAAACTCAGCGGCCTGTTGTTTTGTAATTTCAAAACCATTTTTAGCCAATTCAATAGCCGGAGCCACTAAATCTGCCCATGGCAGGCTACCGTATTTCTCATGTAATTTAACCATACCATCCACAGTCCCGGGCACACCGGCAGCTAAGGCACCCTTTAAGCTTAAATCTTGTATAACCTGTCCATCTCCAGACCAGTACATATTCTCTCTTGCTGTTAAAGGGGCTGTTTCTCTGTAATCTAAGGCATCAACGGTACTATCTGAAGAACGGTAAATAATAAAACCTCCTCCGCCAATATTTCCCGCATTTGGATAAACTACCGCTAAGGCAAGCTCTACGGCTACTGCGGCATCGGCTGCGTTACCACCTTTTTTTAAAATATCTATTCCCACTTGACTTGCCGCGGGATGGGCAGAAACAATCATACCATTTTTAAAGCTAGGTACTTTCTGGGCATAAACCTGGGCAATACTAGCGCATAAAAATAAGGTTGAAATAATAATTTTTCTCATTCTAGTTTAAGTTTAACCGCGCAATATAGAAAAATTTTAGGTTTTATTAGATAAAATTTAACACCTTGTTTTCTTGGTAAACCTTAAAATTGTGACAACCAGCAAGAATAAATAGCTTAAAAACACTGTTTTTAATGCTTATTGGTTTTTAATACTTGGCCTTGAAAAATCAAAAGTTTATTTTTGCAAAAAATCACCCTGGAATATATGAACATAAAATTAATTGCAATAGGTAAAACAGATAGCAAGCCTCTACAAATATTAATAGAAGAGTACATAAAAAGATTAAACTTTTATGTCAAATTTGACTTAGAAATTATCCCAGATATAAAAAATGTAAAAAACCTATCCGAACAAGAGCAAAAGCAAAAAGAAGGAGACTTAATTCTATCGAAAATAACAAATCAGGATTATTTGGTTTTACTGGATGAAAACGGGAAAGATTTCACCAGTGTTGCTTTTTCCGATGAATTACAAAAAAGAATGAATTCGGGAATAAAAACCTTAGTTTTTGTCATAGGTGGACCTTATGGTTTTAGTCCAGAGGTTTATAAAAATGCGAAAGGGAAAATAGCATTATCAAAAATGACATTTTCCCATCAAATGATTCGTTTATTTATTATCGAACAGATCTATCGTGGTTTTACTATATTACGCAATGAGCCTTATCATCACCAATAATCCCTTTAATAGATTAAATCTGTAGCGACAAACTTATCCTGTAAATTATTTTGCTTTAAATACAAACGAGTTTGCAGGTAGGTTTCAAAATCTAAGTCCTTATTAAAACCTAACTGAATAGAATCTTTATCTTTTATAATTTCTATTAATTGATCCATCTTGGCTGGGTAGCCTTCTATTAAAACAGTATCCTTGTTTTTCACATATACCAAATTCTCTAGAGCAGAAGGTCCGTTGAATCCAAAATCCAATTCTTTAAAATTAAAAAATGCTAATTTTTTATTCAGCGTATCGGCATAAGAAAAATATACTTGCAATTGGTCCGCATGCATGTTTTCTGGGTCGTATTTGGTGTTTTTTATCTTACTAACACTATTGGCAACCTGTAAGAGATTCAAACTCCTTTCAACCGAAAAAATATAATTTGTACCTGCAATTCTATTATCTTGATTTTCGATTAACTGGTTAGTCTGAGAATCTTTCTCTAAATATACTGGGGAATGATTCTCCACAAATTCTGTATCGGTAAAAGAGCCTCTTGTTAAATGTAGCTGTTTATTTTCACAACCCACAAGGCCTATTAAACAAAGACCTAGTAATACTATTTTTTTCATATATGGAATTGTTTTAAAATTTCTCTAGTCTCCACGGCTTGCTTTACATCGTGTACTCTAAGTATTTTTGCTCCTTTTAATAAAGCTACGGTATTTAAAACACTCGTACCATTTAAGGAATCTTCCGGGCTAATATCCAGTAATTTATAAATCATTGACTTTCTGGATATCCCAACTAAAATAGGTAATTCAAATAATTGCAAAAGCTCTAATTTATCCATTAATTGATAATTTTGTTGCAAGTTCTTTGCAAAACCAAATCCAGGGTCTAGTATAATATCATTAATTTTTGCCTGTCTAGCTAGAGCAATTTGCTTGGAAAAAAACAAATTTATCTCTTTTATTAGATCCTCATATTCAGTCATAGACTGCATGGTTTGCGGGTTTCCCTTGATATGCATCATAATATAGGGAACCGATAATTGTCCTACAACATCTAGCATATCGGAATCTAATGTACCCCCTGAAATATCATTAACTATACTTGCTCCTGCTTGTATGGTGGCCTTTGCCACTTGACTTCGAAAGGTATCTATGGAGAGAATAATCTTTGGAAACTCCTTTACCAATAACTCCACTACCCTAACAATACGTGCTAATTCTTGCTGGGTGGACACAAATTCTGCACTAGGTTTAGTAGAATACGCACCTAAATCTATAAAATCAGCTCCTTGGCTTAACATAAGCTCTGTTTGATTCAAAAAATCCACATCGCTTTTATATCTCCCTCCATCATAAAATGAATTGGGTGTAATATTTAAAATTCCCATTACCTTTGGAAGAGTTAAATCCACTAATTCTCCCTTACAATTTATTGTCATAGTGTTTTATAGCTTACTTATTTTCGTATTTTTATAAATTAAATCATTTCAAAATGCACTAAGCTCTTTCAAAGGGCTAGTATTATTACTATTTTTGAAAAAATAATATGACAAATATAATTCAAATGAACACCACTTCGGCCCAATATGATCAAGTAATTGCAGTATGCAGAGATTTATTTATGCGTAAGATGCAAGACTATGGTTGTGCCTGGCGAGTTTTAAGACTGCCTTCTTTAACCGATCAAATTTACATCAAAGCCCAGCGAATCAGAAGTATCCAAGAGAATACCGTACAAAAAATACAAGAGAATCAGGACTCGGAATTTATAGGTATTATTAATTATTGTATCATGGCTTTGATTAGCTGTGAAATTGGTGTGGCTAATCAACCAGATCTTACACAGCAAAGAGCCCTTGAGTTATATAACACCCAGGTAGAATCTTGTAAGGTATTAATGGAGAATAAAAACCATGATTACGGGGAAGCCTGGCGCGATTTACGAGTAAGTTCATTAACCGATTTAATTATTCAAAAACTCTTAAGGGTAAAACAAATCGAGGATAATAAAGGAAAAACAATTGTTTCAGAGGGAATACAAGCCAATTACCAAGACATGCTTAATTATGCTGTCTTTGCTTTAATCCATTTGCAGCACATGGATTCATCACAACCACAATAAGATAAAACACAACCCTAATATGAAAACTATAGCTAAACTAGCCCAAGGATTTGTTGGAATCCTTTTTATACTATCGGGATTAATTAAATTAAATGATCCTATCGGTTTTTCATTTAAGTTAGAGGAATACTTCTCTGAACCGGTATTGAATTTACCGCTTTTTGAACCCTACGCTCTTGAAATTGCTGTGATACTAGTTATTGCCGAGGTTATATTGGGAGTTGCTCTATTAATTGGCTTTATGCGCCGATTAACCTTGTGGTTACTTTTGTTAATGATTGTGTTTTTCACTTTCCTTACATTTTATTCGGCCTACTTTAATAAAGTAACAGATTGTGGTTGTTTTGGAGATGCTTTAAAACTTAGTCCTTGGCAAAGCTTTACCAAAGATTTAGTATTACTAATTCTTATTGTAATTATTTTTATCCAACAAAAAGTTATTCATCCCTTATTTACATCTAAAACTCGTATTACAATAATGATTGTCAGCTTATTGGGATGTGGATTTATGGCTTATTGGGTACTGAATCACTTACCTTTAAAAGATTTCAGAGCCTATAAAATAGGAACAGATATCTTACAAGATATGGAAATTCCTCAAGATGCCCCACAAAGTAAATTTGAAATGACTTTCTACTACTTAGTAGATGGACAAGAGCAAGCCTTTAGTGATAAAGAGCTTGCCAACATACCTAAAGGAGCCAGTTTTATACGCCGTACCGATGTAATGATTGAACAGGGGTTTATTCCACCGATTCATGATTTTACCATGGACAAAGATGGTATTGACTACACTTATGATATGATGCAGGAGCCCAAACTTGCTTTAATTGTTACCTACGACTTAAATAGTTCTGATCCAAAAGGATTAGCTATGATGAAGGATTTTGCCAATAAAGCTATAGTACAGGGCTACAAAGTAATTGGTCTTAGTGCCTCTTCACAAGATAAAATCGATCAAGTAATTAATCAGTACCAACTACCCTTTGAGTATTACACCTGTGATGCTACCACATTAAAAACAATAGAGCGCGCTAACCCGAGTATTGTTATTTTAAACCAAGGAGTAATTACGCAAAAGGTACATTACAATGACTTAAATAAATTAAACTTATAATTCAAAAAAGTTGATAAGCTATTTTTTTAAAAAATTCCTTTACGCATTAGCTACTCTTTGGGGAGTGGTAACTGTGGTATTTTTTCTATTTCATGTTCTACCGGGGGACCCTGCTAGAATGATGTTAGATCAAAATCAAAGTCCACAGCAAATAATGGCTATCAATAAAAAATTTGGTTTTGACAAACCCTTATCAACGCAATATGTATTGTATTTAAATGATTTATCTCCCTTGTCGATTCACAGTAGCGCACCTACAGATTATAGCTTTAATAAAGGTCAGTATCAAGGAGTTAAATTAATGGAGTTTAAAAATCATCAAATTCTTATAAAGTTACCCTATCTAAGAGAGAGTTTTCAAAAAACGGGCAAACCTGTAAGTGAAATTCTAGCCCAAACCTTGCCAAGCACTATTTTATTGGCAGTTATCGCCATTACCATAGCCTTGTTCTTTGGTGTTGTGCTAGGTATTATTTCGGCTGTTTTTGTTCACAGTTGGATTGACAAACTCATCGCTTTAATTAGTACTTTTGGTATGAGTATACCTTCTTTTTTTAGTGCCATCTTGTTTGCTTGGATATTCGGCTTTGTCCTACATGATTACACGGGGCTTAATATGAGTGGAAGCCTTTATGAGGTGGATGATTTTGGAAACGGACAATATATTGCACTAAAAAATTGTATCTTACCTAGTATTGTCCTTGGAATACGTCCCTTGGCAGTGGTTAGTCAATTAATGCGTAACTCCATTTTAGATGTATTTAACCAAGATTATATTAAAACAGCCAAAGCAAAGGGGTTACATCCCTATTACATTTTAAAAAACCACTGTATAAAAAATGCGCTTAACCCTGTGGTCACAGCCTTATCTGGTTGGTTTGCATCCATGTTAGCTGGTGCGGTTTTTGTGGAATATATCTTTGGGTGGAACGGACTTGGTAAAGAAATTGTTGAGGCTTTAAATACCTTGGATTTACCTGTTATAATGGGTTCTGTTTTGGTTATAGCCACAAGCTTTGTTATAATTACAATTATTGTAGATATTATATATGCTTATTTAGATCCACGCGTTAAATTGAATTAATCAAAAAAAAATAAATTATGAGAAAATTAATATTTGCCTTAGCATTAGTTAGTCTTAGTCTTACTGGATGTAAGCAAAAGTCGGAATCGGTAGAGCTAAAAACATTAACACAAGAGCAACAAGACCAGAAGGATCAACAAGACCAACAAAGTAATTTGCCACAAGATCCTACTAAATTCAATAGCATAGCCCTTGCAAGTAGCTTTACTACTTTAACCGGTGAGACAGTTACACTCCAAGACATCTTGGATTCAGTTAAAGGATCACCAGCTTTAATCGATATTTGGGCAACTTGGTGTCCGGATTGTATCAAAGCTTTTGAAGGTTCAAAAAAAATAAAACAAGAGTTTCCAAACACTAAGTATATTTACTTATCTTTAGATAAGGATCAAGAAAAGTGGAAAGCAGGTGTTAGCAAGTACGATTTAACTGGTGAACATTTCTTTTTAAATGACCCTAAGGGTATGAAAGGAGAGTTTGGAATCTCCATAGGTCTGAATTGGATTCCTAGATACATTGTGGTAGATAAAGACTCTAATATTGCTTTATACGATGCTACGGAAAAAAGTTTTGAACAAATACAACAAACATTAAAAACATTGAATTAATATGAGAAAGCCGATTGTTGCTGGAAACTGGAAAATGCATAAGACACTTGCAGAGACTAAAAAATTATTAAATGAGCTAGTACAACAACTACCCCAAACTCAACAAGTGCAGGTGATTGTTGCCCCTGCCTTTACCAACTTACAATGTGCTACAGAATTATTAAAAGATAAAAATATAGGTGTTGCTGCTCAAAATATGCATCAAGCAGATGGTGGAGCCTTCACGGGAGAAATTTCGGCATCTATGCTACAAAGCGTTGGTGTGGAAACCGTTATATTAGGTCACTCGGAAAGACGTATTTTCTTTCATGAAACCAATGCCACTTTAAGGGCTAAAGTAGACACGGCCCTTAGACATAATATGAACGTAATTTTTTGTATTGGCGAGGAATTAGAACACAGAGAAGCCAAACAACATTTTAATGTGATTTTCAATCAATTAAAAGACTCTTTATTTCACTTACCAAAGCAAGCTTGGGAAAAAATTGTTTTAGCCTATGAGCCTGTATGGGCAATTGGTACTGGAGTAACCGCATCGGCTGAGCAAGCTCAAGAGATGCATGGTTTTATTCGCGAGGAAATAAACCGAAAATACGATAAGAAAACAGCCGATGAATTACGCATTTTATATGGAGGAAGTGTAAAGGCTGCTAATGCTAAAGAAATTTTCTCTCAACCAGATGTAGATGGAGGATTAATTGGCGGGGCTTCTTTAATAGCACAAGATTTTACTGCTATTGTAAATAGTGCCTTGTAGCGAATTATTTAAATACAAGTAAAAAATATATCAAAAACAGCTGTTTTACCATGTGTAAACCAGCTGTTTTTTTATTTCAAAAAGTAGTATAAATTAACTACAAATAACCAAGTGTAAGTACTAGTGGTTCTAATTATCTTTACTCTTAGCTTTTTTTTTGAGCTCAAAAAAATAACAAAACCATACCGAGCATCACTTTTTAACATGCCCTTATAAGCCTTATTTATATCTTGAATTGCAATCCACTTGGGAAACTATGTTATGCTCTGCACAAAAATCTAACATCTTTTGGATTTATTTTAGCATCCAGCCTTTTAGTAGATTCTTTAAGCAAAAAACAGGTTTTACCCCTAATTGCATATTGAAATAAAATAAGTAACTCTTTTTAATTCAAGTTAACAATCACCATAACACAATTTGGATCACAAATACTTTGATAAAGGGTATCCTTTAGGTTTAGTAAAGGTATCGATCCCTGTTTTTTTAACAAGAAACTATTGTATCTTTGTGCTCTAAATTTATAGTTATCATGTCAAAAGAAACTAAAAAAGGTATTTTTCAAGGCATTATTGAAAAAGATGAGCAAGGAAATTACTTTTGTGGGCCCTACTTATTAGATTATCAGTACACCCAGGCTAATTTTCAACTAGGAGATAAAGTAAGCATTAAAACCGCAGTTGCTAACCCTAGTGCAAAAAGTAAACAAAAGTATCCTAAGAAGTCTTTAAAGTTTTTCTTAGCCCAAGAAAACTAATACATTCATAAATCAAAAAAAGTAGGAACTGTTTTTCAATAGTTTCTACTTTTTTTTATCTTATTTATGCAATAAAACTATAGTCCATTTTTTTTAGTGGGAAATAGTTTTTTACCTTGGGTTTTGTTTAATATACACCTGGGTAGCACCCAATCCGTATTTTTGATAATTTGCATCCTCTGCCACCACCTCAGTATAACGAGAGAACAGGAATTCTAACTCTGCTTTTAACACCCCTTCTCCAACTCCGTGAATAAACACAATACGTGGTATACGGTTTTTAATTGCAAATTCCAATTGTCCTCTTGCACAATCCAATTGAAGGGTAAGCATATCATATTTTTCCATACGAGCATAATCCTTAGTCAACTTCTCAATATGCAAATCTACCTCTAGAACAAATTCATCTTTTTTAGAACGTTTCTCTTTAACAAAAGATCTTTTTTTCGGTCCTTTTTTATCTCCCAAAGCATCTAAGACTAGTCCTTTACTGCTAGCTTTTTCAATTTGCTTATCATCTAAAAAATCCATTTTCAAAAGTTCCTTTTCTTGGTAATTCAAAACAAATCCATCTTTTGTCTCAATGGTAACTGTTTGCTTATTTACCGAAATAACAACTCCTTCTTGGTCCTCGTCTAAAACCTGTACTTTATCTCCTTTACTTAACATCTTGATGGGGTTTATGGTTTTTATCTTCATTTTGATCCACAGACTCTTCCATTAAATCCTCTTTTATTCCCTTTTCAAATTCCCTTTGTGCTGGGTTTTGAATACTATTTGAATTACTGGGAGTTTTGCTCATTAATTTAGCCATTAAAGCAAAAAACAATGCCACAGCTACTACCTGAACCCAAATCTGTACATTGCCACTAGCCTGTTGAGCTAAAGCCCAGATCATAAATAATACAGCGATTATAATATAAATAATTTTAAATGCTTTCATAAGTTTTCTATTTAAGGTGCTAAACGCTCTATAATCCAATCCAAATTATCTTCCGATAGGCTATACCTAACTCTATCATGGAGTCGATTTGGTCTTCCTTGCCAGAACTCCATAGAGATAGGCTCTACAACAAATCCTCCCCAAAAATCCGGTCTCTTAATCTGGTTTTGATCCTGGTCTTGTAATTGTGTTAATCGCTCTATTAATACATTATAATCGGCAATTACTTGACTTTGATTCGAGGCAATAGCTCCTAAACGCGAACCTAATGGTCTGGAATCAAAATAATTATCACTTTGTAATTCACTTGTTTTTCTTGCTATCCCTTTAATGATTACTTGACGCTCTAACGATGGCCAGAAAAACGATAAACACACCTTGGGATTTGCCAAAATGGCCTTGCCTTTCTCCGAGTGGTAATTTGTGTAAAAAACAAAACCATTTTCATCATAACTCTTTAAAAGCACGACCCTTGTTTTTGGAAAACCATCAAGTCCAATGCTACTAACATGCATGGCATTTACTTCACTCTCCCCTTTAAACTCTTCGACTTCAAAAAACCATTTTCGAAACTGCATCAGTGGATTTTGCTCAACTTTATGCTCATCTAAGTGTCCTTTCTCATAAGACTTTCTATAATTACTTAAATCGGTCATAATTACTTTGTTTTAAAATTTAAATATAGCTCCGTCATCCGCGTTTAAAATCTTACCATCAAACTCCTGTTCTGCCTCTTTTTTAAACAACGTTATATCCGAGTATCTTGTTGAATAATGGCCCAAAATCAAGACTTTTGCATTTGCTAATCTAGCAATGCAAGCAGCTTGTTTAGCCGTAGAATGTTTAGTGTGTTGGGTGTAATGACTCTCGGATTCTAAAAACGTACTCTCATGATATAAAACATCCACACCTTGAATAATAGGAACTATTTGCTCGTTGTAAAGTGTGTCTGAGGCAAAAGCATAGCTTTGTCCGGGTTGGGGATCATAGGTAATTTGTTTGTTTGAAATTACCTGACCATTATCTAAGGTGATATCACAACCGTCTTTAATTTTCTGATAATAACATTTATCTATTCCCAAATCCTCAATTTCACCTATACGTAACTTTCTGTCTTTTGGAGTTTCCTCAAACAAAAATCCATTGGTATATACCCGATGATCTAGGGGAATTGTTGTAACTCTAACCTTGTCATCTTGGTAAATAACTTCACTTTGTTTACTAGTTAGTTCATGAAAAAAAAGTTTGTATCCAGTAAAAGAATTAGCCAATCTTAATTGCAAAAGAATTACCTCTTTAATTCCCTTGGGTCCATAAACATGCAGATCAGCTTGACGATTTAATAAAGTAAAGGTAGAGATAAGACCAATTAAACCATAGAAGTGGTCTCCGTGAAGATGAGAGATAAAAATATGATTAATACGCTGAAACTTAATCTTTCTGCGCCTTAATTGTACCTGGGTGCCTTCACCGGCATCTATTAAAAACATTTGTCCACCTATCTCTAAAACCTGTGAAGTAGGGTTAGTAATGGATCTAGGTGTTGCTGCGTAACAGCCTAATATAGTAAGTTTCAAGTCAATAGAGTTTTTATATTTGCCTTTGTAATGTACAAAAATCACCTCTATATAACAAAAAGAAAAGGCTTAATTTTAACTATATCTAAAAAGCATTTACCCTTTTAAGACATTACTAAAATTAAGCCTTATTTATATCTTAAAATCCAAGATCGCGCTGGATTTCATCCATATCTATTATATCACCTGCTTCTAAAACAGTAGGTACTACAACTAATTCTTTATCAAAATCATTGAAGTCTACATCGGCAATAACAATCACAAAGCTTTTGTTTGCTTTCTCAAGGTGATTTAAAGCTAATGGTTCAAATAAATACAAATCCTCTTGGGCAATTGGCTTAGCTATTACAGTCAGATCCACGATTATATTTTTATTGGATAATCCGTTGTTATATTGCTGTTTAATTTTCTCAACCAATGTAGCAACATCACTCTGGCTATCGGTCAAAATAACGCTATGTCCTTTTTCTTTGATTCTCATAACACTGTTTTATTTTATCTGTAACTAGGTAAAATTAACTATTTTATCTTAGATGCCAAAAGGTATATCACTGCCATGCGAATTGCTACCCCATTTTCCACTTGATCTAAAATCACCGCTTGCTCACTATCTGCAACATCCGAGGTGATTTCCACACCACGATTAATTGGGCCAGGGTGCATGATCATGATTTGCTTGTCTAAAGAATCTAATAACTCTTTGGTTAATCCAAATTGTTGGGAATACTCTCTTGTTGAGGGGAAATAACTATAATCTAAACGTTCGTTTTGCACTCGTAGCATATTGGCGGCATCACACCAATTAAGTGCTTTTCTTAAATCGGTCTCCACCTCTACACCTAATTCTTGAATATATCTAGGTATAAGGGTTTTAGGTCCACACACCTTTACTTGAGCTCCTTGTTTTTGCAAGGCAAAAATATTGGAAAGAGCCACGCGAGAATGCAAAATATCCCCTACAATCACCACCTTTTTTCCAGCTACCTCTCCATATTTCTCACGAATAGAATAACTATCTAAAAGAGCTTGAGTGGGATGTTCATGAGCTCCATCACCTGCATTAATTATACTAGCCTTGACATTTCTAGATAAAAATAAAGCGGCTCCTGGGGTACTATGTCTCATAACCACCATGTCCACTTTCATTGCTAAAATATTATTAACCGTATCAATTAAAGTCTCCCCTTTTTTAACCGAGGATTGCGCTGCCGAGAAACTAATCACATCTGCCGAAAGTCGCTTTTGGGCTAACTCAAAAGATAATTTTGTTCGTGTTGAGTTTTCAAAAAAGATATTGGCTATTGTAATATCTCTTAAAGAGGGTACTTTTTTAATTGGTCTGTTGATTACCTCTTTGAAGTGGTCTGCAGTTTCAAAGATTAAATCAATGTCATTTTTATTGATATATTTTATACCTAGAAGATGATTTACACTTAGTTCTTTCATCACTTAATGGGTTGCTTGTTTTTGAGATTAGATAATTTCGGTAGATACTAAAAGTACACAGTCGTCTTGATTTTGTTCTGATAAATGAACTTTTACCGACTCGTTATTAAAGGCATCCACTTGACGTCCTCTATAATCGGGTTGAATAGGTAGATGTCGAGAGAAACGGCGATCAATTAGAACTAAAAGTTCCACTTCCCTTGGCCTACCAAAAGATTGTATAGCACTTAATCCAGCACGAATACTTCGTCCGGTATATAATACATCATCGATAAAGACAACTTTTTTGTCCTCAACTAGAAAATCAATTTGTGTTTTATTGGCTTCAAGGGGTTTTTGATTTCTTCTAAAGTCATCTCTAAAAAAAGTGATATCTAAAAAGCCAAGAGCTACATCAGATATATTGTATTGTTTTTCTAAAATATACTTTATACGCTCAGCTAAAAACTTGCCACGTGGTTGAATACCAATAAGAAGTGTCTCAGAAAAATCAAGGTGATTTTCCACCAACTGACATGCCAAACGATGTAGAATAATGTCAATCTCTTTTGAAGTAAGTAATACTTTTGGATTCATATAAAAAAGAGTTGTGTTTGGAAGGCAAAATTACAATTAAATATTGTTCTGAGCTAATTATTCCAACAACTTTGTAAGATTTTTTTAAGCAAAAACAAAGTCTTCCATAAAATCAAATTTCTTTTAATCCCGGTAGATCTGCTTCTTATTTCAAACGAATTGTTTTTAAAAAGATACCTTTTTGAAAAAAAGCAACCCAATAAAAAAAAAGCTACCAAACCGGGGCTTTAATACATCTAATTCCCCCCTATTAAATAAAGCAAAAAAGACACCTAGAAAATAACGTTTTATTAAAAGGAGTCTTTTTGGTTTTAAACAGATTTTACCAACTACCGCCAATCTTGCTATTAACAAAGTAAATTCAACAGGCATATAGTCTTTACTAATCGGATAAATCTATTATTCAAACCACCACTTTGCAAATAGGTTTAATTTTATTATGTATCTTGCAAAAGCAAAAAAACAGATTCTACAATAGATTACCTCTTAATTACCTATGTATAAAAAAACCTTATTACTACTTGGTATACTAACAAGTTTTAATCTTTACGCCCAGGAGATTTATGATACTAAATGGGTACTTTGTCATAGTTCCAATATAGATTCTTTGAATAGGGAATTAAGCATTTTCATACCTCAGGACAAAACCTATATACTGGGAGATAGCGGATGCAATAACTTTTATATTCCAATACAAGAAATAAAACAATCCGATCAACAATATATTTTCACTACCAAGGAATTGGTATCCCATGATTTAAACTGTGATGGTAAGATTATGGAAAACGAAAAAAAATTTCAAAACGCCTTTTCCAATCAAAATATTTGGATTCGAAAAGACATTGACTCCCTTTTTATTGGGAATGACCAAAAGCAAAGAATGGTGTTTACTTCTGAAAAGATAGATCGCCTTCGAGATTATATCCAAGATAATAGTTGGAAGTTAATTCAAATAAATCAAACCGATTTAAACCCAGAGAGTCAATTAATATATTTTCAATTAAACCTCGATGACCATTACATGGAGTTAATCACCCCAGAAATGGTGTATTTCGCAAAAGTATATTTAAACAAGACCAATACCAAGATTAGTTTTGAAACCTTTTATGCGTGTAATAACTTGGTGACCAAAAAAGCACCAGATACTGTTAAACAAGTAGTTTCCTTACTAGAGAAAAAGACCTTTGATTTTGATATTGCCGATCAAACCTTTAATATTTATAAGGATAATAAGTTAATACTTATCTTTGCAAGTTTTAAACCAGATAGTAATACTAATTGGAATCAAGAATCTACCGCTTTAAAATAAAAACACAAACCAATACCTTTAATAATTATAATAATCACATTTATATGAAAGCTATCCTCTTTAACGGTTCTTTAGACAAAGAATCCTTTAGAACTTCTAGAAGAATTGCTAGTTACTACAATGAAAAACTCCAAGAACAGGGTCTTAGTGTACAAGAATTACATTTATCGGATTATAATCTTCCCATGTTTGACGTAGAACTAATCAAACAACCACCTGTTGCGGTAAATAAGTTCGTAGCGGATTTTCAACAAGCAGATGTGTTTATTTGGTTGAGTCCTTTATACCATGGTTCAATCCCTGGAGTTATGAAAAATGCTTTAGACTGGCTAGAACTCCTTTCGGATAACGAAAATATTTATTTAACAGATAAAGTAGTTGCTTTTACCGCTTGGAGTGCTGGAAATCAAGCCATGCAAGCTATAAACACCTTGGATAATATAGCCAAAGCGCTTCGCGCTTGGTCATTACCATATAGCATAAGTATTTCCACATCTGATCTTTACACAGATAATGACATTTCAAAGCCTTATAAAGCAAAAATGGATTTACTGGTTGACCTGTTGGTAAAAAGCAGTAAATAAAACAACATCTTTGTAAATAGTTGTATTTTAACCTACAACGGATTGTAAAAAACAACTGTTTTTTCAAAAAGGGACTATCACACTAAACGATAGTCCCTTTTTTAATTTATTTAGCAAAGAAACAACCACAATTTTAATATGCTGTAAAACCTTAATCAAGTTTTTGTATCGTTCAGGTATTTAATAACTCATATATAATAGAATTACTTGTTAATAAAAAAACACCAAAAGATGATGTATCTTTTTTACAAATACTTTATAACCCCGTTGGATTTACATATACCCAAATTAATAAACTAATGGCTTTATTTTTAAAAACCAATAATCCTTTATCTACCACTTTTAGCTAAAAAACCTAGTATTGTCTTTTAGGTACTTATAAAACATCTAATTTTTGGATATCTGTGAAAAGCATACCTTTTTTATTTTAAAACCTGCTTATTTTTGTAAAATTATAAATTCACTTCGACGATTCATTGCATCTTGTAATTCACTACAATCTTTACAATCTACCTTGGGTTTTGAAGATCCGAAACCTTGATATTTTAACCTATCCGAGTCAATACCCTGTGAGATAAGATAATCATAAGTTGCTTTGGCTCTATCGGAAGATAGTTTTAAATTATAAGACTCTTTCCCTTTGCTATCGGTGTGTGAGTTAATTTGGACAACCATAGAGGCATAACGCTTCATTACCTTTACTAACTTATCCAATTCTTGTTTACTCTCAGGGGTGATTTCTTTTTGATCAAAAGCAAAATTAATATCAGCCAACTCAATAAAAGAGTCTTTAATTACTAAGTCTTGCAAAGGAGTTAATTCCACAATAACTTGCATTGAAGCATCTTGTTTTTTCACCACTACTTTTAATTGTTCATCCAGAAAATCTTCATGTGAAACATCTAAAGTAAAAGCTCCTTGGCAATTCAAAGGTATAGAAACAGTTCCTTTTAGATCTGTAAAGGCAGGCTCTAATTCTTTACGAACTGAATTGGTAAAAAGTACCTTGGCGCCATACACAGGCATTTGTAGCGTTTTACTTTTTACTATAACCTCAACTGGTACTTCACACACAGGGAACACTTTATAAATATCGGTTCGTCCAATTCTATTGGTTGAAACAAAACCTATGTTGTTTCTGGGATAAAAACTAAAGGCAAACTCATCTCTTGGGGTATTTAAAGGAGCTCCTAAATTTACCACCTTTGCTTTTGGATCATTTAAATCATAACTATAAATATCCATACCTCCATATCCTCCCCATCTATCGGAAGAAAAATACAACACGTTATCTTGACTTATAAAAGGAAAGTCATTTTTTGTACCTGAATTAATCACAGGTCCCAAATTCTGCGGCTCTCCAAAATCTATTGCATCGTCTAAAATTTCAACTCTCCAAATATCGAGTTCTCCGTAACTCCCAGGCATATTCGAAGCAAAATACAAATAAGTAGAATCTGGACTTATAGCAGCATTTTGATAAGTATAGTTACCTTGGGTAAAAGGAAGCTTTTTAATTTTTCGATACTTATTTTTCTTTTTAGTTGCGGTAAACAAATTCTTTATTCCATCTCGTTGTTTAACCTGTTTAATTTTTCGATAAGCGCGAAAACGATAACTATCGCTAGTGAAAATAACTTGGTTTTTTACCACCGATTGAATCAAAGGCCCATCATTGAATCGCTTATTGATTTTTCCTTTTAGTCTTGTTGAAATAAAAATTGGCTCCTTTGCATCTTTATACTGAGCCATATAAATATCAAAATTAGGCTCTCTTTTACTAGGAGTACGAACCTCAAATAATTTACGAGGAATCTTCTTTTTATGTTTTGTTTGATTCGAAACAAAAAATAGTGTATCCCCTGGAGTAAGTATAGCTCCATAGTCTTGAAACTGTCTATCGTTAAAACCAGTCTCGGCAAACATGAAATCCTCAGGTAATTTATAAAGTTCGTAATATGCGTCTGGATTTTTTAAAAAGTCTTTAGCCTTGGAGTCCTGCGGCTTTAAAGCTGCATAATCATCCATCATATCACGGGCAACTTCGTATCTACCTGTTTTTTGCAAAATTTTTGCATAACGATAGTAAATCTCCGCATCCACAGAAGCATCATTTTGTATGGCTTTACCATAGTACTTTGAGGCTTCAATATCTCGATCTAACTTATTGTAACAATCTGCTAATTGTAAATAAATATAATTATCTGTTCGCCTACCTCTCTCCAGGCGTTTATATTCTGAGGCTGCCTTGGTATACTCCTTATTTTTGTAATATTTATCTGCTAGTTTTAAACTAGGTTTTCTTTTACCGTGCATAGAAAAACTACACAAAACAGCCAAGAAGACCAATACAATTTTACTAGAAACAAGTTTATTCATAATTTGTTTTTTTTTTACATACCGCTACCTTGAGCTATTAACTATAACGCAAATTACATGTATTAGTTGTCTTTAAAAAGTCAAATTATAATTTTTTAAGGTAAAACCCAGGATTGTTTTACAATAGCTTGGAAAAATGTTGTAAAAATAAAAGCCCCGCTTTTAAAAAAACGGAGCCTTAATTATCAAAGAATTCATAATGTTGTTTAAATACTACTTTTTGATTTTTTAACAAACATACCCCTTTAGGATTTTGTAATAACTGATACACATCATCTTTAAATCCAGTATAATCGCCAGTTACAATATAAGGCAGATATATTTGTTTACCTTGTAGCTCAATCCTAGCCCATTTGTTATGGTTGTCAATTGATACTCTCATGGATTTACCTAAAGAGTCCTTATAGGTATGATCCGAATTAGCAATAGGCTCTAAAGTACAATACATACAATTATGGGGTTGTAAAAAAGTGCTTTTGTTTTGTTGCTCACATGAAATAAGTAGATAAAAAACAACAACTAAAAAAACAATTTTCACAGTCTTTATTAAAGTCATAAAAACACAAGAATATGGCACAAAAAAATCCTTGTCAAAAGTCCTTTTTCAATAACAGGTATAACCATATTATAGCTAAGGGACTCTTAACAAGGACAAAATTACTTGTTTTCTTAGAATTTAATAGTATAAATATTTAATAGATTGTTAAAAAACAGTATATCAAATAGATTCTACTTTATTTAAAAAATTGGTACCATCCAGCGAACACCTATAGCCACTTGGCTTTGGTTGTTATCACTAATAGGATTTACTTGTTGTTTATACTTATAATTATAAAAATTATATGCCGCAAAAAGTCGCAAGGCTGAAAATGCAGGATCACTAAAAGGGTTATATTCCACAACCCCAGAGATACCGCTATAAACATAAGAAATACCTTGATTGATATCTTGACGGTAGTTATGCATCACCTTTATAAGAGGTGTTACTTTATTTATTTTATACTTAAAGGTAGCCATTACAACATTATCCTTTACGTAATTTATTGTAGGGTTTTTTTGGTCATTCATCAACGCAAATTGCGGATCGGCTAAATTTCGGTAACCATAGATCCAATCTAATTCCATGGCAAAATCATTGATAGAAATCTGGTTACCTAAAGTTACCCAAGAGTAATACTTATTGGCATTGTGTTGAAACAAGCCATAACCATATCTTGTTTTCAAAATATCTTTAAATAACTTCCCTTCCCAAAGAAATAATCCTGCGTAAGCCTTGTCTTTATATGCCTGGGAAGCAAACTGTTCTCCTGGAGAAATTACCTGGAATTTAAAACTCTGCCCATGTGTTTTATAAGTTACACTAACCCCAGGAGAGAATAATTCAATGGAATTGATAATATTGGAAAACATATATAAATCCGCACTGTTGTAAGACAACTCCATGGATCCCCAAGCGGTAAACATTTTACCCATACTTATGGTCCAATTAGGATTAAAATGATACTCTAAAAACGCAAACTCTAACGCATTTGAGGCATCTTTTTCATTTAAACGGTAACGAAGTCCATAACTAATCTTATCCTTATAATCTCCTTTTAAATAAACACGGGTTTGAACTACTCGAAATTGACTTTGGTCAGTACCTTGGGAATTAAAGCTAGTTAAATTCTCGTATTTGGTATCTAAAAACATGTTTACAAACTTCTGCCTTTGTGTCGGGGAATGTCCCAAATCCTGCACTACGGCCTCGTAAAGCGTATTTGCCGCTAAACTATCTGCAGGTTTTTCGGAATTAAGACTTTGACAAAAAAGGCTACTGTGCACTAACACAGCTAACAAAGATGTAATAACATATTTCATTTTAATAAAATTTATAAACATGAAATATATAATTTAAAATCCTAATTATCGCGCCTTTTTATCCAAATATTTTTGCCTTTTTTTTTCGAAAACCTTTTAAATGTTAACAGACACACAAAACTTACTGCTTTTCAAAATATTAGTGGTGTTTTTACAAGAATTTATAAAAAAACTTTTATATTTGCTTTTATCTATTTAAAAACGAAAATCACAGCATTTCAGGTGAAAAAACAACTAGCCATATTACTTGTTCTACTATCTGTTTTCACAGTAGTGGGGCCTGTTATACAGTGGAGTTGCCAAGAGCAATCCATTGGTTTTTGTACC
The DNA here is from genome assembly GCF_054871605.1 of Myroides sp. LJL119. Classification (NCBI taxonomy): domain Bacteria; kingdom Pseudomonadati; phylum Bacteroidota; class Flavobacteriia; order Flavobacteriales; family Flavobacteriaceae; genus Myroides; species Myroides sp. LJL119. The sequence goes on from NZ_JBTXLO010000003.1 coordinate 294,483, forward strand.
ATGAATATGGATTCTAGTGACCATAAGGCTGCAGATTCATGTTGTTCACCCGATCAAAGTGAACCCATGCAAATGATGTGTTGTAACACAACTAGTTCACGTGTTATCAGTAATCTAGTGGATTTGCAAATACAGGTATCAAGTGATATTCAAAGACCAGAATCCAAAATTGCTGTTATAAAAAACAAGTGGTTTAATTCCAACTACTTAAGTGATTTATCTTTTGTTTTCCAAGGCATATCTAAATTTGATACCTACGCCACCGATGCTTTTAAATATAAAAGTACTCAGCGCCAAAACTTCCTATGTATTTATAGAATATGATTCTTTTTTAGGGATAAAACCTGATTTTATCCACTTGTTTCCCAAGAGACACTTTGATTAAAGTGTCTGATTTATTTGTATACCATTTTATCGCTTTGCATTTGACCTAGAAGGATTTAACTAGGAAAAATTCTTATTTTATTGTCTATAAAATAAACCGTTTATCCTGGGATAAATTTCTTACTGTAAGAAAAATGGATTATTTTCCTTTAGTCAAAGTCTCGGCAAAGCCTTGTTAGTAAATTGTACTCTTTTATAGGGTATTATTTACGGTATGGTTATACAATTAAAAAGTCATATTCATTCTTTATAAATACCCATACTATGCTTAATAAAGCTATTGATTACTTTTTAAAAAATAGAGTAATTACCTTATTAATTTTGGTGGTAATTCTTATCTGGGGACTTATCACCGCACCCTTTAACTGGCACAATGGAATTCTTCCAAGTGATCCAGTGGCAGTGGATGCTATTCCTGATATTGGCGATAATCAGCAAATTGTCGCCACCGAATGGATGGGGCGATCACCTAAAGATATTCAAGAACAAATCACCTATCCTTTAACTACTTCCTTATTGGGAATCCCTGGGGTGAAAACCATCCGAAGTAGTTCCATGTTTGGCATGTCGTTTATCTATATCATCTTTGAAGAGGATGTTGAGTTTTATTGGAGTAGATCACGAATATTAGAGAAACTCAACTCGCTACCCTCGGGAACCTTGCCCAAGGATGTTATACCAACTCTAGGACCAGATGCTACGGCTTTGGGACAAATTTTTTGGTATACCTTACAGGCCACAGACCCAAACACTGGCCAACCAACAGGAGGTTGGGATCCGGATGAACTACGAACTATTCAAGATTTTTATGTCAAATACTCTTTAGCATCAGCCTCTGGTGTGGCCGAGGTGGCCTCTATTGGAGGGTATGTAAAAGAGTATCAAATCGAGGTAAATCCCGAGGCCCTAAAGGCCTATAATATCTCTGTGGTAGATGTAATGATGGCCATTGAAAACAGCAATTTGGATATTGGAGCCGAGACCATTGAGATAAACAAAGTAGAGTATTTGGTACGTGGATTAGGCTATATAAAAGATGTAAAAGATATTGAAAATGCAGTAGTTACCCTAATAAACAACAAACCTATAAAAATAAAAGACTTAGCATTTGTTAGTCTTGGTCCTGCAACAAGAAGAGGTGGCCTTGATAAAGAGGGCGTGGATGCTGTGGGAGGTGTTGTAGTGGCGCGATATGGTTCAAATCCGATGCAGGTTATTGGCAATGTAAAACAAAAAATTCAACAAATGCAAAACGGTCTACCATCTAAGGTTCTTCCCGATGGTAGTGTATCGAAAGTTACTGTGGTTCCTTTTTATGACCGCTCTTCTTTAATCAATGAAACCATAGGTACCCTGGAGACAGCTTTAGCCCACGAAATACTTATAAGTATTATTGTTGTGATTGTACTTGTTTTTAATCTAAGGGCTTCGCTTATTATCTCTAGTATTTTACCCATTGGTGTACTAGCCACTTTCATTATTATGAAATACACCGGAGTGGAGGCCAATATTGTTGCTCTCTCGGGAATTGCCATTGCCATTGGTGTTATGGTTGATGTAGGAATAGTCTTTGTGGAGAGTATCCTCAAGGAAATGGAAAAGGCTAAGAAAAATGGACATTTACCCAAAGGCAAGGCTTTTTTAGATTTAATAAGCAAGGCGGTTGGTCAAGTCTCCGGTGCTTTATCCACGGCTATGTTAACCACTATTGTATCCTTTTTACCGGTTTTTGCCATGCAAGCTCAAGAAGGAAAGTTATTTAAGCCTTTGGCCTATACGAAAACCTATGCTTTATTATCGGCCTTTATTCTAGGTATTATAATACTACCTACTTTGGCCTATTACATCTTCTCGATACGATTAAACACAGATAAATTAAAAAAAGCAGCCAATGTATTGCTAATTATTTTTGGATTGTGTTTTGGCCTATATACCCAAGAATTTTTAAGTTTTGTATTGTGTTTGGTTGGATTAAACAATCTAATCACCCCTAAATACTACTCTTTAAAAATAGTGAATTACATCAATGTTGGTTTAACTTTATTTATAACCACCTACTACCTTAGTATTCACTGGCTTCCTTTGGGCACCTCGCAAAGCTCGTTTTTGAATTTTATCTTTGTGAGTGTTTCCGTTGGTAGTATTTTAGCCATGTTATGGATCTTGGTGATATACTACGAACGAATTTTACGTTGGGCCTTAACCAATCGCTGGAAATTTATGGCAATTCCCCTGGTAACCCTTATTATGGGAGTACTAATATGGCTGGGATTTGAGAAAACTTTCAGCTTTATCTCCTACCCCTTACAAAGCATTGGATACACACAGGTAAAGCAAAGTGCTTTATGGCAAAAAGGGCAAGCTAGTTTCCCAGGAATAGGTAAAGAATTTATGCCTGCGTTAAACGAGGGTTCTTTTTTACTAATGCCCACCACAATGCCCCATACAGGTATTGAACAAAATTTAGACTTTATTGCACTTTTAGACAAGCGAATCTCTAACATACCTGAGGTAGAATTAACCATTGGTAAATGGGGACGTGTTAACTCGGCTTTGGACCCAGCTCCTACCCAAATGTTTGAAAACACCATTAATTATCGCAGTGAATATATGCTGGATCAAAACGGGCATAGACAGCGCTTTAAGGTAAATAGAAAAGGCCATTTTGAATTAATTGATGGTTCGTTTTACGATTCTAAAAATCACTTTAGAATAATAGACCCAGATAGTTTAATTCCAGATAAAAAAGGAAAGTTTTTACGTCAATGGAGAGATCATATTAAAAAGGACCAAGATATTTGGCAAGAAATTATAAATGTTTCCCATATTCCTGGGGTGACCTCGGCTCCTAAACTTCAACCCATCGAGGCTAGATTAGTAATGCTAACCACTGGAATGCGAGCTCCGATGGGCTTAAAAATATCTGGTCCTGATTTAGCAAGTATTGAACAGGCCGGCAAGATTTTAGAGTCTGCTTTAAAACATGTTTCAAGCATTACCCCGGCGACTGTTTTTTACGACAGAAGTGTGGGGGCTCCCTATATTGAGATTGACCTAAACAGAGATAATATGGCCCGTTATGGGGTTATGGTCTCCGAGTTACAAAGTATTATTGAATCTGCCATTGGTGGAATGGCTATCACCACCACAGTGGAAGGTAGAGAAAGGTTTCCGGTACGATTAAGGTATCCCAGAGAGCTAAGAGACTCTCCTGAGGCATTAAATAATCTTTTAATTCCCACACCAAGTGGCGCTCAAGTTCCCTTGGGTGATTTAGCTAGTATAAATTATGCTAAAGGTGCCCAGATGATTCAAAGTGAAGATACCTTTTTAATTGGATATGTCATTTTTGATAAAGTAGCCAATATTAGTGAAGTAGATGCAGTAAATACAGCTAAAGATTACTTACAACAAAAAATAGATCAAGGACAAATTACCTTGCCAAAAGGTGTTAGTTATGAATTTGCAGGGAATTATCAACAACAAGAAAGAGCCTCTGCAAGACTTTTAGTTGTAATTCCCATGAGTTTACTGGCTATTTTGTTGATTTTATATTTTCAATTTCGAACAATCACAGCCTCTTTGATTCACTTCAGTGGTGTATTTGTTGCCTTTGCTGGTGGTTTTATACTGTTGTGGCTTTATAGTCAACCGTGGTTTATGAACTTTTTTGTCGGACAGGTTAACATGAGGGATTTATTTCAAATACATCCGATTAATTTAAGTATTGCGGTCTGGGTCGGTTTTATCGCACTTTTTGGTTTAGCTACCAACGATGGGGTTTTAATGGGTACTTATATCCATGATACCTTCCAAAAAACAGACCCAAAAACCAAGCAAGAGATCCGTGAGGCGGTAGTTTATGCAGGTTTAAAAAGAGTAAGGCCCGCAGCAATGACAACAGCCACTGCATTAATTGCCCTACTACCGGTGTTAACCAGTACCGGAAAAGGAGCAGAAATAATGGTACCTATGGCCATACCAACCTTTGGAGGGATGTTAATCCAGAGTATGACCATGTTTGTGGTTCCCGTATTTCAATGCATGTGGCGAGAATGGGCTATTAAAAAAGAACAAAAAAACAACCCTAAAATCAAAACAGATGAACTCTCGTAATATATTTACCTATTTAACATTAACTCTTTGTGGCTTTGTATTACTGCCCCAGCATTTAAAGGCTCAACAAGGCAGTTTACAGGATTATATAAAAATCGGTATATCTGAAAATCCCGGTTTACAAGCGCAAAAACTCAGTTTTTTAGCCACTGAAAAAGATATTGATTTAGCTGGGGAGTTTTCCGACCCCGAGTTATCGGTTTCTTTTTACACCAAACCAATGGATATTATTGGTGGTAGAAGTACTGCTGATTTTACCCTAATGCAGAGCCTTCCTTGGTTTGGAACAAAAAAAAGTGCTAAATCACAAGCCAAGCACAATGCCCTTGCGGCCTATCAAGATTATCAAATAGCCAAACAAGAACTAATTGTTTTGATAAAAACCCAATGGTATATTCTTTTGGATTATCAACAACAACTTATAAGTCTTAAGCAAAACCTGGAACTCCTAGAGCAATTAAAAACCCTTGCTTTACAGAAGTATACCACACCACAAAAAAGCCAATCAACTAGTTCCAATAGTATGTCTGATGTATTAAGAATTGGTCTTGAGATTCTTGAAACACAACATAATATAACCAACACACAGGCCTTATTGGACAGTGAAAAAGGAAAATTCAACCTATTGATTAATCAAAAAATAGATAATCCGGTTGATCTTCCAACCACTTTAAAGAAAGTTGATTTTTTACCCGATACCCAAGCTAACCTACAGCTTATTACCACGGAGAACCCGGCTATTGAAAAAATCAACCAACAAGCCCTGGCCTATCAAGCCAAAGGGCAAGTGGACAAAAAGATGAGCTATCCTATGATTGGGATAGGCCTTCAGTATATGGTAATTTCCAAGACAAGTGACCCTATGTTTGCCATGGGTAGTATGAACGGTAAGGATATGATTATGCCTATGGTTAGTGTTTCACTACCTGTGTTTAGAAAAAAATACAAAGCCCAAGACAATCAAAATAAACTTTGGTGGGAATCCTCTAGTTTTAACAAACAACAGGTAATAAACCAATTATCATCGGATTATCTAAGCTATATTAAAGAGCTTGAGAATGCCAGTAGAACAATTGATTTATATGAAAAACAAACCGAATTGGCCAAGACAACTTATCAGTTAATTGTAACGGAATTCTCAGCGGGTAAAAATGATCTAACCAATCTTTTTCAAGTTCAAAGCCTGTTGATAGATTATCAATTAAAACACACACAAGCCATCGTGGCATATAACACCCTTGTGGCATCCATAGAAAGTTTGATGCCCAATACCTACACTAATACTTTAAACAATGAGCAATAAGAAAAATATATGGAAAAACCCTAGCGTAAAATATGTAGGGATTCTATTAATAGGATTATTTATAGGTTGGGTAATCTTTGGGGGAACCAATGGTCACACCCATGAATTAACCTCTGAACAAGACCAAGAGAATTCGGTGATTTACACCTGTTCGATGCACCCTCAAATCAGACAAAACACCCCTGGTAAATGTCCATTATGTGGTATGGACTTAACTCCATTAAAATCTACTGATTCCGGGGAAGATCACCTGGATGATTCGGCTATTGTTATGAGTAAATCTGCGGTTGCTTTGGCCAATATCCAAACCTCAAGAGTTACCACAGAAAACCCTGTGAAAGACATTGAATTATATGGTAGTATTCAAGTTGATGAAAGACAACAACACTCCCAAAGTGCTCATGTCTCTGGACGCATTGAAAAACTTTATGTCAACTTCACCGGAGAGACCGTTAAACAAGGTCAATTATTAGCCACTATTTATTCCGCGGAGCTATTAACTGCGCAACAAGAGTTATTAGAGGCTTTAAAGCTTCAAGATTTCCAACCCTTGTTATTGCAGGCTGCTAAAGAGAGGTTACAATACTACAAAATGACTCCTTCTCAAATTCAAAAGGTAATTGATACTAAAAAAGCATCCGCACTGGTTAATATCTACTCCAATACCCAGGGAACTGTAATAAGTAAAAATGTTGACCAAGGAGATTATGTTGAACAAGGATCTATTTTATACAACATCGCAAACTTACAAACCCTTTGGGCTGTATTTGATGCCTATGAACAAGACCTGCCTTTTTTAAAGGTAAACGACGTGGTGAGTTATACCCTACAAAGTACCCCAGGAGAGGTCTATAATGGTAAAATCTCTTTTATCAACCCTATATTAGATGCACAAAGTAGAACGGCTAAGGTACGAGTGGAAACTCAAAATAAAAATCAGCAGCTTATGCCACAAATGTATGCTAAGGCAATTATACAGGCTCCTTTAAAAAATAGTACCAATGAAATTGTTATACCAAAAAGTGCGGTATTGTGGACCGGTAAAAGATCTTTAGTTTACATTAAAATACCAAACACAACCACGCCTGCCTTCCAGGTTAGACAAGTCACATTAGGTCCATCTTTGGGCAACAGCTATGTGATTCTTCAAGGACTTACCCCTGGAGAGGAAATAGTTACAAATGGGGTGTTTGTCTTGGATGCCAGTGCGCAGTTAGAGGGTAAAAACAGCATGATTAACTCGGATAATCAAACCACAGAAAACCCCACCTATACCCATTCATTACTAGTAAATGGCAATTGTGAAATGTGTAAAGATAGAATTCAAAAAGCAGCCAATAATATACCTGGGGTATTATTAAGTTCTTGGGATTCCAGCACAAAGATACTGGATTTAAAATTAGACACCACTAAAACCAGCCTGCAACAGGTTTCCAAACAAGTAGCCAAAGTTGGGCATCAAACCCAGTTTGACAATGTTAATGAAAAAGATTATCAAAACCTTGCAGCGTGTTGTAAATACGATCGAGATTCCTTTTCTAAGTTAGTGGGAGAAAAACAGTCCAATAGCTTAAAGCTTTGGGTAAATGGCAACTGTGAAATGTGTCAACAAAGGATACAACAAGCGGCCCTTGCCCTACCAGGGGTAAAGACTGCTTTATGGGATGTAAAGACCAAAGAATTAAGTCTAGAGATAGATCCAAAGAAGGTTACTTTGGATAAAATATCTCAAAGTATTGCAAACAAAGGCCATCAAACCCAACTTCACAATCCACAAGATAAAGTATACCAGGAATTACCTTCTTGTTGCAAATACACGCTAAGTGAATCTAAAGCCACCACACATAAAACATCAGACAATCTAACAAGTCTTGTGGTAAAAGGAAATTGTGAAATGTGTAAAGATAGAATTCAAAAAGCTGCTACCACCTTAAAGGGGGTTAAATCCGCTCACTGGGATATTGCTAGTAATTTATTGACTGTAGATATAGACCCAAAACTCGTTACCCTTGCTCAGATCTCTAAAGTAATTGCAGAATCTGGCCATGATACGGCATTAGATAAAGCAAGTAACGCTAGTTATATGTCACTACACACTTGTTGTAAATACACCAGAGAATCTTAAAGGTTCTTATTCTTTAAAAAAAAGAGCTATAGTTTACAAAAAACAATAAAGATTAGTGTTGTTTTTTCAATAAAAAGATGCCCAAGGTTTTAGACATAAGACAAACCCCTAAAAGTTAGATACTTTTGAGCTTTGTCCATTGGCTTTTACCTGGGGCATCTTTTTTAATTTACATTCATGCCCTTTTGGCATGTTATTTTAATTTGATTTAATAAATCATCGAGGCATCTACTTTTTGTTCTTCCGGTCTTTCAATAATTAATTTGTCCTCCATATACTGACCAATTACACTTAAATGACGCGTAACATCTTTAAGTTTTTCCAAAGCCTGATAATACAGGTCGTAATTTTTATTTACCAAAACAACATTTACGTGGAAAGAATATTGAAATACACTACCGGAGATAGGTACGGATTGAATTTTAGTTAAATTCATCTCATGTTGGGCTAGAATTTCTAATACTTTACTTAATCTTCCCTTTTGGTGATCAGTAAAAAAATATAAAGTAGCCTTATCAAAGCCATTTACATTCATTGGTTTGGTCCCAACTAAAAAGAATCTAGTAAAGTTGTCATATACATCATGTATATTGTGTTGCAAAATTTCTAAATCATACATTTTGGCTGCCAAAGCAGATCCAATTCCCGCTACGCCATACATTTGCTTTTCTTGAATATTACGAGCGCAAGTGGCCGTATCATCCATAGCTAAACGTTGCCAGTTTGGATTTTGATCTAAAAAATTCTCACATTGTAAAAGAGCCATAGGATGGGTTCTTACCTGGGTAATATCATCTAAGGTCTGTCCCTTTAAAGCCAATAAGTGATGCTTGATGGGAAGGGCAATCTCTCCTCCAATATATAGCTTTTTTTTTGTCATTAAGGAATAGTTAGGTAAAATCGAACCTGCAATTGAATTCTCCATGGCCATCATCCCATAATCTACCTTGTGATCTACTACTTGATTTACAAGTGTGGTAAAAGTAGGACTATCCACTATCTCTACGGGTTGTTCTTTGAAAAAACGTTCTACCGCCTCGTGGTGGAACGATCCTTTAATTCCTTGAATAATTACGGACTTCATATTTGTTTTGGTTTTTGGTAAATAAAATAACTATCAAAGTTATTATTTTCTGGGACAAAATTACGGTGGGTCATTTATTTTTATGCGATTTATCTAAAAACCATCTTTTAAATAAACAAACTTACATTTGTTGTTTGTTTTTTAGTTAATAAAATCAATACAATTATAAATAACAAAAAATATTGCACATCTTAAAATAAACAGGTGTTCAAATTTTAGTAAATTCATCCGATAAATCTTAATTTGACAACAATACTGTAAACACAGGATCTAGAAATAGTTAAAAAAAAGTTTTCTAAATTTTATCTGAGTAAAAATAAAATTAGATTCGTAACTTTAAGCCAATTAGAATTGTAGGACTAAAACAATTCATTTAAAAACAAATTACTATGCTTAGAAATATTCTCATGGCCTGTTGCTTAACCTTAGCCACTGGTCTTTATGCAAAGAACATTGATACGTTAAATCTACAAAACTCAAAACAAATGAATCAGGATAAAAACCAAGGCACTATCTACCAATTTAAAGTGGAAGATATTCAAGGAAACACCTTTGATTTTGCCCAGCTAAAAGGAAAAAAAATATTAATTGTCAATACAGCCTCTGAATGTGGTTTAACCCCACAATTCGAGCAATTAGAAAGTTTATACAAAGAATTTGGTCCTGACAACTTTGTTATTGTTGGATTTCCAGCTAATAACTTCGCGGGACAAGAACCGGGCAATAACCAAGAAATAGCAGCTTTTTGTCAAGCCAATTACGGGGTTAGCTTTCCTATGATGAGTAAAATATCTGTAAAAGGAGATGATATGGCAGATATTTACGCATTTTTAACCCAAAAAGACCAAAACAATTTGCAAGACTCCCAGGTAGAATGGAACTTTCAAAAATACTTAATTGACCAAGACGGGCATCTACAAAAGGTTATTTCACCTAGAACCCTACCAACCGATCCGGAGATTAAGGACTGGATTAAAGCCAAGTAAACTCCTTGCGAAAAATATAGAACGGTGTGTGTGCAAAATCTTAGGTTTGTTTGTATCTTTGAGCTTTACACCTAAGATATATGATTTATCCAGAGATACCTTTAGCACAAAGCATAATACAAATTTGCAAAGCGAAAAATATTCAAAATATTATCATATCACCAGGATCACGAAACGCACCTTTAACTATAGGTTTTGCTAGTGATCCTTTTTTTACATGTTATAGTATAGCCGATGAACGATGTGCTGGTTTTTTCGCTATGGGAATGGCCCAACAAACCCAACAACCCACAGCTTTAGTTTGCACAAGTGGTTCTGCTGTTTTAAACTACTACCCTAGTGTGGCAGAGGCTTTTTATAGTCAGATTCCACTACTGGTTATCTCGGCCGATAGACCTTTGAATAAAATTGACATAGGCGATGGTCAAACTATTCGTCAAGTAGATGTATTTTCCAATCATATTGTCTACAGTGCTAATTTACAACAACAAGCCAGTGAAAACAATGACATTCTTATCAACAATGCCATTAATGCCTGTATAGCTCAAAAAGGCCCCGCACATATTAACGCGCCCTTTGAAGAGCCATTATACCAAACCACAGAACATTTAAGTGTTAATCCTACTTTGATTAACCCTCAGATTATAGATCCTTTTATTATTGATTACCAAGCCTATGGACAAAAATGGTCTAAGGCCAGTAAAAAACTTATTCTTGTCGGGGTTAACAATCCCGGGGTATTAACCCAACAGGTAATCGATGCTTTAACTAAAGATCCAAGTGTTGTGGTTTTAACCGAGTCCACCTCTAATTTACATAACCCTAGCTTTATTGATAATATTGATCGTTTTGTAAACAAGTTTTCCTTGCAACAAGTACTGGAATTCCAACCAGATATATTAATCACATTTGGTGGAATGGTAATTAGTAAACACATAAAAAAACTACTAAGACAATATCAACCACAAGAGCACTGGCATATTGATATGTTAAGACACTATAATACATACGATTGTTTAACCAGTAAAGTCTTAGATACCCCAGATCGCTTTTTTTCTAATATGACCTGTTTATATCCCACCGATATTAAGAGCAATTATAAAGACTGGGCTACTGGAATTGACCATCAAAAAAATGAGCTGCAAAATCAGTTCTTAGATCAAACACCTTGGTGTGATTTAAAGGCTATGCAAATTATACTTGAATCCCTACCAGAGAATTGTATTACCCAATTAAGTAATTCCTCGGTGATACGTTACGCTCAGTTATTTCAAAGTAAATCCAGTATTTCGGTGTTTTGCAATAGAGGAACCAGCGGAATAGATGGTTGTAGCTCAACGGCTATAGGTGCTAGTGTGGCAAAAAAGGATAAGCAAGTTGTGTTAATTAGTGGAGATGTAAGCTTTTTGTATGACAGTAATGCTCTTTGGAACAACTATATTCCAACTAGCTTTAGAGCTATTGTTTTAAATAACCAAGGCGGAAGTATCTTTCGATTCCTTCCCGGGCATAAAAACACCCCATTGTTTAACACGTATTTTGAAACCACCCACCAACTTGGGGTAGAACATTTAGCCAATATGTATGGTTTAACTTATTTAAAGGCAGCTAATCAACAAGAGTTAAAACAATGCTTAGAAGAATTTTACAGCGATAGCTCCAAACCAGGAATTCTAGAGGTATTTACTCCTTTGGAATTAAACGATCAAATTTTAAAACAATATTATTCATCCATCTAATCTTAGAGTTAAAATACACTAGTTTATTTGGGATTTTTTACTTAAATTGTAGCGTTTAAAAAAAATTACTATGAGTAAAAGAGCAGAATTAATTCAAAAGTACGCAGAGGATCTAAAGTCTAAATGCGGTGTTACTCCGGATATGGAGTTATTAGAAAAAGTTACTATTGGCTGTGGACCTTCGATCTACAACAAAGATTCTTCCACTGTGGCTAGTAGCTCCGAAAGTGAGTTATTAACCGTGAAAAATAACTTTTTAATTAAAAAACTAGGGCTAAGTGAAAAAGATGACTTAGATGGTGGTATTTCTAAAGTTATGGATCAGTACGGATCTTCAAACCGCAATAAATACAGAGCCGTGGTTTATTACCTGTTAACCGTTCACTTTAAAAAACAAGCGGTTTACAATAAATAATCCTAGCTATAAAAAATAAATAGCTTAACAATAAAGGCTTATTAAAAGACTTGCCCCAAGGAGTTAAAAACTTTTTGGGGTATTTTTTTAAGATATACCAAAGCTGAAAATAGTCAATAGATAATTCTATTTCTTTGTTTAACAAAAAACTACTATAAAGCCACCCTGCTGGTTTTGCCCTGCCCCTATATTATATAGCCTTTATAAATCGAGTAGGAGGCTGAAGATTATTTCTTCAGCCGACCTCTCACACCACCTGGCATACGGTTCCGTACCAAGGCGGTTCTTAACTTTACGATACTTTTGAGTAGATGTCATTCAAAGATGTATAGCCTGCTCGTTTTAGTACTTGCTTATTTAATGTAGTCTGAAGGACAAAGCTCAAGGCCGTTCGACAGTAGCTCTTACGAGTATTTGCCCACTGATAGGCTTGATTATGATTGACTCCTAACCTTTTAAGGTTTACCACTCTTGTCTTTGTTTTACTCCAACTCTTCCATATAAACATGCGTATTCGAAAACGTAACCATTCATCTATACGCTTAATCTTTGTTGACATATTTGCTAGTTTAAAGTACGATACCCATCCTTGTAGGAACAACCTTAGGGATGCTTTTAATTTATCGTACCCTTTTCCATTATTACGTTTTGTAATTTCCCTAAGTCTTTCTTTGAGTTTACTGTAACTTTTAGGATGAATGTAGTATGCCCATTTCCTATCTTTAGTTACATAAAAACTATATCCTAGGAATTTCTTTCCTTTGATATAACCAGTAGTTGTCTTCTCTTTATTTACTTTAAGATAGAGTACTTCTTCTATGAACTTAGTGATACTTTCTTTCACGCGGTTGCAAGCTCTTTTACTTTTACAGAAGATTAAACAATCGTCTGCATAGCGTATAAAGCGTAGTCCTCGCCTTTCAAGTTCCATATCTAGTTCGTGTAACATAATGTTACTAAGTAAAGGACTTAACGGACCTCCTTGAGGTACACCTAAAGTACTCTCTTCGAATTTTCCTTCCACAACTACACCAGCATTTAAATATTTATGGATTAAGGATATTACTCGAGGGTCTTTCACTCTTTTAGATAGAAGTTGGATTAATCTGCTGTGATTAACCGTGTCGAAGAATTTCTCTAAATCTAAGTCTACCACATAGTGGTATCCTTTATCTAGGTGATTCTTTACTTCTTTTAAAGCGGTATGACATCCTCTTTTAGGTCTAAACCCATGACTGCTAGGGAGGAATTCCTTCTCGTATAAAGGAGATAGTACCTGAGCAATACTTTGCTGGACTACTCTGTCTACTACAGTTGGTATTCCTAGTAGGCGTACTTTCCCACTTTCTTTAGGTATTTCAACTCGGCGAACGGCTAAAGGAGAATATTTCCCGTCATTTATGGATTGAATTAATGACTCCTTGTTATTTCGGAGCCATTCTAGCAGGTTCTCCGTAGATAACTTGTCGATTCCATAGCTCCCCTTATTGGACTTTACCCTTTTATAGGCTAGGTTCATATTGTTAGAGCCAAGGATTTGAGCAAGAAGACTCTCGCTACTAAAATGTACTTCCATGAGGTTGTTTTCAGTTATCCCAATAAAGGTCTGCACTCCTTGGTAGCTTTCGGATTCCGTCCTATCCTTTCCAAGGTAGTTATCAATATATTTTGATATTTTCTGCATTCCTTCCTTCATTAGGTAACATTCATTTACTACTCATTTAAATTAAGTTCAGTCCTTCAGTATTTCGTAAGGCTCTTGGTATTGCCAAGCTTGTATCCATACCTACTATGACCTCTGCTGACTTCTTACAGCAATTGTTATCCATAGTTCTGTAAAAAAAACTTTCCTATGTCTGTAAGACCTCCCCAGGTAAGAACAGTAACTTTCCCCTCATATACCTGCTATATTTACCCTAAATATCTCCGTACAACTTTGGACTTCAGTTTGTTTTGCAACCTTATCCGATATTATTGAGCCTGATATAGTTTCTGTTCGTCAGGTCAAGGGTTTGCCTAGCGCTTCCTTCAGATTCCACCTCGCGATGGACACCCTTGCATTTGGCTAACACTTCCCGTTGTAGAGGCGTGTTCGGGACTTACACCCTAGAGTTACTACCCATGCTGGGCACACAAAACACAAAGGATCATATAAAAATTATATGATCCTTTTTTCTTACCCGGACTTCTACGATTTTTCGAAAGTAAAAGACCTTATTAGCCTTTGTTAAATAAGACCAACAACTAAGTTGGCACTTATAATATAATAATCTAACTAATCCCTATTGTTTTGTAAGTACGTAATTATCAGCTAATTCTCCTGTTATGATATTACCCTGGGTATCTAACATAACCATACTTCCTTCGCGAACTTGAAACTGAGAAACCTCATCTTTACTTTTTAAAGTAACTATCCTTCCATCTTTATCCCAAGTAAAAGTACCTACTTGTTTAAATGTTCCATCTTTTTTATCTTGATAAACATCCTCTCTTTGGAATGTACCATCCGGATTCAATACAATTGTAACCTCTATTCCAGGGCAATCAGCGCAAGGTAAAACTCCCTTATATGTGCCATCCCAATCTACTGAATTCTCAGTGGTATGCCCATCTTGACCAGTAAAGGTCTGTTGTTCAACTACGGTTTGCTCTACTTTTGTATCGGCTTGTTTTTTACAGCTTGTAAAGGCCAAGGCGCCACATAATAAAGCAACAGCTAAAATACTTTTGTTTTTCATGCTATTTATTTTACTATAAAATTAACGATAATTTTTATAATATACCAATTATTTATTTACTTTTATTTAAATAATCAAATTTAGTAACTACTGTTTTTTAGCAGCCACCTCAACACCTTGAAACTCCTCCTGGTCTGTTTTGTAAATTTTATAGCGCACTTGGTATTGATCTGGAACGTAGATTAAAATTGGCATTTTACCATTATAAGTGATAAGTTCAGGTGTTGAACTAACAAAGCTCATTTTTTGGGTATTATCCAAACACCCCATTTGCGTACTGGCCACAACCCCATCGCTTTGAAACACATAGTAACTATACCCCCATCCTGGTAAATCCTTTTCTTGTAATTCACCGATTAACCAATAAGAATTACATGTATCGGTAGAGATGGTCTCCCCTACATAGAACTCCACCTTTTTAGTTGAATCCTTCAAAGAATGTGGCAAATTTATTACAACCTGTTTATACCCTGGCATAGGTTCTGGAAAGATTCCTAGGTCTATCTGGGTCAGATTTTGTTGACCAAACATAAAACTTGTAAAGCCAAACACGGCCAAAAAAACAGCAATTGATTTTCTCATAACTTCTTATTTTGTTTTTACTATTTCATTTTTTTTATCTAACTGCACTAGATAACTTGCAATTCAACTACCAAAAGGTAGTAAAAAAAACAGTATAATGTTAATTCCAAACATAAAAAAATCCAAATACACCTAGGAATCAGGACCCTTAAAGTCAATAAAATGATGATGTTTATACCTATTTTATAAAAATATCTAAAAAAATTATTTTTCTTGGCTTTATAATTGTAGATTTGTGCCGTATTAAAAAGATTACTACCTAATCTATACCACAAAGAAGATCACAAAATCAATTGTACTCTTTACTTTAGTAGTTCGACCAAACCAGTAACTTTTGATTTTAGTTAAGATAAATATTTTATCGAACGGATTTGTGTACATTCTACCTATTTCTTTTCCATAAAATTATAGAAGCTTATTAAATATTTTTTTAAAATTGTGCATAAACAATAGGAATTTAAATAATTAAGCTATATATTTATATAAGACGACAATCGTTAATACGTCGATTTATAATATAAAATAATGCTGTTTTTTATATTTGATTCAATAATAAAAAACAGACCAAGTATCAATGAATTTTAAAGATTTTACTCTTTGCCCTTCCCTGTTAGATTCTATACATGCCATAGGATACAAAACACCCACAGCCATTCAGCAACAGGCAATTCCTGCTATTTTAGCCAAACACGATGTTTTGGGTTGGGCCCAAACCGGTACTGGTAAAACAGCCGCTTTTGCCATCCCTATATTAGAACTTGTCGCAAGAACAACTAGTAAGTCATCGGCTATACAGGCTTTAGTGGTTGTACCAACTAGAGAATTGGCCCTACAAGTAGAGAAAACTTTTGTGGATATCAATGCAGATAAGCACATAAAGATAATCAGTATTTTTGGTGGGGTATCTCAAGTAGCTCAGGTAAAGAATCTAAAGAAAAGCCCACAAATTTTAATTGCAACCCCGGGAAGGTTACTAGATTTAATTCAACAAAAACTTCTATCCATATCTCAGATTAAACAACTTGTTTTAGATGAGGCAGATCAAATGTTAGATATGGGGTTTGTTCATGATATTAAAAAAATACTTCGTTTGACTCCAAGGGATAAACAAACTTTATTTTTCTCGGCCACCATGCCGCAAAACATTGAGGAGTTTGCCAATACCATCTTAGTAAAACCTACTCGAATTCAGGTTAAATCCCAGAGCTTAACTGCCGATAAGATTCAGCAATTTGTTTACTTTAGTGAACAAGACAAAAAAAAGAATCTCTTAAAGCAAATTATATTGGATAATCCTAATACGCAGATTTTAGTATTTACAAGAACCAAACACGGTGCAAATAACCTTGTAAAATTCTTACAAAAATCCAACATAACCTCTGCTGCTATTCATGGTAACAAAAGTCAAGGCGCACGGGTAAAGGCTTTAGAGGAATTTAAAAACAAAACCAATAAAATTTTAATTGCAACAGATATTGCTGCAAGAGGAATTGATATAGATAAATTACCCCTTGTGGTAAACTACGAAATCCCGAATATTCCAGAGACTTATGTTCATCGAATTGGCCGAACGGCCAGAGCTGGAGAAAACGGCCAGGCTATATCCATGTGTAGTACCCAAGAAAAAACAGACTTAAAAAAAATAGAGAAGTTAACCAAAGTCAAAATAAAGCAACTTAAAAACCCTTTAGAACACACCAAGGTTAACTAAAGCTCTAAAAATTACATAATCATTTTAAATTTAATAATCATGCAAGAAGGAATCGTAAAATTCTTCAACGAAACTAAAGGATTTGGTTTCATTACTCCAAATGATGGAGGTCAGGACATTTTTGTTCACGTTACTGGATTAAAAGAAACAGTTAACGAGAAAGATCATGTTGTTTATGAAGTAGAACATGGAAAAAAAGGACTTAACGCAGTTAACGTTCGTAGAGCATAATAAATAAAAGGGGCATCTAGCTTTTATATTCGAAAGCTAGATCCTTTAATGCCATTTACATCTGTATATTTTATACACGCAAAAAACAAAAGGGTATTCTTTAAAAAAGAATACCCTTTCTGCTTTTTATATCTCCATAAAATTACATTAAACCCCACTATGTAACCTTATGGTAATTATCAAAAAGAAAAGCCTCCTTAAAGGAGGCTTTTAATAATATGAACTTTTAAACACAAAAAGGTATAAGTCGAAAAAATAGTATAGATAAATCTATATAAATACCTTTTTTATATGTTTATATCACTTTCTTTTTTCAAGTCAAAAAATACTAGTTGACTTTAATAAGACAAAAGTAGGGATAAACTTTAAATAAATCAAACAAATAAATTAAACTTTACTTATTATTTTAAACTAGTTCTGATTTTTGTTTTCCCAAGCCCATGCACTGGCTAACATTTGATCTAAATCTTTGGTTGGTTGCCAATTTAATTGCTCATAGGCCTTTGTTGTATCTGCCCATGCTGCGTCTACATCTCCGGGCCTTTTTTGTACAATTTTATAAGCTAGATCCACTTTATTGACTCTTTTAAAACTCTCTATTAACTCTAAAACCGAGTATCCTTTACCGCTGCCTAGGTTAAAAACCTCTATATCTTGCTTGTTTTGGTTTTTTAAAAGCAGCTCCAATGCTTTAAGATGTGCCACGGCTAAATCCTGTACATGGATATAGTCGCGAATACAGGTTCCATCCGGGGTGTTATAACTATCACCATAAACACTCAAATAAGGCCTAATCCCTTTTGCCGTCTGGGTTAAGTAAGGAATCAAATTATAAGGCACTCCTTGAACCGATTCTCCGATACACAAGGAATCATGAGCTCCAATTGGATTAAAATAGCGAAGCAAAACACTTTTTAAAGGATAAACCTGAGCTAAATCTACAATAATTTGCTCTCCAATTTGCTTGGTGTTTCCATAGGGAGACAGCGCCTGTTTAATAGGAGCTAGTTCTGTAATTGGCATTTTATCTGCCTGCCCGTAAACGGTGCACGAGGAACTAAAAATCAAATTATTTAAATTGTATTTCTTAACTCCTTGCAATAAATTAATTATCCCAATTATATTATTTTGATAATACATCAAAGGCTCTTGCATACTTTGCCCAACGGCTTTACTTGCCGCAAAATGAATAATTCCTTTAGCATCTTGATGAGAGCAAAAAAAACGATCGGTAGCCACCGGGTCTTTCAAATCCACTTTTTCAAATAAAGGTTTAATTCCTGTTATTTGCTGGATGCCATCCAAAACACTTTGCGTAGAATTAGATAAATCATCTAGAATTACTACCTGATAACCCTTTTGTTGTAATTCTACCACGGTATGGGATCCAATATACCCGCATCCCCCTGTTACTATTATTTTCTGCACAATTACTTGTTTTATTTTTAGTTTGGTTATATGTTACTTGCAAAACACTTTAACTTTTAAAAGTACTGTATTTTATTAAAAATTTACATACCCACCTTTTTTAGTAACTTAAGGTAAGTTAAAAGTTATTTTGCCATGGTTATGGCTGTTGTTTTCAACTTTATAATTTTAAAAAAAATCCTTCTTAGCCTAGAGCAATTCTAGGTTTTTGATTTTAAATGCTTTAAAAGACATTTAATGGCTAATTTTTTACTATATTTGATTAAGACAACAAAGGAGGCTTTTTTTGATTAAAAAACAAGATTTATCTTATTGGCCTGCTTTTTTTTAACCCCTACCACAAAGTAGGTATAAACAGATATAATTAAAAAAACAATTCTATAAAAGTCATTAATTAAGACTTGGTAAATATCAAAAGGCATTAGATTCAATTCTATACAATTTCCACTACATCTTTTTAATTCAAACACCTAAAAATATTTACAAAAAAGTCTATAGAAAACCTTGCTAGAGATAGCAAGGTTTTTATCTTTATAGGGCTTAATTATATCTACTTATTTTATCCTTATCGTTTTTATTTACTCCCCACCCCTATACTGTAGAGTTTAAAACCTATCTCTTGTAAAGAATCCCTATCTAAAAGATTCCTTCCATCAAATATAAAGGCAGGCTTTTTCATGTTTTGATAAATACGTTTCCAATCATAGTTTTTAAACTCATCCCATTCGGTTAAAACAGCAATTGCATGGGAATCCTTTAATGCCAAATAAGGGTCAGCGTGCACTTTTAAAAGCTGCTTGTTTTCACAAGGAGTTCTAGAGTGTAAATGATCCAAATCGGTTAACATTTGCTCTTGACTTACCTTGGGATCATAAACGTGGATAACTGCCATTTCCTCCATCAGTTCATTTGCCACATAAATAGCAGCAGATTCACGGGTATCATTGGTGTCTTTTTTAAAAGCCCACCCCAAAAAACTTATCTTCTTATCATTAACGGTATTAAATAATGTTTGCACTATATTTTGCGCAAAACGACTTTTCTGATAATTATTCATAACAATTACCTGATTCCAATATGCCGCAACTTGATGCAAGTTATAACTTTGGGCGATATAAACTAGATTTAATATATCTTTTTGAAAGCATGAACCACCAAAACCAACCGAGGCATTCAAAAACTTACTACCTATACGGGAATCACTACCAATGGCCTTGGCAACCTCTTGTACATTCGCCCCTGATACTTCACATAACTCACTAATGGCATTAATAGAGGATACTCTTTGGGCTAGAAAAGCATTTGCGGTTAATTTAGAAAGCTCCGATGACCATAAATTAGTGGTTAATATTTTCTTGGGATCCACCCAGCTACTATATATATCAACCAAGGCCTGTATGGCCTGGGTGGCCTTAAAGGAGTCACCTCCTCCAATTAAGACCCTATCGGGGTTTAATAAATCTTCAATAGCTGTACCTTCGGCCAAAAATTCGGGATTAGATAAAATTTCAAAATGCACACCATTTCCAGTTTGATCCAATATTTGTTTTATAGCCGAGGCTGTTTTCACAGGTAAGGTTGACTTTTCAACAACAATCTTATCACTTGTGGCCACTTGAGCGATTTGTCTAGCGCAAAGCTCAATATATTTTAAATCCGCAGCCATACCCTTTCCTTTACCATAGGTTTTTGTAGGGGTATTAACCGATATAAAAATCATATCGGCCTGCTTTATAGCACCTTGCACATCTGTATCAAAAAACAAATTAACATCTCGGGTTTGCTCAATAATATGGGCAAGACCTGGCTCATATACCGGTAGTTTAGATAAATCCTTTGAATTCCATGCTGCAATACGATCTGGGTTGATATCCACAACCCTTACCTGTATCGATGGGTTTTTACAGGCAATAACTGCCATGGTCGGCCCGCCTACGTAACCTGCGCCGATGCAGCAAATATTCTGAATTTTTTTCATTATGTTACTTTTGTTATCTGCAATAAATAATACTAATGCAAGGTAGAAATTTTATTGGTCTTTACCATCAAAAATCCACAAAGCGTTTCAAAAGAGATTCTGTTAAAAAAACAAAAAAGCACAAAGATGGCTTTGTGCTGACTCTATAGCGTTTTTAATAATCTTATTATCTAACCTATTTTAACAATTTTCCCATTCTCTTTATCGGCAACTTCTTTTCGAAGTAAACTACTTGAGAATCTATGGTCTCTTTGATTATAATAAAGCTCGATTCCCTTTTCTTGGCAATAAGCCTTAGCTGTGAAATCCTTATCGGCATATTCTTGACCTAAAATACGTACATCTATTTTAAAGGAACGCAATATATCCTCTAAGTCTTGTTCGGTGGCATAAGGTACAATCTCATCGACAAACTTACACCCTTTTAATTGAATATATCTCTCTACAATACTTTGTGTGGGCTTATTCTTATTGGGACGATCAATAGTTGGATCGGTTTGTAGACCAACAATAAGATAATCACACTGAGCTTTTGCTTGCTCTAACATCTTTACATGCCCTGCATGTAAAAGATCAAATGCACTAAAAGTGATTCCTACTCTCATCTGTGTGTTTTTTAAACTAATACAATAGTTAATCACAATAACTAAGCCAAAAAAAATAATTTACAAATACTTCTTTTTTATAAAGTTCAAAAAAACAATCAAACTTTAATGACCTGGCTATTTTCTTTTACTAAGACAATTGAAAAATCCTATTTTTTTCAATAATTAGTACTACTTTTCAAAAATACAATTTTAAGCTAAATTCTGAAATAAAATTAGGGTTTTTTCTTGTATGAATTTAGCTTTTTAGTATAAAAATAAGCTTATTATCTACACCAAAATAAAATTCTATACATAAAAAAATCGCTTATTATGATCATAATAAGCGATTTTAAAACTGGTCATTGCTTTTTAAAAAGCAATGTAAACCGTGTTATCTTTTAGCATACTAAAAGAATAAAGTCCCCACTATTATTCTTTAGCATTACGATAACAAATGTATTAATACTTATTTAATTATTCCAAATAAAAAAGATAAATTTTGATAATCTTGTAAAATATTTAACCAACAAGCTAATAATCAGAACTCTATCTGTTATAAAGCACTTGTTGATACGCTAAACTTATTGCATTTATCACATCGCTTGCCGTTACCGAAAACCCACTGGTGTTTAAAACACAACAGTCGGCAGCTTTTCCATGTAAATATACCCCAAGGATTGCAGCTAAATCACTACTATAGCCTTGGGCCAATAAACTTACAATCATCCCGGTTAAAACATCACCACTTCCCCCACTGGCCAATGCCCAGTTACCAGTTGAATTAAAATACACATCACCATTGGGTAAAACTACCTCACTATGGGCTCCTTTGACAATAAATATAACTTGATACTTTTTGGCTATTTCCTTTACTTTTTGGATTTTTGCAAAATCATCGTCCCACCCCCCTATTAAGCGCTCTAATTCTTTAGGGTGGGGAGTTAAAATAGTATTTTTTGGCAAATAAGCCAGGTATTCCTTATTCTGGGAAAGAATATTAAGTGCATCGGCATCCAAGACTAATCTTACCTGAGAATCGCTTATTTTATTTAAAAATTTTAAAAAAGCTTGCTCGGTTTGTTCATGGGTCCCCATCCCGGGGCCAACTCCTATGGCTGTGTATTGTGATATTGGCGGAAAATCAGTCAGATAATTGGCCTGTTTGTCCGTTAAACACATCACCTCCCATAGGGAGCTTTGCAAAATCGAATATCCTACACTAGGTAAATAAGCGCTCACCAAACCACATCCGGTTTTCAAAGCAGCTTTACTAGCAAGGGCGACAGCTCCTATTTTTGAGTAACTTCCACCTATAATTAACCCATGACCAAGAATTCCTTTATGGGCAAATTTATTTGGTACTTTAAGTTGCTGTTTCACCCAATTCTTACGTGTGTAATAATAGTTGGTTTGCAGTTTGTTTTTAGTTTCTTGATCCAATTGAATATCCACTATTTCAAATCCCTTGGCATAATTGGCCGATAAAGGTAATAATAGAGCTAACTTCGCATTTTCAAATGTATAGACCATTTCAGCACAAAACACACCCGAATTGCTAACTGTAGCCTTATCGCAAAACAAACCACTAGGCATATCAATAGATATGGTATCTAGGGGATTGCTTTGTTGAATTTTTTTAAAAAAAACGGCCCAACTCTCCTCTAAAGGCTCTTTTAATCCAGTTCCAAAAAGGGCATCAATAACAATATCATTGCTTTTAATATTAATCGTGTTTTTTGTTGGTAAGAACTTCTCTATTTTAATTCCCCTATCTTGTAATAGATCCTGATTACTTGTATTATCGGTAGAGTACTTTTTGCTTTGTAATAAATATACCTTAACAAATCCTCCTGCTTCTTTAACTAATCTAGCCAAGGCTAAACCATCTGCTCCATTGTTACCACTACCGCATAAAAAAACAAAACTACTGTGATATAACTTATGGCGATTGGCCAAAGCCTCTACCAGTTTACTAGCAACACGCTCGATTAATTTAAAGCTGGAAATATATTGGTTGCTTAAAGTTTGCTTGTCCAACTCTTTTATTTGTTCAACGTTGAAAATCTTCATATTACATTATTGTTTTTGGTGGCTAATACATTAAATGTATAAGCTTATTTTCAAAAAATCAAATTCCTATATAACTATAAATCAAATTCCTACGACTATTACTTATACATGGCGCACTATAAAAAGCCAACTTATCATAAAAACAAGAATTATCTCATACATATATCAAAATACATGTATTTTTATCAAATAAAACAACATTATTTTTAATATATATCACTAAAAACTTTAACACATTAGATAACCAAAAATAGTTACATCGTATATTTTTATTGTTCTAGGTTAAGTGCCTTTATGTGTTTTGCGTTGTATTTTTGCCTTAGATAAAATAATAAATCAATATATTATGAAAATAACTGGATTTGCAGCCACTAATAATACAGAGAGTATCAATTTAGAATTAGTAAAAAACGTAATAAACAATTTCCAAGATCATAACCCTTTGGTAAACATACTAGATTTAAATAACTATGAAATGCCTATTTACTCGCCAAAGAGAAACCAGCAAGGGATTCCTGATTTGGCAAAAGATTTCTTAGATCAAATAGCCCAATCAGATATTCTTGTTATTGGTCTAGCGGAGTACAATGGTAGTTTTTCCACAGCCTTTAAAAACATTTTTGATTGGAGCTCTAGAGTAGATATGAACGTTTTTCAAAACAAACCCATGATTTTAGTTTCCACCTCCCCAGGTCCACGTGGAGCTAGTACGGTTTTACAAGCAGCAAAAGGAACATTTCCTTTCTATGGTGCGGACCTAAGGGCTAGTTTTTCATTACCAAGCTTTTTTGAAAACTTTAAAGATGGGCAAATTATCAACGAGCAGCTTAACCAAGAGTTAGCCCAGGTAATAACTCAATTCAAACAAAGCTTAGTGAATCAAGAATCTACGCAACAGGCTATTTAATAAATAAAAAAAATAAATGCTTAGAAAAGCCCCAAAAAGTGTCTAACTTTTTGGGGCTTTTTTTAAATAACCTAAAGCTTCAATGGTATTATTTAAAAGGCCCTTTGACATCCTTGATTTCTTATACACAAAACACTTTGCAAAAACATTACCATAAATTATCCTAAAAGCTGTAATTATTAAAAATAGATTGTTTCTCTAAAAGAGCTCACCTTGATTATTGGCACAATTTTTTTGTCTTGTTTTTTACAAAAGCCCTATATACCTTGTTTAATTTTTGGTATTTTATTTTTTAGAATCTCAAGAAATTTTAACCTAAACTTAGCTTAAAAATGTAAAGGAATTGCCTATCTTGAAAACCAATAAAACCTTTATTTATAGGGTTTTTTCCATCCTATATGATAAAGATGTTTTTAACTGAAACTTTATTTTAAAAGGTTAATTGTCAATTTTTATTATTACATTTACAGTTAAGACTAATGGATTACTCGATTTCTAATAAGTCTAGCAATAAACCCACTCTACGGTGGGTTTTTTTGTGGATTCTCTTGTCTTTTCTGGCACTACTTGTACTTATTTTACGTTTATTATTATGCAAGACTTACAATTTTTTGTATTTTCAAAAACTATTAATTCAAAATTGATTTGACATGATTTGGAACAAACCCATTGACCTGGAGCAGCTAAATAACACCCCTGAATATATGGGAAGCTTTTTAGATATTGTCTTTACAGAATTTACCCCAAATACCCTAACAGCTACGATGCCTGTGGTGGAAAAAACACGACAGCCCTGGGGTATCTTACACGGAGGTGCTTCGGTGGTATTGGCCGAAACCATTGGTTCTTATGCAAGTAGCCTGGTGATTGATTTACAAAAATACACCCCGGTGGGATTGGAAATTAATGCCAATCACCTTCGTCCAGTTACAAGAGGATTAGTACAAGGGGTTTGTAGCCCAATACACCTGGGTAGAAAAACCCATGTTTGGGATATAAAAATACACGATGAGAATCAAAAATTGGTTTGTATAAGTAGATTAACAGTAGCTATTTTAGAAAAAGAAAAATAATAAAAAAAACACCAAAGTCCATCACAGACTTTGGTGTTACCAAAAAACTATAAAAACTATTAAATAATTAATTTAATTAAGAGTTCATTACGCAATACAGACTTGCTGTAGTTTACCGTATTTTGTCAAACGGTAATAGGAAAATTTGTTGGGGGCGGCGTTTACTGGTAATTTCACTTCTAATAGAAAAATCTCCTGATCGCTTAAAACATCAATATGAGTGATATTCTGCCATATATCCACTAAATCCATTTGCGGGTCTATTTGTATGTCCGTTAGATGGGGTGGTAGATACATCTCAAAGGCACCATTTACATAAAAACGACCACTTTTCTGGGTATCTCTATAAATTATAGTTTGCCTATTGGACTTACTCTGTTTGGTTTTAACCTCCACTAAATATTCTTTTCCTTTATGATAAATAGTAAAGCTACTACTTGGTAAAATTTCATACGAAGCAATGGCTTTACCCTTCATATTAAAGGTGGTGACTTTGTGTGGGTTTACCTGACTAACAGCCTTACTATTGGAGTCAAATAAAGTCACAAAATCCTTGACAATCTTTTTCAGATTGTCTTTTTTTATTTTATATAAATTATTATTAATTAAAATCAAGTTCTTGTTTAAAACAAGTAAATCCTCACCAGGTAGATCTGTGTCGATTACCGGCATGGCCTGATGAAAGACAACAAGGGTTTTGCCAGTTTTTAAATCTTCTACTTTCTCTTGTTGCAAAACAGGATATTTTGTCAACAAAGGATATAAGTCTTTAAAATAAGAGAATTCCTTTTCTAATAGATTAGAAAAATATCCTGACTTCCAAAATCGCTCATGCCCTTTATAATGCACAAAACTATGCATAAGAGATACCTGTTTGATATTATGAAGTACAATACGATCAAAGCTAAAGGGTCTAACTAAAGTATTTTTAGTATCAATAACCCCGTATCTCCCGGTACTATTTTGAACCACAGCATAACCGCATTGTGTAAAATCCTGTGCATGTAGATACATGGGAGGAATTACCACCTTGCTTTGAGCGTCCTTATAACCATAAAGACCCTCTAGACCAATAAATGCCTTGTATGACAACTTTAAATCGACCTGTAGTCCTTTCATTTTCCTGTTTTAATTATATAATAAAAATAGAATTAATAAATTACATAACCAACAAAAAAACGACTTAAATCATGTATTTAACATAAATTAAATCATATTTAATTATAATAACAACAATTACAATTAAAACTAAACATTGTCCTAAATCCCTCAAAAAAACCTTCCTAGTCCCAAGAAGATACATTTATAATGCAAAAAAATCTCATTTTTTGGTGTATTCGCATTTTGACATCATTTTCCCCTTAAATAGTGGGTATTAGCACAACTATTAAAAAAATAAAGTACATTTTATCTAATTTTTCACTAACTTACCTTTGTTAATTCACCCACTATTAATCTAAAAACTAATTGCTATGTCACAAAAAAGATATCCTTTTAGCAAAGTTCTACCATACCTACAGCAAAATGTAGCAGATAGTAGAATACTACAAGACTGCATAGAATTGATAGAATTGATGCAAAATTGGACTGGTTATCCAAGTATTTTATGGAATAATGCCACCGTAGGATTTGGCAAACGCGAAGTGTTGATACCAGATATAAAGAAATACAAGAAGATTCCTCTTGTTGGCTTTACCCCCAGGAAAAAAGATATTTGTTTAGATGTGTTTACTGGATTAAAAGAACATGAGTATTTACTAGAACACCTTGGAGAGCATACCAAAATTAAATCCTTACTTTATATACAGACTCTAAAAAGAGTGAATTTAATTGCACTTGAAACTGTTGTCTACAAAACAATAGAATATCGCCGCACACAATAAACAAATTAAAATAAAATACACTAAAAATAGTTTCGTTTATTTTAATGCGCGGTAGTTTTAGAGAACACATTAATAATTATAACACCAGCAATAATAAAAACCAGACCAATGATAGCTGGTAAATCAGGTTTTTGGTTATAAACAACAATACCAACTAAAGTTACAAGAACAATACCTATGCCCGACCAAAGTGCGTAGGCCACTCCAATGGGAATACTCTTTAGGGTTAAACTCAAGCAATAAAAAGCTAGACCATAACCAATCACAGTGATTATACTGGGAACTATTTTTGTAAACTCCTGCGAGGCCTTTAAACTACTTGTTGCTATTACTTCAAAAACAATTGCTATTAGTAGATACAAAAGATGTTTCATGTTTATTTTTATAAGTGCACAAAAATACACAACTATTTATCTTTTGTAATTGATATAAATCAAATTTTTCGAATACGACTAAGTGTCTCGGGAGTTATTCCTAAATAAGAAGCTATATTTCCTAAAGCAACTCGATTTGCATTGGTTCCTAAATCTTGAATAAGCTTACAGTATCTTTGAAAAGCACTCATGGTCTGTAAAGCAAAGGCTCTTTGTTCTAAATCCAAACAGTAATCCTCGGTAAAACGCCTTGCAATGATGTTTAATTCGGGAAATTCTCTATATAATCGTAGTATAACCGCATTAGGTATAGCATACACAACCGAGTCCTCCATGCACTGGATACTCTCTAGACTAGCCCTACTTTTATACATCTGGTAGGTAGATCCTATAATTGTATTCTCAAAGGCAAACCACAGATCTATCTCTTTGTTATCCGCGGTGTTGTAAAACGCTCTTACAAACCCTTTTTGTAAAACATATAAACTCCCACTTAATTGACCTTGTTTTAGTAAAAAGTCTCCTTTTTTCTTGTGGAAAGTTTGGGTATTTTGTTCCAGGGCCAATTTACAGGCACTAGATAAATAACCGTATTTTTCAAAAAGACGCACTAAAATATTCATAGTTGTTGGATTTTCTTTTACAAATGTAATATACTATTTTTTACCAACTTATCCCATAAAGGTTTATTTTTTAATACTTGAATTTGTTAAAAAACACCAATACCCAAAACAACTAGTTGGTTTACTTATTGGCTTTTAACAAATAATGATTATTGAAAATAACTTGATTTTTTTATCTGCCCTTAAACTAGGCGATAATTAAAAGATAGCACAAAAAAACTATGTAATGTTTTTTTAATCTGCCTACTTTTTAAAATTACAACTCTATGGTGGTTAACAACATGTTTTAACAAACCAAAAACCTCATGTCTTTAAAGGACTACAAATGGTAAATAATGCCTTTGAATTAAATAAAAAAGTAAACGCAGCCCGGCAAGACTAGGCTCGGGTTTTGCGTTTACTTTTTTTACTAATACGAAAACAAAAAATGATTAGTTGGATAAACTAGCCATGTAAGGATCGGTTATACTTGGTTTATTATTTTCAATATGTCCTGCGTAGACTTGCAAGAAACTTGAGTTACCTTGGATTAAAACCTGTAACTCGTACCACCCGTGAAAACTCTGGTAATTAAGTTTAACCTTCTTTTGGGCATTTTTTGGAACCTTTTGAACTTGTTCTTGTTTTAAATACACTTTATCTAACAATACAATATCTAGATCTTGTTGACTTAAATTCACCAAATCCACCAATAATTCTTGCTCTAAAGAATAACTTACCTTTACCTGTAGCCAAGGTTGATTTTTACGGTCTTTAAATTCTCGGTAAAATCCATTGGGTCCATGCATGGCAAGGTGATACTCTTGGCCCTGAAAGTCTTTCACATTCCAATTAAATTGTAGATTTTGTTGCTTTAAGACCGTAAAATTCCAATTGGACTTAACATCCTTATCATAGGCTACTTTACTATAAACCTGTAAAGGGGCAGCGTAATTTTTATTACTATTGTTTAAAGCCATAGATCCAAAGTCTAAAACAAGCTGTTCTTGGTTGATTTGCAAATCAGCCAAAATATTATAGGGCAATGCACAGGCTTTTTTCACACCTTTTTCTTGTTTAGCAAACCCAGGTAAATCACGATAATTTGCCTGTTGTAAAATCTGGTTTTTACTATAGGTATTAAACTGGTTTGGAGCTTTATTATCTTTGGCATTAATAACCCTTTGAACTAAAGATTTTTGATTGACAAAATCTAAATCCACCTTGGAGTGATCCATTGAATTTTGAAACACAGAACTCATATTTCCGCACACAGCACGACGCCATGGCGAGATATTATCTTCGTATACTTTTTTGCCTGTTTTTTTCTCTATGAAATACTCTAAGAACTGAATTGTAGAGGTTAAATCACATACCTCAGAATTAACCCATCCACCTTTTGTCCAGGGAGAAACAACCACCATAGGAACTCGGAAGCCTAAGCCAATTGGACTTTGAAAATCTCTTTTGGGGTCCTTGCTACGCAGTCTTTCTTGTTCTTTGGTCACCCATTCTTGATCCGAGGCTAAATCCTCTGACATTTTACCAGTTTTTAAATCACCACTTAAGGCAGGAACAAACGGAGCGATATGATCAAAATAACCATCATTCTCATCATAGGTTAAAATAAAAATAGTCTTTTTAAACACCTGTGGATCTTTAGTTAGAATATCTATCGCTTGGGATAAATACCAGGCACCAAACCAAGGTGCTCCTGGGTGATCTGAGAAATTACAAGGAGCTACAAGCCAGCTCACCATAGGTAAATTTCCACTATCCACGTCTTTTCTAAATTGATAAAAGATATCTCCTTTGGGTAAAAATGTTTGCTTTTTTTGTCCCTGATGTTCATATTCCATAAGCTCTAAACTATGGTAATGCGGATCATCAATATTGGTAGTAAAAGCCTTTTTATGGATGTTTTTTTCAAAATCAGATAACTCTTCAAATGCCTGTGGATTGTAAATCTTCACATCGTTTTGTAGTTTTATCTGCTTTTGTTTTAATTTTTCAAGCTCTTGATAATCCAAGGAATTCGAACTGGAAAGTTGTTTGTTTACCCTTTCTAGTTCAAGTAACAAATAATCGGTATGGGCCTTGTGAAGACGTACATTATATTGTTTGTGGAACTCTAAATTATTATCTGTAAAATTAGCCAACCAATTCTCCTGATCGTTATCTAATCCCAGTGGAATACTAAGTTCATTTTGATAAACTTTCCAGCTAATCCCTGCTTTTTCCAATTTCTCAGGGTAGGTGGTCCAGGAAACATCTTTGTAATTGATTTGGTGGTTATCCAAATGCGCAGTACTCTGGGGATTATCGGGTTGCTTTCTAACTGTTCCGCTCCAAAAAAAAGAACGATTGGAGCTAGTCCCTGTCAAAGAGGAACAGAAATGCTGATCGCAAACCGTAAAGGCATCGGCCAATGCGTAGTAAAACGGTATATCCTCACGGGTGAAATATCCCATGGTTAAAGGAGCAGATTTATATTGGGTTGCGCCAGGTCTTTTGGCATCTATCCAATTATCCATACTTCCATTATCTCTGGCCGATACCATATCTGTCCAACTATGAGGTAGACTCCCCATCCAGGTAATTTTCGTGTTTACAATATCTAGATGAAATGGACCATAGATTTTATGATCCATCGGATCGCTTTGAAACCATACCGGCAAGTCATTTGGCATTCGCATAGCTCTTGGGTCATTAAATCCTCGAACTCCTGTTAAACTACCATAAGCATGATCAAACGAGCGGTTCTCTTGCATTAAAAAAACAACATGTTCTGCATCTAAAAAACTACTGCCCTTCTCCGGTTCGATACTCAATGCTCTTGCAATACTACTTGGCATAACGCTATTGAAAGATAGCCCACTTGCAAAAAGGCTAGAAATTTTAATAAAGTCTCTTCTTGTAGAACTCATAACTATATAATATTATTTTAACCACCATGTTACCGAACGAATATTATCCTGGGATTGGAATTGTCGCTCTATAGCTTTTTCAAGGTTAGCTTGGTTTGTATTGTATTCCGATAATGGGTAAATCCATCTTTTTGGCGGGGTAATCCCGTCTTGTAATTTAAACTCAGGATAACCTGTTCTTAAATTATCGTAGTAAATACTCCAATTTCCTTGGTGAAACATTGTGATGTACTTTTGTGTTAGAATCTGTTTTAATTCACTTTGTAAATCTCCAGGTTGAAACTTAACCTTATCCTGGCTAATATACTTATCAAATTGCTGATTTGTATAATAAGTAGCGTATTGTTTTGCATACAAATTATAAAACTCAAAGTTTGCTTGGATTCCTTTATTGTAAAACAATTCAGGGTCCCCACTGATCCAACCTCTACTGGCTGCTTCTGCTAAAATAAACTGCAATTCACTGTATGATAAAACACCGGTAGGTTCATTGGTTGGATTTTGATAATAGCGGCTATTTACCTTGGAGATATTCTTGGCACTTACCAGTTTTTCATTCTCCGCGTAGGCCACCACTGGGTCTCCTCCATTGTAGGCATTAAAGTCATCAATCAAAAGACCTTCCTCTAGGGCTTTAGCTGTGGGTTGGGCAAAACAAAACAAACGCGGATCTTTTAAATCTTGTAAAAGATCTATAAACGTGTCACTCATATACATACCAGAACCATAAGAACTTGAGTTAAATTGTGGATAACGACTTCCGGCTTGATCAAAGTAAGTTAAATAACCACTATCGGCATTGTTACGCATTAATTCCTGATTTTGGTAGATTTCATTAAAACGTGCTGCTACATCGATATCTCCAACTTTTTGCTTTTTAGAAAGGCTCATTAAAACCTTTAATTCATAAGAGTTTATCAATCGTTTCCATTTGTCTAAATCCCCCCCATAGATAATATCTCCTTGTAGAGTTTGGTCTAACTCTATGAGACTTTGAGCTAAATCTAATTGCTTTAAAACCCCTTCCAAGACCTGCTCTTGGGGATCATAACTAGGAAATTTTATATCCTGCTCTCCTTGTAGGGCCTGGGAATAAGGAATATCTCCAAATCTTAAAGTGATTTGATAGAAAAAATATGCCTTTAAAAAATGCCCCACAGCAAGATATTGTGTTTTTTGGCTCTCTTGTGCCTCTTGCATCATTTTATCCACTTGAACAAGATCCTTATACTCACCAAAATCCGATCTGTCCCATTTGTAATATTGACTAGTATTTTCCCCATCGGTACTAATTAACATTCGCGAGGCATACTCTTTGGAAATTCCCTGCATCGTAAATGCTTTTTTTGCCATTGGAGTTAACAATAAATGGGGAGCAGCACTGG
Source organism: Myroides sp. LJL119 (assembly GCF_054871605.1). Lineage (NCBI taxonomy): Bacteria > Pseudomonadati > Bacteroidota > Flavobacteriia > Flavobacteriales > Flavobacteriaceae > Myroides > Myroides sp. LJL119. The sequence goes on from NZ_JBTXLO010000003.1 coordinate 327,111, forward strand.
TTACTTTATTAGGGTCTTTATTTAAACTATCTAAATCTTGACAAGATCCAAGGGTTAAACAAGATAAAGCAAAAACAAGTATTTTGTTATATGTTTTCATAGATAAGTGAAAAATTAAAATTTAATATTAAGTCCTAAACCAATCCAACGTGAAGCCGGATCTTGAATATCATTACCTCCTTGGGTATCGTAATCTGGATCGGAGTATAATCCCTTGGATTTTTTCCAAATCAATAGGTTATACCCTGTTAAACTAGCAGATAATTGACTTATTTTTTTTGTCTTTAAAATAGGTGTGAAATCATAGGTTAATGCAACGGTTCTTAATTTAAAGTAAGTACGGTCAAAAACATTGGCAAACTCCTTACTTTGTTTTTGCGTCACCCTAGCCCTGTATGGGTAATTTTGGGCCCAACTTTGCCAAGAAACCGGTGTGGTGTGCTGTTGATAAACACGGGTATCGGAAATCACATTGCCATTTACATCGGTAATAAGTTCCCCCGATACTATATTAACCCCCTGTGGAACATAAACCGGGGCGCCATTCTCATACTCCTGATCCCTGTATTGGGTACTTTTAGGATGTTTACCTCCCCACCACATTTTCTCAACCACCTCAGAGCGCATAACTCCACCCCAAATTCCATCTATTCCTATATTCAATGCCCAAGATTTATATTGGAAATTATTATTCCAACCCAAAGTCCATTTAGGGTCTAAATGACCTATTTTTTGTGGATTTTTATCAAATGATGGCAAGCCTGTTGTTTGGTCCAAAATTAATTGTCCATCCGGGGTGGTTTGCCAAACGGTTGCATAAAAAGCATCTGCTCTATCATTTAACTGATAATTGCCATATTTGGCTGCATCTTGATAAATTTTAGTCAATTTCTTTTCTCGTGTACTCCAATTAACAGAAGATTTCCAAGTAAAATTAGGCTTATCTATGATTTTACCCTGCAAAGAGATTTCAAAGCCATTTGTGGTATACTGATTTCCATTAACTCGCATATTATTAAATCCGGATCCTTCTGAAACGGGAAAGTGAATTAAAAAATTAGAATCCAATACTCGGTAATACGTCAAATCCAAGCTTAATCGATTATTAAAGGCAGAACTTGATAAACCAAGTTCAAAAGATCTTGATTTCTCTGGCAATAAATCTGGATTTAAAATCGTGTTGGGATACTCAACCATTTGATTACCGTTAAAAGATGGATTAATTGGTGAGTATACGGCTTGTAATAAATAGGGATCCAAATCACTGGATACTTCCGCCCAAGAGGTATAAAGTTTCATATAATCCATCTTTTTAGGCAAACTAATTAAATTTGAAAGCATAACACTTAAAGAAGCCGATGGATAAAAATAGGACCTATTTTTTTTAGAAAGCGTAGAAGACCAGTCGTTACGAGCTGCAAAAGACAAGAAAAAGGCGTTATAAAAATCAAGCTCTACCGAACCATACACACTATTGACAGCCTTTTTTGTAATACTATTATTAGCCGTTACATTTCCTGTGGAGTTACCAAGGTTATACACCCCAGGAACCGTTAACCCATCAGCCGCAGCGTAATTTGCATTTCTTTGATAATAACGAGAGGCCGCACCTGCATTAACATTTAAAGAAATCACCGAGCTTATATCTTTGTTATACATTGCTAAAAAGTCATATTCCACATCCAAACGATTGTCATTATCAATGCTATATCCTCCCTCTCTAGAGGCACTATAATTAAAATAAGATTTGGGGCTTTGTAATTCGGTTTGATTCGCGCTTGAAATTGCCGAAGCCCTACCTTGAAGAACTAAATCCTCGGTGGCTTGATAAGATAAACTCAATTGGGCATTTACCACGTCTTTATCCCAAATACGTTTAAAGTACTCTGCCCCAAACCAAGGGTTATTATACCAAGCATAATTATAATTGGCTTGTCGGTATCCTTCCATACCTGGAACCCATAGGTTATTTTTCAAATCATTGCCATTCACATCATTACCCATCCATATTAAAATGGTATACATGTGTCCCGATGGATTGTAATCGTAATTCGGTACATTAGGCGCATGTATTTTACCGTAAGAGAACTTTGTATCAAAGGTTAATTTATCGGTGATAAACGAAGTACTTTTAAAACTTAAATTCCCTCTATACATGGAAGTATTTGGTACCCTATCTTTATTGTAATTAAACTCCCCTGCGATACGATAGGAGCCTTTTTCTGATTTGCTTGAAACCGAAAAATTAGTTCGAGATATAATTCCGGTTTGCATAAAATTCTTTAAATTATCATGATTCTTCCAGGCAATAGGAACTCTCTCGTACCTAGATTTATCATCGTATTGGGTTGCTTCCACATTGCCATACCAAGGAATAATCTCCCCACTTTGTTTATCTCGTATCGGAGAGTTCCATTGCGCAATTAGTTTCTCAGAATCAAATTTAGGTCCCCAAATCATATCCCCGTCTGAAATCCCTCCATCTTTACCATCCCAAAATTCATATTGTCCATTACTTCCACTACCATATTGGGTTTGTGTTTTGGGATAGACCGTAAAACCTGCACTTACCATGGTGTTTTGAGAAAAACTCACTTGAATACCAGGCTCTAAAGCAGACTTTGTTGTTATTAAAATAGCTCCATTTCTACCTCTAGAACCATACAATACCGAGGCACTTGTACCTTTTAACACATTGATATTGGCAATATCCTCTGGAGAAACATCAAAGAAATCCGTGGCCACTGGTATTCCATCAATTACCACTAAAGGTGTTTTTCCTCTTAATGAAAACTGTGGACTTTGCATTAATCCTGGTGGGTTTGAAACCACAAGACCCGAAACCTGACCAGAGAGCAAGCTACCTACATTTGGCGTGGCTACTTCCTGAATTTTCTTTGCATCAACTTGTTGGGTGGCATAACCAATTGCTTTTTCTGCCTTGGTAATACCCAAAGCGGTAATAACCACTTCGTCCAAAGAGGAGCTCTGTGGAAGTAAAGTAACTACTAATTGATTGTTAGTTCCAACCTCTTGTTGTTTTGTATTGTAGCCAATAAAGCTAATCACTAACACATCTGTGGGCTGCACCATAATGCTGAAATTCCCATCAAAGTCTGTTGCTACACCCTTGTCAGTGCCTTTAATCATGACAGAGGCCCCTGGTAAAGAAAAACCATCGGGATCTAAAACCGTCCCTGTAAGGTTATGTTTGTTTTGAGCCAAACTAGTTGCTAAACAAAACAAGAACATTAGGTTGAAAAACAGTAATTTTTGTTTCATATTTTTATAGTTGTTTTTTGTTTGTGGCAAACTTCCAGGTTTTTCAGCAGCCCTAGATTAACAAAACACTAACAAAATCAACTACATATTAGATGATGGTTAAATCTGTTATAAAAAATTAAACATTTCCTTAACACATAAAATCTCTTTTAAAAGCAAGATTTATTTAAACTTTCAAAAAAATAAAAGAGCTGTATTTAAAAAAACACAGCCCTTTAAAAACAAAACAACAAAACTCTATTTTTACAGTATTCTTTGCCTTAACCCATCCAATGAAGTGTTAAAGTTTAAATACTCTTGTAATTCAATTTTACTTTGTGAATTTTCAACAGATGAAATTCCTAAATGATTTAAATATATTTGCTGAAAATTAATGGTTTTAAAAAAACACGTTATAAATTCACCTTGTCCTTGGCTAAAAACACTAATATCTCTGCCAACCGATTCGCAATCTAACTCAGGGATAATTTGTGTTAAACTATCATAGACCCGCAGAAAAATAACAGGCGCCTTTACTTGGGTATAAAAAATCTCCATTTCTGGGCTTACTCCAGATAAAACCACAGGACGCAAATACCCTTTTGAATCAGTTTTATTATCCATTAATCCTTGCTCTAAATATGCACCTTGCAAAATAGCCTGTTCGATTAAACTGGTAATCTGTTGTATCTCTTGCTGATTCTTAGTACTAACACACTTGGTAGTTCTCACAAGACAACTACCGGTGGTAACTTTGGAAAGAAAATCCTTTACATAACACCTGATTTGCTCTAACAATTTCCGTGGTAGGTAAATCAATTGAGCTTTTAACCAAAGCTCTGCACCACAAATCATTCGGTAAGATAACAATTGATCCAGAGCATTAGATAAATTTGCATCACAAGCAATAAAAGCAACTTGGGGCTTTATCGCGTTAATATTACTTTTTTTTGCATGGTAGTTACCAATTGTATTTAAAAGCTGCGCTTGTTTATAATGTCCAAGAAAATTGATTTGCGTTATTCGGGTGTCTTTAAGTAAAGTTAAGCAATTTTGAAAGTCTGACTTGAAAATACAAAACAAAGATTTGGGCAGACCAAAAAATACAAAGATTTTTTGAAGCTTAACAAGACACATCTGTGTTTTATCATTGTAGATATAAATAGTGGCCTTAGGTGTTTGAATACCATAAATAAGATCAGATACAATTTGATAGAAAGGGTAATTAACCCTGGTTAAAACCACCTGGATATCATTCAAGGCATTCCATGTAGTTAAAGGTTTACTAACCAAGGCTGGATCGCTTATATATTTTGCGGATTTAGCGTACGAATTTTGTAAAAGTAAAATGCACTGCTCTACTTCTTGTTGACTATCTTGTATTAATTTACCACTTTGGATGCTAATTAAGTTAGCGCATTTGGTTTTATTTTTTTTCAGATAATATCCCACACGCTTTAAAATATGCATACGACTTGATAAACTACTTTTTTTAAAGTCATTAAGCTCTGTAATTGCACTATTTAACATCCTATTGATATTTGTTTGCACTACTTAATTCATTTTAAATTATTCTATTTTATTTTAACACTACTCCTTCCACATCTGTAGATGACCTACATGTTTTAAAGAAACACAATTTAACATAATTTTTTTAAATAAAACAATAATAACAACAATATATATTAATATAATTTACAAATACAACTAAACACTTATACTTATAAGTAAACCACTAGAATATACAACCACACTCATTTAAATATTTTATTTTAAGAATTCCTTGTTTTTTAACTAATTGCAACATTGTTGCAAAGTGGAACAAATTGCTATTGGTAGTAAAAAAAATAAATAATTTTCATTACTTTTGTAGCAATGAAAAACATCCGTTACATAGTAAACTTATTTTTATCCCTGTTAATTCTAGCAGTGGCAAGTTATCCGTGTACAGATAAATATAGTTCGGTTGATAGTCTAACCACCACATTAAGGATTGATGCGGATATGGATTCAAAGCATTCCTTAATGGATAGTTGTTCACCAATGTGCAGTTGTAATTGTTGTGCTACTTTTATAACCATTGCAAGTCGTCTTGTTGTTTGTGAATTAGAGCTAAAAACTCCCGTAAAAAGATACTTATCTTCCTATACCAGTGTGCTACAGAACGTAGATTCTAGCATTTGGCAACCCCCTAAAATATCGTAATTAAATTTAGCTTTTACATTAAAACACAACTTTTTTTTAGTATGTGTATAATCTATTTTTAACTAAATTTTACTACGATGTTAGATAAAATCATACATTTTAGTATCCGTAATAAGTTTATAATCGGTTTAATGATCCTGGCATTAATTGCAGTTGGATCCTATTCGGTGTCTACTTTACCTATGGATACCCAACCTGATATAACCAATAATCAGGTTCAAATCATTACCAGCTCTCCTACTTTAGCAACCCAAGAGGTTGAGCAATTTATAACCTACCCTATAGAACAGGCCGTAAAATCTATTCCAAATATCATTGAACTGCGCTCCATTAGTAGATTTGGTTTAAGTGTAATTACCGTGGTATTCACCGAGAATACAGATATTTATTGGGCAAGAGCTCAAATCAATGAAAAACTTGGTCAGGCCGGGGAAATAATCCCTAAATCTGTGGGAACTCCAGAGCTCGCACCCGTTAGTACAGGACTTGGAGAAATTTATCAATATGTGGTTTACCCCAAAAAAGGCTATGAGAATAAATACAATGCCATGGATCTTCGCACGATTCAAGATTGGATTATAAAGCCCCAATTAATTGGAGTAAAAGGAGTTGCGGAGGTAAACACACTAGGAGGCGAGCTTAAACAATACGAAATTGCCATTAATCCAGATCTTTTAGTGAGCATGGACACATCTATTGTTGATATTTTTCAAGCCCTTGAAGCAAATAATGAAAATACCGGAGGTGCCTATATTGATAAAAAACCATATGCCTATTTTATCCGAAGTGTAGGAATGGTCTCTTCTTTACAGGATATTGAAAAAATTGTAGTTAAAAATGTCAACGGAACCCCGGTTTTAATTCGCGATGTTGCCCAGGTGCGACTAGGTAGTAGTATACGCTATGGCGCCGTTACCATGAATGGTAAAGGTGAAGAGGTCGCTGGAGTGGTAATGATGCTAAAAAATGCTAATACCCAAGAGGTTGTTTCTTTGGTGAAACAAAAAATGGTACAAATCGAAAAATCGCTTCCCGAAGGTGTAGCCATCGAGCCGTTTATGGATCGCACCAAATTAATAGATAAAACAGTTAAAACCATCCAAACAAACTTAATGGAAGGAGCTTTGATTGTGATTTTTGTTTTAGTTATTTTCCTTGGAAACTGGCGTGCAGGACTTATCGTAGCCTCGGTAATTCCATTGTCTTTACTGTTTGCCATCTCCATGATGCGCCTTTTTGGAGTTAGTGGAAATTTAATGAGTTTAGGAGCCATTGATTTTGGTCTTATTGTAGATGGAGCGGTAATAATCGTGGAGGCTATTGTCCATAAAATACACCAAGGGAAAAACAGGAAACTCACCCAGGAGCAAATGAATGAGCAAGTTTATGGAGCAGCTTCTAAAATTAGAACTAGTGCAGCTTTTGGAGAAATTATTATCTTAATTGTTTACTTACCCATTTTAGCCTTATCGGGTATTGAAGGTAAAATGTTTGGTCCCATGGCCCTTACGGTTTCCTTTGCTATTTTGGGTGCATTTATTTTGTCCCTTACTTATGTTCCGATGGTTTCATCCTTGGCATTGTCTAAAAATGTTGGAAAAGAAAAGCCTAATTTATCCGATAAAATCATAGATAAAATATATTCTTTTTACAAACCTATCTTAGAGAAAGCCTTTAAAATAAAGAAAACAATTTTATTGGTATCTGCCATTTTATTTGGAATTTGTATTTATATATTCTCCAATATGGGAGGTGAATTTATTCCAACTTTAGATGAAGGAGACCTTGCCACCCACGTTATTATCTCCTCGGGGAGCTCTTTGAGTCAAGAGATTCAAACCACCACCAAAGCGGAAAGTATTTTAATGGAGAATTTCCCAGAAGTGAAAATGGTTATCTCAAAGATTGGTAGTGCCGAAATTCCAACAGACCCTATGCCTATGGAAGCAGCTGATTTAATTATTGTATTAAAAGAAAAAGATCAGTGGACAAGTGCAAAAACCAAACAAGAGTTGATTGATAAAATGGAGGCAGCCTTAGAACAAATACCTGGAGTAACCACGGAATTCTCCCAACCCATACAAATGCGATTCAATGAATTAATGACTGGAGTTAGAAGCGATGTGGCTATTAAAGTATTTGGTGAAGATTTAGAAAAACTAGCAAGCATAGGTGAACAGATCAACCAACAAATTTCAGATATAAAAGGAGTTAGTTCCCCTAAATTAGAAAGAGTTACTGGTCTTCCACAAATATCTATTAAATATGATATGGATAAACTAGCCATGCATGGGCTAACTATTTCTCAGATCAGTCAAGTTGTACGAATGAGTTACGCAGGCCAAACAGCCGGGTTTATCTACGAAGGAGAAAAGAGATTTGATTTAGTGGTTCGCTTAGACCAAAGTTCACGAACTGATATTGAAAATATCCGAAACACCTTTATTCCTCTTCCCAATGGAGGACAGATACCGTTACAACAAATTGCAAAAATAGATTATGAAGATGGTCCGCAACAAATTAGTAGAGAAGACGGAAAAAGAAGAATTGTTTTAGGTTTTAATGTTAGAGGCACAGATGTAAAGAGTGTTGTAAGTGATATACAAGCCAAACTAGATGATAATCTTGAGTTACCCGAGGGGTATTATATTACCTACGGAGGTCAATTTGAAAACCTAATCGAGGCTACTAATCGCTTGATGATTGCAGTACCTATTGCTTTGGGATTAATTTTTATACTACTATATTTTACCTTTAAAAGCATTAAGCAATCTTTAATGATATTTACGGCTATTCCTTTATCTGCCATTGGTGGAGTGGCAGCATTGTGGCTGCGTGATATGCCTTTTAGTATTTCTGCTGGTGTAGGATTTATTGCTCTTTTTGGGGTAGCTGTTTTAAATGGAATTGTACTAATTGGACAGTTTAATCAATTAAAAGCTCAAAATATGGAACTATACGAAAGAATCATTCTGGGAACAAAAATAAGATTAAGACCTGTGTTATTAACTGCCTTGGTTGCCTCTTTAGGATTCTTACCAATGGCTCTTAGCACCAGTGCTGGAGCGGAAGTTCAAAAGCCTCTTGCCACAGTTGTTATTGGTGGCTTGGTATCTGCCACGATCCTTACTTTAATTGTCTTACCTATATTATATTACTATGAAGAAAAAGGCATAAAATGGAACAAAAAAGCTACTAAATCTACACTTATTACCTTGTTGTTAATCGGATTATCGATTAATGGATATAGTCAAGAGAATAAAAGGATTCTTTCCTTAGAACAAGCCCTAGAACTGGCCAAGGCAAATAATCAAGCTATTGAATCATCTGATTTAGCGGTACAAAGTAAAAAACAACTTACCAAGACTTCTTTTGATCTTGCTAAAACAGATGTCTCTACTAGTTTGGGACATTTAAATACCAAGGATAACACCGATATTGCTTTGAGTATAAGTCAGCAATTTAGTCCTTTTACCTATGGTAAGAAAAAGGCTCTATTGCAAAATGATTTACAAAATGCTGTTTTACAACAACAAGCAACTGTTTTACAAATTGATTACCAAGTCAGACAAGCTTGGAATCAAATGCTTTTTGCAATGAGCAAACAAAAAGTCTTAGAGCAACAACAAGAACTACTAAAAGACTTCTCTAAATCAGCCGAGATTCGCTATCAAACCGGGGAAACAACATTAATGGAAAGTAATGTAGCCATGGCTAAAGAACAAGAAAACAATGTAATGTTAACCCAAAACAAGACCTTATTGGCCAATGAAAAGTCTAAATTAATGGCTCTTTTGAATCTTTCTGAAGATTTTCAACCAATGGAATCTGGTTTATTATTTGACCAACATGACTTATTAGAGCAAATTGATCTTAAATACAACAACACCTTGCAATTAGCTCAAAATCAAATAGAAGCTGTACAGGGTCAACGAAAATTAGAACGATCTGCTTTACTACCGGATATAAGTCTAGGCTATAATATTGAATCCGAAGCAGGTATTGAGCTTTTAAACAATGGCACTACAAAGAACTACGGTAGACAATTACGTATGCCTAGTTACACGGTAGGGATTTCTATACCTATTTTCTTTGGTAGTCAGAACGCTAAAATAAAAGCTTTAAAGACCTTAGAGAAACAAAAGCAAGTTGAAAAACAATATTTACATACCCAATTAAACGCAACCCTTGAACAGCAATTAGAGATGATTCAATCTCAAGAGGATGTAATTAATTACTATCAAAATAATGCTTTAAAAAACGCCACTATCATACAAGACCACGCCAATAAACAATATAAAAATGGAGATATATCTTATGTCGAGTTTATTCAAAGCATGGAAACAGCATATAATATAAAAATCAATTACCTAGAGGCTGTATTACAATACAACCTAAGTCACAACACTTTACATTATATCATTAATCAATAAGCAATATGAAAAGATCTATTATATTACCTCTTTTAGTTTTATCACTCCTTGTTGTTAGTTGTAATAAAACTAGTCCAGAACAAAACCCGCTCCTACCACAGCAAGAGCAATCCTTAGACAAGGATAATGAAAATAAACAGGTGGAATTAAACCCAGCTCAATACAAAGCGGCAGAAATAACCCTTGGACAAATTCAAGACAGAAACCTCAGTGATGTACTCAGGGTAAATGGTCAAATAAAACTTCCACCTGAAGATGAGGCTGAGGTTAGTACTTTTTTATCTGGTAGTGTAACCCAAATTCTAGTTGGAATGGGACAAAGTGTAAAAAAAGGTCAATTACTTGCTACAATAAAAAGTCCTGAGTTAGTACAGCTTCAAGAACAATATCTAGTGAGTAAAAACAATTTAGAGTTTTTAGAATTAGAATACCAAAGGCAACAAACCTTACGTCAAGAAAATGTAAACTCTTTAAAGACTTACCAGAAAATAAAATCTGATTTAAATATAGAAAAAGCTAGGTATCAATCTTTGACCAATCAATTAAAGTTGGTTCATGTACAACCAGGTAGCAATAGTACTTCATTAAATATAATTTCTCCTATTACTGGTAATGTAGCTAATATTTGGATTAAAATAGGTAGTAATATATCTTCTGGTCAAGCCCTATTTAACATTGTAGACAACACCAAGGTACATCTAGATTTGATGGTTTATGAAAAAGATATTAACCTGGTGAAAGTGGGACAAAAAGTTAGCTTTAATCTTACCAACACAGATAATCAGCAAATAAATGCTACTATTTTCAGTATTGGTAAAGCCTTTGAACCAGGAACAAAAACTATTGCGGTACATGCTGCTATAGATAGCCTTACTCAGAACTTAATACCTGGTTTTTACGTAAATGCTTTAATTCACACCGCAGAATCCAATCTACCAAGTTTACCTAACACTGCTATTGTAAAGGCAGAGGCTCGTGAGTTTATCTTTGTGCTTATTAACCAAGATCAAGACGATTATCACTTTGAGAGATTGGAAGTTATGACTGGTGTTAGTGAATTGGGATATTCGCAAGTAAAGATTCTATCTACTTTGCCTGAAAATGCGCAAATCGTATTAACAGGTGCCTATTATTTACAAAGTCACCTAATTAAAAATGAATCAGGTGGCGCTCATGATCATTAAAAAGCTGGTAATTACTAAAAGTCAATATTACTAGTTAAAAAAGCGTTTTCTTACTAGTAAACGATTTTTTTAAAAGCTAAAACTATGCCCTGTTTGCGTTTTACTAAGCTTAAGTTTTACCTTACCTAGTTTTAGAATAAATTAAATAAAAAAGGTTCTAGTGAAATCACTAGAACCTTTATTTATTTTAAAAACATTTGTCTATTATTTCTTATAACTCTAGGATAATAAACTCACTTCTTCTGTTTAATTGATGCTCTTGTATACTACAAGGAACCCCATTAGAACAATTATTTATCAACTGACTCTCGCCATAACCACGACCAGTTAAACGATCTGCGGAGATCC
>NZ_JBTXLO010000004.1:0-277749 GCF_054871605.1 Myroides sp. LJL119
TCAAATGTTTGTTACGAAAAATCGGGTATTTAAAGGGTATAAAAAAATAGTAGCAAACTAAAGTCTACTACTATTTTTTATGTAATTTTATAATATTAATCCTGTATCGTTATTTCAGGACTAGACAAACCTTAGGAAAATCTATTCCTTCAAAATATTTCTAGAAATAACAAGTTTTTGAATTTCTGTAGTTCCCTCACCAATGGTACATAATTTAGAATCTCTGTAAAATTTCTCTACAGGAAAATCTTTAGTATACCCGTAACCGCCATGGATTTGAATAGCCTCTGTCGAAACCTTCACACAAACCTCCGAGGCGTACATTTTAGCCATAGCTCCTAGTTTTGTAACAGGCTTATTATTATTTTTCAAATAAGCGGCCTTATGTAGTAGTAATTCTGAAGCTTCTATTTCTGTTGCCATGTCAGCTAGTTTAAAGCCTATAGCTTGGAAATCACATATAGGCTTTCCAAATTGAACACGTTCTTTTGAGTATTTTAAAGCCGCTTGATAGGCTCCTTTAGATATACCTAAAGATAATGCGCCAATAGAAATACGCCCTCCATCTAAAACTTTCATAGCCTGAATAAAACCTTCTCCTACTTTTCCTAAACGATTCTCATCAGATACACGACAGTTATCGAAAATTAATTCAGCAGTTTCCGAAGCTCGCATTCCTAACTTATTCTCTTTTTTACCACTTGTAAATCCAGGGGTTCCTTTTTCAACTACAAATGCCGTCATCCCATGGGAATCGCCCTTTTCTCCGGTACGCACAATTACTACTGCTACATCTCCTGAAATAGCATGAGTGATAAAATTCTTAGCTCCATTTAAAATCCAAGAATCCCCATCCTTAACAGCTGTAGTATTCATACCCCCAGCATCAGATCCTGTATTGTGTTCTGTTAAACCCCAAGCTCCAATCCATTGTCCTGTTGCCAACTTAGGTAACCAACGCTTTTTTTGTTGGTCATTTGCAAATTCTAATATATGATTTGTACATAAAGAGTTGTGAGCTGCAACGGAGAGACCTATTGAGGAATCAACCTTAGAAATCTCTTCTATTATAGTAATATATTCATGATAACCTAATTCACTCCCTCCATACTCTTGTGGCACCAAAACACCCATATATCCCATTTCTCCAAGTCTTTTAAATAACTCAACTGGAAAAATCTGAGCTTCATCCCATTCCATAATATAAGGACGGATATGTTGCTCTGCAAAAGTGCGAATAGATTGGGCAATCATCGATTGGGTTTCATTGTATTCAAAATTCATAAGTACAAGTTTTAAATTCGTTTAATTCAAATATAAACTAATTAAATTAAATATATTCCACAATTAAAGTAACGTGAAGCAAATTAGCAGAGAAATTAAACACCTTGTTTACTCTATACATACTAAAATCCTATCCTATTTAAGCTGGAATTATAAGTAATATTTCTATAGATTCTATAAATCAAAAACGGAGGATCTCTTTGTATAAATCAAGTCTTTTATTTTTGCTAAAAAAGCTAAAGTAAGATACAAAGCAAAAGCTAATCCTAAAGTAAAAAAGGACAGATAAATAAAAAACAAGCGAATACGTGTAGCTTTAATACCTAAACGCTCGCCTACACGTGAAGAAACTTTAAAGCCATATTTCTCAAAAAAATAGCGAAGATTATTAATCATTTCATACTGTATATTCCTTACGAAAATACAAATAATAATTAATATATTACTGTCCTAAGTAATCAAACTAAATATGAAATTTAAACAACCTTTACTTTGTCTGCTCTTATTTGTAACCATGTGTTATAGCTCAAGCAAACAACAAAATTCTACACTACTGGTAGAGTATCTAACCTATAATAACAATCAACTTAATTTAGAACAAAATCCTATTGTATTACTCTCGGATCCCAGCTCCTTTTACATATTAACAAAAGGCCAATTGCAAAAACAAGATAGTAGCTATCCGTTTTTACAGACTTTAGTAAACTGGAAAGAAAATGAAATATTAAGCCTAGCATTTCTAAATAAACAACAAACCATTTCTACCAGTTTAGATAATCCTTACAGCGATTACCAATTACACCCACAAACAAAACAAATCCAAGGTTATACCTGTAAAAAAGCAACAATCTCTGTGAATTCAAATACATATACCATTTGGTATACTACTCAAACACAATTTAAAGGTGGACCAAATCTTATAGGTGCCAATTTAGGTCTTGTTTTAGAGTTAGATCGAAATGGAACACAAACCATTATAGCTAACACAATCTCTCAATCCCCAAAAAATGACATCCCATCCTTAATAGATTTCAACCAAATAACCAATGTTTCCAAAAATGAATTTGACAGAAAACTACACAATAGTAGATTTACACGAATTGAATTATTTGAAAATCAAATAATCAACTTTGATCCTGACTTGCAACAAGATCAAAAAGTTATTCGATTAGCACATGGAACAGTTGTGGTTAAAAAAGTAAGTTTCCCTGAAATCAAACCAGGTAGCCAAATATTTCTGAACGTTGAACAAACATCTAATGGAGATGCTTATGATCGCACAGGAAGTGTTTTTATAATCCCAACCAAAAAAGAGATCAATATTCTGGATGTTCTTCAAAATCAAGAACTTTCTAATTTACCACTTTATAAAGACAAAAATAATAAAAACTACCAAGGAATGATCCTTACCTCAAGGTATGAACCGATAGTTGAACTAATGCGCTTTTTTACACCTTTTGGAATAAAACATTACAATAAAATAGAATTCTTGGAAAACCAATGGCAAGAAAAGGCCACTTACAAACAAGACATCACTGAATACGCAACCTTACTTTCAAACCAAGAGCAGTACATAGCCATTTTTATAGGTAATTATGATAAAGGAGGACATAAGGTTTCAGCCAATATTGATATTCACCCCTCGATGGTTAATACAACAATATTCAATACCATAATACCACTTTTCAACACTACAAATGTACTAGAAATGGCAGGACAAGCATATCCTACAATGTTTGCAGACCCCGAAGGTCTACAAGTAGAGTTTGAATTAGATAAAGACTTAGAAAATGCGCAATTACGATTCACAACAACCGGACATGGTGGTTGGGCAAATGGCGATGAATTCAATCCTAAAATCAACAGTATCTACTTAAACAATGTTAATCTAATCAATTACTTTCCTTGGAGGGCAGATTGCGCCAGTTATCGTTCTTATAATCCTGTTTCGGGAAATTTCGCTAATGGTCTTTCTTCCTCAGATTTAAGTAGATCTAATTGGTGTCCGGGCACAATAACTACGCCTATTTGGATACCTATTGGCGATCTAAAAAAAGGAAAACACAAGATTACTTTAAAAATACCTATGGGATTACCGGAGGGAAATAGTCAGAGCTTCTGGTGTACATCAGCTGTGCTATTTGGCTCATAAGTATGATAACAAAAACAGGCCTTATGGCCTGTTTTACTATGTGAAAAAATTCCAAGATATTCCAAAACGCAATGTAAAATCCCTATATGGGTAATTCGGCGCGCTATAATAATTATAACCTGTAAAGCTAGAATTGAAATGCTCTAAAATCAAAAATATTTTAGCAGTACGTATTTTCATATCTATAAAAAAGTCAAAAACCGGGTAATCCCCAATCTCTACTCTATCTTGAACAAAGAAAGATCCTAATAAAGGATTGTAATCATTGGCCTTGTACTTAGAAAAATACTTAAAGCTAATTCCTGTTTGAAACTTTAAGGCTTTATCAAAAAAGGCATCGGTATAATATAAAGTATTTCGCGTGGTAAATGCAGGGACATTTACAATGTAATCCGCTTGCTTAACATTTTGATATAAAATAGTATTATCTAAGCCAAATTTACCAAATTTCAAATCTTTAGCTATCTGAAAGGATAAGTAATCTATGGACTTGTCATACTGCTTTGGTGTAGTGATTAACTGCTGGGCAATACCAAACTCGTTATAAATTGGATTATCGTTTGAAAAATATAACTTATCGTCTAAACGTTGATACATACCCGTTAAAATAAAATAAGGGGTTTTAAGAGTCGCTTCTAAGCCGGTTAATTTTTCATTTTTAAAATCATTATTCCAATTATAACTTACGTAATCACTTTGAAATAAATAAAAGCTCAAATCCCCCAAACGATTAACTCTATTAAAAGAGGCATCTACAGACCAATTCTCCATAAAATTATAAGTTACTCCTACTTGCAGACTACTAGTTTTATCGTTTGTCAAAGATCCACTTATCATTGCATAAGCCTTCAGGTTATTTTTCTTATAAGCGTATTTTCCTCCAAATAAAGTAATATCTCTTTGTAAATTATCTGGAATAATACTCTGGCCTATATGAGTAATACTTTTGTAGTGATACTTGTGGTGGTGAAAATCAGCAAAAACTTCAACTCTACCAAACTCTGCTGAGTTAAAAGCGGCTCCAATTTTATTAAAAAACTTATTATACCTTGTTTTGTTATTTATAGTGCTTTGAAAAGCATTACCAAAACGATAGGTATCATCATATGCACTATTAATATCGGCTTGATTAAACTCGAAAAATTTAGACTCATAAACAAACTCATGGGTTAATAGCAATCCATTAGCAAACGAGTTATTTAACTGGTATTGATGATTTAAAAAAACTCTATTACCTTTCAGGACTGTTTCCACATCGCGAAAATATACATTTAAACGTTCTCTCTTATTATATGGTTTTTCGCTGGTCTTAAATAAATCCAGATCAACAATACCACCGTTTTGACCATTTGTAAAGTCCTGTGCTGTAAAATGAGCACGCAGTAAATACTTTTTATTTGGACTCTGATAACTTGAGCCAAATCGAAAGTTACCTGTGGAACTGAGTTCATTAATATAGCGTCCCACGGAACGAAGTCCCTTATAACCTATCGAGAAGTTGAAATTTTCGCTAGTGTTCATCGTAATAAATGCATCAAGATTCTGACCTTGCTTCATTACTGATTTGTAATACAAATCTGTATAGGGTGTTGGAACATGATAATACTTTATATCCTCTATTTGCATATAACCAAACTGCTTACCTCTAAAACCAAAGTCGGGAAATAATTCTTTTATATGAGGATTAAACTTTAATGTATTGTAGGTCTGTCCTACGTTATTAAAAGCTAGCAATCCAAAATTGTCTTTACGAAGATAATTATAAGTATAAAACTTATTAATACTTAAGGCTGTATCAACAACAATTGTGTCATTATTGATCGATATAATTTTGTAATCTTTAATCGGTGCAATCGAATCCCTTTTTCTAACATTACGAAGACTCTTATGCTCTCTCTCTTTCTTGGGCTCTTGTTCTCCATTTTCAAATAATTGTCCGTTTACACTCTGACTTATTTGTCCTTGAACACCAAAACAAAACAACATAGCTATTATTGCCAGATACTTATGCATATAAAAATAAATTTCCACAAAGTTAAATCTATTTTTTAATAAAAGTAATATATCCGACACTCTATATTAGAAAACCTAGAAAAACCTTATATCACCGCTACACGTAACGGCGTGTTTTTGTAAGGGTCTCAAAGTTACGCCCATAAAAAAAGGCCATACAAATTGTATGACCTTTTTTATTAAATTATATAATGATACAAATAGAACTATCTAGTTCCACCTGCCCACCAAACATTTTCAGAATAAACATAAGTTCCATCTCCGAAAGCTGCTTTTACAAATGAGTTACTCACCACGTCATCTTGACCATAAGTCAAACGCAATGGGAACTTATTTACATCTGGATAGCGTAATGGAATAAACTCATCTCCCATAGCTTTCCAACGACGAATGTCGTTATAAGCCTCTATTGCTTCAACTTCGTTAAATGCAATATATTTAGCTTGAGCAATTTTCTTCAACAAGTCCTTTCCTGTCAGGGACTCGTCTACTGGATATGTATAACTTGGATAAGTTAATGTTTGTCTTTTGTTAAGCGCAAGTTGTATACCTTCTTTTAATGAATTAATAGCCTCAACTTGGTTTGACATACGTGCATAAGCTTCAGCCTCTAAGAATTTTAATTCATGTAGGCTTAGCATATAGATCGCATTACTAGCATTATTTACATTAGCTGTATTAGAAACTCCAAATGGAGAATATGCTCCTGTACTTTGAGTAATATCTTTAGATGCATCTAATAATACTACTTCTGAGCTAATTATATTACCATCTTTATCTTTCTCCACTAGTGGAACAAAATAATCTTTGATACGTGGATCGTCAGGATTATTCTCAACCATTACGTTATAATATGTTTGAGATGAATACAATCCTTTACGTTGTACTGCAAAAGTATAAAATGGATAAGGTACTTTAGGATCTTGCATCATAAACTCATCTGAAGTACTATTAAAAGACTTCTGTACATTCTCTAACACTCCCGCATAATCAGGTTGTACGTGAGACAAACGCATCATATAACGAGCTTTTAAACCATAAGCAACCTTAGTCCATTTGGAAACATTTCCAGCATAAATTACATCCTGTCCTCCTAAAGAAGGATATACAGTACTTTTTCCTAAGTTCTCAATTGCTTGATCTAATAAGCTAAATATTTCAGCATAAATTGCTTCTTGCTTATCTAAAGGAGCTTCTGAATTATTAACATCCAAAGCCTCTGAATAAGGAACATCACCAAATAAGTCAGTTAAAACAGCTAAATTGTAAGCCTTTAAAACTTGCCCCATACCAAGTGTATGATAATTTCCTTCTTCAGCTCCACCTGTGCTACATTTTTCAATAACCTGGTTAAGGTTTCTTAAATTAGCATAAATAGTTCGCCATGAGTTATTGTAAGTTGAAGCCAAAACAGGCTCTCCTTCTCTAACTTGTGCATTATACATTTGAGCCCACGCTCCACCTAACAATTCAGTATAAATTGAAGTGTAGAAAGCCAAATCAGAACCAGTTACAGAAAAGGCTGATTTTACCATCATGTCTGTGATGATATATTTTGCTTCTACATATTGCGGATTGTTATGATCTTTATTAATGTCATCCATTTTGTCCTCTGAACAAGATTGGAAAACAAAAGCGGATGCAACAAGTCCTAATAATAAATATTTTACTCTTTTCATCTTTCCTTTCTTAATTAAAATGTTACGTTAACAGAGAAACCTATACTCTTAGCTTGAGGAATTGAATAGTGCTCAAAACCACCACTCATATTGTTGTTTCCTTGTGTAGCCTCTGGGTCTAAATTAGGTAATTTTGACCATAACAGTATATTACGAGCAAAAGCAGATAATCTTAAATTTATTTTATCATTCCAAATCTCTTCAAAAGTATACCCTAAACTTAAATCTCTTAACTTCACAAAACTCGCATCGTAAACTACATTTTCCGTAATATTACTTAATCTGTTTTCTAAAGCTTGTCTATTACTTCCATCAATAACAACTGTATTTTTTTCAAAACTACCGTCTGCTAATTGTTGAACTCCGTCAAACACAAACGCTGTCTCTCTATCAGCTGTACTTGAATCTGTACCATAAAGCATCATACCCATGTTAGATCCACTGTACATTTTTCCTCCATTTTTCCACTCAACTGTAGCACTTAAGTTCC
The DNA here is from genome assembly GCF_054871605.1 of Myroides sp. LJL119. Classification (NCBI taxonomy): domain Bacteria; kingdom Pseudomonadati; phylum Bacteroidota; class Flavobacteriia; order Flavobacteriales; family Flavobacteriaceae; genus Myroides; species Myroides sp. LJL119. Next base: position 7,619 of record NZ_JBTXLO010000004.1, read on the forward strand.
AGTTTTTATAAGAAACACTTGTAGAACCACCTAAGATAAACTTAGGAGAAACTTCCCCTAAAGCCTTAGTTTCACCAATCACTGGTAAACCATTCTCGTCTACTATAATGTTTCCATTTGGATCTCTTTTAAAACTTTCTCCGTAGATAACAGGGAAACGATCACCAATACTAGCTCTAATTTGAGGAGTAACAAATCCTCCTAACATAATATTACTAACACCCTCTTTTAACTCGTCCACATAAGAATCTGTTTTAGCAAAATTCACGTTAACAGTCCAGTTCCAATCTGCTGTGCTAACAGGGTTAGCAAATGCAGTAATTTCATGCGAATTTGTATGGATCTTACCACCATTTGTAATCATTTGAGAAGCACCAGTTGAAGCAGCTAATGGCACTGCAAAAATCTGATCTTTAACATCTTGTCTAGCAAAAGTATAATCAATTCCGTAACGATTATTAAAGAAACGGAAATCTCCACCAAACTCAAATGATTTAGTATTCTGAGGTTTTAAATTAGGGTCATAAATAGTGCTACTAGCAATATATGACATTGATCCACCTACAGGATATAACACTGGAGAGTTACTCCAGAATCCACCACCGTAAGAAGGCTTAACATAGTAATCTAAGTAATAATCTCCTGCTTGTCCAACTTCAGCATAAGAAGCACGAAGTTTACCAAAGCTTAAAATTGAATTATTTTTTAACCCTTCTAATTCCGTAAATACGAAACCTAAAGATACAGATGGATAAGTAAAGGTTCTATTATTTCGTGGCATAGATGACACTACATCACGACGAACAGTTGCATTTAAAAACAACATGTCTTTGTATGTTAATCCCATATTAGAGAAAAAACCTACAGTTCTCTTACGACGACGCGATTCCTCAGAAGTTACATCAACAGCATTTGCTATTGTTGGCCAACCACCAAAGTTAAGGTTTCCACCGTAATCATTATATCCCTTTGAATCATTCTCATTAAACTCATTACCAACCATGATATCAAATCTAAGATCATCTCCTAGATACATATCGTAGTTAACCGTTAATAAAGTATTCCAAACTGAATGTGTTATTCCGTAAAGGTTAACATTAGAAGTTGATCCATCTAAAACACCTGCATTAGCTAATCCAGAACCATACTCATAAATATCGCGGTAATGTGTAGTGTAATTATCTAAACCACCTTGAAAACGAACAGTCAAATTCTTAGAACCATCAGCACTAATCTCTGGCGCGTAAGCCACGTTAGCACTACCAAAGAAACGATTTGTATTTTCGCTAAATTCATTATTTTCTGCAGCCCAATATGGGTTATTGAACGATCCAGCTCTAAAATGTGTTTGTTGGTAAGGACTTATAGTTGTATGAAATGGAATCCCAGCTTGATCGTAACTTACTGGTGCTCCATACACCCCTGGAAGTACTGAATTATTCGCTGAAGACGCTTTATTAATATCACTAGATACGAAATTTCCACTAAAACCAGTTGTCCACTGATCACTTAATTTAGTCTCTGCCGCTAACTTAACATTGGTACGTTTCATATCAGTACCTGGCATGATCCCCTCTTGTGTAGAGTTACCAATACCAAAAGAATATGTAGTTTTACCAGTGTTTTGACTAATACTAAAGTTATTGTTCACTGTATGACCAGTTTTAAAATAAGCATCGATATTGTCATAAATTCCAGGTTTAACCCATGGATCTAATCCAGCTTGAGCTCTTTGAGGTACATAGTAGTACCCTTCTCTTAAAACACCACCGTTTAAATCATTAGCTACATTCCCTCCATATTTTGGATCATTTGGTAAATCTGAAATTTTTGGTCCCCAAGACATAGAACCAAAAGGATCAAATTTACCACCAGTTCCCTGAGCATAAATGTTTTGCGTAGATGGTTTTTTAGAAATAGTTTCAAAACTAGTACTGTTTGTAAAAGAAATTACAGGCTTACCCTCTGCCATTCCCTTTCCACTACGTGTAGTAATAACAACAACACCATTAGATGCACGAATCCCGTATAGTGCAGATGCTGCCTGTCCTTTTAACACGTTGATTGTTAAGATATCACTTGGATCAATATCTACACCACGGTTAGCAATATCAGCACCACTCACACTATTTCCAGTAGAAAAAGGTGCAGTTGATTCAATTGGCATTCCGTCAACAACGTATAAAGGTGTATTGTTCCCTGTGAAAGATCTCGCGCCACGAATTACGATTTGCGAAGATGCTCCAGGTGCTCCTGAAGATGGAGTAATCTGAACACCAGCTAATTTACCTTGTAATGCACCAGATAAACTACTGTTGTTAGTTTTGTTAATATCGTCTGCTTTTAACTCCTGCGTTGCGTATCCAAGCGCTTTAGCACTACGCTTAATACCCATTGCAGTAACTACAACCTCATCAAGTTGCGTTAAATCAGCTGACATAGTAACGTCTAAAGTAGTGTTAGCACCTACTTTACGTTTCTCTTCTTTTAATCCTATAAAGCTGAAAACTAGAGTATCTCCAGTTTTTACTTTGATAGAATAATTACCGTCAAGATCGGTTTGAGTACCTTCATTTGTACCCTCGATCATCACGGTTACCCCAGGAAGTGGGAAGCCATCTTCCTGTACAACTCCCGTAAGAACTCTTTCTTGAGCGAAGGCCACTTGCACGAACAATGCAAGCACAAGGCTCAAGAACCAATTGTACTTTGATCTCATGTAAAATTTTTGATTAGTTATTTTAACAAAAGTACCATTTTATTCTAAACAAAATCAAAAATCTCAGTGTACCCGGGGCTTCTAAGGTTTTCTTAACATATTTTATATGCAGTAAAAAGATCCATTAACTATCCATTTACAAAATAATAACGTTAATAATTAAATAATCAGATAAAAATTTAAAAAGAAAATCAAAATACAAATAATAATCTTAATATTAAAATTTTCACTAATAAAAGTAAAAAAATAACATATTATAAAGCCAAAATAGGTCAAAATCATCCCTCAAAAAAATGAATAAACGCTAAAAATCTATTCTTGAACCACTACATTACTAAAAAAATCTGCCCATTAATAGATTATAAGCACTACCGCTGAAATATAAAACAACGAAGCCTAGCTTTATAAAAAAAGCTAGGCTAGTTGTTATGTAAAAAGTAGTAAACTATTTACTATTTTTTTGTAAAAATAAGTGGACTATCCATTGTATCCCCATCTTCAAGTTTAGAAATAGCTTTTTCTAAGTTATCCTTGTTTAATGATTGTAGGTCTGTTGGATAATTCATCCTTTGCGGGATTCCCTTAATTACGATGGCTGGTTTGAAAACATAATCTACAGAAGGCGTTTGCGCAGTTCCGATTGTTTTTCCAGTTTGTCCAGGTAAAATTAAAGTGTTCGGATATCCTGTACGACGGTATTCTGCCCAAGCCTCTTCTGGTTGTAAAAACAAACTAATGTACTTTTGACTTATTACCGTCTCCTGATTCGCTGCTGGAAGCGTATTAATATATGCATCTATCTTAGCACTTTCAATTCCGAATTTTTCCATGGAAGCTCTAACACCATTTTTATAGTGACTATCGTCCCATCCTTTATTCTCAGATAATAAAAACTCTACCTCTGCATACTCCATCATTATCTCAGTATAATTAGCCTTATAAATATAAGATCCAAATTGAGAAGCTAAACTACCTTGAACTTGAGAGTCAGCAGAACCAATACCATAAGGTGCTCCTCTGTAAAGATATAAACTATCAACAGAGTAATAGTTATCGTAATCGGCTGCTTGAATAGTACGCAACGCAACTTTTTGTGCTGTTCCATCAGGGTTCAAAATAACCTTCCCATTATCATCAACTTTATCAGCCATACCACCGGTATAAAAAGCTACAGGTTGACTAATAGGAATTTTTTTGTTTTCTGTATAATACAACACATTAGTATAAGGAGCCGCAAAAACATATAGTCTTGGATCCACACCAAAAGGTCCTGTCTCACCCTTAACTAAATTCAAGAAGGTATCTGCAGGAGAGAAATCATTTCTATTTCCTACAAAGGCATCTTTGTACCAAGGAGCTGGATTAATTGAATTATTTTCGTAAGTTAATCCAACGTTATCATCATTACTCTGCATTACACCACTTGCAATAGCGTCATCAATATGAGCTTGTGCCTCTGGTATAACATGCTTAACACGGTTTGCTATACGTAAACGTAAAGAGTTAGCAAAACGTTGCATTTTTTCTGGAGTACCGAAAATATGATCTCCTTCCATAACCTTAGAATCCGCTAAGTTAATTTGTTCAGCAGCTTCTTTTAACTCCTTCATTAAATCTTTATAGATTTTATCTTGAGGAGCAAATACCGGAGTAGAATATTCAATATCGTCCCCTTTTGATTGTCCTTGAAAATCTGGATCATCAGAACCATAAGAATAATAAGAAACATCTCCATAAGTACCTACTAATTGCAATTGAGCATAAGCAATCATGATACGAGCGGCGGCAATCTGATTTTGTATATCACCATATACACCAGCCCATTTACCAGATAATTCTGGGTCCTCACAAACCTCAATGATTGACTTATATCTTCTTACTGCTAATTGAACAGCATTATAGTAGTTATTATTTGTTCCTACACGAATTGCATAACGCTCCTCTTCATTATATTCACGTTGAGAAGACATCTGTGCAAAAGGAAGTAACATACGTCCCGAAGGAAATCCCCCTCTTGTATTATCTACAAAATATTTATTTGCAGAGTTAAACAAACCTGAGGTAGGAACGTTTACGGGATTATTTGGATCAACATTGATCTCTTCTAAATCTTTATCACAGCTTGTCATTACCGAAAGGAATGAAACTATTGCTAAAGAATATATTAATTTTTTCATTTTTCTTAGAATTTAAATTTAACATTCATTCCGTAAGATCTTGTAGAAGGGTTTGAACCTCCTTCAATAGCTTGAATGTTTCCACTTCCATAAGAAGCCATCTCTGGATCCATACCTTTCCAATCTAATCCCCAAGTAAATAAGTTTCTAGCATATAAAGAAATAGAAATCTCAGAGAAAAATGAACCAAGCGCCTTCTTAGGTAAGTCGTAACCAATAGTTACATCTCTTAATTTAATGTAGTCAGCATCAAAAACGTTTTGCGCATCTACAGTTGTTTGGTGAGCTTTAGCCCAAGCTGTTGCACTAACAACAGTAGTATTTTTCTGACCATCTTCTGTAACACCATCTAAAACAATTCCCGTTTCACGAATATTGTTATCTGTAGTATTTGTCAATAATCCTGAATATGTTCCAAACATATGAGAAGTAGAGAAATACTTACCACCTTTTTGAATATCAATTAATGCACTTAAACGGAAGTTTTTGTATTTAAAGCTGTTTCTAATACCCATGTTGTAATCTGGTAAATAAGAACCTAAACCTTTAACTTCTGAAGCTTTATATAATCCATTAGCATCAATAACTTTATTTCCATTATCGTCATATACGAAATCTTTACCATAAATCTGTCCATATGGCTCACCTACTCTGGCTTCTAAAGCTACGTTAAAAGGAGCTGTTACAATAGTAACTGCACTTACCCCTTCCGCTAAACGATTCAATTCGTTTTTATTCTTTGCAAAGTTCCAAGTAATATCCCATGAAAAATCTTCTGTCAAAATTGGTTTCAAAACAACAGTTGCTTCAATACCTTTATTTGTCATATCTCCAGCATTTTTCCACTCATACTGGTAACCAGTTCCCGCGTCATACTTAACACGAGTAATTAAGTCAGTTGTTTTAATTTGGTAATAAGAAGTTTCAAAAGCAATTCTATTGTTTAAAAACGCTGCCTCTAATCCTATTTCTTTTGTTGTCATTAACTCAGGACGTAAATTAGGATTGTTTCTAGTAGAAGTAATATAATATCTAGGATCGCTTAAAAAAGGCGTATCTACAGCGTAATAATCAGAAGTTCTATAAGCATCTGTATCATTACCTACTTGAGCCCATCCTAATCTTAACTTACCAAAACTTAACCAATCTAAATCAGGTAATAAATGAGAGAAAAGGAAAGTTCCTGTAACCGATGGATATGTAACAGATTTTTTTACGGTAGAGAACCAATCTGTACGTACAGTTCCTTCTAAAAATAAATACTCTTGGTAGTTAATTCCAACTGACCCAAAAATACTATTTGTTCTAGAATGTGTCATCTGATTAGACGCCTTTGCATTCTCAACACTATTTGAAAGGTTATAAAAATCAGGTAATCTTAAACCTCCAACAGTCTCACCGTATAAATAATCACGGCGTTTTTCACTTCTATTGATACCAACAAATGCGTTAACCCCAAAATCACCAAAGTGATCATCAAAATGCACACGTCCCTCGTAGTTATACTCAGAAACATTACGCTTTTGAATAGAGTAACTAGGCATTGCTTGAGATCCTATGGCTACTCTATCTTCGATAGTCAAGCTATAGCTATCTCCATAAACCGTTCCAACTGCATATAAATTATCTGCAAAATTATAAGTTAGTTTCACATTACCATAAGTACGTGTTCTAACATCTTGAGACGTATTTTGATGAGCTGTCCAATAAGGGTTATCAGAATATTTAGGAGTTGGATTATTCCATGAAGTTCTATTCCAAGTTCTTTGCTCTCCTGTCTCAGGATTGATGTATGATTTAAGAGCATTATAATCTAATTGTCTTTGTGACCATTGAAAAAACTGCTTCCCAAATGAATTATCTCCATATCCTGTATCAGGTCTATTAAAACCTTTTGTATGCACATAAGCAATATTAGCATCAGCTCTAAACTTTTCTGTTAATTGAGTTGAAGCATTTAAATTTAACGTATTACGTTGTAATTTTGAATTTGGTGTAACTCCCTCAGTAGTATTATTACCAAATGACATTCTAATGTTTGAATCTTTAAAAGATTTACCAACAGCAGCAGAGATATTAGAAGTAACTCCTGTATTGTAGAAATCTTTAACATCATGCTTGGATTTCTCCCAAGCTATTTCTTTCATATAATCATCTGCAAAATAAGGATCAAAAGCATTCCATGGTAAATACATTGTACCATCAAATTTTGGTCCCCAGCTTTCATCAGCAGCATATGCAGGAATATTATATATTTTTCCACCAATATTTTGAGTAGCCCAAGTAGTTGAAGACCCTCCACCATATTCGTTTTGTAATTTCGGCATGATATACACACTCTCAAGGGTAATACCAGTGTTCACCTCAATATCAGTACGTCCGTTCTTAGCAGATTTTGTGGTATAAAGAATTACCCCATTACCTCCACGGTTTCCATATAAAGCTGAAGCAGTACCTCCTTTTAAAACCGTTACTGATTCGATGTCATCTGGGTTGATATCACCAGCACTATCTCCGTAATCTCTACCACCGCCACCACGTTGGGTACCTTCACTATTAAAGTTAGAGTTATCTAATGGAACACCATCCACTACGATAAGCGGGCGGTTATTTCCTGTAACGGATTTCACTCCACGTAATACTACACGTGAAGAACCACCCATTGAAGAAGGAGCTGTTACTTGCAATCCAGCTACATTTCCAGATAATGCACTTAGAGCATTTGTCTGTCCTGCATCTGATAGCTCATCTCCTTTAACTTCTTGAGATGCATATCCCAATTTGCGTTTTTCACGCTTAATACCCAAAGCAGTTACTACAACTTCTTCTAAAAGTTGATCTGTACTGCTCATAGCTACGTTATGTACATTAGCAGCACCAACTGTATAAAGTACATCCGTAAATCCCATAAATGAAAACTGAAGTACATCGCCTTCTTTAACATTTATAGAATAGTTTCCATCATAATCACTCATTGTTCCTTCTGATGTACCTACCAGTAAAATAGAAACGCCTGGCAAAGGCAATCCCCCTTCTGTTACGGTTCCAGTTAATGTTTTACCTTGAGCAAAACCAAGCTGGGTACATAGTGTAAGGAATAATAAAATAATCCACTTAAACTTTGATTCCATTATAAAAATTATTGATTAGTTATGTAACAAATCTAATTAAAATATTAGGTTAATTTTAACTAAAGATTAAGTTATTTTAAATTTAAATGAATTTCACATATAAATATATCTAATAAAACACCGTATAAGCATCGTTATTTTCTAACAAATAACAATACAATAGACATATAATCAATAATTAGCTAATTTTTTGACAAATTAAAAATATTGTTAAATTTTAAATTAATTTTTATACAAAACAACTAGAGTACTGAATTACAAAATCTTACATAAAACCTACATACTTGTTAATAAAGCATATTAATATAAACTAGTATTGGCTATATGTATAGAATATAAAAATATTCGCTTTGCCCCATTAATCATATTTCAAAAAACTAGTGGTAAAAGATTCAATTATAATTCTACACTTAAGTTTTTTTTATTTATAACTTTGTTTAAAATTTAGATTTAATGCTACTAAAAACCTATTCAGGACTAGCCCTTGAGGCAGGAACTGACGAAGCTGGCCGAGGATGTATTGCAGGCCCGGTAACTGCCGCAGCAGTTATCTTACCCCTAGACTTTGAAAACGAATTTATAAACGACTCCAAGAAAATAACCTCTAAACTACGTTATGAGCTACGAGAAATTATAACACAAAAGGCCTTAACCTATCAAGTAACACATATTAATGAGCAAACAATAGAGAAGATTAATATTCTACATGCCTCAATTAAAGCAATGACTCAATCTGTGTTAAAACTAAATCCATCCCCTGAGTTTTTAATCGTTGATGGAAATAAATTTACTGCCATTGAAAACTTAGCGCATCAATGCATTGTAAAAGGAGATATGAAATATTTATCTTTAGCGGCAGCTTCCATTTTGGCAAAAACAACTAGAGATGATTATATGGATTTGATCCATGAAGAGTTTCCAATGTATAATTGGAAAAAAAATAAAGGCTACCCCACAAAAGAACATCGAGAGGCAATAGCGAAATATGGCCCTTGTAAATATCATCGAAAAAACTTTCGATTACTACCAGACCAATTAACTTTAGAATTATAAAAAAAACCCTAATTTAGTACAGCTATATAAAAATTTATCACTTACTATAAATTAGGGTTTTCCAAATTTTCCTACTTGAGGCTTATTTATTTTGATAATCCTTAAAGAAATCTTCTACGGCGTGAATTGTTTGATCTAAGTCTTGGTAAGACAAAGCATCGGTAATAAACCAAGTTTCATAGGAAGAAGGAGCAATGTAAATTCCACGATTTAATAAGCCATGGAAAAAATCCTTGAAAACTTGATTATCTCCTAAGCTTGCAGTGGCAAAATCCACAACCGGCTTATTAGTAAAAAACACACTCATCATAGAACCTACCTGATTAATTGTGTATTGAACTTTGTACTTATCTAAAACCTGGGAGATACCTTGTTTTAAATAATTGGTCTTTTCTAATAATCTATCAAATAAATCTGGATCTTTTTTTATTTCTTGCAACATTGTTAGACCTGCTGCCATGGCAAGAGGATTTCCCGATAAAGTTCCCGCTTGGTATACTGGCCCCATAGGCGCTAGATAGTCCATAATAGCTGTTGATCCAGCAAAAGCACCTACGGGTAACCCACCACCAATTACTTTACCAAAAGTAACCAAATCTGCTTTGACATTAAATAACTCTTGAGCCCCACCTTTGGCCAATCGAAATCCAGTCATCACCTCATCAAAGATTAAAAGAGCACCATACTTATCACATAAATCACGTAATCCTTGTAAAAATCCTTCATTAGGCACCACACAGCCCATATTACCTGCCACAGGTTCGACGATAATAGCTGCTATCTGATTTTGATTTGCTAAAAACAACTGCTCTACACTACTTAGATCATTATAATCAGCCAAAAGCGTATCTTTAGCAGTCCCTTGGGTAACACCTGGACTATTTGGCGCTCCGAAAGTTACAGCTCCACTACCGGCTTGAATTAAGAACGAATCTGAGTGACCATGATAACACCCTTTAAATTTGATAATTTTATCGCGTTTAGTATAGCCTCTAGCTAAACGAATCGCACTCATACAAGCTTCGGTTCCCGAATTTACAAAACGTATTTTATCGATATTCGGCACCATTGAAACGGCAAGCTCTGCAATTTTAGTTTCTATTTCAGTAGGCATTCCAAAAGAAGTACCTAGTTTTGCTTTATTAATCACTGCCTGTACAACAGGTTCATAGGCATGTCCTAATATCATCGGCCCCCATGAATTGATATAATCTATCAATTTATTTCCATCCGAATCATATAAATAAGCACCCTTTGCACTTTCTACAAAAATAGGGGTACCCCCGACTGAATTAAAGGCGCGAACCGGTGAATTGACTCCGCCGGGTATGACCTGTTGGGCTTGCTTAAATAGCTGACTACTTCTTTGATACAACATAATTATTTTATTTTTAATACCTGCCCAATTGAGAGCATAGAACCATTTAAATTATTGTTTTTTTGAACTTGAGAAACACTTGTATTGTATTTCTTAGATATAGAGTATAATGTATCCCCCTTTTTTACAATGTGAACAATAGCATTAGAACTTGTCTGACCTGGATTACTTGAGCTAACTTTTTGTGAATTACCTAGCTCTTTACCCAAACTAGTTAAAAGCTCCTTATCATACTGATATAAAGAATAACGTTCTATTAAACTAATTAATTTTTCGGCGTACTTTGGATCGGTGGCATAACCAGCCTTTTTTAATCCATGTGCCCATGCTTGATAATCATCTTTAGGTAGGTCAAACAAAGAATTATAACGACTCCTACTAGTTAAAAATAAGGAATGATCCCTATATGATTCAGCAGGAGAGTCATATTTTCTAAAACATTCATCCGGAGCATCATCAGTATGTCTAACAGATGGGCCATCCCATTCCTTATGGCACTTTATGCCAAAATGGTTATTAGCATTTCTTGACAGAGTCCCTTGTCCAGATCCTGACTCTAACACCCCTTGCGCTAGTGTAATACTTGCGGGAATACCATGCTGTTCCATATTTTGTTTTGCTACTTCTTTATATGTATTTATATAATCAGCTATCAAGTCAGTTGTTACCTTGACTTGTGAGGTTGCAGTTAAAACTTCCGTTTTATCTGACGTTTTATTACTTTTTACAGATTCCTTGCCAGCGGCCTTTTCCTGACTATTATTCTTATTTGCAAGTTCTTGTTGCGCATATTGATAACGCTCTTGTTCTTTCTTCTTTAGTTCCTCTCTATAGGCTTTTTTAGAAATAAGCCGCTGTGATTTCACTTTTTGTCCCGTTAATCCATTTTTATTAGAGCCGCAACTACTAAGAAGTGCTAAACAAAAAACAAAGAATATTACTCTTTTTACCATTATTTATTGTATACCTTTAATATTATCATTCCAACCTTGCAATCCCCCAGTGTGAATTGCTAGTATCTTACTATTGTCTTTAAAAAAACCATTTTCAATTCCTTTCATAATCCCGTAAAGCATTTTACCTGTATATATTGGGTCTAATAAAACGTCGTTCTTTTTTTGAAAAGAGTCAATAAAAAAAAGCAACTCCTTACTAACTTTAGCATAACCTCCAAAATGATAATCCTGAACTAAATCCCAATTATCCTTAGTAGTAAAACGTCTTATCTGTTCATATAAAAAGTCTCCTTTTAAGGCAGGATAACCTAAAACCTTTTGATTAGATCCACTTGAGTTTATTAATCCAGCTAATGTTCCTCCGGTACCCACCGCACAGCAAATATAATTAAACTCTAGATCACATGGCTTTAAAATTTCTTGTGCCCCTTGAACAGCTAATTCATTACTTCCCCCCTCAGGTATTAAATAAAACTCGCCAAACTTATCTCTTAATCGTTCTAAAAAAAACTTTTCTGCTTTCAATCTATAATCAGACCTGGTAACAAACTCAAAGTGCATTCCATCCAGTGATGCTTTATGCAAAGTGGGGTTTTGTTTATAAACACCTGAAAGTTCTTGCCCACGTATTACTCCAATGGATTTAAGCCCTAATATTCTACAACTCGCTGCTGTAGCGGCAATATGATTCGAATAGGCTCCCCCAAAGGTTAAAACTGTATTGATTCCTTGGGCTTTTGCCTCTAATAAATTATATTTTAATTTTCGAAACTTATTACCGGAAATTTCTTGATGTAATAAGTCCTCCCTTTTAACTACCAACTCTACTCCATTACTCAAACCTAAATTGAGTTTTTGATTAATGACCTTATCGTTTTCAAATATTTCCATTGTTTTTTTGGGTAGTTTTGTGTATTAACTATATTATTATATATTTTTACAACTATTTGGGTAAGTACATTTTTAGTTCTACTAAATTGTAAATACTTAAATAATTACTATATTTCCTTACTCTAATAACTATAGAATATTCGGCTAGTAGCAAAATTAAGTAAAACTAGACATATTTAGTTAACTACACGAAAGAATTAAGCCAATTAAATACAAAACATTATGACTTTTAAGCAATACATCATTCAAGGAATACCAAATGAGTTACCAGAAAAAAAACCTTATGACCCTAATGTTAATCATGCACCTAAGCGAAAAGACATCCTTAGCGACCAAGAAAAAGAATTAGCACTTAAAAATGCACTTCGATATTTTGACTCTGAATTTCATAGTATATTACTCCCAGAGTTTAAACAAGAACTAGAGAAATATGGAAGAATCTACATGTATAGATTCAAACCTGATTACCAAATATACGCTAGAGATATTAAAGAGTATCCTGGTAACTCACAACAGGCTAAAGCGATTATGTTAATGATTCAAAATAATCTCGATCCTCGCGTTGCACAGCACCCAGATGAATTAATAACATATGGCGGCAATGGGGCTGTTTTTTCAAATTGGGCTCAGTATCTTTTAACTATGCAATATCTTGCCCAAATGACTGATGAGCAAACATTGGTCATGTACTCAGGTCATCCTATGGGGTTATTTCCCTCTTCCCCCAATGCTCCCAGAGTAGTTGTCACCAATGGAATGATGATTCCAAATTACTCTAAGCCAGATGACTGGGAAAAATTCAATGCCCTTGGAGTAACACAATATGGCCAAATGACAGCTGGTAGTTATATGTACATAGGCCCACAGGGCATCGTGCATGGAACAACAATTACAGTTTTAAACGCGGGACGAAAAATTGCCAAGAACCAAGAAGATTTAAGTGGTAAAATTTTTCTTACATCTGGATTAGGAGGAATGAGTGGTGCTCAACCAAAAGCTGGTAACATCGCAGGCTGCATTACTGTATGCGCAGAGGTTAATCCAAAGGCCGTACAAACACGTCATTCTCAGGGATGGGTAGATTTGGTTATTGACAACCTAGATGAGTTAGTAAAACGTGTAAATCAAGCTCAAAAAAACAAGGAAGTAATATCTATTGCTTTCCTTGGAAATATTGTGGATGTTTGGGAAAGATTTGACAAAGAAAACATATTTGTAGATCTTGGATCAGATCAAACATCTTTACATAATCCTTGGGCAGGTGGGTATTATCCTGTTGGGCTAAGCTTCGATCAGGCTAACGTTCTAATGGCAGAAAATCCACAAGAATTTAAAAAATATGTACAAAAATCCTTAGTAAAACAAACTGACGCTATTAACAAACACACGGCAAAGGGAACTTACTTTTTTGATTATGGAAATGCATTTTTACTAGAAGCCTCTCGAGCAGGAGCTAACATAATGAGTGAAAATGGAATAGATTTCAAGTATCCTAGCTATGTGCAAGATATTATGGGCCCAATGTGCTTTGATTATGGCTTTGGTCCATTTAGATGGGTTTGTGCTTCATCAAACCCGGAAGATCTAATTAAAACTGACAAGATTGCATGCCAGGTCCTAGAACAAATTAGTAAACAAGCGCCAGAGCAAATTCAACAGCAAATGCAAGATAACATCCGATGGATAAAAGGTGCTCAACAAAACAAACTGGTAGTCGGTTCACAAGCTAGAATTCTATATGCAGATGCACAAGGACGTATCGAAATTGCCAAAGCTTTCAATAAAGCAATCGCGAATCGCGAAATAGGACCTGTCATTTTAGGTAGAGACCATCATGACGTGTCAGGTACCGATTCACCTTATCGTGAAACTTCAAATATATATGATGGATCTAAATACACGGCTGACATGGCAATACACAATGTTATTGGAGATGCTTTTCGAGGAGCAACCTGGGTGTCAATACACAATGGCGGTGGAGTTGGATGGGGAGAGGTTATAAATGGAGGTTTTGGTATGCTTCTTGATGGAACTAAGGAAGCTGACAAGCGCCTGGAATCAATGCTATTCTGGGATGTTAACAACGGGATAGCTCGAAGAAGTTGGGCTAGAAATCCAGAAGCTATTTTTGCTATTCAAAGAGCAATGGAACAACAACCGTTATTAAAAGTTACCCTACCTAATATTGTAGATGAAAATTTATTTAAATAATAAACTGGAATTAATATGAAAAAAGCAATTAAACTACTACCCTTAGCCTTTGTGTTGCTTTTCATAGCAGCTTGCAGCTCTGTAAAGGTAACAACTGATTATGATAAATCGGTTAATTTTACACAATTCAAAACATACGCTTTTTTAAAAGAGGGTGTTGATAATTTAAAAATAAACGACATAGATAAAAAACGTATTTTAACAGCCATTGAACAGCAACTAGCTGAAAAAGGTTTTGTAAAATCATCATCTAATCCAGATTTATTAATTAACCTTTTTACTAAATCAAAAGAGCAAGTGAATATCACTACTGCAAATAACTTCTATTCTCCTTGGGGCTATTATCGCCCAGGGTGGGGGCCCTATTGGGGTCCAAATTATACCACAGTATCTACTGAAGTTCAAGGAACTTTATTTGTAGATATTTTGGATACAAAATCGAAGATGCTTGTTTGGCAAGGGATTGGTACAGGAGTTATTACAAACACTAACAACGTTAAGAAAAAAGAAGAAAGAATTCAAAAATTCGTTCAAGATATTCTTAGTAATTTTCCTCCAGGAACACATACTAAATAATAGTACAAACACAAACAAACGGGCATTTCAATTAATGAGATGCCCGTTTTTGCATATAAAAAAGAAAGCATTAATAAAATAAAATAAGATTACTAATTTAATCTCCTAAAAAACTTTATAATTATGACCTCAAAAGAATATGAAAGTAATGAACTAATAGACAGATTACCTAAACACCTTAAACAGTTTATTAAACCGCAGGATTACAAAGATTACACTCCTATCAATCAAGCAGTTTGGAGATATGTAATGCGTAAAAACGTAGATTATCTTTCTAAGGTAGCTCATGAATCATATCTTGAGGGATTACACAAAACGGGAATTTCAATAGAAAACATACCAAGTATGTATGGTATGAATAGAATTTTAAAAGAAATAGGTTGGGCAGCTGTTGCGGTAGATGGCTTTATCCCCCCAAACGCATTTATGGAATTTCAAGCTTATAAAGTACTAGTAATCGCTTCTGATATTCGTCAGCTTGAAAACATTGAATATACACCCGCTCCTGATATTATACATGAAGGAGCTGGTCATGCCCCAATTATAGCTAATCCAGAATACGCGGAATACCTTAGACGTTTTGGAGAAATTGGCTGTAAAGCCATCTCATCTTCAAGAGATTATGAAATTTATGAAGCCATTCGCCTTCTTTCAATATTAAAAGAAGCAGAAGGAGTAGATCCGATAGAAATTGAAAAAGCAGAACAACAAGTAGATTACCTACAAAAAAATGCAGGGGAACCCTCTGAAATGGCTTTAATTAGAAATTTACACTGGTGGACAGTTGAATATGGATTAATTGGAAGGCCAGAAAATCCTAAAATATACGGAGCGGGACTTCTATCTTCCATAGGAGAAAGCGCTTGGTGTATGACAGACAATGTAAAGAAGATTCCTTACTCGTTACAAGCCGCGCAACAAGGATTTGACATAACCAAACCTCAGCCACAGCTCTACGTCACTCCTGATTTCGCTTACTTAAGTGAAGTACTGGAAGAGTTTGCTAATAAAATGGCAATTAGAAAAGGCGGATTAACAGGCGTTAGAAAATTAATTGACTCGAATGCTCTAGGAACAATTGAACTGAATACGGGCTTACAGATATCTGGAAATTTCACCCGTGTAATTGAAAATGAGGGAAAACCAGCCTACATACAAACCACGGGAAAAACGGCACTAGCCTACCGTGAAAAAGAACTAGTAGGTCATGGAGTTGATACACACCCTGATGGCTTTGGTACGGCCCTAGGTAGATTGAAAGGGATTAATTTAGCTATTGAAGATATGAGTCCAAGAGACTTAAAAGCTTATAACCTATATGAAAATAAACCTGTAACATTAGAATTTGAAGGAGATATTATAGTATCAGGGACCAACATTACAGGAATGCGTAATATTCATGGGAAAATTATACTAATTAGCTTTAAAGACTGTACCGTAACTTATAAAGATGAAGTTTTATTTAGACCTGAATGGGGTACTTATGACATGGCTGTAGGAGCGGAAGTCATCTCTGCTTTCTCTGGCCCGGCAGATTACAATAGTTTTGATCTAATTAATCATATTCCTTCATCAAAAACTATTAAGGCAAAAAGAGATCAGAAAAAACTGCACCTCGAGAAACTATATGCTTTGGTTAGCGACACAAGAAATAACAAAATATCCTGTGATTTACAGGGTATATTATCTGAATTAATTCAAAACTATCCTACGGACTGGTTATTAAGCGTGGAGATCTTAGAGTTAGCTAAAAAACAAAAAAAACAAGACCTTTTTCAAGCCACTTCCAATCACCTAAATAAGATAGCTGAAAAACGTCCTGAAGTTGCCCACTTAATAAAAGATGGAATTGCAATTATTAACCAAGAAAACTAGAGCTTTAAATCATAAATAAGCTCTTGCTCATTATCGATTATATTTCCTTGGTATTCTAATTTCCACCCAAGAGTATTGGTTAAAATTAATATTTTAGAAAGTTCACTTATAAGACGATTCTCTGCATTTGTCTTTAAAGTGGACTTTTCTATTTTTTTGCTAATATCATTCTTGATTATTTGATTAATCTTGTTGTAGTCCTCGCCAACAAAGGGATTAAAAGCACTTTGTTCCACATCATAAATCTTAAATTCTGGATATATAGCTATCTCCGGTTTGGGAATATAGATCAATTGTACGACTTTATTTTTACTATCTATTTGATATTTCAACGCACTTAAATCATAAGACACAGTCGCTTTTGCACTTACCACAACAAGAGCCTTTTTGTTGAATGTAAGCAGATTCATAAAATACTTTTGTTGATCTTTATAAGACATAACTTGTGAGAATTGTGCCTCGGTAACAACAAGCTTACTGACATTTTTTAATTGCTCTTGAATCAATTCCGAATTAGAACTTATTTCAGAAGTTATCCCTTTAGAAATAGAGTTATAAATAACCACTCCCAAGAACATAAAAAATATTGCTATAAAAACCAAAAAAAGAGTTTTAAAAATCTGTCTCATAATTTATCTAAAATTCATAAATGGATACTGATCTAGTAAATCATCGATTTTTTGGATTAGAGAATCTAAAAAATCTAAGTGTGCTTTAGCCATAGGGTTAAATGGAACATGTCTTAATCCCTTTTGAACCTGTTCTACTTTACTCATGGTACTTAACATATTCTCACTAATACAGCCTTGAATGAACTTTTGCCAAATAAAATCAATAGCCATCTGATTTGGATGTATTAGATCGGATTTAAAAAAACGATAGTCCCTTAACTCATCCATCATGATTTCATATGCAGGAAAATAACAATTTAATTTGCAGTTCTCTTGCTCTAATAAATCTTGTATACAGCCATGCAATAATGATTTACTGCGCTGATTCTCTACAATACCGTCTTTGATATGCCTAACTGGCGACAAAGTAAAAATAACTTGCAAGTCTTTATTATAATATCTAACTAATTTAATGATTTTTTGTAAACTAGTAAAAATATCCGAGTAGCTTAATAGTTGCTTTTCAAATAACTTGTTAGGTACTTTATGACAGTTGGCCACAACCTGACCGCTTTCTATAAACTTATAAACCCAGGCCGTTCCTAGAGTAATAATACAGTAAGAGGACTGCTTTAAACTCTTTTTTAAAGTTTGCGTCTTTTCATTTAACACATCAACTAAAGCAGAAGCTTCTAGTTGATTTAAATCACTATGAGTGAAAAAACAACTCCACACTTCATTGTGACAAAAAACATCTTTTTCCGTAAATTCTTTACCTTCCACAGCCATTTCCAGCATTTTCTGAATTGCTAAGGGGTGGAAAAGAATCCCAAAAGGATTTGTTGTAACTTGAAATTGATATTCACGTAATTTTCCGCTTATATTTACAGCAAAACAAGACCCGATCGCTAATATCTTATCGTTGTAGGTAATTGGTTTATTAATTCCTTGAATTGGAACTGGAGTAGTAAATCTCATATTACAATAAAAAAGATTCTCCTAAGAGAATCTTTCTAGTTATTAATTATTTTATAAAATCTTTTGCGTGCTCAATTACTTGAGGAATTCCATTAACATCTTTTCCTCCTGCGGTGGCAAAGAATGCCTGGCCTCCACCTCCACCTTGAATATACTTCCCAAGGTTGCGAACTATATTACCAGCGTTTAAATCCTTACTTTCTACAATAGCTTTAGACACATAGCAACTAAGCATAGGTTTATCTTGGTTAACAGTAGCCAAAACTGCATATAAATTAGGAAATTCTTTACCTAAATCAAATAACAAATCTTTAATACTAGTGGCATCTAAATCCACCTCAACGGCTAAAAACTCTACATCTTTAACCAAAGTAATTTGCGATTTCAATTCCTCCTTTAAATGTCTTGCTTTTTCCTTTAACAGAGCCTCTACTTGCTTTTTAAGCTTTGCATTTTCTTCTTGTAAAGAAACAACCGCTTTTAACGTATCTTGCGGATTTTTTAAAGCTTTTTTCACTCTATCTAAAGAAGCCTCTTGCTCATTATAGTAATTACGCGCCTGTAAATTAGTTATTGCTTCTATACGGCGGATACCAGCAGCTACTGCTGCTTCACTAATTATTTTAAATTGCCAAATATCTGCGGTATTTTCAACGTGAGTTCCTCCACACAATTCAATGCTCTTGCCAAATCCGATGGTTCTTACCGAATCACCATATTTTTCACCAAACAAAGCCATTGCGCCTTGATTAACTGCTTGATCAAAAGAAATACTTCGCTGTTCTACCAAAGGTAATTGATCATGAATACGATCATTCACAAAATTCTCTACAGCTTGTAGTTCTTGCTCCGTTAACTTTGAAAAATGAGAGAAATCGAAGCGGAGATGGCTTGGAGAAACTA
Organism: Myroides sp. LJL119; assembly: GCF_054871605.1. Classification (NCBI taxonomy): domain Bacteria; kingdom Pseudomonadati; phylum Bacteroidota; class Flavobacteriia; order Flavobacteriales; family Flavobacteriaceae; genus Myroides; species Myroides sp. LJL119. The sequence goes on from NZ_JBTXLO010000004.1 coordinate 27,078, forward strand.
ATGATCCTTTTTGTTGCACATGCGTTCCTAAAACACTGCGCAAAGCTTGATGCAATAAATGGGTAGCTGAGTGGTTTGCCATCGATTGCTTTCTGGCCTCAACGTTAACCTGGGCTACTAACTCACTTTGTAAATTGATTGGTAATTCCTTAACCATATGAAGAATTAAATTATTCTCCTTTTTGGTATCTAACACTTCGATTACTTGATTACTACCAATTAGACAGCCAATATCTCCAACTTGTCCACCACCTTCCGGATAAAATGGAGTTGCGTCCAAAACTAACTGAAACAACATACCATCCTTTTTACTATCTACCTTGCGGTAGCGAGTAATTCGTACTTCATTCTCTAAAGTGTCATATCCTACGAACTGTTCTACATTACCCGGTATTAAAATACTCCAATCATCAGTAGATACCTCGGAAGCTGCTCTTGACCTAGCCTTTTGCTGCTCCATGGCTTGTTGAAAACCTTTCTCATCCAGCTCTAATCCTTTTTCACGTAAAATCAATGCTGTAAGATCAATTGGGAAACCAAAAGTGTCATAAAGTTCAAAAGCTTTGGCACCAGAGATTACCTTTGAACTACTTTGCAAGATCACATTATCCAATAAATGCAATCCTTGTTCTAAAGTACGTAAAAATGAAACTTCCTCTTCTTTGATAACGTTCATCACTAGACTCTTTTGACTACTAATCTCAGGAAAAAATGCTCCCATTTGTTGACTTAAAACCTCAACTAATTCATAAATAAACGCCTGCTTTTTATCTAAAAAAGTAAATGCATAACGAATAGCCCTACGCAAAATACGTCTTATTACGTAACCTGCTCCATTGTTAGAAGGTAATTGTCCATCAGCAATAGCAAAAGCAACAGCTCTAACGTGGTCTACAATCACACGTATAGCAATATTCACTTTTTCTTGTTCTTGATTTTCAGCGACAACTGTATATTTACTTCCTGTTAATTGTTCCACTTTATGTATCAATGGTGTAAAGACATCTGTATCGTAATTTGACTGAACTCCTTGCAAAACCATGCAAAGACGCTCAAAACCCATCCCGGTATCAACATGTTGAGCTGGAAGTTTCTCTAAAGACCCATCGGCTTTACGATTAAATTCCATAAATACATTATTCCAAATTTCAACAACTTGTGGGTGATCCTTATTTACTAAATCTCTACCATTGATCTTCGATTTTTCCTCAGCGCTACGAATGTCCACATGAATTTCACTACAAGGTCCACAAGGTCCTTGCTCTCCCATTTCCCAGAAATTATCATTTTTATTACCCAATAAAATACGATCCTCTGAAATTAATTCCTTCCAAATATCATATGCTTCCTGATCAAAAGGAACATTCTCTTGCTGACTTCCCTCAAAAACAGTAACATACAAAATATCCTCCGGAATTTTATATACTTGCGTTAATAACTCCCAAGCCCAGTGTATCGCATCTTTTTTAAAGTAATCACCAAAACTCCAATTCCCCAGCATCTCAAACATAGTATGATGATAGGTATCAATTCCAACTTCCTCTAAATCGTTATGTTTTCCTGAAACGCGTAAACATTTCTGAGTATCAGCAATACGGTTACTCTTAGGAGTAGCGTTTCCTAAGAAATACTCCTTGAATTGGGCCATTCCCGAGTTATTAAACATTAAAGTTGGATCGTCTTTCAAAACGATCGGCGCAGATGGCACAATTAAATGTCCTTTCTGTTCAAAAAAGCTTAAAAACTTCTGACGAACTTCTTGTGATTTCATATCTTTTGGAAACTAAATTTATTTTTTAATATTATCATTAACAATTGCCTGAACATGTTAAATTAACGCTAAATTAACGCTTTACGTTATTTTTCATGTCTTAAAACTGAACAAATAACCTCAAATAACAAAAACATTTTATATTTTTGTTTGCTTGCAAGTTTTTGTCAATCTTTAAAAAGCATGCAAAAATTTAATGCAAAAATAGTGTTTTTTAAAATATGGCTAAGGTAAAATATTATTACGACCCTGAAAAATTAGCGTTCTTAAAAATACGACCAAAAAAATTTAGATATCTTGGTAGTATTTTTCTATTCTTATGCAGTTCTGCAATCTTTGGAGTACTCACTTTATTTGTTTTAATTAATACAGATATTTTAGAAACTCCTAGAGAGAAAATACAAGAAAGAGAATTAGCGGAATTCAAAACAAATTATGTACTTTTAAATAAAAAACTGGATCTCTTGGCTGAAGTATTAGATCAGTTAGAAACAAGAGATAATGATATTTATAGGGCGTATTTTAATACAGCGGCAATACCTGAAGAACAACGCAAATCTGGCTTAGGGGGCTTTAATAGATATAGAGAATTTATTGGGCTATCTAATGAAAAGATATTAGTTTCTACTAACAAGAAAATAGATCAACTTGCAAAACAAATTGCAATTCAATCCGAGTCATTAGATGATATAATTGAATTGGCCAAAGGTAAAGAACAATTTCTATCTTCAATACCTGCAATACAACCAATAAAAAACGAAGATTTAAAAAGAATGGCCTCTGGTTATGGTTACCGTAGCGACCCTTTTACAAAAATTAGAAAGTTTCACAATGGTATGGATTTTTCTGCAGAGATAGGCACCCCGATATATGCAACTGGTGATGGGAAAATTACCAGAGCTAATAATCAACTCTCAGGTTACGGAAATTTAATTGAAGTAGATCATGGATATGGTTATAAAACAAGATATGGTCATTTAAGTAAATACAACGTAAAACAAGGCCAAGTAGTAAAACGAGGAGATATCATTGGCTATGTAGGAAGTTCTGGGAGAAGCTCAGGTCCTCATTTACACTATGAAGTATACTATCAAAATAATATAGTTAACCCTATAAATTATTACTACGCAGATATTTCTGCCAAAGAATTTGAATTATTATCTCAAGAAGCGAACCAAGAAAATCAATCCTTAGACTAATGAAATTAGATTTACCTCCTAAACGATATTATAGCATAGGCGAATTAGCAACTGCATTTGGCTTGAATGCTTCGACACTTCGTTTTTGGGAAAAAGAATTTGATATTATAAATCCAAAAAAAAATGCTAAAGGTAATCGCATGTTTTCTCAACAAGATGTAGAGAATTTAGAACTGCTTTATCACCTATTAAAAGAAAGGGGATTCACTCTAGATGGTGCCAAAGAGTATATCAAAAATAAGCCAAAGCAAAACATGGATAGCTTTGAAATTATTAAACGTTTAGAGTTTATAAAAAAAACTCTAATTAGTATAAAGAATGAACTTTAATAAAAAAGACAATAAATAAATACATAAAAACAAGATGAAAAAAGCATTAGTTCCAATCATTGCATTAGTAGTAATTTTCGGGGGATTATTCACCTATGGTGTATCAATTAACAATACAGCATTAACCTTAAGTCAAGATGAACAACAACAATGGTCAAACGTTGAAACTGCTTATCAAAGAAGAAATGACTTAATTGGAAACCTAGTAAATACAGTTGCTGGATCTGCTAATTTTGAAAAAAGTACACTTGAAAGTGTGGTTAATGCAAGAGCGAAGGCTACAAGTATTACCATTGACCCTTCCAATATGACAGCAGAGAATTTAGAACAGTATAATCAAGCTCAAAGCCAACTATCCTCCTCACTTTCAAGATTATTAGTAGCAAGTGAGAATTATCCCGATTTAAAAGCTAGTGCACAATTTATGAAATTACAGGATGAACTTGCAAGTACAGAGAATACCATACAAACACAACGAATTCGCTTTAATGATAAAGTTAGAGACTACAACAACTATGTATTAAAATTCCCTAATAATGTTTTTGCAGGGATGTTTGGATATAAAGAAAAACCATATTTTAAATCTGTTGAAGCTGCTAGCAAACCAGTAGAAGTAGAATTTAATTTCTAACCATGGATAATATACATGACTTTCTAACCAAGCAAGACGAGCTCCAGATTGTGCAAGCAATTACTAATGCGGAGATAAATACTACTGGAGAAATTCGCATTCACCTTGAGAACAAAAGTTCCATTGATAGCTTTGAAAGAGCTACTGAAGTTTTCCAAGAACTAAACATGGCTAATACTAAAAATAGAAATGCTGTGTTATTCTATATATGTGCTGAGCCCAGAGGTTTTGTCATATTAGGAGATCAAGGAATCAATGACTTAGTAAAATCAGAAGATTTTTGGGAATCAACTAAGCAACTTGTTATCAATCAATTTAAAATTGGGAATTACAAACAAGGTCTCATAGATGGGGTTACAAAAGCTGGGAAAAAACTTCAAGAATTATTCCCCTCAGATCAGACCAATACAAATGAAATTTCAAACGAAATTTCAAAGAGCTAATTACAATGAGAGAAAAACTTTACACTTTCTTATATCCCGTATTTTGCATTCTATTTCTATTTATAGGCCAGTTTGCATATGGGCAATTTGACGTACCGCCAAAACCTAAAATTCAAACCTCTTTGTATGATTATGCTAAGGTGTTAACTCCCACCCAAGCCAAGTACATTGAAGATAAATTAATTAAGTATTCTGACTCAACATCCACTCAGATTGTACTTATAACCATTACGTCTTTAAAGGGAGATAACATTGATTTATTAGGTCCCAAATGGGGGCATCAATGGCAAATTGGACAAAAGGATAAAGATAATGGAGTTGTTATATTATTTGCTCTACAAGACCGAAAAATAGGGATTTACCCAGGTTATGGAGCAGAAACACAAATAACTGCTGGTCAAGGAGGCGAATTGATCCGAAACAGGGTTATTCCAGAGTTTAAAAAAGGGGACTACTTTCAGGGTTTTAATCAAGCAATCGATGGAGTAACACAATTACTAACAGGTTCATACAAGGCTACAAAAGCAAACAAAAGCTCGGAATCAGATAACACATTAGGACTTATTTTTTTAGGAGTTATTGTAATTGTCATCATCTCAGTTATAGCCAAAAACAAAGATAATAATGATCCAAAAGGCCCACGGGGTGGAAAAAGAAAAAGAGGGTTTGCTTCAGATTTAGCTGACATCATAATTCTTAGTAATCTAGGAAGAAGTTCTGGCTCTGGATGGGGCTCGGGCTCTGGATGGGGTTCCGGCTCTGGATGGGGTTCCGGTTCAGGCGGAGGAGGCTTTGATGGCGGATTTGGCGGAGGAGGATTCTCTGGAGGAGGCTCAAGTGGAAGTTGGTAAATGAGTCACAATAAATAAATAGATATAATATTTAAAATTCTTATAATAAGCGAACCCTAATAGGATTCGCTTATTTTTTATAATCTCCTTATAATTAACGAATTCGCATTGCTTTTTGAGAACTACGTAATGCCGATTTTGTTTGCTTAGATCCAAATTCATTTAAATTATAAACCAAAGAAAACATAATATATTGCTTTAAAACCAAAGTTTCAGAATCTACAATTTGCATTGGATCAATTGTACGTCTTGAGCTAGTATTCTGATTTAACAAATCATAGACCTTAACTTTTGCTCTGAGTTTTGATTGATAAAAGTCATAAGCCAAACTAATATTCCACATATAAAAATCTTTTCTAAACCCAGAGGCTATCTGTGAATTATAATTATAAGAAATGTCGTTACCAAATACAATGTTCTTAGGCCAATAAGTAGTGGTTTGTAGACTTACATTATGTATAAAGCTACTAGCTTTGTCAACTTGAAAATTAGAGTAATTAGTTGCATTATAACTGTAATTATAAGAAGGCTTTATAATTAGTAAGTCACCGTATTCATAATTCAGATAAATCCTAGGGGTTAAAACGTGAGAATAAGCACTGTATTGTAATCCGTCTATAAATCCCTTCTGCAAAGCATTTCTATAACGTAATCCTACTCCATATCTTAAACTATGTTCTTGCCATTTCTGGCTTTTAAACCATTCACTTGAGAGTCCAATTTGATAATTTCCAGATATATTTTTAAAAGTTGAAATGCTTCTTCTATCCGCATCATACTCAATAGAATTAACAATACTATTTTGATAAAATGAACTATTTATCGACAAACTATATCCACTTCTTGTTTGAAAGTCATAAGAGCGAAAACCTAAATTAAAATTATGCTGACCTGAAGGCTTTAAATCAGGATTACCAACAATACTATGCAAAGGATTCGATAAATCAGTAATGGCTAATAATTGAGATGCACTTTGATAAGTCATTGCATAACTATATCTAAAATTAACTGATTCGTTCTTATTAAATCTATATCTAAATATAGTAGTTATATCGGGGTTAACATAGTTTCTATCAGCAGTGTAATCCTTTGCGTTATAAAATCCCTTTGCCGAATTCTTTACTATACTAGTATTTAAGTCTGCTAAAAAAGAGAACTTACTTTTATTCCAATTTAAACTAACATAGGGAGCGACTTTATTTTGAGTTGATTTATATGCATTGGTTTGCAATACATTTAAATTCGAATAAGAATCTGTAATAGGGTCGTAATCATATACATTTAATTTAGAAGAATCTTGGTTAAATTCAAAACGCGAACCTATAACCAAACTCAGTGAATCATTTATTGGCTGATTAAAACTTACCGAAGCATTATAAGAGTCATTAATATTCTTACTATGCTGAATCTGCTTACGATCATCCTTGGGTTTATCACTTTGAAAAAAATCGGTACTCGATTCATAAAACATATCACTAGTATTAGATCCATTGGCATTACTAAAATCAAGACTGAAATACTGTCCTTTATCATTCAAATTATAAATATAACGTATCGTATTTCCAAAGTTCCGATTTGCTCCTGTACTTTGTGATTTACTCTCACTTGTATTCACAATACTCTGATCCTGATCTTTAGATAGTTCGAAGCCCTCTCTTTGGCTCCATGTATGATTTAAATTAAAACTAGGAGTTATATACAAGGCACTTTTATTTGAAATGTAATCAATAGAGATATTCCCACTATGCCCTTCTGTGGTATTATCTGACTCATTACTAGACTCACTTGTAAATTCAGAATCTGGCAAGAACTTAGTTACACTTTTTTTCTCTTGATTTTTAGTATCAGCATAGTTATAATTATAACTTCCGTTAACATTCAGCTTCTTATTTACATGTTCTACTACATTAATTCCCAATAGTCTGGATTGGGTTATTCCTCCCTTACTCTTACCAGTACTCATATTATCAAATACCTCATTCATCGAAAAGCCAGTTGCATTGATATTATTTGCACTACCAATTACACTAACCTTTCTATTTTCATTAAAACTATTCAAAAACAAAGCACTTTCGTAACGATCTGCAGATCCGTACCCGCCAGATATTCTACCAAAATATCCTTTATTATTCTCCTTTGCAATAGTTATGTTAATGCTAGCATCATCCGAACGCGCTTGCTGCTTAGTAAAGCGTTCTAACTTTGTCTTCTTATCACTCACTTGCACTTTACTAATAATCTCAGCTGGTAAATTCTCTAGTGCAACTTTACCATCTTCACTAAAAAATGGTTTCCCATTAACCAAGATCTCAGTAACTGCCTTACCATTAACTGTAATATTTTGTTCCTCGTCGATTTGTACCCCTGGTAACTCCTTTAATAATTGCTGTAAATTAGCATCAGGTCTAACTTTAAAAGAACTAGCATTAAACTCTAATGTATCGTTAACAATTCGAATTGGAGGTGCCTGTGCAATGATAACTACCTCATCTAAATCTTGTACCGTTTCTTGTAAAATAATACTTCCCAAATCTAAGTTGTCAAAAACTCCGTTTTTAAAACTTTTATTAAATTCTTTATAACCAAACAAACTAGTTCGCAATACAACAGGCACCTGGGTTTGCTTGACCTTGAAATCAAATTCTCCCTGCGAGTTGGACAAAGAGTATTGTACTAACGTAGAATCCTTCACACTTGACAAAAATACAGTAACCCCCGGTATAGGAAGGTCTAATGAATCTTTAAGGCTACCCTTTATAGAAAAAGTATTTTGTGCATTAAGAGTGAAATAAAAAATAAAAAAAAACGAAAGTACAATAAGCTTATTCATAAAAAAACGGTCTTTGTTAATATACAAAGACCGCTTAAATTTAATCGCAAACAGATTATTTTTGACGGAAGTAAATATCGATAGGAACTCCTTCAAAATTATAAATATCACGTAATTTATTCTCAATAAAACGCTTATAAGGATCTTTAATATATTGTGGCAAGTTAGCAAAAAATACGAATTGAGGCGTAGGTGTTGGCAATTGCATACAATATTTTATCTTAATATACTTACCTTTTATAGCTGGAGGTGGTGTGTGCTCAACAATTGGCAACATAGCTTCGTTGAACTTTGAAGTAGAAATTCTTTGTTTTCTATTCTCAAAAACTTCCACTGCAGTCTCTAAAGCCTTTAATAAACGTTGTTTAGTAATTGTAGAAGTAAAAATGATTGGCACATCGGTAAAAGGTGCGATCTGCTCACGAATAGACTCTTCAAATTGCTTTGAGGTCATAGTTGTTTTATCAATCAAATCCCATTTATTTACAAGAATAACGATACCCTTTCTATTTTTTTCAGCTAACCAAAAAATATTTTGATCCTGTCCTTCAAAACCTCTTGTCGCATCAACCATTAAAATACACACGTCAGCGTGCTCAATGGCACGAATGGAACGCATTACAGAATAAAATTCTAGATCTTCCTTCACCTTGCTCTTTCTGCGGATTCCGGCAGTGTCTACCAAGTTAAAGTCAAATCCAAATTGAGTAAACCTTGTATCAATAGCATCGCGAGTGGTCCCGGCAATATCAGTAACAATATAGCGATCCTCTCCTATTAATGCATTAATAAAACTACTTTTACCTGCATTGGGTCTACCCACAACTGCAAAGCGAGGAATATCTTCCTGTTCCTCTTGATTGTTATTTTCCTCTGGTAGAGCCGCAACAACTGCATCTAGAAGGTCACCAGTTCCACTTCCGCTCATTCCTGCTATAGGGAAAATCTCACCCAACCCTAGATTATAAAACTCAAAGGTATCATCCATACGCTTTGAACTATCCACTTTATTTACAGCTACAAAGATTGGTTTGGTTTCTTTTCTTAGCAATCTTGCAACCTCGGCATCCATCGGAGTAATTCCCTCCTCCACGTCAACCACAAATATAATAACATCCGCCTCTTCGATTGCTAAATCTACTTGACGTCGGATCTCTCCCTCGAAAATATCATCAGAACCTTTTATATAACCTCCGGTATCAATTACAGAAAATTCACGGCCATTCCACTCTGCCTTTCCATAATTTCTATCACGCGTTACCCCACTAACTGAATCTACAATAGCGTCTCTTCTTTGAATCAATCTATTAAAAAAAGTCGATTTCCCGACATTCGGTCTCCCAACAATAGCAACTATACTACTCATATGTTCATATATAAATCTTCCGCAAAGTTAGTATATCCCCACGAAATTTTTTAATTAAAATTATTTTACTGTTTTTTTTGGTTATAACCAAAGCGCTTTAATTGGTATTCACTCGATCGCCAATCCTTATTCACTTTTACAAACATCTCTAAATGTACTTTTTTCATAAAGAATTTTTCCATTTCTTCTCTAGCTGCAATACCAACTTTTTTTAAAGCTGAACCTTTATGCCCAATAATAATTCCCTTTTGCGTATCTCGTTCAACCATTATTACAGCTTTAATACGAATAATTTGCTCCTCTTCTAAAAACTCTTCTGTTTCAACCTCTACCGCATAAGGAATTTCTTTATCGTAATTCAGAAGAATTTTTTCTCTAATAATTTCATTTACAAAAAAGCGTTCCGATTTATCGGTCAAACTATCCTTGGGATAGTAAGCTGGACTCTCAGGCAACAACTCCACTATACGATTCATTACTGCTTGGGTATTAAAATGCTCTAAAGCAGATACCGGAAATATTTCGGCATTTGGCAGTTTTTCATGCCATAATTCCATTTGTTGCTCTAATTGCACCTGATTGGAGCGATCTATTTTATTAATTACTAGTAAAACCGGAACCTTGCTATTGATTATTCTATTAAAGAAAGCTTCATCCTTTAAGTCCTTCTCCCCTACCTCTACCATATATACCAATATGTCCGCATCCTCAAAAGCTGTTTTAACAAAATCCATCATAGATTCTTGCAACTCATAAGCTGGTTTGATAATACCTGGTGTATCTGAGAATACAATCTGGTAATCTTCTGTGTTCACGATACCTAAAATGCGGTGGCGAGTTGTTTGAGCCTTTGAAGTGATAATAGACAGCCGCTCCCCTACCAAGGCATTCATTAGGGTAGATTTTCCAACATTTGGATTACCTATAATATTTACAAAACCTGCTTTATGTTCCATATTTCTTGTCAATTAATTATACAAAGGTAAGTTATATACCTGACATTTTTCTCTATAAAAAACAAATGTTTTCAATAAAAGCTAATTTAATAATACAATATAAGATTTTATCACCAATATACGCAAAACTAATCACTAATTTAACAAACAAAATGAATTCCACGCAACTCCACTCCTTATTTTTAAAAAGATGTCTTTGTAATTTCAAGTAATTAAATTACCTGTAGTGTTAATCATTCGAAATACAAATAAACGTTAAAAAAATTCTAAAAATAAAACCTTAAAAAAGTACCTAGTCCGTTAATTGAATGCATATTAAAAACAAAAAATCATTATTGCAATTAGATTTTAAAAACACTAATAAGTGTTAACTATTTGTTTTGTCCAAATATTGGTTGTACTCTTGCACTACAATATCGCGGGATAGAGCAGTAGGCAGCTCGTCGGGCTCATAACCCGAAGGTCACAGGTTCGAGTCCTGTTCCCGCTACAAGGTAAAGCTACTTCTTTTAAAAGAAGTAGCTTTTTTGTTTTTTAACTATAGATAATCGCTCTTCAAACCTTCAAACAAACTACAGTAACTTGTTTAAATAATAAAAATAATTTATTTGCTTATTTTAAATTATCTTTCTATATTTGCACCACAATATCGCGGGATAGAGCAGTAGGCAGCTCGTCGGGCTCATAACCCGAAGGTCACAGGTTCGAGTCCTGTTCCCGCTACAAGTAAAGCTATTTCTTTTAAAAAAGAAGTAGCTTTTTTTATATCCTTCAGAAAAATTCTCCTTCACCTTCTAATATAAGTCACAATAATATTATTTAATTATAAATAAAAAGTATTTGTTTATTTATAATTATCTTTCTATATTTGCACCACAATATCGCGGGATAGAGCAGTAGGCAGCTCGTCGGGCTCATAACCCGAAGGTCACAGGTTCGAGTCCTGTTCCCGCTACAAGTAAAGCTACTTCTTTTTAAAGGAAGTAGCTTTTTTTATTTTACAACTATAGAGAGTCGCTCTTTTAAACCTATAAACAACCTACAGCAACCTGTTATTAATTATAAATAGAATTTATTTGTTTATTTTAAATTATTTCTCTACATTTGCACCACAATATCGCGGGATAGAGCAGTAGGCAGCTCGTCGGGCTCATAACCCGAAGGTCACAGGTTCGAGTCCTGTTCCCGCTACAAGTAAAGGCAAAAATTTTTTTTTGCCTTTTTTTATGCAATAAATTCGTTCCTTAAACTGTACCATATTTACAGAATATGGATCTCAATAAAAATGTATTTGCTATTTTACTTTCTTTTTACATTTACTCAGGCTCTAAAATAAACGATTCAATCCATCAAAGAAGTCTTAACTAATACCCTTGGAATAACCACTATTCAATATTGCAAAAAGAATTACTAAACAATAAACACGTGTTAGTAATAATTTTAAGAATCTAAGGTGAAATTTATTAAAGGCATAACCGCATTTTTGCACACACGTACTTTGACTCACTGTGTACTTTAAGTTTCTAAAATTAGTTTTTCATAAAAGCTAAAAAGAATTATTACTAAATCTAAAAAATATATTGATTAATTCCCGTTAAGATCCACTGTACTCTCCAGATATATAATGCCATGAAAAGAAGACGTATAATCCATCTTTGCTTCATAGCCTAGATCTAACAACCGAGCAGAAAACCAAGGGTAACCACTTGGTTTACCTTGTGCCTTAGGCAAAGCAATAAACCTATTCTCACTTTTTTTGTCTTGTAAATAGTGTTCTAATGACCCCTTATTCGACATTAGAACCTTTGCTGTTTTGCTAAAATCGGCATGAAAATAATCACTCCCAAAAAAAGCCGGCGAATAATTTCCCTGACTCGAAGTGATTGCTAAAGAGTAAACCCTCTGCCCAAACTCACGGAAAATATCACTCCCAAAATAAGTAAAACCTTGATAAGTATTTTCTTGATGCCAATTTTTCGAGAAATCAGGGTTAAAAGATGCATACATATTTACATCTAAAGCATTGTGATTATTATGAGACCAAACCATAATTTTTTTATCAGGAAAAATATATTTAGATAAAAAAACAAAATTCTCCGCCATCATAATATCTCGATTTTTACCTAATATTAGATATTCAAAGAGGTTCTTTATATTATTAATCTCTATTAATAATAAATTTCTCTGATCTACAGGTAAATTATTAAAAGAAATGGCCTGCTTAATCTTATTAACCATATCCATGAAATTCCTAGCATCCACTTGCTCCTGTTTACTGCCAAATTCATTTTCCAAAAGATAATTTAGATCTTGTTTAAACTGAAGATAATCTTGACTAGAAACGTTAAAATCAATAGATTCTAAAACCCTATCTAAATGTCCTACAAGTCTTGTCTTTGAAAAAGCACCCGCATGACGAACATCCATTGCTGCCAGAGTTAAAGGATTATCCGTTTCTAATTGCGCTAGATAATAATTCCAAAGTTCTTGACTAACTTGACTTTCTGTCCAACAAGTGTAAATATTCTGTCTCACTAAAGACATAACTTCTTGTGTATCTCTAGCTTGAGCAACCCCAAATAGAACTGCGTAGAAATCCGCCTCAAATAACAATACATCGAAGCCTTTTTGCTCATGCAGGTACTTCACTAATCTAGTCTTCATCTGAATAGCTCCACCATCTCCATGACTGGGTTCTCCTAGTAATACAATACTAGCATCTGCTATTGATCTACCTATGGGGTCTAGATCTTGAAAATTTACATCCATCGGGTTATAAGACCCAATACTAGTACTAGATTCATAAAGATCATCTAAAAATAACTTTGAAAAGTCTGTTGTTGACTGCCCAAAGGTTAATTGGGCTAGAAAAATCAAAATAAAGCTAATGAATCGCATAAATCTTTAATTAAAGACCAACAAACATAAACAATTGTCTTAATAACCCCAAAAAACAAGTGAAACTTTTTAGGACAAGCAAAAACACAAGTCATAAAAAACTATGCTAACATTGATCAATACAACTCTAAGTCTTAATCTATATATTACTTTTCTTGCAATACTTAATATCTATCAAAATCCTATTAAATAAATCCAATCTTGACACATCCTAAACTAAACTTAAAATAAACACTAACCACAACAAGACAACAAATAACAGTAAAATTAAATTTATCATATAATAAAAAAAGCCTCAAACTATGAGGCTTAATCATTGCTTTTAAAAAGCTAATTTTTTATATCCAAACCTAGTACATTGCGCTACATAATACTAATTACCATATTGAACTACATTAACTGCTCATGAATTTGTTCCCACTCGAGCATTAACTCCTCTACTTGCTTTTTGTTCTTCTCATACTTAGTAAAAAACTTCGTATCTTCACTCAACTTTTGATAATCTTTTGCTAATGCTTTGTCATCTAGGGCAATCTGTTTTTCTAGTCTAGAAATTTCACTTTCGATCTTACTTATTCTATTTTGAAATACTTTCTGTTGTTTTTGCTGCTCATATGAAAGTGGAGATTCTTTGGCTTTCATATCACCATTCTTACTAGGTGTACCTTTAGATGGAACTTCTTGTTTTCTCTCAATCTCACGCATATTTTGAACATTACGCTGTTCCAAGAAGTAATTTATATCACCTAAATATTCTTTAATTTTCTGATCTTTGAACTCGTACACAAACTCAGTTAGGCCCTGTAAGAAGTCACGATCATGGGAAACTAAAACCAAAGTTCCTTTGAAGTTAGCTAAAGCACTCTTTAAAACATTCTTACTTTTAATATCCAAGTGATTGGTAGGCTCATCCATTAAAAGAACATTAATAGGAGATAATAACATCTTACATAACGCTAAGCGATTTCGCTCCCCTCCTGAGAGCACTTTAACTTTCTTCTCCACGTCATCACCCCTAAATAAAAAAGACCCCAACATATCGCGTACTTTTACACGATTACTATCATTGGCAGATTCTAACATAGTATCAAGAAGGGTTTTTTCACCATCTAAATAATCAGCTTGATTTTGAGCAAAATACCCTATTTGAACGTTATGACCTTTTTTAATTACTCCATCATACTCGAACTCATCCACAATTGCTTTTATAAGCGTTGACTTACCTTGGCCGTTTTGTCCTACGAAGGCAATTTTACTTCCCCGCTCGACTAATAAGTTAATATCTTTGAATATAACTTTATCATCAAACCTCTTGGTTACATCTAGGATTTCCAATACAACACGTCCTGGATCAATACTAACTGGAAAAGAAATATTCATTACTGCATTGTCATCTTGATCAACTTCTATTCGCTCGACCTTATCTAAACGCTTTATTAATGATTGAGCCATAGAAGCTTTACTCGCCTTATATCTAAAACGCTCAATTAATTTCTCGGTTTCTTCGATTTTCTTGGCCTGGTTTTTTTGCGAAGCCAATTGAATTTCCCTTAACTCTTCTCTTAGAACAAGATATTGGGTATATGGTTTATTAAAGTCATAAATTTTACCTAAAGATATTTCTATAGTACGATTTGTGACATTATCTAAAAACATTTTGTCGTGAGAAATAATCACAACCGCACCAGGATAATTCTTTAAAAATGTTTCTAACCAAATAATACTTTCAATATCCAAATGGTTAGTAGGTTCATCTAATAATAAAACATCATTATCTTGTAATAAAAGTTTAGCCAATTCAATACGCATTCTCCATCCTCCTGAAAAAGTATCAGTTAAGTTATCAAAATCCTCTCTTTTAAATCCAAGACCCAACAAAACACGTTCGGTATTACCAACATAATTATACCCTCCGATTATTTCAAATCGATGTGTCAAATCACTTAACTTTTCAATTAACAAGCTATAAGATTCTGACTCATAATCGGTTCTTTGTGTAAGTTCCAAGTTAACTTGATCAAGTTGTTTTTCTACCAACTTAATCTCTTCAAAAGCTTGATAGGCCTCTTGCAAAACAGTTCTACCAGGAGTAAATTCTATATCCTGCTTAAGAAAACCAATCTTAAGATCTTTTTCAAAGGCAATTCCTCCAGTATCTGGCTGCATTTCTCCAGACATCAACTTTAACATAGTTGATTTTCCAGCACCATTTTTGCCTACTAAACCAATTCTATCCCCAGCACCTATACGGAAAGTAACACTTTCAAATAAATATTCGCCCGAAAAAGAAACTGATAAATTATGTATATTTAACATATGTTATTTTTTCTAATTTTTTACTTTTTAATTCTAAATTTCTTATATCTATGAATTGATATATTTTCATCTAACTCCTGTCCATATTCAATATGGTTGAATAATTCCTTTGCCAAAAAAGGACCTAGTAAAACACCCCTGGTACCTAACCCATTTAATACAAAGATTCTATCGGACTCTAAACTTCTTCCTAAAAGTGGACGTCGATCTTTAACTGTAGGTCTAACCCCTGCAACATGTGATAATACCTCAAAATCTAAATCAATAATTTCCTTTAACCCCGCAATAAGCTCCTTTCGAGCATCACTAGTAGGTAAATCTGACTTATCTTGCCAATTATAGGTAGCGCCCACTTTAAATAAATCATTACCCAATGGAATCACAAAGACATTCCCCTTTAACATAAAATCGATATCTAAATTTGGTATTCGAACCACTAACAACTCTCCTTTTGTACCATCTAAAGGTAAATCTTTAAAAAAAGGATTTTCCTGCAATCCTATACCTTGTGCAAAAATAATATTTTTAGCCTTTATATCTCTATAAGCAATACCCTCAGATGTATAACTCAACAAATTGTAATTAAACTCCTCACATAGATACATCTGCTTTGACAATAAGTACTTACGATAAAACTCAATAAGTTCATTAGTTTCCAAAAATCCCGTATCCTTCACAATACCAAAGCCAAATTTAGAGTCAACACCTGTTACTTTCACACGAGACAACTTAGGCTCCAAATAACGCTGCAAGCTAGGCTTATCACAAGCCACAAACCAATTATTTTGTTCTTCTGTATTATAGATACGACGATAAAGAGCAGTAGGATACCAGAACTTAATACCTAATTTTTTTTCTAAATTTGGATAAAATTGCTTTGCAACTTCTAATTGCTTTTCCACTTTCCAAACCTCTGTAAAGCGCTTTAGAACAACAGGATTAAACATACCCCCGGCGACCAAAGAAGATGAACGCTTGTGTGAATCAATTACTATAAAGCTCTTATTGTTTTGCTCTAAAGTCTCTGCCATAGATATACCTGCTATCCCACTTCCTACTATAATATAATCATACATAATATCTATATTAAAAAAGCTCTTACCTAATTTAATAGATAAGAGCTTAGTAAATTAGTAATTACAAAATTAGTAATTCCATAAGTCATCTTCAAGGTCTCTGATAAATTCCTTTATTCTTTCTCCTTCAAATAATTCTTGTAATGGATTAGAGGTAATATACTCTTCAATTGCACGTCCACCATATTGATTATCAGCCTTATAAATAATAGAACTAAATCTTCTAGAATTTAACAAGTGATCAAAATTAATAGGATTCTGTGGATTTTTTGGATTAAATGCGTAATTCTGATACAAAGTCTCTCTCGCATCTGGAAAGAATATCCAAAATAACTCTACATAATTCTCCACACCACTATTCAAAGAATATAAATCCGCCACAACAGGTGCAATACCAAGTAATCTATATTTTAATTGACCTTCGTTTCTATCAAAATACCACATCCCCATAATATGATAGGCACTTACATCAGCAGCACGTAATTCTGTTTTTTGAATAAACTCTGCTGGCACTTCTTCTCCTGCATTATAATATTCTATACCAGCATCAGTGGTATCGATTTTTACAAATGAAGATTCTATATCGCTTAGTAATCGCTGATTCTTAAAGTCACTATCGTCGTAAATTTCTGTAATAGCCCCAGATTTGATACCATCCATTATCACCTGAAACAAAGGCTTTAAGTCTCCCTCACTCGTTACTTCGTTAATAGGAAAGTAATACGCTTCATTGGCCTGTTCATCTAAAGAAATATTTTCCCAAACTTTTATACCAAATAAGATATCTTTTTCATTAATATTTCCATATGGAAGAGGACCATCAGCTTTTGTTAGTATCTCCTCTAATGATTTCATTCCTATTTCACTAGCTGACTTGGCATTTAATATATTTACCTGTGCAAAGGCACCCATTGTAAATAAACAAAATGCACCTAATACTGAGAATTTTTTCCAGTTCATATTTTTCAAATTTACTTTCTTTTAATTACCTAATTTCATAAGTAGCAGGGCTAGTTCGTTTTAATTGATAGTTTCCTGCCCCATCCAAACGAGTTTTGATATCTGAAATTACAACCACATCTCCAATTCTTGCACGTCTAATGGCCGCTTTAGCACGATCACTCATTTTATTGCCTTGAACAACAACACTTGGCTGACCTGGCACTTGTAAAACAAAACCAGTTACTGTTAAATTAACTTCAAAATCAAAATCTTCTAATTTAGCTCCAACAGTAGCCAATTCTAAATTTGCCTTTGGCCCCTTGTCTGCTGCCTCACCGCGAACTGTACCGCGTGGTGAAGGTATATCTTTAATACGAAATACTTGACTATCACTAACAACTTTTCCTCCTGGAAGTGTTCCCGTTACTTTAATGGTCACTTCACGTCCAGCTTGAGGATTCATAAAATACTGCCCTGGCTTGCTACCTTTAGTAAGTCCTGGAGCAGAAGCCACAACTTTATCAGCAGGAACACCGGCAAAAGAAATAGTCATAGGATTAGAAATACCACGATACACAACATTCATTTTATCTGCTGAAATTGTAGCGGAGTTAGGTGAAGAAACCACCACATAACTACCATCTATATCTAAAGGCACTAACTCTCCATTTTCCTTAAATACGAACTTTCCTTTAATGTCGTGTTCTCCAACGTTACCAACAGGAAAAGAAATATTTACCTCCCCATTTTTTAAAGCAGTTTTCAAATCAATTTCACGATTATTTACAACAACTTCGGTTGGAACCGTAGAATCGTCATAACGACCCAAAACTACTTTTCCACTAAACATTTCACCTGCAAAATAAGTATTCTTGTCCGAAATTACAAGAGGCTTATATTTACGCATGGACGCCGCTTCGATTAATGTGTTACCCAGCAACAAATTATAGATATCACTCTCAATCATCCGTGCATCGTTTTGCATAGCACTAAGTTTTGTTAAAGAGGCAATTGCTGGAAAACCATAGAAATTATAAAACAAATATGGTCTAGAGTTACCCTCTCTATTAACAACGGGCGCTAAACTAAAATTCTCATTAATCTCTTGCTTTAAGTTATTATAAGAAACATCCACTCCTAAAACTCCTAAAATAGATTCCTTATATTGCTCAATAGATTTTAAAAACTCCTCACCCTTTGGTGATACATTATCACCAATGAACCATTCTTTATCTATCACGGAACTTTGATCCATACTCTCAAAGGGCAAGGTTCCATCTTGTTCCTTATATGTATCGGTAATCAAATCCTTTGATAATTCCAATTCACTAACAAAACGATCGGTGATATCTTTAGTTTTTAATGCTATTTCGTAAGCTTCCTTATATCTAGTTGGATCGTCTTCCGCTCGCATTTTTAATTGCGCTAACGAAACGTTTTTATTATTATTTTCGATGGTGGCCGTAGCCTGCTCAAATTTAGAGTTTACCATCCCAAAAGCCGATAAAACCTCACGCGACATCTGAAGTGCCATCATTGCGATGAACACCAAATACATCAGGTTAATCATTTTTTGTCTAGGCGTAAGTTTTTGTTTTGCCATTATTCTATAATGTCTTTAAATTATAAATTAATTAGCATTTTTATTTCCTCCACCCATAGCAGATAACATTCCGCCATATACGTTGTTTAAAGACGCTAAATTTGTAGTTAATGCTTGCATTTGCAAATTCAGTTTTTGATTATTCTCCGCTACGGCTTTGTTAATATCCGCATTAGCTGTCGCACTCTCCAATTGAATTGTATACATTTTATTTAATGACTCTAATTGCTGAGCAGCTAAAGACATCTCCGAAGCATATTTATGTGTAGAAGCAACTGAATCAATCGTAGAACCAATTCCTTTTGAGGCAGCTTCAAAATTGCGAATGCTATTTCCTAAACTGTTCATTAGCTCAGCATCCACCTTAGCATCTTTCAATAGTTGATCTAATTTTTTTGACAACATACCCTCTGGGTCACTATCGCTTACAGCAAGTTCAGTTTTCATTTTATCCTTGCGTTTATCAGAAGCAACACCATCTTTTAATTCCGGATAAACTTTTGCCCAATCTAAATCCTCATCAACAGGCTCAAATGCGGATAAAGCAAAAATAAATGCTTCTACCAATAACCCTGCGATTAACATATTATTACCGTTAAAAACACCAAACTCCATATGGGTGATTTTAAACATTGCCCCAAGAATAACAACTGAAGCTCCCATTCCATAACAGAAGTTCATTACTTTTTTAGATAACACCATAGCTATAATATCTTTATTTTCTTATATATCTTTATTTTCTTATATATTTTTAACGAGCCATTCTACTTTCGTTTACACGAGATAAAGAACCAGAGACAGATTGCACAGTTCTAAAACCGATATAACTGCGTGCTGAATCAGCATATTCAGAATCACGAACTGCAACTTGCAGAAAATAAGCAGGATCTCTCCATGAACCACCTCTGACAACTTTTAAAGGATTATCAGTTGGTCTATTTCTAGGTTTTAAAGTAGACATAAAATCATAAGACGACACTTCGTAAGCAGAACTAGTCCACTCAGATACGTTTCCGGCCATATTATATAAGTTATATCCATTTGGAACATAAGATCTCACATCAGCAGTATAAAGAGCACCATCAGCCGCGTAATCAAAACGTGTAGGTTTAAAGTTAGCTAAAAAACAACCTCTTTCATCCGTAGTATAAGGTCCTCCCCATGGGTACATCGCTCCATCTAAACCACCTCTAGCAGCGTATTCCCACTCGCTTTCCATTGGCAAACGGTATTCGTGCACTTCTTGCATTTGTTTACTATTTCTTAAATGGTCATTTTTATACATTGTACGCCAAGCAGCAAAAGCTTTTGCTTGATGCCAGTTAACACCAACAACAGGATAGTTTCCAAAAGCTTCATGCCAGAAATAATCATTGTGCATTGGCTCATTATAAGAATACTGAAACTCTTTAATCCATCTAGTTGTATCTGGATAAATTAGCAATGTTTCGGTCTTCAAATGTCGTTGACGCTTTCCTCTTGGATCCGTGCCTTGATCCTTAGTAGCTCCTTCAACATCAACATAAGAATATCTAAACTTTAATTGAGATGCATCGAAACTTGTCATTCCATTATATGTTTCATTAGCTGGAATATATAAAGAATCCATTACCTCAACATAATATTCATCTGGAAAACGCTTTTGATCGGTAATCAATGGAACCTTCTTATTTAAACGTCTACCAGCGTAAATATCATCACTCATTTGCAGGCTATAGTAATTATCATACATATAGCGCTCATAAGGAGACATTCTATCTAAATCTTCTTCGCTGTCTAAAAACGCATAAGCTCCAATTCCTCCAGCATCTTTACCCATTCCCATATCATCGGCCGCTATTGCAAGTTTTGTACGAGTTATAGAATCCTTTACCCAGTCAACAAATTTTCTATATTGATTATTGCTAATCTCGGTTTCATCTATATAGAAAGAACCAATAGTTACCGTTTTCAGTGGCGCATCTTGAGCTCCTAAAAAGTCCTCATTTGACTGCCCCATTGTGAAGGTACCCCCAGGAATAAGTGACATTCCATGTGGTTTAGGGTTACGCCAATTCTTTCCTGGATTACCATCTAGCAATTCACCTCTATCATATCCTCCAGTACCACAACTGAACAACAAGGTAGCAACAGCTCCTAACGTAAGTATCTTTTTCATGAAATTTTATGTTTTTATATACTATCCTCTATCCTAAAATAGGAGTTAACTTTAATGTTAAATTTATCAAACAAATCTAAAAATTAATTTACACTTAATCTCAGAATTTTATTTTTTTTTCAACTCTTTATAATAAACTTCTTTTTACTAATCTCCACCATCTCTCGGGTATATCTTGTTGTAGAGTTTGTTGATAATCTTCATAACTACATGAGATAACAAAATCTATACCTTTTTGGGCATCACCGAACATTTTTGATTCAACCCACCATCTTGCTGAGATATTACTTTTATAAAAAATAAATTCATCTATCCCTTCTACTGGTACAATGTATTTTGTATAACTTTCCCTTCTTTGAAAGGGATACTCATTAGTTCTGTAATTGAAACCTTCAATAAAATACCAAATGATTTGTGCAATTAATAACGCTTCATTTTCATTATTATTATAATTAAATATTCCAAAAACACTAACTCGATCACTTAATCCACTATAACGTGCCAAAGAACAAATTTCACGTGCATCAAATCCATTGGGAGTAAACCTATCAAAATTCCCAGAATCGGAAGATTTTATACTAGTCAAATCCAAACTAACAATATCAGCCTCTCTTAAAACTGGCTCACTAATTTGAATATTATTTATAAGCTCGCCTAAGCGATAGCCCTCAAAATAAAGACTATGCATCAAATCTATTTCCTCTTGAGAATTAAAATAGGTCTGATAACCTAGGTTACAAAAATTCAATAACTTAACAGGCTCCTGCATTATAATTCTGGAAATAACCCCTTCAGATAAGCAAGTAAAATCCTCCTTTATATCAAGTTTAGAATCAATATTTACAATATTTATTGATTTGTTCAAGGCCTCTAAGCCTTTATATAAAGGATAAGTTAAATCTTGAGCGCCCCCTATAACAACAGGTAAGACACCATTTTTTACCAAATCTTTAATTAAAGATTCTAATAAAAAATAAGTGTCTTCTAGTTTATTTCCAGGTGAAATATCACCAAAATCTATAAGAGTTGTGCTCCAATTTCCAGGACAAAGGCGATAAAAAGCCTTACGTACTGATTCCATACTAGTAGCTTCAGATTGTTTATTAAATCCTCGATTTTCCCCCACTCCAATAATAGCAATAGAAAAATCGGCATAATTCACAAAAGCACCACCTTTAAAAAAAGTAGTACGTTTTCCAAGACTTTGTGTGGGTAATTCCTCTACAAACTGCAGAAAACTCGATGGAACTGGATTTAATAATTCATACACCATACCTACTTTTTAGCTTTTGAAGTACTTGATTTTTTTGTCGTTGCTTTTTTTGCTGGAGCTTTTTTCACTGGAGCTTTTTTCACTGGAGTCTTCTCTTTTATTAAAGCTTGTACCTGCTCAAGAGTTAAAGCTGCAGCATCCACATCTTTGCTTAATTCAATTTTAATTTTCCCTTGTATTATATTCGATCTTCCCCATCTAGCCTTCTCCACACGTATACCCTGCTCTTCCCAGTTATGTATAACTTTTTCTTTTTCTTTTTGAATCTTATCACCTATTAACTCGTTAATGTCGTCTTCAGATAAGTTATCAAAATTATACTTTTTATTTACATTAATAAATATTCCATTCCACTTTAAATATGGTCCAAAACGTCCGACACCTTTTTGAACTGGCAGACCTTGATAAGAAGCAATAGGAGCATCGGCTTGCTGCTTTTCCTTAATAAGCTCAATGGCTCGTTCTAAAGTTACGTCAAGTGGGTCCTCTGCTTTAGGTAAAGAAATAAATATTTTTCCAAATCTCACATAAGGCCCAAATCGACCATTGTTAACTTCCACTTCTTCATCTTGATATACTCCTAAATTCTTAGGAAGTAAAAATAGGTTCAAAGCTTGTTCTAAAGTAATGGTTCCTATATTCTGATCAGGCTTTAAACTAGCAAACTGCTTTTGTTCATCTTCGGCATCGCCAATTTGAGCCATTGGTCCAAATTTACCTAAGCGAACAAGAACAGGTTTCCCCGTGTTAGGGTCTGTTCCTAGTATACGCTCTCCAGATTCGCGCTCAGCATGTTGTTCAACATCCTTTACATTGGGGTGAAAGTGATCATAAAACTCACGCATCATCTTAGCCCAATCTTCATTGCCTTCAGCAATTGCATCGAAATCCTGTTCTACTTTGGCAGTGAAATTATAATCTAATATTGTTTTGAAGTTTTTAACTAAAAAATCATTTACAACTATCCCAATATCAGTAGGCACTAACTTACCTTTATCAGAACCTGTTTTTTCAGTTAGTTTATTCTCGATAATATTTTGATTTTCTAGGCTTAAAAGATAATAGTTGCGTTCTTTACCTTCATTATTTCCCTTCTCTACATAAGTACGGGCAATAATTGTCGAAATTGTAGGAGCATAAGTAGATGGTCTACCAATTCCTAATTCTTCTAGCTTTTTCACCAAAGATGCTTCTGTATAACGAGCCCCTGGTTTAGAAAATCGTTCGGTTGCTGTTAATGTTTTACGATTCAACTGTTCACCAATTCGTAAGTTTGGTAAAATTCCCTCTACTTCTTCATCTTCATCATCGTGTCCCTCTAAGTAAACTTTTAAGAATCCATCAAAAAGCAGAACCTCTCCCGAAGCAGCAAAAAGCTCAGCAAAATTATTACAAGCAATCTTCACATTAGTACGCTCTAACTTAGCATCACTCATTTGAGAGGCCAAAGTACGTTTCCATATTAAATCGTATAACCTAGCTTGATCCCTATCAACAGGTGCACTATGTAAAGCCATATTAGTCGGGCGGATTGCCTCGTGCGCCTCTTGTGCGCCTTTACTCTTAGTAGTATAATTACGTGGATTAGAATACTCCTTTCCATAAGATTTTGTAATCTCTTGCGCGGCCGCATCCATAGCGTCTTTTGATAAATTCACACTATCAGTTCTCATATATGTTATGAGCCCACTTTCATATAAGCGTTGTGCAAGAGTCATTGTTTGCCCAACGGAGTAATATAGTTTTCTAGCAGCCTCTTGTTGTAAAGTAGAGGTAGTAAACGGTGCTGCAGGCGACTTCTTCGCCGGCTTGGTTTCTAAATCACTAACTTTGTATAGAGCATCAATATTGGCAGATAAAAACTCTCGAGCCTGATTTTGCGAAGAAAAACTCTTAGGAAGTTTTGCTTTCACTACCTTGCCCTGACCAGTTATAAATTCAGCAGCAATAGTATAAGACGACTCTATTTTAAATTCATTTATCTCCTTCTCTCTTTCAACTATTAATCTTACCGCAACTGATTGTACACGTCCAGCAGATAATCCTCCCTTTACCTTCTTCCATAAAACGGGAGATAATTCATATCCCACCAACCTATCTAATATACGACGAGCTTGTTGTGCGTTTACTAAATTGTAATCGATTTGACGTGGATTCTCAATAGCTTTTAATATCGCACTTTTTGTAATTTCATGGAAAACAATACGTTTTGTTTTATCCTTACTTAAAT
This sequence comes from Myroides sp. LJL119, assembly GCF_054871605.1. Classification (NCBI taxonomy): domain Bacteria; kingdom Pseudomonadati; phylum Bacteroidota; class Flavobacteriia; order Flavobacteriales; family Flavobacteriaceae; genus Myroides; species Myroides sp. LJL119. Next base: position 51,950 of record NZ_JBTXLO010000004.1, read on the forward strand.
TTAGTTCTTCTGCTAAATGCCATGCAATAGCCTCTCCTTCACGGTCTTCATCGGAAGCTAACCAAACCATATCGGCTTTTTTGGCTAAATCTCTAAGTTTCTTAACCACAGCTTTTTTATCAGCAGACACCTCGTATTTAGGTTTAAAGTCATGATTAACATCTACTCCAATTTCCTTCGAGGGTAAATCTGCAATATGTCCGTAACTAGATTCAACTTGATAATCTTGTCCCAAAAATTTCTCTATAGTTTTTGCCTTCGCAGGTGACTCAACAATCACTAAATTCTTTGCCATACTTCATTTTATTTGAAAGCAAAAATATAGGATTTTTTTCAATATATCCTTATCTGTTATTATTTATACGTGTTTTTAAGAGATATATCCCAGTTTTTTGCAGTATAAATACAGGTAAAAATAACAAACTTATCCTATATACATTCATTATAGAGAAACAAATCAATAACTTATCCCAATACTAAGGGTTTAGTATAAAAATATTGCCCCAATAAGTACCATAATACTAACCCCTACACAAATTACTCTTAAATTACGTATGCCATCTTGTCAGTTATTTAAAAAAAAGTATCTTTGCCCTATAAAATAAAACACCCTTTTAACAAACTTATGGAAAAGGTAATTGACGAAAACAAACAAGGAACAAGCTTACAGTTAGAGAATAAAGCTGATAATACAAAAAAACTTTTCATTGAAAGTTATGGTTGTCAAATGAATTTCTCGGATAGTGAAATTGTGGCCTCTATATTATCCCAAGAAGGATATAATACAACTACTAATTTAGAAGAAGCTGACTTAGTACTAGTAAACACATGCTCTATTCGAGATAAAGCCGAACAAACTGTACGCAAACGCTTAGACCAATACAACCAGATTAAAAAGAAAAACCCATCAATGAAAGTTGGTGTTTTAGGTTGTATGGCCGAACGCTTAAAAAGCAAATTCTTAGAGGAAGAGAAAATTGTTGACATGGTGGTTGGTCCTGATGCATATAAAGACTTACCCAATTTACTTAAAGAAGTAGACGAAGGAAGAGATGCAATTAATGTGATCCTTTCCAAGGATGAAACCTATGGAGATATATCCCCTGTTAGATTACAAAGCAATGGAGTCACTGCCTTTGTATCCATTACAAGAGGATGTGATAATATGTGTACCTTCTGTGTAGTTCCATTTACAAGAGGTAGAGAAAGAAGCCGAGACCCACATAGTATTCTTGAAGAAATAAAAGACTTACATGAAAAAGGGTTTAAAGAAATTACTTTACTAGGGCAAAACGTGGATAGCTACCTGTGGTATGGAGGAGGTCTTAAGAAGGATTTTGATAAAGCTACGGATATGCAAAAAGCCACAGCAGTTGATTTTGCTCAACTCTTAGAGCAATGTGCACAGAGCTTTCCTAAAATGAGATTTCGTTTTTCGACCTCTAATCCACAAGATATGCACTTAGAAGTAATCCAAGTTATAGCCAAATACGATAACGTGTGTAAATACATTCATTTACCAGTTCAATCAGGAAGTACTCGCATTTTAAAGGAAATGAATCGCCAACATACCAGAGAAGAGTATATGTCTTTAGTCGATTCTATTTATGAATTAGTACCAGAAATATCTTTATCTCAGGATATGATCACAGGGTTTCCGACAGAAACAGAACAAGATCATCTAGAAACATTGAGTTTAATGGAATATGCTCGCTATGATTTTGGTTACATGTTTGCATACTCAGAACGACCAGGTACTCTTGCTGCTAGAAAGCTTCAAGATGACGTACCTGAAGAAGTTAAAAAACGCCGTTTAACAGAAGTAATTGAGACACAACGTAGAATTGGATTAGAAAGGATCCAACGCTTCCTAGGAAAAACCGTTGAAGTTCTTATAGAAAAAGAATCTAAACGTTCAAACGATGAATGGGCAGGGCGCAATTCACAAAATACAACAGTTGTTTTCCCAAAAGAAAATTATAAGGTTGGTGACTTTGTACTTGTAGAAGTTCAAGACTGTACATCTGCTACATTAATTGGAAAAGCAGTTGGATATTCTACTATGCAATAAAAGAAAAATTCTCTACATTTAAGTTTTGATAAAATAAATCTATGGAAAATGTTCAGGCAATTAAACAACGCTTTGAAATAATAGGAAATGACCCCAAATTAAATCGCGCAATCCAGAAAGCGATTCAAGTTGCGCCTACAGATATTTCCGTGCTTGTCACTGGAGAGAGTGGTGTGGGTAAAGAAAGCATCCCTAAAATTATACACTCTTTGTCCCACAGAAAACATGGCAAATATATAGCCGTAAATTGTGGTGCAATTCCTGAAGGAACAATAGACAGCGAATTATTTGGCCACGAAAAAGGAGCTTTTACCGGTGCAGTTAGCACTCGTGAAGGATATTTTGAAGAGGCCAACGGGGGGACTATTTTCTTAGATGAAGTTGGAGAACTACCTCTAACAACGCAAGTACGTCTACTTCGCGTTTTAGAAAATGGAGAATATATTAAAGTAGGTTCTTCTAAAGTTCAAAAAACAGATATACGTATCATAGCTGCAACTAATGTGAATATGATACAAGCCATAGAGAAAGGTAAATTTAGAGAAGATTTATTTTATAGACTAAGTACAGTAGATATTACCCTACCGCCTTTACGAGATAGAGGGGAAGATATTCATCTTCTTTTTCGAAAATTCGCATCGGACTTTGCTCATAAGTATAAAATGCCGCCAGTGCGTTTAGAACCTGAGGCTGTTAACTTTTTGATGCGATATAGATGGGATGGAAACATTCGTCAATTAAGAAACGTAGCCGAACAAATATCTGTTTTAGAAACAGATAGACTAATTAGTCTAAAGACTCTTCAGTCATATTTACCAAATTGGGATAGACAAGTGCCATCGGTTGTTAACAATAAAAAAATAGAAGCAGACTTCTCTTCTGAAAGAGAGATACTCTATAAGATACTTTTTGATATGAAAAGTGATTTAACAGATCTAAAAAAACTTACTTTAGATTTATTAAAACATGATAACAAACAAGTTCAAGAGTCCAATCAAGTGTTGATACAAAGAATATATGGTCAAAAAAATAATGAAAATAGTGATCTATCACCTACTACAACAGATAACGATTTTGACTTAGTTCCCTTTGAAGAAAGTACGCAAGCACAAGTGTCCACTTCTTTCCATCAACCACTACAAAATATTACCTCTACGGAACAAATCGATGATCAAGATGATGAAGACTCCTATCTTCTTGCTGAAACCATCGAAGAGTCTCCCTTGAACTTGGAAGAACAAGAAGTTGAGTTAATAAAAAGAGCCCTTGAACGTAATAAAGGTAAGAGAAAATCAGCCGCAGATGAATTAGGCATCTCGGAAAGAACACTTTACCGTAAAATAAAACAATACAATCTATAATGATAAAATTAAAAAACACTATCTTACTTTTAATCTTTGCCTTAAGTCTTTATGGTTGTAAATACTATAATTTTACAGGTACTGGTAAGATTGACGCCAATACTTTTCAAGTCAACTACTTCCAAAACAATGCGGCTTTGGTTGAACCAGGAATTGAAAGAACTTTTACTACTTCCTTGCAAGACCTTATTCAAAATCAAACCAGCTTAAGTCTAACCAATGAAGGAGGAGACCTTGTATACGAAGGAGAAATTGTAGATTATCGCATTAGTCCAATAACAGCAACTGCCGATCAAAGAGCAGCGCAAAACAGACTTTACATAGCAATCAATGTTCGTTTTATAAATCGCAACAAACCAGAGGATGATTTCGAAAAAAGATTTTCTTTTTACTATGACTATGGAGCAAATGAAATATTAATGGGAGCTTCCCTATCACAAGCATTAGATGTGATTTATGAACGAATAACCCAAGATATCTTTAATGAATCGCTAGCAAAATGGTAGCCAAAAACTATTAAATTGAGTACACAAGAGCTAATAATACTATTACAAAATCCTAAAACTGTCAATACAAGTCACAAAGTAGATTTTGAGCTTATACTGAGCAAATACCCATACTTGCAATCGGTACGAAGCTTATATTTAAAAACTTTGTATTTACAAAAAAGTAAAGCATATAGTAAAGAATTAAAGAAAACAGCTTGTCATACTTTAGATCGAGATATATTATTTGATTTTATAACTTCAAACGAATTCATTACCTATAACGAACTAATTGAGCAACATAAAGAGAGTCTTATACAAGATTCATTAAAAGTACTTCAGCGTAAGCCTACCAGTACAATAGATGACCTGATTCAAAGCTTTGATAAATTAAGTCAAAATGTTAGAACAGCCAAAACAGTCACTATCCTAGATGAATCAACACAAGATTCAACAAGTAGTATTACAAATGATCTACAGAGTGAACAAGCATGGTTAAATTTAACCCAAAATAGCCTTGATAATAGTGAATCAGAATCATTTTTAGATGACAATCAAAAAAAAATAAAGCAAGAAAAACAAAAAAAACTGCATTTAATTGATAAGTTCATAGAAACCAATCCAAAGATAACTCCTAGTAAAAAAAGTTTCTCAACTACCATAAACATTGAGGATTCGCTGCAAGACAACAATAGTTTAATGACCGAAACTTTAGCTAAAATTTACCTAGAGCAAAAAAAATATCAAAAAGCAATACAAGCTTATGAAATTTTAATTTTGAAATATCCAGAAAAAAGTAGTTTCTTTGCAGACCAAATATCAGATATTAAAGCGTTACAACAACATAATAGTTAATAATTATGAACACAGAATTTACAATATTTCTAGTATTAATAGCAATCGTTTGCTTTTTACTAATTGTAGTAATAATGGTACAAAACCCTAAAGGAGGAGGATTAGATTCTTCATTTGGTGGTTCTACTGTGGCAGGAGGTGTTAAAAATACAAATGACTTCCTTGATAAAAGTACATGGGTACTAGGGGGTATTCTAATTGTTTTAATCTTAATGTCTAGCTTAAGCTTCAGTGGTTCTGCTAGCGGTGACTCTAAACTTTTAGATCCTAATGCACAACCATTACCAACAATGACTTTACCAACTTCTTCTGAAGAAACACAACCAGCAGCTTCAACAGAAACTAGCTCTGAGCAAGAAGTTAATTAATATTTATACAAATCAAATAAAATGCCAGCTGTCAAGCTGGCATTTTTTGTTTACATCTCTGACATTTTTATGATTTGGCACACTTTATGCCTTAATTAAATCAAATAAAAATTAATTCAATTTAATAACTATATAATATGGCACTAAATATTAGACCACTAGCAGACAGAGTTCTTATTGAACCTTTACCAGCAGAAACTAAGACAGCTTCAGGAATTTTCATTCCAGATACTGCAAAAGAAAAACCACAAAGAGGAACAGTGGTTGCTGTAGGAAACGGAAGTAAAGACCATCAAATGACTGTTTCAGTTGGAGATGTTGTTTTATACGGTAAATACGCAGGTACAGAACTAAAGTTCGAAGGAAAAGATTACCTAATTATGCGTGAAGAAGACATTCTAGCTATCGTTTAATAATTGAATACTAAAAAACAAAATAAAAATGGCAAAAGATATTAAATTCGACATTGAAGCTCGCGAAGGTTTAAGACGCGGTGTAGACGCATTAGCAAATGCAGTTAAAGTAACATTAGGACCAAAAGGTAGAAATGTAATCATCGGAAAATCTTTCGGTGCTCCTACGGTAACTAAAGATGGTGTTTCTGTAGCTAAAGAAGTAGAATTGGAAGATACTCTTGAGAACATGGGGGCACAAATGGTTAAAGAAGTTGCTTCTAAAACTAATGATCTTGCTGGAGATGGTACTACAACAGCAACTGTATTGGCTCAAGCAATTGTAAAAGAAGGACTTAAAAACGTTGCTGCAGGGGCCAATCCAATGGATTTAAAGCGTGGGATTGACAAGGCTGTTGAAGTAATCGTAGCTGAACTACAAAACCAAAGCCAAGAAGTAGGTGGCTCGATGGATAAAATCAAGCAAGTTGCATCTATTTCCGCAAATAATGATGATTTTATTGGAGAGTTAATTGCGCAAGCTTTTGAAAAAGTAGGAAAAGAAGGTGTTATTACAGTGGAAGAAGCCAAAGGTACAGAAACTTATGTGGATGTAGTTGAGGGTATGCAATTCGATAGAGGTTACTTATCACCTTACTTTGTAACAAACTCTGAAAAAATGGAAGTAGAACTAGATACGCCATATATCTTACTTTATGACAAAAAAGTTTCTTCTTTAAAAGAGCTGTTACCTATTTTAGAACCAATAGCTCAAAGTGGAAAACCACTTTTAATAATCGCTGAGGATGTAGATGGAGAAGCGTTATCAACTTTAGTTGTAAATAAATTAAGGGGAGCCCTTAAAATTGCTGCTGTTAAAGCTCCAGGATTTGGGGATAGAAGAAAAGCAATGCTAGAAGATATCGCTATTTTAACTGGAGGAACTGTAATTTCAGAAGAGCAAGGATATACCCTGGAAAATACAACTTTAGAAATGCTTGGTACTTGTAAAAGAGTAAGCATTGACAAAGACAATACAACTATCGTTAGTGGAGACGGGGATTCTGAAATGATCAAAAACAGAGTTAACCAAATTAAAGCCCAAATGGAAGTTACTACATCAGATTATGATAGAGAGAAACTTCAAGAGCGTTTAGCTAAGTTGGCCGGAGGAGTAGCTGTACTATTCGTAGGAGCAGCATCTGAAGTGGAAATGAAAGAAAAGAAAGATAGAGTTGATGATGCTCTACATGCTACTAGAGCTGCTGTAGAAGAGGGTATCGTAGCTGGAGGTGGAGTCGCTTTATTACGCTCTAAATCTGCTTTAGATACTATTCAGGCAGCAAATCCTGACGAAGAAACTGGTATTGCAATTGTTGCAAAAGCGATTGAATCTCCATTGAGAACAATAGTTGAGAATGCTGGATTAGAAGGATCAGTTGTTGTAGCTAAAGTGTTAGAATCAGAAGGGAACTATGGTTTCAACGCTAAAACGAATCAATATATTGATATGCTACAAGCCGGAGTAATCGATCCTAAAAAAGTTACAAGAGTTGCTTTAGAAAATGCAGCATCTGTTTCAGGAATGATTTTAATTACCGAATGTGCTTTAGTGGATATCAAAGAAGAAGGCCAAGGTGCTATGCCAATGGGTGGAGCTATGCCTGGTATGATGTAAGATTCATCTCAAGTTACTATAAATACAAAGAGGCGGTTGATTTTTCAGCCGCCTCTTTTGTATTTATAAAATTTCTATAATACTTATAATAGTAAACCCTCATTATTAACGAATCTTAAATGAACAAAAACTCTGTAATAAAATAGGTCTTAGTATAACTCTTCAAAACAATTATTTTGAAAATAGCATCTACTTACAATAATTTCATTTTTATTTACTCACTTGTTTTAATTCTGCTATAGTTGCAATAGGATCTTGTGACTTAAATACAAAACTACCAGCCACAAGCGCATCTGCTCCGGCCTGAACCAATTGTTTTACATTTTTACTAGTTACTCCCCCGTCTATTTCAATTAAAGCTTTAGAATTCTTTTTTTCAATTAATAACTTTAACTGACCAACTTTGTCATAAGTATTTTCAATAAAGCTTTGTCCTCCAAATCCAGGGTTTACACTCATAATTAAAACCAAATCTAAATCTGCAATTACGTCCTGTAAAACACTTACATTAGTATGAGGATTCAAGGCCACCCCAGCTTTCATTCCAAGATCCTTAATAGCCTGGATAGTACGATGTAAATGAGTACAAGCCTCATAGTGAACTGTCAAAATATCAGTACCTAAATCTTTAAAAGTTTTTAGGTAGCGATCCGGATCAACAATCATTAAGTGAACGTCAAGTGTTTTATTTGCATGCTTACCAATAGCTTCTAAAACTGGCATCCCAAAAGAAATATTAGGTACGAAAACACCGTCCATAATATCAATGTGAAACCAATCAGCTTGGCTCTTGTTAATCATTTCTATTTCCTTTTGTAAATTAGCGAAATCTGCCGCTAATATAGATGGTGCAATTATTGTATTATTTTCCATGTTATATTGTTGTGTTGTTTTTTTTGCTTTGTACAAAGCTACTATAATAATTTCTCAAGAAAAATTCCTAACAAAAAATTAAATTACTGCTTTATTTAAATATATTCACACTGAAAAAGCTCTTTAAAATGCTTAAGTATTTTATCTTCTACTTGTTTCACATCAACCTTATCTACCTGTAGTTCGACATTTAAAGAAGTAACACCCTTTCCTTTTATTCCACATGGAATAATATTGTCAAAATATCCCAAATCAGCATTAACGTTAAGCGCAAATCCGTGCATGACCACCCATCGAGAAGCACGAACTCCCATTGCGCAAATTTTTCTTGCAAATGGCGTACCCACATCCAACCAAACTCCAGTTTCTCCTTTACTACGTTCGCCTTGAATTCCATATTCAGCTAAAGTTAAAATTATAGCTTCCTCTAAATATCTAAGATATTTATGAATATCAGTGAAAAAATTCTCTAAATCTAAGATGGGGTAACCTACTAATTGCCCTGGTCCATGATAAGTCACATCCCCGCCACGATTAATCTTATAAAATGTAGCATTTTTTTGGGTTAGTTGGTTCTGATCCAACAATAAATTAGAAATATCCCCACTCTTACCCAAGGTATACACATGAGGATGTTCAACAAAAACCAAGTAATTATTAGTTGGAAGTTCAAGGTTATCTTTGCGATTAGCAAACTTTGTAGCAATAATCGAGTCAAATAATTGCTCTTGATAATCCCAAGTTTGTTTGTAATCTTTTTGATCTAGGTCAATTAATTTAATTTGTTTGTTCATAATAGTTGGGTACATAGGATTTATTAGTTCCTAGTTTAACTAGCTATAAAAAATAACTACTAGTTATATGATTTGAATAGAATAATTGTTTTTTCTGGATCTTTCCTAATGGCAAAGACAAGACAAATTTCGACATTTTTTTTCTCACCCAAGCACAAACTTATCAAAATAGACTAATATACCTAGTTAATATATAATTCTTTACTAAATTAAACGCATTAACGATCATTGTAATTGTTGCATTTTCAAAGATTAGCTATATTTGCGTTTTAATTAATATACAATTATTATGCAACTTTCAGAACAAGAAATCATCAGAAGAGAAAAGCTGAGTAAATTACAAGAGCTCGGTATTAATCCTTATCCTGCAAACCTATTCCCGGTTGATCATACATCGAAGCAGATTAAGAACGATTTTCAAGAAGGTAAACAGGTAATTGTAGCTGGGCGTTTAATGTCCTCAAGAATCCAAGGAAAAGCATCTTTTGCTACGATTCAAGATAGTCAAGGTAAAATCCAATTATATATCAATAGAGATGAACTTTGTCCTACAGAAGATAAAACTCTGTATAACGAAATCTATAAAAAATTAATTGACCTAGGAGACATTATTGGTATTGAAGGAGAACTTTTCACCACTCAAGTTGGAGAAAAAACAGTAAGGGTAAAAAACTTAACACTATTAAGCAAATCTTTACGTCCCTTACCTCTACCTAAAACTGACTCGCAAGGCAATACTTACGATGCCTTTACGGATCCAGAACTTAGATATAGAATGCGATACGTAGATTTAGTGGTAAATCCATCCATTAAAGAAGCTTTTATTAAAAGAACAAAGTTATTTAACGCTATGCGTGAATTCTTTAATAAAGCAGGATATATGGAAGTAGAGACACCTGTATTACAATCTATCCCTGGTGGAGCGGCGGCTCGTCCGTTTATTACCCACCATAATGCTTTAGATATTCCTCTTTATTTGAGAATTGCTAATGAACTATATTTAAAAAGGTTAATTGTTGGTGGTTTTGATGGAGTATATGAATTTGCTAAAAATTTCCGTAATGAAGGAATGGACAGAACCCATAATCCAGAATTTACGGTAATGGAAATTTATGTTGCCTATAAAGATTACAACTGGATGATGGAATTCACCGAAAACTTATTAGAGCATTGTGCTATTGCCGTTAATGGTTCTACTCAAGCAGTATTTGGAGAACATACAATAAATTTTAAAGCTCCTTTTAAACGCATCACAATGGCAGACTCTATTAAAGAGTTTACAGGTTTTGATATCACTGGTAAATCCGAGGATGAATTAAGACAGGCTGCTTTATCTATGGGTATTGCAGTGGATGCCTCTATGGGTAAAGGAAAGCTTATTGACGAGATTTTTGGTGAAAAATGTGAAGGTAATTATATACAACCTACCTTTATTACAGACTACCCTAAAGAGATGTCTCCTCTTACGAAAATGCATCGTGATAATCCTGATTTAACCGAGCGTTTCGAACTAATGGTTTGTGGTAAAGAAATTGCGAATGCCTATTCAGAATTAAATGATCCTATTGATCAAAGAGAAAGATTTGAAGCTCAAATGGCCTTGGCTGATCGTGGAGATGACGAAGCTATGTTTATTGACCAGGATTTCTTAAGAGCCTTAGAATATGGTATGCCTCCAACATCTGGCTTAGGAATAGGTATGGACCGTTTAATTATGTTTTTAACAAACAACCCTTCTATTCAAGAGGTACTATTCTTCCCTCAAATGAGACCAGAGAAAAAAGAAAATGATATAGAGCTCTCTGAAGATGAAAAGCTAATCGTAGATATTTTACAAAAAAATGACCAAAAATTACCTTTAAATCAACTAAAAGAACAAAGTGCTTTAAGTGGTAAGAAATGGGATAAAGCGATAAAAGGCTTATCTTCTCACAACCTTACTAAAGTTATAACAATAGATGAAGTTAAATATGTTGTAATAAACTAGATAGACTTTAAAAAAATAAAAGCCAGAGATTATAATCTCTGGCTTTTATTTTTTATAATAATCGTAATTTTATCCTAAGTAAGTTTTCAAAATCTTACTGCGAGATGTATGCTTTAATCTTCTAATAGCTTTTTCTTTAATTTGTCTGACGCGCTCACGTGTCAAGTCAAATGTTTCGCCTATTTCCTCCAAGGTCATTGGATGTTGATCTCCTAATCCAAAATATAAACGGACTACATCTGCCTCACGAGGTGTTAAAGTCTCTAAAGCACGCTCAATTTCTGTTCGCAGTGATTCATGAATTAATTCTCGATCAGGATTTGGTGATTCTCCACTTCGTAATACATCATAAAGATTTGAATCTTCACCTTCAACCAACGGAGCATCCATTGATAAATGACGGCCAGAGTTTTTCATGCTCTCTTTTACATCATTTACAGTCATGTCTAATTCAATAGCAATTTCCTCTGCAGAAGGAGGTCTCTCATTTGACTGCTCCAAAAGAGCGTACATTTTATTTATCTTATTGATAGAACCGATTTTATTTAACGGCAAACGTACTATTCTTGATTGTTCCGCTAGAGCTGATAAAATGGATTGACGAATCCACCAAACCGCATAAGAAATAAATTTAAACCCTCTAGTTTCATCAAAGCGCTGCGCTGCCTTTATCAAACCTAAATTACCTTCATTAATTAAATCTGGAAGAGTTAAACCTTGATTTTGATATTGTTTGGCAACAGATACAACAAATCGCAAATTAGCTTTAGTTAATTTCTCTAAGGCTCTTTGATCACCAGCTTTAATACGCTGTGCTAACTCCACCTCTTCATCGGCCGTAATCAAATCTACTTTACCAATCTCCTGTAAGTACTTGTCTAAAGACGCAGTCTCACGATTCGTTACCTGTTTGGTAATTTTAAGTTGTCTCATATTATTTCTATCCTTTATCAATTATATAACCCCATAATTATCCGTAGTTGGGATTACATATACTTATACGTAAATTCTATAGTAAAGGTTACAATTAAAAAAAAATAGGCCGTTATTTAACAATCTATTAAGATAAATAACGGCCTACTGTTCTATTATTGAGAAGATTAATAATTTTTCACTTTACTCAACTCAGCTTCATCAATCTCAACCTCTTCCAAGTAACGCTCAATACTATCATCTAATTCTTTCATCCACGGAGTATGATGAACCTCAGCTTTAACACCTGTCATCACAGAAGTATACACCTTATCTCTATAACTCAATATATTCTCTTCCTTATCTTGCATCCATTCCTTAAACATCTGAGCAACTTTATCCAAATCAAAACTTGGGTAATCCGTATATTCCATCAATTCCTTGATATAATTTGTTTGGAAATCAACATGATCACAACCATCTTGCGTTAAGCTTTCTGCCTCAACCCACTTTTCAATATCCTTATCTCTTTCACTTTTACTAGGTAAATTAATACGTCCTAACATATAATCTCTTGCAAACCAGGCTTGAATATCAAACATATTAAACGTATAATACTGATCTTGCATTCCAAGAAACATCAATCGGTCATTATCATTAAAAACAACACCTTTATATAAGTTATCTGGATACAAGCAATTTTTTGTTTTTAATCTTAAATTATCTGGTAAAAAGGGAAATTTATGCTGATATCCAGTACACAACACAACTGCATCAAATTCCTGGCTACTTCCGTCTTTAAAGTAAGCTGTATTCCCCTTAAAGTGAGTTACACTTGGTCTTTCCACAATTCCTTTAGGCCACTTTGCACCAATTGGATTGGTACGGTAAGCTATTGTAACAGATTTACTTCCATGCTTAAAACATTGTACACCTATATCTTCTGCTGAATAACTACTACCTATTAATAGGATGTCTTTATCGACAAATTGATCAGCTCCTCTAAAATCATGCGCATGCATAACAGTAAAAGGAAATTCATCAATACCTTTGAAATAAGGCATATTAGGAGTTGAAAAGTGACCAGTTCCCACAACTAAGTAATCAAACACCTCTTCAAAAGTTTCGTTTTTCACTAAATCGTCAAACACCACTCTAAACTGTTTTGTTTGTTCATTGTAATCAACCCACCTAGCAACTGTATTAAACTTAATATAATCTCGTGCATTACTTTGCTTAATTCTTCCTTGGATATAATCAAACAATACCTCTCTTGGTGGATAAGACGAAATAGGAGTTTTAAAGTGATCCATAAATGTATAATCGGCAAACTCTAAACATTCTTTAGGTCCGTTTGACCATAAGTATTTATACATACTTCCATGGATAGGCTCTCCGTATTTACCTACACCGGTTCTCCATGTATAGTTCCACATACCTCCCCAGTTATCTTGTTTTTCATAACATTTAATCTCAGGAATAGGGTTTCCCTTTTTCTGTTCCGATTCAAAAGCTCTTAACATAGCTAATCCGCTGGGACCAGCTCCAATAATTCCTACTTTAAAATTTGACATAATTGCATAAAAATTTTTTCCTTGTAAATAACTTACAAAGAGATTACTAAAAATGATTGTTACTGAATACTCAGCCGAGATAGAGCCTTATTAAATCAGCCCTAAAATGGACATCCTAAAATAGGATGTATGATAGAAGAAATCTGCGCGGTGATTTCTAAAAAATGAATTGGACTTAATATATCCAATGTGAGATTGACGATGATAATGGCAACTAAGCCTACGATTTTTTATCTACAAAAAATAAATCGTCACTTCAGAACATTGCTAAGATACTAAATATTATGGGATTAGCCAAATTTTAAATCTAAAACATCTATTCTGTTTTTGAAATTCTGATAAATATAGTATCCTAATATTTCCGAATTCTTAAGATTATAATTCAGAAATTATAAAAAACAATCCTATGAAGTACTAAATTAGAAATAACTCAAAAAATAAAAAAAAAAAGGCGTTTACAATGTAAACGCCTTTTTCTATCTAAAAAATATTATTTTTTATCTTTCGTATCACTTTGATTTGTATTACTCTCTGCCTTCTTTTCTATTTTAGCAGGACGAGGCATTAAAGCTTTACGAGAAACTTTTGCCTTTTTTGTTTTAGGATCGATACCTAAGTATTTCACCTCTAACTCTTGTCCTAGAGTAAGAACATCTGAAACATTTTCAATACGTTTCCAATCCAACTCTGATACATGTAATAAAGTTTCTTTACCAGGAACAAATTCTACCACTGCACCAAAGTCAAGCATTTTTACAACTTTCACTTTGTAAACCTCACCTTCAACTGGTGCAAATGTCGTATTCTGAATTGTTTCTATAGCCTTATCCATTCCTTCTTGACTTGTACCAAGTATTTCGATAATACCCAGATCTCCTTCTTCATTAATCACAATAGTAGTTTGGGTATCGGCCTGTAATGCTTGAATATTTTTCCCTCCTGGTCCAATCACAGCTCCAATAAACTCTTTAGGTATTTCTACTGTTATAATTTTAGGAGCTTTTGGTTTAACCTGCTCATTTGGTTCAGCTATAGTGTCCATTAGAGTTCCTAAAATATGCAGACGTCCATCATGAGCTTGCTTTAAAGCTTGTTCAAGAATATCGTAGGCTAATCCCTCAATTTTGATATCCATTTGGCAAGCCGTAATTCCGTCTTTCGTACCAGTTACCTTAAAGTCCATATCCCCTAAATGATCTTCATCTCCTAAGATGTCAGACAATACTGCCCAACGTCCAGTAGTACTATCAGAGATAAGTCCCATTGCAATTCCCGATACAGGTTTTTCCACTTGAATACCAGCATCCATTAATGCAAGAGTACCTGCACATACGGTAGCCATAGAAGATGAACCATTTGACTCTAAAACATCAGAAACTAAACGTATAGTATAAGGGCAATCAGATGGGATCATATTTTTAAGTGCTCGTTGAGCTAAATTTCCATGTCCTACCTCTCTACGAGAAACACCACGTAATGGCTTTGCCTCTCCAGTTGAGAAAGGAGGGAAATTATAATGTAAATAGAATCTCTCTTCTCCTTGTTCACTTGGTAAATCAATAATGTTAGCTTCTCTAGAAGTACCCAAAGTAACAGTTGCTAAAGCTTGTGTTTCACCTCGAGTAAAAATAGAAGAACCGTGCGCTGATGGAAGATAATCAACCTCACACCAAATAGGTCTAATCTCAGTTGTTTTTCGTCCATCCAAACGAATACCTTGATCAAGAATTAAATTTCGAACTGCTTCTTTTTGAACTTTGTTAAAGTATTTAGTAATCAATTCACCTTTTTCTTCTCTCTCTTCTTCCGAAAATAGAGCTAAAACCTCTTCTTTTACTTCCGCAAATTTCTCGCCACGTTCAGCCTTAGCACTCGCATGAGATGCAATGTCATATAATTTATCATAAGCCGCACTATGTACTGCTGATTCAATATTTGCATCTACTTCTTCCTTGTCATAACTACGGTACTCTAAATTTAAAGCCGCACGTAGTTTCTCTTGAGCCTCAACTTGCACCTTAATTGCCTCATGTGCAAACTTGATAGCTTCAATCATTTCGGATTCAGAAATTTCTTTCATTTCACCCTCAACCATCGCCACAGAATCTTTCGAAGCACCGATCATCATGTCGATATCCGAAACTTCTAATTGCGCTTTAGTAGGGTTAATAATAAGCTGTCCGTCTACACGTCCAACTCTAACCTCTGAAATGTAATTATAAAATGGAATATCTGAAACAGCTAAAGCCGCAGAAGCAGCTAAACCAGCTAATGCATCAGGCATAACATTTTCGTCATAAGACATAAGTTGAATCATTACTTGTGTCTCTGCGTGATAATCATCTGGAAAAAGAGGTCTTAAAACACGATCAACAAGACGCATAGTAAGAATCTCTTGATCACTTGGACGAGCTTCACGTTTAAAAAAGCCTCCTGGAAAACGACCAGCAGCAGAAAATTTTTCTCTGTAATCTACAGTTAAAGGAAGAAAATCAATCCCCGGATTTGCAGTACGAGCAGAAACAGCTGTAGCTAAAAGCATACAGTCACCCATTCTAACTACTACTGAACCATCGGCTTGTTTGGCTAATTTTCCAGTTTCGATCGAGATACTTCTTCCATCTCCTAGATCGATAATTTCTTTAGTTACCTTAGGAATCATAATTAATTAATACTTTAGGGTTTCTGTCTCCTTGTTTTAATCAAGGAGACTTAAAAAATTCTTGTTGTGTTGTGTGTGTGTGTTGTTGTGTGTGTGTAGTTGAATGAAACCCAATGAAAAACCAGTCTTTTTTCTGCTAAAGGCTAAAAAGAAAAAGAGGCGCACAAAGGCACCTCTTCTCTATTGATTATTTTCTAATATTCAATTCCTTAATAATCTCACGATATCTGTTAATTTCAGTTTTCTTTAAGTAGTCAAGAAGTCTTCTTCTTTTACCTACTAAAAGAACTAAAGAACGCTCTGTATTGTAATCTTTACGATTTCTTTTTAAGTGTTCAGTTAAGTGAGAGATTCTGAAAGTAAACAAAGCAATTTGTCCTTCAGCAGAACCTGTGTTAGCTACAGCTCCACCATGCTTAGCGAAGATTTCAGCCTTTTTTTCTTTTGTTAAATACATGCCAATATTGTTTTAATAATTATTATGCAAAAATCGTAGACCATCTACAATTCGCTGCAAAGGTAATTTTTATTTTTCTAATATAAGCATATTCAAAAGCTTTTTTTTTATTTTTTTAAGGCAAACAATATAATAACTACACTTTTTGAAAATATTATACGAAAAGACTAGCTATCTGCGAATTAAGCCTTTCTAGAAACTTCTGATCCTCGGGTGTAAAGGCGTTCAATGTATGTGAATCAATATCAATTTGACCAATATTTATGCCGTTAACAAATAAAGGGACAACTATTTCTGATTTAACAGTAATACTACAAGCAATATAATTATCCTGTGCAGAAACATCTTCTACTAAAAAAGTTTCGTTACTAAGGGCAACTTGTCCGCAAATCCCCTTCCCAAAAGGAATTTCCACATGATCTGTTTCAGCTCCTACATATGGGCCTAAATGTAATGTTTTTGTATGGTGATTAGCCATATAGAATCCTACCCAATTGTAATGCTCTAATTCTGTATGCAACACTTCACATATTCTATGTAAACGCTTCTCTACACTAGCATCGGAATCAGAAATAATCCCAGTGCAACGATCTAATAAATTTTTGTATAACTCTTTCATACAATCAAATAAATTTTTCAAGTGTACTAATGTACAAAAATAACAACCAGAAATAAAAAAAAAGCACTAATGCCAAAACATTAGTGCTTTTTCAAACAACAATATGAAATTTTGTAGCCAAACTCACAAACTACAAAACTATTTTGCAAACAACATATTATACTAAAAACATGTAGGCTAACATTATTAGCAATCTCCACCGCTAATTAATAACTACTTGCTAATATAACAATTTTTGCGATTTAATTTTTTATTCAGTCTAACTTTAAATTTCAGCTAAACTAACAGTTCTAATTAAGGAAGCTATCTCTCACAAATCACAGCCTTACTTTGAATGTCTGCAACAAATGTATACAACTACAAATTCAAAAAATATGATAATTATCAGTTTTTGAATTTTTATCAATTTATTTTTTGAAAACTATTTTATATAAATAGACTCTATAAATCTATCTTTTGAATACTTTAAATTCTTTGTATTTGCTTGGGATGCAGAAAACAAAAAGCGTCAAATACCTATTGGTTAAGATATTTGACGCTTATTCTTAAAATAACTTTTGCGTCCGCGGAGGGGCTCGAACCCCCAACCCTCAGAGCCGAAATCTGATATTCTATCCAGTTGAACTACACGGACAACATGTATTAGTTACTTAAAAGTTTTTTTACTATTGTTGAAATTGTCTTACCATCAGCTTTTCCAGACAACTCTTTAGAAGCTAAAGACATTACTTGCCCCATAGCAGCCATTGAATTAAATTCACCTTGAGTGATGATATCGCTAATTATCTTTTCAACTTGTTCTATACTTAATTGTTCAGGTAAAAAAGCTTCGATAATTTTAGCTTGAGCTAGTTCTGGTTCCTGTAAATCAGCTCTACCTTGTTGCTCGAAAATCGCCGCACTATCTTTTCTTTGTTTTACTAATCTTTGAAGTATTTTTATTTCCTCCTGCTCGGTAAGTTCACCTTGTGCTCCACTTTGAGTTTGCGCTAATAATAACTCTGACTTAACTGCTCTAAGCGACTCTAAAGCTAAGGTATCCTTAGACTTCATTGCACTTTTTATAGCATCCATAATCTTAGATTGTAAACTCATATTTTTTATTTTTTGAATTGCAAATATATAAAAAAGCCTGAAAAAGAAATACTTTTTTCAGGCTTATAGTATTATTTTAAGATTTAATTAATCTACATTATCATGCAAAAAAGAATTATTTGAACGTAATTTATTTTCATTATTACTATCCACACTAAGACTAATTCGACTTGCATCAGTTGATTCTTCTTTTGTCTGTAGGGTTACGCCTGTTCTTTTATAAGCAGGTTCTGATTCCATTTCATCTACTTGGCTATTACTAGCATTAGTATTGAACTTATAATTGAAATCTTTCATCTTTTTACGACGTTCTGCAGTACGGCTTCTTAAACTATACTCCTCTAAAGACATTTCAATAGGATTAACTTCATCTGATTCTATCGAATTCTTACTATTAGTTACTGATTCTTGTTTATCCAACTCAGAACAAGACAAAGGAGTATGTAATGGATCCGACTCTTGTATTGTTAATTTAAAACCAGCAGATGCATCCTCTGTATCCTTAGATACCGGTTTTGCTGAAGCTAACTCTAACTCTTTATCAGTATAATCTTCTAAAGTAAAATAAACTGCCTCTTCCTTTTTAACACTACTAGAAGCTGAATTTATTGACTCTATAATTACTGAATTATCGGATATTGGCTCTTGTGATAAAGGAGCCTGAATAATATCCGGATTATTAGTTACCGAGCTTTGAGTTTCAATGGTCTTTGATATAGGTTCCATAATCGGATCTACTAACTCAGGGGCCACCACCTGAATATCTCTCAATTCACCTGCTCTACTACTATTGCTAACCTGGCCTTTTCCTTCATTATCGCCATTTGTATCTACTTGACTTGTTGGGGTAATAATTTCAAAAAAAGGATCAAGCCCACTTATTGTATTACTTTTACTAACCTCAGTTCCCTTTACTTCTAAAAGATTTTTTTCTGCTTCAAATTCGGAATTTGAATCGTAAAGACTCTGCGAATCCTCTTGGAAGCTATCCTCTGAGTTCTCTATATTACCTTCAAGCTCGAAAAAGCGCATTTGCGATTTATCACTATCTACAATTTCACTATTACCATTATTTGGTAATGGCTGATCTGGAGAAGCCACACCTAATGCACGCGAAGTTGTATCTGGAGATAAATCACGTTGAACTTTTTGATCATTACCATCCAAAGTATGAATTATCTTACCTGGTTCGGCAGAAGTAGCTATTGTTTCTTGCTGCTCAATATTAAACCCAGTTGCAATAATTGTAACAGATATGGACTCCCCTAAACTCTCATCTTCTCCAACTCCCATAATTATATTAGCATTATGGCCAGCTTCGGATTGAATATGATCATTAATCTCACCTATTTCGTCTAACGTTATCTCATTGGTGCCTGAAACTATCAACAATAGAACATTCTTGGCTCCAGTAATTTTATTATCATTTAACAAAGGGGAGTCTAAAGCGCTTACTATAGCATCTTTTGCCCTTGTCTCACCCGTAGCAGTAGAACTACCCATAATTGCGGTCCCACTATCGGACAATACAGTCTTTGCATCCTTTAAATCAATATTTTGAGTATAGTGATGGGTAATTACCTCAGCAATACCTCTTGCAGCTGTAGAAAGTACCTCATCGGCTTTTGAGAAACCAGCTTTAAAACCTAAATTACCATAAACCTCACGTAATTTGTTATTGTTAATCACAACCAATGAATCTACTTGCTTGCGCAAACGTTCCACTCCTTTTAAAGCTTGTTCTTGTCTTACTTTCCCTTCAAATTGAAACGGTATAGTAACAATACCTACTGTTAGAATGTCGCGTTCTTTTGAAAGCTGTGCAATCACTGGTGCAGCACCAGTACCGGTACCCCCACCCATTCCAGCAGTAATAAAAACCATCTTCGTATTTCCATCAAGCATTTTCTCGATATCCTCAATACTTTCAAGGGCAGATTGCTGACCAACCTCTGGATTGGCTCCTGCACCTAATCCTTCGGTAAGATTCATTCCTAACTGAATTTTGTTAGGAACTGTACTGTTTTCTAACGCCTGCGAATCGGTATTACAAACAATAAAATCCACTCCCTTAATACCTTGTTTAAACATGTGGTTGATGGCGTTACTACCGCCTCCACCTACACCGATTACCTTAATCACATTGGATTGATTTTTAGGTAAATCAAACTTTATCCCTCCGAAATCTGTATTCTCCATATACGTATCGTTTTTATTCTTGCTTTTCAATAAATTCTTTAATTCTTCTAACAAATCCTCCCATAAAACTACGCTCAAAGCGGTCAACAGTAGTAGTTACCTCTTTCTCGGAATGCTCATCTAAATGAGTTTCAGTAGTATTTATTGGTTCATCTTTAGTCTGAGCATAATCCTCTTTTTCTTGAGTATTAATGTTACTTTGTTGTTCAACCAAAGAAGTATCATGTCCTTGTAGCTGCTCTTGCAATTTTTCTATTCGCAATGCTTCTTCTTGAGCTCTTTGCTGCTCTTTTTCTTGCTCTATTAGCAATTTCATTGCGTCCAGGGAAATTGCTCCTTGAATTCCTGTACGCTCACTTTCCATAACTAATCCAACAGCAGTTGCATATAACGGACTAGATATCTCAGGGTTTGAATCCCCTGCTAAATGCTCATTTGGATACCCAATACGAGTATCGATTCCTGTTATGTATTCAACTAATTGCTTAATATGCTTTAATTCAGAACCTCCCCCAGTTAAAACAATACCAGCTATTAACTTTTTTTGTGGATTTTCATATCCGTAGCTTTTAATCTCAGAAAAAACAAGTTGAATAATTTCATCTACTCGAGCATAAATTATTTTTGATAAATTCTTTAAAGATATTTCTTTAGGTTCTTTTCCTCTTAACCCAGGAATCATAACAATCTCATTATCTTTATTCTCCCCCGGCCAAGCTGATCCAAATTTAATTTTTAAAATTTCGGCTTGTCTTTCAATAATCGAGCAACCTTCTTTTATATCTTCTGTAATCACATTACCTCCAAAGGGAACAACTGCAGTGTGGCGGATAATTCCATCTTTAAAAATAGCCAAATCAGTCGTACCCCCTCCTATGTCAATTAACGCAACTCCAGCCTCCTTTTCTTCTTGACTAAGTACTGCTTCGGCTGAGGCCAAAGGCTCAAGGGTAATACCTGCCAACTCCAAACCGGCATCTCTAATACATCTACCAGCGTTTTTAATCAAAGCAGCTTGTCCAACAACTACGTGAAAAGTAGCCTCCAAACGACTTCCATACATTCCTATAGGTTCTTTTATTCCTGGTTCCCCGTCAATTTTAAATTCTTGTGGCAATACATGAATAATCTCCTCACCCGGAAGCATATTTAATTTTTGAACTTGATTGATTAACTGTTCAATATCCTTGTCACCAATAACCTCATCGGGATTTGGTCTACTTATATAATCGCTGTGTTGAATACTGCGAATATGCTGTCCTGCTATACCAACTACAACTCTTTTTATTTTACATTCTGCTTCACTCTCGGCTACTGCCACAGCATTTTGTATAGACTGAATTGTCTGAGTAATATTATTAACTACTCCACGCTTCACTCCTAAACTCTTGGCTTTTCCCAAGCCCAAAATCTCTAACTTGCCGTATTCATTCTTTTTTCCAACCATTGCAACAATCTTCGTTGTTCCAATATCTAAACCAACAGCTATATTTTCTTTTTCCATATTTTTTTTACTATTTGGTACACACCACTTGTTGGGTAAACTTAAGGTTAATCGTTTTGTAATTATTTAATGATATATTGTCTTGTAAGCTATATTGAACAAAAGCTTTATAGTTATTTAATTTCTTAGAAATCTCATCCAGTGGACCAAAGAGAATATCAAATTCATTAGCTCTACTATGTAAAACTATACTTTCATCCGGTTTAATATGAATACCAGTGATATCACTACTCAAAAAATCATCTTTATTAATAGCATCTAACATTTGTTTTAATGGCAAATATAAAGAAGGAGCAATCTGTCCACTTATCATAGGTACACGCTTAGAAAAATGACGACTTAAAGGCATTTTATGTCCATATTCATCCATGTAAAAACTATCATTCTGATCAATAAGTCGAGCTATTGCTTGTTTTTGTAAGACCTCGACGATTAGCTTTCCTTCTAGAGTTAAATAAACCTCTGCATTTCGTATCAATTGATTTTGCAGTACCATATCCTCCACTTTATTCAAATCTAGCATAGTTCTATAAACCACGGAAGTATTCAAGAAATTTTTTTCGACATCATTACGTATTTCTTGTGAAGTAACAAAATAACTATCTTTATTTTTGAATATTACCTCAACTTGATCAATTGCCTTTGCATCTGCTCTACTATTGGCAAAAGAATATAATACAAAAGCAATGCCGCATATCAACCATATACGCACATCTACCCATTTTATATTCCTTAGTACCTTTTTCACTGCTTAATAACTATTTTAATTCTTCTTTTATTAAATTAACCATTTCACCAATATCACCAGCTCCAATAGTTAAAATAACTTGTGCATCTGAGTGTTTCAAAAAGTCTATTAATTCATCTTTAGCTACCAAAACCTTATTATCAGATTTAATTAATTTTAGTAACTCACTAGAACTAACCCCGTTTATTGGTAATTCCCTTGCTGGATAAATATCTAATAATGCAACATTATCAAATAAACTCAAAGCCTCAGCGAACTCCTGCATAAAATCTCTTGTACGCGAATACAAATGAGGCTGAAAAACAGCTAATATTTTCTTACCTTCAAACATTTCATGCACAGCTTGACTTACCGCCGCAATCTCCGTTGGATGATGAGCATAATCATCAATATAGATCAAATCATCTCTACGAAGCACATAAGAAAACCTTCTCCTAACACCTTGAAAACTAGCTAATGACTTAACCAAAGCTTTGGAACTAACACCATATTTGTTCGCCATAGCAAAAGCTATTAACGCATTAGATAAATTATGTCTTCCTGGAAGACCAAACCTTACATTCTCTATCAACTCGTTAGGAGTAACAATACAGAACTCATACCAATTATCTTTAACACTGACATCTTTTATCTGATACGTGCACGAATCGTCAAATCCCACCTTGATTCCTTGTAAACTAACTGACTGAGAAACAAATAAATTTTCTTTATCCTCTACCAAATCAGCAAAATTCTCAAAGGCTTGATACATGGTTTGCGCATCGCCAAATATATCTAAATGATCCGCCTCGGTACTTGTTATACAGGCTGTATTAGGATGCAATCTTAAAAAAGATCTATCAAATTCATCTGCCTCAACAACTGTAATTGTTTTACCTCTACCTATTAAATTACTTTGGTAATTTTCAACTACTCCTCCAACAAAAGCAGTAACATCTAAACCTGCTTCATACAGTAAATGTCCTAAAATACTAGTTGTAGTTGTTTTTCCATGCGTACCAGCTACAGCAAAACAATAGGTATCCTTGGTGATGATTCCTAATACTTCTGAGCGTTTTTTTATTGTAAAATTATTCTGCAAAAAGTAAGCCCACTGTTCATGAGATTCCTTAATGGCAGGAGTAACAACCACTAAAGTAGAACTAGGGTCTAAAAAATCCTTTCCAATACTTTGTTGCTCACTTTGATAAACAATCGGAATTCCTTCCTTTTCTAACTCACGGGTTAATTGTGTTTGTGCACGATCATACCCCATGACTTGTTTACCTATATACTTAAAATAACGAGCTAAAGCACTCATACCAATGCCTCCAACACCAATAAAATATACGCTCTTTATTTTATCTATTAACATATCTAATTTATTAACTGAATTATCTTATCTACAATTTGTTTAGTTGCTTGTGGCAAAGCCATAGCTTTAAATTTACTACCAAGCTGATTAAGATAAATCTGATCTTTGCTTAATTTAGAAAAAATTTCCTTAAAGTTTTCTAATTCCCTTTCTTTTATCATAACAGCTGCACCTTGACTCACAATATTCTGTGCATTCTTAGTTTGATGATCCTCGGCAACATTAGGACTTGGTATAAATATCACAGGTTTTCCAACCAAAGCTAATTCCGATACAGTTGACGCTCCGGCTCTGGAGATCACTAAATCCGCACAAGCATAAGCATATTCCATTTGATCTATATACTCACGCACTTGAATCTGATTGGAATTATACTTCTTATAATCCTCATAATACAATTTACCACATTGCCATAAAATTTGCCAATTTTCAGCAATAAAAAAATCAAGTTGCTCCTTTATCAATTCATTTATCCGCCTAGCTCCTAAACTACCCCCTATTACAAGTAAAGTTTGCTTGTGGGGATCTAACTCTAACCGACGTTTGGCTTGTTGCTTATCTGTTATTTTACTAATCAGATCTTCCCTTACTGGGTTACCGGTTTTAATGAGTTTATTTCTATCAAAATATGAGTCTAGGCCATCATAAGCGACAAAAACTAAATCTACCTTTTTACCTAACAATTTATTAGTTAGCCCTGGAAATGAGTTTTGCTCTTGAATAACAGTCTTTATCCCCATCATGTTTGCCATCTTAACAACTGGTCCACTAGCAAACCCCCCTGTACCAATAACCACATCGGGCTTAAAGCTTTTAATTATTTTTCTGGAATTATATAAGCTACTAACAACTTTAAAAGGAAACATTAGATTATCGACTGTCAACTTTCTTTGTAGACCTGATATCCATAAGCCTTTTATAGGATAACCCGCTTGGGGCACTTTCTGCATTTCCATTTTACCTTTAGCTCCTACAAATAAAATATCGGCTTGCGGATAACGAGATTTTATCTCGTTAGCAATAGCCAAAGCTGGGTAAATATGCCCACCTGTTCCACCTCCACTAATAATTACCTTAATTTTACTTGTGTTCATCGAATTGTTGCATTTTTTTTAATTCCTGTTGTTCTATTTCTTGTTTTAACTTCTCTCGTAATAATTCCTGTTTTATCTGTTCAATACGAATATTCTCTAAACGCTGTAATTCTTCTTGCTCTTTTTGTGCGGCTAAAGCCTTGGCCAACTCTTGCTCTTGTATTTCCTTTTCCTTTTTAGTTACACTTAAAATCACCCCTAAACTAAAGCAAGTCATCCAAATCGAAGTACCGCCACTACTTATTAAAGGCAAGGTCTGCCCTGTTGTAGGTAGAAGCGACACGGCCACTCCCATATTAATCATAGCCTGAAAAGTGAAGAAAAAACCTAATCCGATAACTAATAACTTTCCAAATAAGGTTGGAGCCTTATGCGCTGCAACTAAAAAGCGCAAAAACAAGGACAAGTATACAAAAAGAACGAATAATCCCGCCAATAATCCATATTCTTCAACAATTATTGCATAGATAAAATCGGAAGAGGACTGTGGTAAAAAATTCTTTTGCACTCCCTTACCCGGCCCTACACCAAAGACTCCTCCCAAAGCAATAGCCATTTTTGCATTTTCTACTTGATATAAATCTTTCGTACCATCATCATTAGTAAAGCGCTCTATTCGACTAATCCAAGTATCAACCCTATTGCTAAAGCTCCCCGGAAACACTTTTGCTGCTCCTACAAATAATACTACAGCCAAAAAACCCATCCCAATAATTCTAGCCAAATACTTAAGGGGATATTTACCCACAAAGACTAAAATACAGACCATAGTAAAGATTAAAGCTGCTGTAGAAAAGTTTGCGGGGAAAATCAAGCCCACAACCACAAAAACTGGAATCCAAAGCTCTACAAAAGAAGGCCAGAATCCCCCAACATCGTCTTTAACTTTCACTAAATATTGCGCAACATACATCAACAAAATTACTGATGCGGTAGAAGAAGGCTGAAATTGAAATCCTAAAACACTAACCCATCTACTTGCATTTGCCCCTCCAATGGTAGTACCTTTAACTAATGCATAGCAAAGAAAAACTACAACAAATGGTAGACCTATTATGGCAATAGCACGAAAATACTTATAATCCAAACGATGAGCTAGCCATAAAAACACAACCAACCCGATAGATATATGTAAAAAATGTTTAAACAAATAGTAACTTGTTTTTTGTCCAGTTCCTATAGTATAAACAAGGTTTGTACTTGCACTATATACAGGTAAAAAAGAGAATACAGCCAATAAAATAACTAGGCCCCAAATTACTTTGTCTCCACTTAATTGAGCTAATAGATCTTTTACACCCATTGTTAATACTATTTTATACTTTCAACAATTTTTTTAAACTGATTTCCTCTATCTTCATAGCTGGTAAATAAATCAAAACTTGCGCATGCCGGTGACAATAACACAGTATCTCCAGGCTCTGCAAATTGCATTGCTTTATCTATCGCTTCTTGCATACTATCGGCTTCGGTAATTTCCTCTACCACCTGACTATAGGCACTTTTTAGTTTCTCATTATCCAAACCAAGGCAAATAATACTCTTTACTTTTTCAAAAACCAAAGGCATAAGTTCCGTGTAATCATTCCCTTTATCAACTCCTCCTACGATCCAAACTGTAGGAGTTTTCATACTCTCTAAAGCGAAAAACGTTGCGTTTACATTGGTAGCTTTAGAGTCATTTATAAACTGGATGTCATTTACTTTTCTCACCTTCTCTAATCGGTGCTCTACTCCTTGAAATTCTGAAAGACTTTCACGAATCTGCTCTTTACGTATTCTCTTTAATTGAGCTATGGTAGTTGCTGCCATGGCATTTTTAACATTATGCGCTCCCTCAACACCAAGCTCTTTTATAGGCATAACCAATGTATGCTGATCCATTGTAACAACAATCTTATCTTTATCAACATAAGCACCTTGATCTAACTTTTGGGTTAGAGAAAAGGGTAAAGACTTAGCCTTGATCTTATGTTTAAGTAACCATTTTTGGATTTCCTTATCATCGTAATCATAAATAAAATAATCCTGCTCGGTTTGATTCATTGTTATACGAAACTTTGAATCAATGTAATTTTCATATTTATTGTCATATCTATCTAAATGATCTTGACTTAGATTAGTTAATACAGCAATATTAGGTCTAAAATCTACGATACCATCTAATTGAAAACTACTAAGTTCCAAGACATAACATTTTTCTGGATCAATGGCAACTTGTTGAGCATAACTATCGCCTATATTACCAGCCACGCCAACATTAAGACCACCATCCCTTAGTAACTTGTAAGTTAACATAGTTGTTGTCGTTTTACCATTACTACCTGTAATAGCAATAGATAATTCTTTATTAAACCAACTAGCAAACTCTATTTCAGATATCACTGAAATACCCTTTTCTTTTAAAAGTCGTACAATTGCAACCTTATCAGAAATACCAGGACTTTTCACAACGATATCAGCTTGTAAAATGATACTTTGTGTATGTGTCTTTTCTTCCCATTTTATATGATGAGAATCTAATACTTCCTTATATTTCGATGTAATAGTTCCAAAATCGGATACAAACACTTCATATCCCCTTTCTTGACCTAAAACAGCCGTACCTACACCGGACTCTCCTGCACCTAAAACTACTAATCTCATCCTATCTTAATTTTAATGAAACTAAACAGAATACCCCTAATAAAATGGCTATAATCCAAAATCTGGTAACTATCTTACTCTCATGATATCCCTTCTTTTGAAAATGATGGTGCAAAGGCGACATTAAAAAAATACGCCTCCCTTGTCCATATTTTTTCTTTGTGTACTTAAAATAAGATACCTGAAGTACTACTGACAAATTCTCAATTAAAAACACACCACATAAAACAGGTATTAACAACTCCTTTCTAACAGCAATTGCCATAACAGCTATTATACCACCGATTGTCAAACTACCCGTATCCCCCATAAATACTTGAGCTGGATAGGTATTATACCATAAAAACCCAATCAAAGCACCCATAAAAGCAGATATAAAGACAGTCATCTCTCCTGAATTTGGTATATACATGATATTTAAATAATTCGAAAAAATAACATTCCCAGAGACAAAGGCAAATATTCCAAGTACAAAAGTAGATATAGCAGATGTACCAGCTGCTAAGCCATCTATCCCATCGGTTAGATTCGCTCCATTTGAAACTGCAGTAACAATAAATATTACTATTGGTATAAATACCAACCAGGTATATTTAGAAGCTCCTGTGCCTAACCAACTAATTAACATACTGTAATCAAATTCATTATCTTTAAAAAAAGGAATAGTAGTTGCCGTTGACTTAACATCATATTTACTAGCCACTGTTTCCACCAAAATATCTTTACTAGGCGCTTCTCTAACGGTTACCTCTGGTGAAAAATACAAAACAGAACCAACTATTAGTCCTAGTCCTACTTGTCCTATAACTTTAAATCTTCCTTTTAAGCCGTCTTTATCTCTTTTAAATACTTTAATATAATCGTCCAAAAAACCAATTACTCCCATCCACAAAGTGGTCAAAATTAAAAGCAATACATAGACATTATCTAGTTTTGCAAAAAGTAAAACGGGAATTAGAGTAGCTAAAATAATTATAACTCCCCCCATAGTTGGTGTCCCTGCCTTTTCTTTTTGTCCTTCTAAGCCCAACTCACGAACTGTTTCACCTACTTGCATTCTTTGCAAAAAACTAATAATTCTCTTTCCATATATAATAGAGAACAGCAAGGATACAATAACTGCCATTCCGGATCGAAATGTAATATACTGAAATACACCTGCTCCTGGTATCTTTACTACCTCCTCTAAATACTGAAATAAATAATACAACATAACTCTTACTTCCTACTTCTTATTTTTCTAAATACTTGGTTACAATCTCTAAATCATTAAAATGACTTCTAACTCCTTTTATCTCTTGATAAGTCTCATGCCCTTTTCCGGCTATTAATATAATATCTCCAGGTTTTGCTTGCATACATGCCAACTTAATCGCCTGATCACGATCTTGAACTACTATAGTTTTCATAGCATTTTGTGCCTCTACACCTTTTTCCATATCGCGTAATATACTCTCAGGCTGTTCAAATCGAGGATTATCTGATGTTAATATTACTTTATCACTTAAAGAACTAGCAATATGAGCCATAATCGGCCGTTTAGTTGCATCCCGGTTACCTCCACATCCCACAATAGTAAATAAATTCTCATTGCGTGTACGAATTGAATTAATTGTACTAATCACGTTCTCTAAAGCATCCGGTGTATGTGCATAATCCACAATTGCTGTTACCTTTGACTTGGAAATATAATATTGAAACCTACCATTGACACTAGTTAACGTACTTATCCCTACTAACACTTTTTCTTTACTTTGCCCAAGTGCTAAGGCAGCCCCATAAACAGCTAATAAATTATAAGCATTAAATCTTCCAATTAACCTTACCCATAATTCTTGCCCATCGATACGCATCAACATTCCCGAAAACTGGCTCTCAAGAATTACTCCTTTAAAATCACTTACATTCTTTAAAGCATATGTAAAAAGTTTTGATCTCGTATTTTGAACCATTACCAATCCATTCTTATCATCTGAGTTAGTTAAAGCAAATGCATTTTTAGCTAACTGATCAAAAAACATTTTTTTTGCATCTCTGTAGTTAGCAAAGCTTTGATGATAATCCAAGTGATCGTGAGTCAGATTGGTAAAAATCCCCCCACAAAATTCCAATCCATAAGTACGAGATTGTACAATCCCATGAGAGCTTACCTCCATAAAGCAATATTCACAGCCTTGATCCACCATTTCCTGTAAATAGTAGTTAATAGTTAGACTATCCGGAGTAGTGTGTAAAGTTGTAAACTCTTGATTATCTACCACGATTTTCACTGTAGATAAAAGTCCCACTTTATAGCCTAATTCTTTAAATAAAGTGAACAATAAACTAGCGACAGTTGTCTTTCCATTGGTACCTGTTACTCCTACTAATTTTAGCTTTGTACTAGGTTGATCGTATAAGTTATTTGCGATAATAGCCAATGCCTGACTTGCATTGGACACACAAATATAAGTTATACCAGGCCAGATTTGTTGTGGCATTTGCTCACACACAATTGCAACAGCACCTTTCTCGATTGCAGCTGTAATATATATGTGTCCATCTGTTTCACTTCCTTTAATGGCAACAAACAAACTTTGTTTGTCAACTTGGCGTGAGTCTAAAAGCACCGAGTCTATAGAAAGATCAACAGATCCAACTATAGACTGAATATCTACTTTATGTAATAAGTCTTTTAATATTTTCACGATATTTCTAATATAACTTTTTTATTCTTTTCTATCTTTTGTCCCTTAGGAATCGATTGTTTTTTTATTTTCCCTATACCTTTAACTTGAACCTGTAAACCTAAATTCTCTAATAAAGGTAAAGCATCCATCACATACATTCCACGTACATCAGGCATTGTATTGAAATCGTCCTGCGCAATAAGTTCGTTATACTGGTTATAACTCTCCGCAATAACTTGAGGTACCTGAGAAACTTGGTCTACATGTTGACTAATTGGTACATCTGTATATATCTTTTGTGCAATCTTCTTAAATACTGGTCCAGAAACATCAGCTCCATAATAACTTTTAGCACGATCTGGTCTATGAATTACCACTATACAAGAGTACTTTGGATCTTCCGCTGGAAAAAATCCAGCAAAAGAAGACGAATAATACATGTCCTTACCTTTTCCAGATCCATAATTCACTTGGGCTGTACCGGTTTTTCCAGCCATAGTGAAGTTCTTAGAACTTACTTTACGTCCTGTTCCTCTCTCCACAGAGTTCACCAAAATAGCTTGAACTTGTTTAATTACATCAAGCTTGGCTATTTGTGGATTCAAAACCTCTGTTTCAAATTTAACCACTGTCTGGTCGAACTCTTTTACCTGGGAGACAAACATTGGTTTAACCATAACACCGTTGTTTGCTATTGCATTATATAAGGTTAGCGTATGCATAGGTGTAACTGACAAACCATAACCAAATGCCATCCATGGCAAAGCCAAACCACTCCATCCTTTACTCCCAGGTTGTGGTATATAAGGTATTCCTTCTCCCTTTAAAGGCAACTGCAATGCCTTGTCCATCCACAAACTTCCAATATAATTAGTGAATTCCGACGGATTATCTTTAAATCCTTCATTTACTGCTTGGGTTATTACCGTGTTTGAGGATACCTCTATACCTCTTGCTAAAGAAATCTTACCATAACCGCCCCATTTTGAATCCCGTACCCTTGCATTATAAAATTTCACTACTCCTCCATTAGTATCGTAAATTTTTGCCGTATCAGATTTCTGCTTTTCTAAAAGCGCCAGTAAAGCAGCTACCTTAAATGTTGATCCAGGCTCATGCTTTTCTGATATAGCATAATTAATAGATTCAAAGTAATTGCCTGTTTGAGGGTTTTTTCCTAAATTAGAAATGGCCCTAATTGCCCCGGTTTTCACTTCCATAACAATCACACAGCCATGATCTGCATTAAAATCCTCTAAAGCTTTAAGCAAAGCGTGATGAGCAATATCTTGAATAAAAACATCTATAGTCGAGATAATATCTTTGCCATCAATAGGTTCAACCTCATTTTCATCATTCATTGGCTTCCACTGATCTTTACCAAGGCTTTGCATCTTTCTTTTACCATCCACACCGTTTAAATAGTTAGAAAAAGCACCCTCAATTCCAACTCTTCCATAGGTATTATCTTCATATTTTCGTTCATAACCAATGGTTCGTTGTGCAATTTTTCCAATCGGATGTTGCCTAACGGTTTGTTGTAGTGAAATCAACCCTCCTTTATAAGGGCCTCTTTTTAAAAGAGGAAAATTCTTTACCTTAACATATTGGGTATAACTTAGTCCTTTAGCTAATAATATATATCGACTATTATTTGCTCGTCCCTTTCGCATTAAAGATTGATAATGGGAAGAAGGTTTATTAAACATCTTAGACAATGAATCTGCTAATGGCACTAGATTAGTATCAAAATCTTTCTGACTAGGGGCAACAGCATCAAAACGAATTTCAAAGACCGGAACCGAAGTAGCTAAAAGACTACCATCAGCTGAATATATATTTCCCTTATTTGCGGGGATTACATCTTCTTTCACTCTCTTTTCACTACGAGCCTTAGCTCGCAATACCTCTCCCTCGGAACTTTGTATGTGAATTAATCTATACACAATACCTATAGCCATCATTAACACAATTGCGGAAATGATATAAATATTCACATAAATATTTTTATTCCCTATGGCCATATTTTATT
This sequence comes from Myroides sp. LJL119, assembly GCF_054871605.1. Taxonomy (NCBI): domain Bacteria; kingdom Pseudomonadati; phylum Bacteroidota; class Flavobacteriia; order Flavobacteriales; family Flavobacteriaceae; genus Myroides; species Myroides sp. LJL119. Next base: position 84,379 of record NZ_JBTXLO010000004.1, read on the forward strand.
CCAAAAATTATTTTCACTTTTGCTTTTACTACTAACATGGATCTTTGTTGGAGGCACCTCAGATGGAAAAATCCCTTGCTCTTCGAGAGTCCTTGTTATGGTGGATTCCATCTTCAACTCCATTAATTCTGATCTTGTATCGACAAATTCTGCCCGTAACATTTTTACCTCATGATTTAATGAAGCTATTTTAAATACTTTGGCTTCATAGGCCTGTGTATTCCAAATCATAATTAAACACAATACAATCACATAGATAATAACACCCCATGTTTTGGCAGCATCTTCATTTACCAATATCTTGGCTTTTATAATATCTACAGGACTTGTTGTATGTTTTTTCATAATTTCTCAGCTACTCGTAACTTGGCAGATCTTGCTCTATTATTAATTTCAATTTCTTGATCACTCGGAATAATTAACTTACCTAGCTGTTTCATCGGAACTGAAAACCTTCCAAACATATCTCTTTCAGGTTCGCCTTCAAAAAGACCATTTCTCATAAATCTTTTAACCATTCTATCCTCTAATGAATGATAAGAAATAACACTTAAACGCCCACCAACTTTCAAAACATCTAAACTCTGCTCTAAAAGTTCTTTTAAAACCTCCATTTCCTTGTTTACCTCAATTCGTATGGCTTGATAAATTTGAGCTAGGACTTTTGCACTTCTATGCGCTGGTAGAAACTTTTGTAAAACTAATTTTAAATCATCCGTATTCTTAATAGGTGCATCCTGTCTTGCAATTACAATACAACTAGCCATAGCATGGGCATTTTTTAACTCACCATACAGGCTTAATACTGTTCTTAAATCAGCTAACTCATAATCATTAACAACATCATAGGCAGATAACTCACCTCTTTGATTCATGCGCATATCTAGTTCTCCATCAAATCTTGTTGAAAAACCACGCTCTGCTACATCGAATTGATGAGATGACACGCCCAAATCAGCTAATATCCCATCCACTTGACTAACACCATAAAAACGTAGATAACGTTTCAAATGGCGAAAGTTTTGATTAATCAAAGTAAAACGAGGATCATCAATAGCATTATTCAAAGCATCTTCATCTTGATCAAAGGCAAATAATTTTCCATTTTCACCTAAACGACTAAGTATCTCACGTGAGTGTCCTCCTCCTCCAAAGGTGACATCAACGTAAACTCCGTCTGGTTTAATATTTAAACCTTCTACACTCTCCTCCAATAATACCGGTCTGTGATAACCGTAATCTTGTTCTTTATTCATCAAAACTAATATTACTCATTACTTCTTGGGCTAATTCCTGAAAATCAAAATCATCACTTGCGATATTCTTCTCATACAATTCCTTGTCCCAAATTTCTAAAATATCCACCTTAGAGGAAAAAACAACATCTTTTGACAACCTTGCAAATTCGATCAAATCTTTACTGATTAAAAACCTTCCTGCTTCGTCCACCTCAACATATTTAACACCTGCCATAAAACGTCGTAAAAATTGATCGTTTTTTTTATCAAATGGATTAAGCTTATTAAGCTTACTCATCATTGTTTCCCATTTCTGCATTGGCCAAAACTCAAGACATGATTCAAAAACGGAACGTTTAAGTACAAAACCCCTTTCCATAGAGCTAAACTGCTTCTTTAAAGAAACAGGTAATAAAATCCTGCCTTTAGCATCAATTTTGCACTCATATGTTCCAATTAACGAATTCAATGTATACTTAAAATTAATTGTTTTAGCAAATGTACCAAATTTTTCTCCACTTTCCCCCACATTTTACCACTTTGTTGATAAGTTTTACACAATCCCTTATTTATAAAGCAATCAACGACTAATTATTTGATTTATAACCTATAGAATACTTTATTAATCATTATAAAGCTCCTTATTTAGGGCTAAATTAGACCCAATAAAAAACATTTATAAACACGTAAAATCTTATTGAATAATTCAATAAAAAAACATAATTTATTTTTTTATGGTTTTATTACAAAGTTTGTCCTTAAGAAAACCCTATATTTGTGGGAATTTAAAAATCGCATTTAAAAACTACATGGAGCGAACTTTAAAAGTAGATGGAAAATTCCGTTATGTAGAAATTGGACAAGGTACTCCAATCATAATTTTACACGGATTGATGGGTGGTCTAAGCAATTTCGATGGTGTTGCAGAATACTTCCCTAAGCTTGGGTATAAAGTAGTTCTTCCTGAACTGCCTCTATATACTAACAGCATATTGAACACAAATGTGAAAGCATTTGCTAAATTCGTGAAAGACTTTATCGAACAATTAGGTTTTAAAGAAGTTATCTTATTAGGAAACTCTCTTGGGGGGCATATTGCCTTGTATTTCGCCAAGGCCTACCCGAAGTTATTAAAAGCAATGATTTTAACAGGTAGTTCAGGTCTATATGAAAGTGCAATGGGAGATAGTTACCCAAAAAGAGGAGATTATGCATATATTCAGAAAAAAGCCGAAGATGTATTTTATGACCCTAAGATTGCCACCAAAGAATTAGTTGACGAAGTATTTGACACTGTTAACGATAGAATGAAGCTAATCAAAACTTTAACTATCGCCAAGAGTGCCATTAGGCATAATATGTCAAAAGATTTACCTAATATAAAAATACCTACTTGCCTAATTTGGGGGAAAAATGATAAGGTAACGCCTCCGGAGGTTGCAGTTGAATTCAATGAGCTACTGCCTGATTCTGACCTATTTTGGATAGATAAATGTGGACATGCAGCAATGATGGAACGACCAGCTGAATTCAATGAGATTTTAGAACATTGGTTTAAAGAACGAAATATTTAAGATTATGAAAATAAATACTGCTGAATTTGTAATAAGTAATTCTCAGGTTAGTAAATGCCCTACTGAACCATTACCTGAGTATGCTTTTATTGGAAGATCCAATGTTGGTAAGTCTTCACTTATTAACATGCTTACTAATCAAAAGTATTTAGCCAAGACGTCTTCTAGACCGGGAAAAACACAACTAATCAATCATTTTAAGATAAATTCTAATTGGTTTTTAGTTGACCTTCCAGGATATGGATATGCAAAGGTTAGTAAATCAACCAAAGCAACATTCCAACAATTCATCATGAATTATTTTTATGATCGTCAGCAATTAGTTTGTGCATTTGTTTTAATTGACATAAGACACGAAGCACAAAAAATAGACTTGGAGTTTATGCAATTCTTAGGTGAGAATCAAATACCATTTTGCATCATCTTTACCAAAGCAGATAAAGTAGGAAAGCAAAAAGTGCATTCTTTAATAGCAGATTATAGAAAAAAAATGCTGGCAAATAATTGGGAAGAAATGCCTACTTATTTTGTTACTTCATCACAAGATAAAACCGGTAGGGAAACGGTTTTAGAGTACATAGATAACATCAATAAAGATATTTTTAAACAGCAAGGATAATCCAATCAAATAGACTTAAATAAATTATCCACGCCTCGGGGAAGTTATACTATCTTGAGGCACTTTCACTATTGATCTATCCTAGATTAACGCATATAGCTTTTCATCCACTAAGAAAACTTATCCATTTCTTTTATTACTAAGTCATGAACTTATTACGATAAGATCTTTCTATTAATTAAACAAATAATCAAGTTTAAAACTTTTTTTATGCTTTTTTTATTGCATGGAATTAGAACATGTCTTTTTTTATGTTACAAAAACATATCTTCTAAATTTAATCTTCTAACAACCTGCAAAGCTTACATGATAAAATTTGATAAAAATCCTGTTTTTTATCCTAAATATAATAATCGTTGACAGTTATTATCCCAGATTTAATCGCATACTTAGTGGCTTCATAGGCACTATTTACACCTAATTTTTTAAATATGTTTTTCCGATGTGTTACAACCGTATGTATACTAATATGTCTCTCTAATGCAATTTCTTTGTTCATCTTACCAAAACATATTTCTCTTAGTATTTCGCGCTCCACCATTGTTAAAACTTGTTCCACTTTATAAGTTACCTCATCTTGCTCTTTTAACGCATATTGTATTTGCTGACTTAAATACTTTTGGTTTTCAAAAAAATACTCAAAAGCTTGTTTTAGCACAAGAATTGGCTCATTTTTATTAACTATACTAAATGTAGTATAATTATACTTTGACAAATCCATCCTCCAATTAAGATTTAAATTGTCAAAAACCAACATCCACTTACTTTCTAAAAATTTTTTACTCAATGATAGCCAAATCTCTTTATTGTGCTCTACATGAAAACTCTCTGGGTTCAAAATAACAAACGCCTTTGGATACCTTTGCAAATACAATTCTAAGGCATTGGCTGAATCAATCATGCACCACTGAAGGTTTGGGATAGCCAAAGAATCAATAAGCTCTGTAAAAGCATATCGAGTTAACTCTTGCTGTTCAATTATAGCTACTACAGGCATCTTTTTTAATATTTTCTTACAAAGATATAACTATTTACTAGGAGAGAAAGTGGATCAAATAGAAAAAGATAACCAGATTTTTTTTAAAAAAATCTGGTTATCTTTTAGGTTCTTCTAAGCTTTATGACTTATCTAGCTTATCAAATAAATTTTTATTTTCCAATTCTTCCACTTCAGGAATACGATATAGGTAGTATTTACTATTTGGTGTAAAACTTGATTTATCCGGAAAGTTTAATATTCTATGACCTTGTGGTAAAAGGTTTACGGTAACATCTTTGAGTTGATTGTCTTGTGTCAACACTTGATAAGTATAAGGAATTAATTGATCTTGAGGATAATCTCTTCGTTCTACACTTTTTTGATTACGAATTATATCTACAAGTGCAAAACCCTCACCAAATAGTTCTTTTCTTCGCTCCAACCAGATTTCCTCCAATAGCTCTTGCCCTGTTAAAATACCAACCTCTTTTGCCCCGCGAGCTAATTTTAATGTATTAAGAGAATTTATCGCATCGGAATTTCCCATTTGGGCTTTTGCCTCTGCGTTTATTAAATAAATTTCAGAAGTACGCATTAGAACAATATCAGCAATCTGTGAGCCACGGAATTTAAATTTCGCATATCTAAAATATGCTACATCGCGATCCTTTGGAGTCTTTATGCTTGGATTTGGTGCCCAATACATCATAGTTTTTCGATAATCTCCATCATCAAAAGCTTCTTGAAAATAGGGATCCATATTAAAACTAAAATAGTAACTCTGTTCACTGGTAACATCTAGGTAATTAAATTGATAGGAAGCATTGTTCTGCTCAGGAGTTTGAGGGTGTCCCCAAATCCACTCTACATTATTTACATCATTAAATCCACTTTTATACTGTGCTTCGTTCATCAATACTCCATTAATAGATAGAAGCTGATCAGAATACTGCGCAGCCTTATCCCAATTTCGAGCATATAGATTACTTCTTGCCAATAAACCTAAAACAACTGTCTTATCAAATTTATATTTGGCATTACGAACATAGGTATCTGGAATTAGATCAAGTGCTTGTTCTAAATCACTAATAGCTTGCTTGTACACTTGCGAAACTGAAGATGCAGGTTTTCCTTGTGTGTTAGCATCTGTGGGCTCTGTATATATAGGAGCTATTAACATATCAGGATCCAAATCAACAGCGAAACCATAAGAAGAGGCTAAATGTAAATACATAAAACCCCTTAAAGCAAAAGCTTGTCCCAAAATTCGTTGCTTATCTTGGATACTTCCTTCACTTTGACCCACCTTTGCTATTACATTATTAGCGCTATTAATTGTTTTATAAGTTATATTCCAACTAAAACTGTTTGTTCCACTTCGCTGATATAAACTATTAAAAGCATACTGGGTAGCAAAACCATAATTAGTATTAACAACAACATCGGAGCCCATAGCATCATTGGTTCTTAAAAAAGCTCCATAACCAGGATTGGCATAAGTACTGAAGCTCTCCATTAAATATCCCCAAGAACCTATTAACACTTTATCGTTACCTGATGCTGTTTTAAAGACTTCAGTATCTACCACAGCATTACTTGGCTCAGTTTCCAAATCACAAGAAACAAAACTTAATGATATGACTAAAACCAAAAATATAGATTTATATAAATTTTTTTTCATGTTTGATAGTTTATAATTTAACATTAATACCCACAGAGAAAGTTCGCATTGCCGGATATCTATAATAGGTCACACCATCGAATGTTTGTTCCGGATCTAAACCTTGTTCTTTTGTCCAAGTAAATAAATTCTCTCCTTGAACAAATACAGAAGCAGAAGCTATCTTAGCTTTACTTAAAAACTCCCTTGGTAAATCGTAAGAGAAAGTAAGATTTTTCAATTTTAAGAACGAACGATCTACTAAGAAACGATCTGATTCTTGAGTCCAGCTGCTTTTTGGATTAGTACTTAAACGAGCTACATCACTTTGATTATTTTCCGGTGTCCAACGATCCATCATATCCACACTCCAGGTATTCCCTCCTGCGCTTGGGCGATACAAAAACAACTTGTCTCTATTGTAAATACTTCCACCAATAACATATACAAAATTGGCTGATAATTGCCATGATTTATACTGTATATTGGCGAAAAAACCACCAGAAACATCTGGAAGAGCGCTTCCCTTATACACTCTATCTTTTACTTTTAGTTCACTGTAATCATCCGTAATTGTTTTTGACCCATCCTCGTTTTGAATATACCACTGTGCATTACCATTTTCTTTATTAACTCCAGCCCATTCCATAAGATAAAAATCATAAATTGAACCACCTTTTGTCCATCTTTTATTACCTTGCCACATTTCTTGGGAAGGAAGAGAAGTGATTTTATTCTTATAACTTGTTAGATTCAATCCCAAATGAAGTTTCCAATCTTCGGTGTAAAGTGGGTATCCATCAATGGAGAACTCCCAACCATAGTTTTTTATACCTCCAATATTTACATCTGTTGTGGTATACCCAAGAGAAGGAGCTAAATTTTGAGCAAATAATAAGTCTTTACTTTGTCTTTCAAAATATTCCACTGATCCATTTAAACGATTTTCAAACATCCCGAAATCAAGTCCAATATTTAAGTTCATATTCGTTTCCCAAGATAATTCTGGAGTGGGTAAACGAGATGGTACTAATCCTGATTCACCTAGATTATTTTGAATTGCATATAGTCCTTGATAAGCATATAGTCCTATATTATCGTTTCCTTGACCACCATAACTTGCTTTAAAAAGTAAATTTGTCAACCACTTATCTCTAGCTTGTTGTAAAAAGTCTTCTTCGATAAGTCTCCAAGAAGCTCCGACACTCCAAAATGATCCCCAACGATTACCTTTATCAAATCGAGAAGAACCATCTGCTCTGAAAGAACCCGAAAGAAAATACTTACCATCATAGGAATACTGGGCATTAGCAAAGAAGCTCAACATACGATATTTATCCGCCTTCCCATAAAAGCTAATTAATCGGGCTGCCGCATCAGGTTCTTCAAAACCCAACATAATTAATTGTTCTCTAGCTCCTCCAAAATAATTAGAATCCCTTGAGTAAAATTCTTGTCCGACCATTGCTGAGAAATTATTCTTTTGATCTAGGTCTACATTATAATTTAAAATGTTGTTATAGGTCATACTAACAGTACGATTATTTTCTCTTAAAACACTCCCTTGATATTCAGAAGACGGTCCATAATCAGGATTAGAAACATTATGGGTATTGGTACTATTATAATCTATATTTAAGGAAGTTTTAAACTTTAAGTTATCTGCCAAAAGTATTTGTGCATAGGTCCTAAAAGTGGCAACATCACGAATAAATTGATTTTTATCATAAGGCATTGAGCCCACAAGATTATACTTTGCATAAGAAGAAGTACGGTAAGCACCATAATCAAAAAGCCTATTGCCTGTAGTAGCATCTAATAGATAATCCCCATTAGATAAATCACGCTGATAAATAGGATAAAAGCTTGGTAAACTGCGGGCAGCTAAAATAACATTACTTAAAGCGCTATCATCTTGCTTTGGATAATCCTGAACAGAGTGAGAAGCGGATACATTAACACCTACCTCTAACCAGTCTTTTGCATCAATTATAATGTTAGAACGTAAATTAAAACGTTTAAACCCCGACTCCAAAACATAGCCTTGATCGTTTAAAAAGCCTCCTGAAACATAATATCTTGATTTCTTACCACCCCCGCTAATTCTCAAATTTAAATCAGTAAAGCTCGCATTTTGTGTAAGTGCATCTTCCCAATTATCATTCCAAAGAGGAGTTAAACCTTCTTGAAGCTTACCATCCAATCCTACTGGAAAAGGATTAGATAATCCATAAGGGTTAATACCAATGGCACCTATCAAATTATTTGTAGCATAGATAGATGCATCACTAGCCGAGGCGCCTCTTGAATCCATATTCCCATTACGTAATGCCTCCCATTGCAACTCCATGTATTGATTGGTTGAAACTTGCTTGTAGTCCTTACGTGCTCTATCGGAAAAACCTTGTTTAAAGCTAATATCAATCACAGCCTCGCTATCTCTTAATCCTTGCTTGGTGGTAATCATTATAACACCATTTGCTGCACGAGAACCATAAAGAGTTGCTGCCGTTGCATCTTTTAATACAGAAATAGATTCTATATCTGAAGAAGAAATTGCTGATAATCCACCCTCATACGGAACACCATCCACAACATACAAAGGGTCACTTGCCGCATTAATAGATCCAATTCCACGAATACGAATGGTAGCTTCAGAACCAGGCTGCCCACTAGACGAGAAACTTTGTAAACCAGCTACAGATCCCTCTAAGGCTTTTGACACATTACTAACTTGCGACTTTTGAATATTGGCACCAGAGATGATTCCTACAGACCCCGTATAGGTTTTTCGATTAGCTGTTCCATAAGGAACCTGAATAACCACTTCATCTAAAGTTTGTAAATCTTCTAACATGTGAACAGTTAAAAACTCTTGTTCACCAACAACAATTTGTTTATCCTGATATCCTATATAGGTAAACAATAAAACACTTGAATCTGAAACAGAAATGGAAAAATTCCCATCAAAATCTGTCATAACTCCTTGATCGGTACCTTGTAAAAGTACACTAACTCCTGGTAGGGGCCCGGATTGATCCAGCACAACCCCTTTTACAGTTCGGTTTTGAGCTACAAGAGTAGAAACACTAAAAACTGTAAGTAGAAAAAGTAAAAATTTTTGCATAAATAAAACTTTGCCCTAGTGAAAACTAGAGCCTTACTGTTAGACAAATAAATTAGATTATAAAAAAAGAGAGAACTCTCTTATAAGGAAACTAACACCAGCAACATCCCATACAGCATCCCATTTTTGATGAATCTGTATAGTTATAAGATAAAGTAGATTGTAAAATATCTAAAAAGATAGTTGGTGTCATAATAATATTTTTCTAAATTTTCCCAAAGCATCAATCTGCTCCAAGACATTGCGATCAAAAACTAGTGAGTTTCAAAAAAACAAACTCTAATTCTTAACCTTGATTATATAAAACAAAGGTATCTACATAAAACAAAAAACTCAATACCATAAATATGGTATATTTATAAAAAAAGTCGCTTTATCAAATAAAGCGACTTTTTCATATATTCAAAATTGTTTTGAAATTATCTCACATCTAAAACAAAATAATTTTTCTTGCCTTTTTGCAACAAAATAAACTGATCATTAATTAAATCCCCTTGCGTTAATACAAAGTCTTCGCTAACCTTTTCTCTATTGACTGAAATTGAGTTAGCTTGAAGCGAACGTCTAGCCTCAGCATTTGAAGGTAAAAATCCAGATTTACCAGCTAGAGCGTCTATTATCCCCAATCCTTGTTCTAAATCATCTTTACTAATTTGCGCTTGTGGAACTCCATCAAAAACCTCTAAAAAAGTTTTTGCATCCAGTTGTTTTAAATCTTCAGCTGTTGAGTTTCCAAACAAGATATTAGAAGCTTGAATCGCATTTTGTAATTGCTCTTGACCATGTACCATAGTAGTTACTTCACTTGCTAAGCGTTTTTGAAGTACGCGTAGGTGAGGTGCCTGGTTGTGCTCCTGAATTAAAGTCTCTATTTCATCACGTGAAATGAAAGTGAAAATTTTAATAAAACGTTGCGCATCTTCATCTGATACATTTAACCAATATTGGTAGAACTTATAAGGAGAAGTATATTCAGCCGATAGCCAAATATTACCACCTTCACTCTTACCAAACTTCGTTCCATCTGCCTTAGTAATCAAAGGACAAGTCAACGCGTAAGCTTTCTGGCCTATTGTTCTGCGAATTAATTCGGTACCAGTGGTAATATTACCCCACTGATCCGACCCACCCATTTGCAGGGTAATCTGATTGTTTTGATATAAATGTAAAAAATCATATCCTTGTAATAACTGATAGCAAAACTCTGTAAAAGACATTCCATCTTGGAATTCCCCATTTAGACGCTTTTTCACAGAATCTTTGGCCATCATATAGTTAACTGTGATATGCTTTCCAACTGTACGAATAAACTCTAAAAAAGAGAACTCTTTCATCCAGTCATAATTGTTCACCAACACAGCTGCGTTTTGCGCTCCTGAGTTAAAATCTAAAAAACGACTTAATTGTCCTTTAATAGCATCTTGATTATGACGTAGTGTTGACTCGTCTAACAAATTTCTTTCATTAGACTTACCTGAAGGGTCCCCAACCATTCCAGTTGCCCCTCCAACTAAAGCATACGGTTTATGTCCTGCTAGTTGAAAATGCTTTAACAGCATAACACTTACTAAATGTCCAATATGCAATGAATCCGCAGTTGGGTCTATCCCCACATACGCCATACGCATCTGCTCCAACAAATGTTCTTCAGTGCCTGGCATAACATCGTGGAGCATTCCTCTCCAAGTCACTTCTTCAATAAAATTTTTCATTTAAATAAATTTTACGCAAAGATAGCCTAAAACCCATGCAATTGAAATATTTTTGTGTTGACTTTGGAAAAAACACTATATTTATTCAAAGTACGATTTACCATTGGTAGGTCGGTTTATTTGCTGAGAAATAAAAGCATTCTTTATTTCGAATTATTTATTTTAATTTCTACACTGTAAATTTTTTTATGATATTAGTTACTGGTGCAACCGGACTTGTAGGATCTCATTTGATATTAGCCCTGACCATGGAAAATCAAACTATCAGAGCTATATACCGTGAAAAACAAAACCTAGAGAAAACAAAAAAGCTGTTCATAGCTAAAAATCAAGCCATTCTTTTCAACAGAATTCAATGGGTTCAAGCGGATCTGTTAGATATTCCTAGCTTAGAGCAAGCATTCCAAGATATAACTCATGTGTACCATTGCGCAGCATATATTTCCTTTGATTCCAAAGAAAAAAGAAAAATAAGAAAGGTTAATATTCAAGGTACAGCAAATATTGTAAACTTAGCCATCGATTATAAAATTGAAAAATTATGTTATGTCAGTTCTATCGCTGCTTTAGGAGAAAACATTGATACAAACATAGCCATAGACGAACAAACCCAATGGAATCCTGAAATATATCATAGCCATTACTCCATGTCAAAATATGGAGGCGAGATGGAAGTTTGGAGGGCTACCCAAGAGGGCTTAAAAGTAATTATCATAAATCCGGGTATCATCTTTTCGGATGCTTATCTTAACAGTACAACTAATCAAATTTTTTCCCAATTGGAAAAAGGAATGACATACTATACCAACGGAATAGCAGCTATTGTTTTTATTGATGATGTAATTAAAAGTATGATATATCTAATGCAAAGCGACATTTCCAATAAAAGGTTTGTAATTGTTTCTAACAATGTATCTTACAAAGAATTAATGCAATATTTAGCCAGACAACTAGATTGTAAAACTGTTCCAATCAAAATAGCTGGTACTTTGTTATGCAAATTAGCTTACAATTTAGATGCTATTGTGAGTAAACTTTCTGGCAATCCCCGTAGCTTTACCAGAGATATGGCTATTGCCTCGAACTCAAAGAATTTTTATAGCTCACAGCAAATCAACAAATTGTTACCTACCACCTTACAAGACTACAAAAATTATTTACCCAAAGTAATCGATTTTTATAAAAAAAATAAAAACAAACCCTCTTAAATTAATAAAGCCGCATAATCATTCTTATGCGGCTTTTATAATATTAGCAGTATTAGTTGTTTTTAATATCTTCCTTTTGATAAAGTACTTGTTCTATATTATCGTGACTACTATTACTTTGTATAGAGTCCAACACTGGTGCAGCATCTAATTGACTCTGGATATTAATACTTTTTTCAAAAAGAGAATCCACAATTAATTTTTGTGCATCAATACGTTCAAGAACTTTAGTTTGAATTTCTCGATATACACCCTTATGAAGCTCAATATAATATCTATTGTTTTGTGAAAAAGTTGCGCTATCCACACCATGTTTAGCTAAAATTGACTGCATATCAACCTTTTCAATACTATCTCCACCATAACTATTGAGTCCTTTAATGGAGTAAAATAAGGATATATCATAAAGAATATCTTCCAATTTATCCTTCTCAATAAAATTCTTTGGTTTATCGAGCTTCTTTTCACAAGCCAAAAAAGCAAGTGAAGCCATAATACAGTATAATATCTTTTTCATATCATTCTACTATTTTCGGTCAAACAACAAACGCTGTCCATATCTTTTTTCCTCAAAATTACCTTTATTATAAACTAGGTTACCATTAACAAAAGTATGGGTTATTTCGCTATTAAATTCCTGTCCTTCAAATGGAGACCATCCACATTTATATAAAATATTATTTTTATCTACAACCCATTTAGCCTTTGGATTGACAATCACAATATCTGCATGATATCCAAGTCTGATAAACCCTCTTTTTTCAATTTGAAAAATAATGGCAGGATTATGAGCTGTTTTTTCAACAATCTGCTCAACGGTTAACTTGCCTTGTTGATGTGCTTGAAATAATGAAACCAAAGCGTGTTGTACCAAGGGACCTCCTGATGGAGCTTGTAAATAAGGCTGACTTTTTTCTTGTAATGTATGTGGAGCATGATCGGTAGCTATAACATCTATTCTCCCATCTAACAATGCTTTCCATAATGCATTTTTATCCTCTAGGGATTTAACCGCAGGATTCCATTTTATAAAATTTCCTTTTTCCTTATAATCTTGATCTGTAAACCATAAATGATGAACACATACCTCGGCAGTAATCTTCTTATCTTTCAAAGGAATTGTATTGTCAAACAATTCCGTTTCTTTGGCAGTGGAAACATGAAACACATGTAATCTTGCTCCTGTCTTTTTTGCTAATTCGATCGCTTTTGATGAAGATAAATAACAAGCCTGAGCACTACGAATTACAGGATGACATTCAACAGGAATATCTTGACCGTATTTTTGTATGTGTTTTTCTAAATTAGCTTTAATTGTAGACTCATCCTCAGCGTGAACGGCAATAAGCATATCGGTACTAGAAAATATCTTTTCTAATACTTGTTGATTATCAACCAACATATTCCCTGTTGATGATCCTAAAAACAATTTTATCCCTGCTACATTTCTTGGATTTGTTTTCAAGACCTCTTGTAAGTTATCATTTGTCCCGCCCATCATAAAAGAGTAGTTAGCATAGCTACTTTTACTTGCTATAGCATATTTATCCTCTAAAAGCTCCTGAGTAACAGCGTTTGGCACAGTATTAGGTTGCTCAATGAAAGACGTTATTCCACCAGCGATAGCCGCTCTTGATTCCGATGCAATATCTCCTTTGTGAGTCAAACCTGGTTCACGAAAATGCACCTGATCATCTATCATTCCCGGGATTATATAACAACCCTGCGCATCTATTAACTCGATACCTTTTTGCTGTGGTAAATCTTTTCCAATTTGTGAAATTTTACCATCTTGAATTAAAATATCTCCCTGGTAAATCTCACCCTCATTGACAATTTTTCCGTTTTTAATCAAATAATTGCTCATCCCTATAATCTGTTTAGTAGTTTTCGAATTCGTAAATTTATAACACCAAATATTGCTTCTTTAATTATACTTCCACTCATCTTCGAGGCTCCTCTGGTTCGGTCCGTAAAAATAATAGGTACCTCGGTAATAGGGTATTTTGCACTAAAAACTCGATACTTCATCTCAATTTGAAAAGCATACCCCACAAAACGAATCCGATCCAAATCTATCCCCTTTAAAACCTGATTTGAATAACATACAAATCCCGCAGTTGTATCATGTATCTTCATACCTGTAATCATTCGTACATAAACCGAAGCTCCATAAGAAAGCAATACCCTACTTAAAGGCCAATTTACAACATTTACCCCAGTAATGTATCTCGATCCTATGGCCATCCCATTATTGGCTTTAGCAGCCTGTAGTAATCTTGGAAGATCTTTAGGATTATGTGAAAAATCAGCATCCATTTCAAAGATAAATTCGTAGTTTTTACTTAGTGCCCATTTAAAACCATGCACATAAGCTGTGCCAAGTCCTTGTTTTTCACTTCGCTGTTCTAAAAAAAGACGATCTGGATACTTCACTTGTAAATCAATCACAGCCTGAGCAGTACCATCTGGGGAATTGTCATCAACAATTAAAATATCAAACCTTTGGTTTAAACTAAAAACATCCTGAATAATTAAAAAGATATTCTCTATTTCATTAAAAGTCGGAATAATGACTAATCCTTGGTTCATCTTAATTTTTTTGTTTACAAAAGTAACCTTTTTAGATAAAGTTATAACTTAAAATAGTACACAAACTCAATAGATAGTAAAAAATTAGTAATTTTGCCCACTATATGGAGAATTTAATTTTAATAGAGCGCGTTACCTATAATAAAGATTGGGCCACTTTGCTTTTCTTTATTGGATTCTCTATTGTAGCTGTTAACAAAAACCTATTTGGAGTTCGATTCGCTGAATTCACCAGATTATTACTCTCTGATAAATACCTGAAAATTTACAAAGACAATACCAATGTAAGAAATAGCTTTACTTTATCATTTCTAGCAATACAATTTTTAGCCATTACCTTTTTTATTCAAATATGTTTGAAAGGATATGGATTTATAGAGCGATTAGACTTAATGTCCTTTTTGCAAATCCTCAATTTTCTAGGAACCTTTGTTATAGCTAAATATTTACTGGACAAGATTATTGCCAATGCCTTCCAAATAGAAGAGTTTGCCGACGCGCTAAGTCTGCAAAAAGCTACCTATCGAAACTATTTTGGAGTAATCCTACTTTGCCTTGATGTAATCTTATTTTACAATAACATTAATAACTTAATTGTACTAAACTTACTAATTTTTACGTTAGTAGCCATAAATATATTACTGTATATCGTTTTTATAAAAAACCACCAAAAAGCAATATTAAACAAGTTGTTCTATTTTATTTTGTATCTTTGCACCCTTGAAATAGCTCCCTATTTTTTGCTGTATTTTTGGTTTAAAAATTTTCGAGCATAAATAAGAAACATAACTATGAAAGTGAAAACAATTTTGGTTTCTCAACCAGCACCTAAAGTGGAAAATTCCCCTTACTTTGAGTTAGAGCAAAAATACAAAGTAAAAATCGACTTTAGACCTTTTATACACGTTGAGGGTGTTGAGGCCAAAGAGGTAAGACATCAAAAAATCGATTTAAACAATTTTACTGCTATTATTTTAACCAGTAAAAACTCTGTTGATCATTTCTTTCGAGTTGCTGAGGAGATGCGATATAAAGTTCCGGAAACACTAAAGTATTTTTGTCAATCCGAAGCTGTTGCATATTACTTACAGAAGTATGTAGTTTATAGAAAGAGAAAAATTTATGTAGGGCAAAAGGATTTCGTTGAGCTAGCTCCTTTAATTAAAAAATATAAGGATGAAAAGTTTTTATTACCTGCATCGGATCAATTGAATCATGATGTACCAGCTACATTAAATGACCTAAAAGTAAATTGGACTCCTGGGATTTTCTATCGTACTGTAATGAGCGATTTGTCAGATTTAGCTGATGTAAAATATGACGTGTTAGCATTTTTTAGCCCAACAGGAATAAAATCTTTATTTAAAAATTTTCCTGATTTTAAGCAAGATTCAACACGAATCGCTGTATTTGGCACAACCACTCAAAAGGAGGCCTTAGATAATGATTTACGCATTGACATTATGGCGCCAGCACCTCAAGCACCATCTATGACGATGGCTTTAGAGAAGTATATTCAAAAAGTGAATAAATAAATAAATAAAAAAACCTCTTAATTTTAAGAGGTTTTTTTTTAATAAATAGTTCTTATAATATTATTTTTACTTAGAACCTGTATCAAGAAAAAATAATCACCAATTAAAGACAAATCTTAGACCATTTTCAAGAACTTCACAACTTCTATCACCTTGTCTATATTTTTCAGAATTACTACACCTTAGAGATAGTCAAATAAAAGCAAGTAGTTTCATTAGCAAATCCCTGCTTAACATCTAAATAAAGGGTATTTTGATTGACACAATAAAAATATATCACACACTAAAATCTAAAACATAAACTTACCCACATTGTTATTCCCCTAAAGGCAAAATAACATGAAATATCAGTAAACTATCTGATAAATTGAAGTATAAAAAACATATTTACTGAATTCACTATAAGTTAAAAATTATTCTAAATAGTAAGATTTGTAAAATATTCCTTACATAGAACGCAACTTCTAGTGAATATCTAAATAAAATGTAAAAAAAAACAGTAATAAACTAAAAGCTACTACTGTTTTTTATATCTAATTTTATTTTCCTCAAAAAAGGATTTTAAATTATCTAAAATGTAAATTACAATTTTGGTCCAGCCTCAACAAGTGCTTTACCCTCCTCATTATTAGAATACAACTTGAAGTTTTCAATAAATAAAGCAGCTAAGTCTTTCGCCTTCTCTTCCCATTGTCCTTGATCTTGATAAGTATTACGAGGATCTAAAATATCCTTATTAACTCCTTGTAAATCTACAGGTACTTCAAAATTATATATAGGTACAATTTTTGTTTCTGCTTCCTCAATAGAACCGTCTAAAATTCTATCAATAATTGCGCGAGTATCTTTGATAGAAATACGCTTTCCTGTACCGTTCCAACCAGTATTTACCATGTAAGCTGTGGCGTTATTCTCTTCCATTTTCTTAACTAACTCTTCCCCATATTTTGTAGGATGTAAGGATAAAAAAGCTTTACCAAAACAAGCAGAGAAAGTAGGCTCTGGCTTTGTAACCCCTCTTTCAGTACCAGCTAATTTAGCTGTAAATCCAGATAAGAAATAATATTTGGTTTGCTCTGGAGTCAATTTAGAAACTGGTGGCATCACACCAAAAGCATCGGCTGTAAGAAATATAACTTTTGAGGCAGGTCCAGCTTTTGAAACAGGCTTAACAATATTATCAATATGATCAATAGGATAAGACACACGAGTGTTTTGAGTTACTGACCCATCATTAAAATCAATCTTCCCTTGTTGATCAACTGTAACGTTTTCTAAAAGAGCATCTCGACGAATAGCCCCGTAAATATCAGGTTCGTTTTCTTTTGACAGATTTATTGTTTTAGCATAACAACCTCCCTCAAAATTAAAAACTCCCTCGTCATCCCATCCATGCTCATCATCTCCGATAAGCTCACGTTTAGGATCGGTTGATAAAGTAGTTTTTCCTGTTCCCGACAATCCAAAGAAAACAGCAACATCGCCATCTTTTCCTTTGTTAGCAGAACAATGCATTGCTGCAATCCCTTTTAAAGGCAAATAGTAGTTCATCATAGCGAACATACCCTTTTTCATTTCACCTCCGTACCAAGTTCCACCGATAACTTGCATTTTTTCTGTCAAGTTAAAAGCGATGTAAACCTCTGAATTTAGACCATAATCTTTGTAATTCTTGAACGTACTTTTTGATGCATTCATTACAACAAAATCAGGCTCGCCAAAGTTAGCTAACTCCTCTTTAGTTGGACGAATAAACATGTTAGTAACAAAGTGTGCTTGCCACGCTACTTCCATAATAAAACGAACTTTCAAACGAGTATTTTCATTAGCACCGCAAAAAGCATCTACTACAAAAAGTCTCTTGCCTGATAATTCATCCACCGTATTTTCTTTTAACGCATCCCATGCCTTATTATCAATTGGCTTGTTATCGTTAGGAGACTCTGCGGAATTCCACCAAATAGTATTTTCAGTAATCTGGTCTTTAACAATGTATTTATCCTTAGGAGAACGTCCTGTAAACTCCCCTGTCATAACATTTACGGCTCCTAGTTCTGTAACTACTCCTTTGTCATAACCAGAAAGAGAAGGGTTGGTTTCTTCTTTAAATAAAACATCGTAAGATGGATTATAGATAATCTCTACCACATCTTTAATTCCATATTTTTCGAGTGAAATTGATTCTGAAATATCCATTTTCATTATTTATGTTGTGTATTAATTCTTATGCAAACTTAGAAATAAATTTAAAATATAAATAGATAAATACCTATTTAATAACCTTATTAGATGTAAATGCTTGATAAGCAGCAACTAACCAAGCTATAATAAGAAAAACTCCTCCTATAGGTGTAATTGGACCAATAACAGATAACTTAATGTCAATCAAATCTTTAAATGTTAACAAATAAATTGAGCCACTAAAAAATATAATTCCAACCAAAGTTAGAACAGTTATGGTCTTTTTAACCTTATCACTATATAGGCTAGTTAGCCCTACAAATAAAAGAAATAGAGCGTGATACATCTGATAACGTACCGCTACCTCAAAACTTTCTACCTGAGTGGCTGCAACAATCTTCTTCAGGCCATGTGCCCCAAATGCTCCCAGTATCACAGCTATTGCTCCAATTAATGCAGCAATGCCAACTATTTTTCTTGCCATTAATTTTTCTTTCAAATATACTAATTATTATATGACTTTATAAGTTCTTTTTTTAGATAAAGTTTTATTAAATCCAATAAATCACTAAATTAGTAAAACTCTGTAAACTCACTTATATGCAAAACATTATATTATTAATAGGCGCTGGTAGATCTAGTACATACTTGGTGAAATACTTACTTGAACATGCAAATAAAAACAATTTTAAGCTTTGGGTTGCAGACTATCATATATCCGAATATTTGTCATCTTTAAAAGATGATAAAAATTTAATCCTCTACAACTTATCCGACTTCAAGCAAAACAAACTAGACATATTGATAAAAAAAAGTAATATTGTTATTTCTTTATTACCAGCTAACCTCCATTATCAAATTGCATTAAAATGTTTAGATTACAGTAAAAACTTTGTTACCGCATCTTACACAAGTACTAGGATGAAAGAGTTAGATTTAAAAGTTAAAGAGAAAAACTTAATTTTCTTAAATGAGGTTGGTTTGGATCCAGGTATTGACCACATGAGTACCATGAATCTATTAGAACAACACATACCTGAACAAGCCATAATTTACAGCTATAAATCACATTGTGGGGGTATTTTAAATTCAACCAAAAAAAATAATCTTTGGGACTATAAATTCACATGGAATCCGACAAATGTTATTTTGGCTGGTCAAGGAGAACCAGCATGCTATTTAGACAACGGGCAGATCAAATATCAACCTTATAACAACCTATTTAAAAATGCTTACACATTAGATAATATTCATGGAAGCTTTGAAGTTTACCCCAATAGAGATTCTTTGAAGTACCAGGAGGTGTATGGCCTAACACATGTAAAAACACTACAAAGAACGACCATTAGACGACCAGGGTTTTGCAAAGCTTGGAGTATTTTGATTGATCTAGGACTAACAGACAACTCTTATATGATATCCAACCTCTCAAATACTAGTTTTGCTACTTTTTTTAAAAGGTATATTAAGCAAACGAAATCTTGTAGCCTTAAACAACAAGTAGAAAAAACTATTGGTTATAATATAGATCAAATTACTTGGGATAGAATTCAAGAATTGGAATTATGGACAAATGAACAAATTATTTACCTAGAGCAAGGATCGCCTGCCCAGGTCTTAGAAGCTCTTTTACTGAAAAAATGGAAATTAATGCCCCAGGACAAAGATATGGTTATCATGCATCACCAAATTATTTATCAATTCCAAGGTCACCACTATATGATTCAAGCAACTATGAAGGCTATAGGTAAAGATAAAACACTTACTGCGATGGCTAAAACAGTAGGATTACCAGTTGGCATTGCTACTTTAAAAATTCTAAATGGTTCAATTTCTGATAAAGGAGTTTGTTTACCAACTACAAGAACTATTTATAAACCTATTTTAAAAGAACTTGAATCCTATGAAATTAAGTTTGAAATCACAACAAAGCCTATTTAACCTATCATCGAATTAATTAGAGTTTTTGTGTATTGTTTCTCAGGATTAACATAGAGTAGATCAGCTTCTTGAATTTCAACAATTTTTCCTTTTTCCATAACCATAATCCTATCTGACATATACTTTACCACTGCCAAATCATGAGAAATAAACAAATAGGTAAAACCATAGATTTGCTTTAGTTGATTTAATAAATTCAGGACTTGTGCTTGTACCGATATATCCAAAGCAGAAACAGACTCATCACAAATTATAATCTTTGGTTTTACAGCCAGACTCCTTGCTATGCCAATTCTTTGTCTTTGCCCCCCAGAGAATTCATGTGGATATTTATCTAGCGCACTATCATCAAGACCAACGTCTCTTAAGATTTGACTAACCAATTCCAATTGCTTGTCAAGGGATAAATCATTTTGATGTATTTTAATGGGTTCTAATATAGTTTGTTTTACAGTTAATAAAGGGTTTAAACTAGAATAAGGGTCCTGAAAAATAATTTGGATATCCTTTCTAACTCTCCTTACCTGCTTAGGTGTTAAACTAACAAGGTTTACATCCTTGTATAAGATTTCCCCGGAACTCACCGGAGATAGTTGTAAAATCAAACTACTTAGGGTACTTTTCCCACATCCACTCTCTCCTACTAAACCAAGGGTTTCCCCAGGGTACAGATCAAAAGAAACTTTGTCAACTGCTGTAAAACTAGTGCGTTTAAAAAGTGAACTTTTCTTTATATAATCCTTAGTTACATTAACAACTCTTAAAATAGGTTTTTGCTTATACAAATCCAAATGTGCTTGTTTTCGTTGATCTAATGAAACAACTTTCGTTTTTACGCGATTTAAATAAAAGTCTTCTACGGTAGGTAAAAATTCTAAACGAATATCAAGAGGTGGTTTAGCAGCCATTAAAGCTTTGGTATAATCATTTTTTGAATGATCAAACACTTCACGAGAATCAGCCAATTCTACAACCTTTCCTTTATACATTACCATAACCCGAGCAGCAATACTCTGAACTAAAGAAAGATCGTGGGAAATAAACAAAACACTCATCTTAGTTTTTTTCTGGATTTCCAAAAGCAAATCTATAATCTGTCTCTGAACAGTAACATCTAAGGCTGTAGTGGGCTCATCTGCGATAAGTAATTTTGGATTGCAACTTATAGCCATTGCGATAACCACCCGTTGTTTTTGACCACCTGAAAGTTCATGAGGATATTTTGTATATACCTGGCTTACATCTGGTAAATTAACTTTTTCAAATAATTCTAAAACCCTAGCCTTTATATCTTTTACCTTCATTTGCTTATTATGCAAGGCTATAATCTCGAAAACTTGATCACCACATCGCATCGTTGGATTTAAAGCAGTCATGGGCTCTTGAAAAACCATTGCAATTTGGCTACCTCTAATTTTTCTTAAATCAGAAGGGCTTAACTCTAAAAGGTTATTCCCCTCAAAAGAAATATCACCTTGTACAACTTGTAGACTTCTCCTATCTAAAAGTCCCATTAAAGATAAAGCCGTAATGCTTTTTCCTGATCCACTTTCTCCTACAACTGCCAAAATTTCATTCTCTAAAATATTAAAAGAAACATCCGAAACTAACGACTTCTCGCATGGCGAGTTTCGAAGGGCAATCTCTAAATTTTTAACAACCAATAACTCTTTCTTTTTTGACAATGTAGAATCCATTTTAAAAATATTCAAAACAAAAATAAACCTTTACCTACAAATTTATACAACTTCTAGGCTAAATTAACCTGTTCATACTCTTTTACTAATGTGATTATTGTAGGAGTAGTAGATTTAAATTCACTAAATACCGGACAAGCCACCTTAACTGCGTCTATCCATTCTTTTAAAATAACAATGGAGGCTGGTGAAGTTGGTTTTATAATAACGTCTACTTTTTTAAAGTTTTTTAAATGTACAGAATCTGCTTGCTTTTCATCTAAATGAGCTTTAACCTCAATCTGTATAGATTTCAAATCTAGGTTTAAGGTGTTACCTATTAAATATCCGATAGAATGTAGACTACCAGCTAAACTAGCTAATAACAACTCCTTAGACTCCTTATTTTTACCCCTAACTAATTCTAATCCATCGTCCACTGTAAAAGAAAAGTTCTCTGTTTTAACCGCAAACTGTCTTTTTCTAGCCGAAAAACCTAACACTTTAATTACTTTGTTTTCCATCTTTTTTTGATTTTTTAATTTTTTTTTAAAATAAAAAGGTCCTTTTGGTTAAATAGCTACCAAAAGGACCTTAGAAAATACTTACACTTTATTTTACTTGTAATTCTTTACTTAATCGGATATTGGCAACCACATAATACTTTGGGTGTGCTTAATAAGCATACCTAAAGTTAGTTTGGACATACAATAAATATTTCTTGAACTACAATTCATCTTTTTAATTCTTAAACAAAAAAAGCCTCTGTTTAAATCTAACAGAGGCTATCTTATATATTATGTATAATTTAATTTTTGAACTATTCTATATACAATACACCTCCGTATCCCTTCTTAAGGGACATAATTGAATATTTACAGGTATTTTTTATAGAATGTAACTGCATCTTTGTTATTTGATATACATCAAAACTAATGATTTTTTTAACTGAGAAATCCTTCATGAATATTATTTAACATTTATTTAACACATCTTGATATCATATCATTTACTTCATCGATATATACAAAAAGATCTTGACTATGAGGGTTATCTGATGTCTCGATACCTTTCTTATGTCCTAAGCGTACAATAATT
Organism: Myroides sp. LJL119; assembly: GCF_054871605.1. NCBI lineage: Bacteria > Pseudomonadati > Bacteroidota > Flavobacteriia > Flavobacteriales > Flavobacteriaceae > Myroides > Myroides sp. LJL119. The sequence continues at coordinate 107,519 of NZ_JBTXLO010000004.1, forward strand.
AAATCATTTTCAGGGTCAACTATTACAAACTGACCTAAATGCCCTCGCATATAAAAGTAATTAATTCCTTTGTATTCAAGTAACCACCATCCGATTCCATACTCTGGACTTGAATCAAAATGCTTTGTTAAAGATGCTGCAACATAACTACTATCAAGTATAACTTGATTATTCCATTTTCCATACTGCTTGTAAAGTTTACCAAAACGGGCAAAATCTCTAGCGTTACTTGTAAAACAACAAAAACCCTTTTCCATGGAATTCGCCCCATGATGATCTACCTGCCAAAAAGCAGGATTCTCAGCACCCATTGGCTTCCAAAAATATTTACTTACGTATTCAGAAAGACTTTGATTAGTAGCTTTTTGCAAAACCATAACCAGTAATTGAGTATCTCCGCTTTTATACACAAACTCTTGTCCTGGTTGCGTAACTATAGGTTGACGCAACATAACCTTTGGTAAATCTTTATCAAAATATGCTCTAGTAGTTACTGAAAATGGACTATAATAAAGCTCGTCCCACTTTAAACCCGAAGACATCCAAGCTAAGTCACCAATCGTAACTTCGGAAGAAAATTCCCCTTGTAAATCGGGAAGAAAATCAATCACTTTTTGATCTAAACTTTCTATTTCTCCGTTATTCAAGGCCTTACCAAGGGCGGCTGTTACAATACTTTTAGCCATAGAAAAGGAATTTGAATAAGATCCTTTTTCATAATCATCATAATAAGCCTCGTGCCAGATACTATCTTGTTTTATCACCAAAAAAGCGACACTTTGCAATTCACCATGCGTCCTATTGAGCCTATCCGAAGGCTTTACTTTATTGTAGTACTTAGAATAGGGCCAAGGTTGGGTAAGGGTATCATTTTCAACTTCTTTAAAAGGCAAATACTTATAATCCTGCAAAAATGCGGTTGAATGTCCCTTGAGTAACGTTGTATTTATAGCGGTCCATAAATAGGATAAGTTTAAAAAATATCCCAACAAACCAATAACTATTATACCTACGATAATTTTAATAAAAAGCTTCATATCAGAAATATATTATATAAACATAATGTATAATTATAACAAATACTATATACTTGTTTTGTTTTGTGAGCTATATATTTAAAATTATCTTTGTCTTACTCAATACTAAAATAAATATCATGCATTTTATATCATCTGAATTAGAAAATTATGCCCAATTGCACTCTGAAAATGAGCCTGATTTATTAACGAAACTAGATATAGAAACACATCAGAAGATCTTACAACCAAGAATGTTAAGTGGACATTTTCAAGGTAGACTCTTAAGCTTAATTTCAAAACTTATCAATCCTGAAAACGTCTTGGAAATAGGTACATTTACAGGATATGCTACACTTTGTCTAGCAGAAGGCCTAAAGCCTTCCGGTAGTATAGATACCATTGACATCAAAGAAGAGCTAGTTGATTTTCAACGAAAATATTTCGATCTTTCCAAATACGGTAATCAAATAACACAACACCTTGGCAGTGCTATAGACATTATACCTACTTTAAATAAAAAGTATGACCTAGTATTTATAGATGCAGACAAACCTAATTATGAAAATTATTTTCATCTTATCATTGATAAAATGAATAAAGGAGGAGTAATTTTATCGGACAATGTACTGTGGTCTGGTAAGGTGCTTGAAGTTATTAAAGCAAATGACAAAAGCACTTTGGCTATAGATAATTATAATAAACTTTTGAAGGAAGATCCTAGAGTCGAAACTGTATTACTTCCTATTAGAGATGGGTTAACTATATCAAGAGTAAAATAAGCTTAATAAGATTTAACTACACTACTTTGGGCTGAGGAATATCTTCTTCAGCCTATTGGTAAAATCAATTTACCATATTTAATTAAACAAAGCGCACAGATCAAAAGATTTCTTTAATTGAGTTTAACAATTCAAATCACAAACCCGGTAAACTAAACTAGTTAAGAGTCATTCTATATGATTAGTTACCAAAACACTTTACTTCCCGACAAAGTATACTATACTGCTATAACTATTTAAAATTCTACTTATTCTATTTTTGCTTCTATAGATACATGAAGTATTCACAAATCCTTTTAGAGTATCCTCTACCATAAATTCGATTTTAATAGGATGCAACCATTAAACAGAACATTACATTAATTAATAAACAAAAGAGAAAGAATTGTTAGTTATATTTACCTATACAAAGACAAAATGTAATTTTTGAAAATAGGATAGTGCTACCCCGCTGTACTCCCTACAGATTCTCCAGCTACTAAGCCCATATAATTAATCATTTTAAACTCAAATTACCCAAAGAATATCTTAAAACCAAAGATATAAACTTACTGTATTTTTTAATGTTCTTAAATTTCAATTAAAACATCTTTTTTGCATGATTAGTCATGCATAAGATACTTTTTTTCAATATATAGGTATAATTGATACCAAATCAGACCAAAACATACCCCTACAAGTACTCCCACTAGAATATCCCCAGGAAAGTGCAAGGCTAAATAGATACGACTATATGCGAATATTAAAGGAAAAACAAACACCAAAAAGGCATATTTATAATATTTACGCAATATCAAAAACAAAAATGTCATCGTAGCAGTCGAATTCGAAGCATGCCCCGAGAAAAAACTCAATGAGTCACTACATCTAATTATTCGCAATAAGTGTTTTATATCATCTGTATTACAAGGTCTTGCACGTTGACTACTCCATTTTACCAAATTGGTAAACTGATCAGTTACTGTAATTAATAAAGCAAGGAGTAACAAAATAACACCCAAGGTCTTTAGACTTACTTTTTTAAATACTGCATACAGCAAAACAAGAAAAAAAGGTATCCAATTTAATTGCTTAGTTATAAATAACCAAAAACTGTCGAAAGATGTGCTACCTAAATTATTAAAAAAAATTAATAGTTCTTTGTCTAACTTTATAATTGTTTCTAACATTAAGGTAATCGTTTTATTGGTCCAGTTATATTCTCAAAGTCTTCTTTTTGCTTGTTAATTTCCTCTTTTATATCCTTCACTGGATTAATATCAACATCAAAAGCTTCTTTTATTTCATCTGTTATACCAGCCTGCTCGACATTTTTATTAATCTCGTGCTTAATATCATTGGTAGCATTTTTAACCTGAGCCATAAATTTTCCAAACGTACGCGCCATTTCTGGCACTTTATCAGATCCGAATAACATAAGAATTATTAATAAAATAAAAAATAACTCTCCTCCGCCTATACCAAACATACTTATTTAATTTATAACATTGTAGACCACAAATCTACAAAGTTTATTGTTTTTATTCACTATAAAATTTAATACTCTTTCAAATTTTATTCAACCTTAGGTATGTGTTGCTCACTTTCACTCTTTAAATCAATAAGCTCAATAAAATCTAGAGCCAATTCACCAAGCCTAGATTTAACTTTATCTTTTTCAAAAGTCTCACCACTTAGAAGAACCGACATCTGAGCATCACCAGATGCATAATAACCAAACCCTTGTGCATAATCAACAGGAATAGAAAACTCATTGTATAGGTACTCGGCATCAAAGAAATTTAAAATTTTCTCCTTCTTCATTTCCTGCTTTTCATAGGCTAATGCCTGCTTTAATAATTTGGTACGTCCGGAAATCATATTAACAATTGCATCAACCGAGATAATCCCACCACCTTTAGTTGCGGTATAAAGTCGCTTTTCGGCGTTAGATAATCGTTTGGTCCCTTTGGGAACTAATCCTAAGGATTCTGAAGTTATCTTAGTGATAACAATCTCATCGAGCTCCGTATAGAATTCATTCCTCTCTAATGGTATAAGAATAATATCTCTATTTAAGTCCTCACTACTTAATGCATGTTGATATCCAACAAAAGAAGCTCCTGAAAACATTAATGTATCCCCTTTTCTTGCAGAAATAGTAAAATAACCACCCCTTTGACTCATAGTAGAGCTCCCGGCACTAATATTGGCGATATACACCCCTTGTAAATCTTTTATACGAGAAACAATCTTGCCCTGAATGGAGTAACGAGTCTGCCCCATAACGCTAATTCCTATTAGCAAGGTGAAAATTATCCAGCTTAATTTCATAAATATACTCTAGGTCTTTGAGGTAAAAGTATCTCATAATAAGAGATATAAAAATTTTCTTTACTCAAACTTATGTTAAAACTCAATAACATAACTATCTATCTATATTTATATTGTATTATTTAACATATAATTCAGTAATACATCAAATTGCATCTCTGTAAAAATTAAAACGTTAAACTTCTATTTTCTTTGCTTAATATCAATAAGAAAATTAATTTAGAGCCTTGTTAAAATAAAAAACATGAAGAAAATACTTATAGCAAGTACCTCTACTTTATTTCAAGGAGAATATTTAGACTACCTTTTACCCACATTAGAGAAACACTTTGAAAAAGCAGAAGTTATTCTGTTCATACCCTATGCTCGACCAAGTGGAATCACACATGAGCAGTATACCCTTAAAGTAGCACAAGCTTTTAGTAAGATAAACAAAACTGTGGTTGGTTTACATCAGTTTGATGATCCCATAGAAGCAATTAACAACGCACAGGGTATCTTTACTGGAGGAGGAAATACATTTTTACTTGTAAAACAGCTATATCACAACAAGGTTATCTCGGCAATTATAGATACAGTAAACAATGGAACACCCTATCTAGGTTGTAGTGCAGGAAGCAACATTTGTGGCTTAACAATGGAAACGACAAATGACATGCCTATTGTGTACCCTCCTAGTTTTAAAACTTTTGGATTTGTCCCTTTCAATATAAATCCCCACTACCTAGATCCTTTACCAGACTCACAACACATGGGAGAAACAAGAGAGACAAGGATTAACGAATTCCACACACTTAACTCCCAACCTGTCGTTGGTCTAAGAGAGGGTAGCTGGCTAGAGGTAACTCAAGACAATATCTTATTAAAAGGAAATCTTCCTGCTAGAATTTTTACACAAAACAATAAACCATATGAACTTGACCCAGGCTCTAGTTTAAAAAATTTAAAATAAAAAAATCCTCTTTAAGAATCTTAAAGAGGATTTTTTTTATTTAATACACATCATAAAAAAAGCCTAAGATATCTTAGGCTTTGGAGCGGAAGACGAGGCTCGAACTCGCGACAACCAGCTTGGAAGGCTGGAGCTCTACCAACTGAGCTACTTCCGCAGATAATGATATTTGAAAACTACCATCAAGTTTTTTTAGAGCGGAAGACGAGGCTCGAACTCGCGACAACCAGCTTGGAAGGCTGGAGCTCTACCAACTGAGCTACTTCCGCAGATAATGATATTTTAAAACTACCATCAAGTTTTTTTAGAGCGGAAGACGAGGCTCGAACTCGCGACAACCAGCTTGGAAGGCTGGAGCTCTACCAACTGAGCTACTTCCGCAGATAATGATATTTTAAAACTACCATCAAGTTTTTTTAGAGCGGAAGACGAGGCTCGAACTCGCGACAACCAGCTTGGAAGGCTGGAGCTCTACCAACTGAGCTACTTCCGCTTTTGAGATTGCAAATATAACGCATTTTTTAATTTTTATCCAAAAAAAAAAAGTAATTTTTCTACCCTCACTCTGCCTCTTTTCTTTCTATCAGTAAATCAATACAATGCATGGAAACTAAAAAAACGAAAAAATATAAATTTTAACATATTCTATTCAAAGAAAGCTAAAAAATTAGGTTCATTTTGTTTTGAATATTGCGAACTAACTTTATCTTTGTTTATATAATCTTACAGTAGAAAATGCAAAAAATAGATCCAGAAATATTACAACTTTTTCAAGACTATTGCTCTCATTACGAGCTAGTTTACAGGTTTTCGCCTTTAACTGCACAAGTATATACTTATATTACTTTTGTTAACAATAAGGATGGGGTCACTTTCGACGAACTTGTTGAAAAGCTCAATACAAGTAAAAGTTCAGTTTCCACTAGTATCCATCTACTACTATCAAGTAACTTAATAGAACAATTCAACAAGATTGATGAACGCAAACGCTTTTTCAGGCTAAATCAAGACTATGTTACTAAACGACTAACAATGATTAGAGACATACTAATTAAAGAAAAAGAGTTAGGAACCAAATTGCGTAATCTACAAGATAGAGGATTAGTAAATACACAGTGCTGTAAAGCTACCAATGATTTATATCTAGAACATTTAGAAAAAAGTAAAATACAATTAACACAAACAATAGAAAAATTAAAAAGCACAAATTAAGTAATTATATGAAACGTTATTTTCACACTATCGTTCTTGCATCCTTAGCGATTAGCATAACATCATGCGATAAAAAAGCGCCTCAAGCTGCACGCGGTGCTGCACCTTATAAGGTTATTGAAGTGCCCTCACAAAATGTTACAGCTTACAGTTCATTCCCTACTACATTACAAGGAAAAGTGAACAGTAATGTAAGACCAAAGGTAACTGGATACATAGAGGAACTTTATGTGGATGAAGGCGCAATGGTAAAAAAAGGACAACCTTTATTTAGAATTGAGACTAATATTTTAACACAAAATGCAGATGCAGCAAAAGCGGCTATTTTAACAGCCGAAGCTCAAGTGAATGTTGCTCAAGTAAATGTTGACAAACTAATTCCATTAGTCCAAAAAGGAATAATCAGTAATGTAGAACTTGAAACCGCTCAAGCCACCTTGGCAAGTGCGAAAAGTCAACACGCAAGCGCGAAGGCTAATTATCAATCAATTATAGCGAATATTGATTTTGCAGTGGTTAGAAGTCCTATTGACGGACGTGTTGGTGCTATCAATTACCGTACTGGATCATTAGTAAGTCCATCGGACCCTATGCCTTTAACTGTTGTTTCTGATGAATCAGAGTTGTTTGCCTATTATGCAATGACAGAAAAAGAATATTTCCAATTCTTAGAAAAAACACCAGGAACTACGTTAAAAGAAAAATTAGCCAATCTACCTGAGGTGGATTTAATTTTAGCTAATGGCCAACGTTATTTACATAAGGGTAAAATTGAAACAATCACAGGTCAAGTAAATATACAAACTGGAACCGTACAAGTGCGAGCTTCTTTTCCAAACGCAGAAGGTCTGTTAAGTAATGGAAACAGTGGTAATTTATTATTACCTCACGAATATAAAGACGTATTAGTAGTTCCTCAATCCGCTACTTTTGAACAACAAGGACAAACCTTCGTATACAAAGTAGAAAATGATACAGCTAAAGCAACTTTAATCAATGTGGTAGATAACGTAAACAACCTTTCAATTGTTGATCAAGGAGTTACAAAAGGCCAAGTAATTATTGGTACTGGACTAGGTACTCTTAGAAGCGGGACTGCAATTACACCACAACCAGTTGATTTTAAATCTATAAACGAAGCTATTAAACAATCTTTCTAAGCATGTTAAAGACTTTTATTGAAAGACCTGTTCTATCAACAGTTATTTCTATTTTAATATTAATACTTGGAGTGCTAGGTTTAACCACACTTCCAGTAACGCAATATCCCGATATTGCCCCTCCTACTGTTCAGATAGCTGCCAGTTATCCGGGAGCAAATGCTGAAACAGTAATGGAGAGTGTTATTATCCCTATTGAAGAACAAGTAAATGGGGTAGAAAACATGGACTATATTACTTCCACAGCATCAAATGATGGTAGTGCTAGTATTCAAGTCGTATTTAAACAAGGAGTAGATCCAGATATTGCAGCGGTAAACGTACAAAATCGTGTATCAAGAGCAACCCCATTATTACCCTCAGAGGTTACCAGATCTGGAGTTACCACACAAAAGCAACAAACCAGTGCTTTAATGTTCGTAGCTTTCCATTCGACTAATCCTAACTACGATGCTCTTTACATCCAAAACTACATGAACATCAACGTAATTCCAGAACTTAAACGTGTAAGTGGAGTTGGGGATGCAACAGCTTTTGGAGCAAAGAACTATTCAATGCGTATATGGATTGATCCTGCCAAGATGAAAGCCTACGACCTTGTTCCTGCGCATATTGTCCAAGTTTTAAACGAACAATCTTTAGAGGCGGCTGCAGGTCAACTCGGAGAGAATAGTGGCCAAGCTTTTCAATATGTTATCAAATATAGCGGACGTTATAAAACAAGTGAACAATATGAGAATATTGTTATTAAATCTTTAGATAACGGGCAAGTTTTACGTCTAAAAGATGTAGCACAAATAGATTTAGGTGCACAATCCTATGCTGGTGCAACAGCTTTAAACGGTAACCCTGCTGTTGCGATGGCTATATATCAAACACCGGGCTCAAACGCGCAAGAAATCATTCAAAATTTATATGTTGAATTAGATAAAATTGCAACTAATCTTCCTGATGGTATTGAGTACAAAGTGTTAATGGATACAAACGAATTCTTAGATGCATCGATTGCTAAAGTGGTAAACACGTTAATCGAAGCTTTTATTCTTGTATTTATCGTAGTTTATATTTTCTTACAAGACTTTAGATCTACATTAATTCCACTTATAGCTGTACCTGTTTCCATTGTAGGAACTTTCTTCTTTCTAAACTTATTTGGTTTCTCTATTAACCTTTTAACTCTTTTTGCCTTAGTACTTGCAATTGGAATTGTGGTAGATGATGCCATTGTTGTAGTGGAAGCCGTACATGCTAAAATGGAAGATACTGGCCAAGATGCTAAGACTGCAAGTGAAACTACTATGAATGAAATATCTGGTGCTATTATCTCAATTACTCTAGTTTTAGCAGCAGTATTTATTCCAGTAACCTTTATATCGGGACCTACTGGAGTTTTCTATAAACAGTTTGGTATTACCTTAATTGTAGCAATTTTCATTTCTGCTGTAAACGCCTTAACATTAAGTCCAGCTCTTTGTGCATTATTTTTAAAACCACATGTAGATCATCCGGAGAAAAAGAAAAACTTCGTGAGACGTTTCTTTGATGCTTTCAACGTAGGTTTTAATAACCTTACTCATAGATATGGTAATAGCTTTAAATTCCTTCTTAAACATAAATGGGTAACTTTTGCAATAATCATAGCATGTTTAGGAGTAACTTATTACACTTCATCAATTACCCCTACAGGATTTGTTCCTAACGAAGACCGAGGTTTTATTATGGGTAATATGGAACTACCTGCTGGAGCAACGCAAGACCGTGTGGAGGCAATACAAAAAGATTTTTCACAAATTATCCAACAAATTCCAGGAGTTGATGCCGTAACTGTAATTTCCGGAATGTCTTTTATTAACGGACAAGGATCTAACTACGGAATGGTAATGGTTAAACTTAAAGATTTTAAGGAGAGAACTACACCAGAATTAGCTACAGATGCAATTATTGGAAAACTTTTCGGAATTGCAGCAATGCAATTTCAAGATGCTAACATGATTTTCTTTCAACCACCAAGTATTCCAGGTTTTGGTATGTCTTCAGGTTTTGAATTAAAGCTATTGGACCGTTCTGGTGGTTCTTTAACAAGTTTTGATGAAAAGTCAAGAGAATATTTAATGGAGCTAATGAAAAGACCGGAGATTATGTATGCTCAGTCTTCATTTAATACTAATTATACACAATATGAGTTAGATTTAAATATTCCTAGAGCTAAAGAATCAGGCGTATTGGTAAGTGATATTTTTTCTGCTTTACAAGGATATATTGGAGGAATTTACGCAGCAGACTTCACTCGTTTTGGTAAACAATACCGCGTGATGGTACAATCTTTACCAGAGTATAGAACAAACAAAAATAGCTTAAATGAAATTTATGTTAAAACTGCCTCTGGACAAATGACACCTGTTACGCAATTTGTTTCTCTAAAAGAAGTTTATGGACCTCAATCTGTAACACGTTACAACTTATTTACCTCTTCTAATATTGCAGGAGCGCCGAGTCCAGGATACTCTTCAGGTGATGCAATTCGCGCTATTCAAGAGGTTAGTGAGCAAACTCTTTCTTCTAATTATGGTATCGATTTTACTGGTCTTTCAAGAGAGGAGATTAATGCTGGTTCGCAAACAGTGATAATTTTTGCATTATGTGTAATCTTTATTTATTTCCTATTAGCAGCTCAATATGAAAGTTACCTTCTACCCCTAGCAGTAATCTTATCACTACCAGGTGGTATAATGGGAGCTTTTATATCTCAAAAGATAGCTGGTCTAGAAAATAACGTTTATTTTCAAATTGCTCTTGTAATGCTTGTAGGGCTTCTGGCTAAGAATGCTATTCTAATTGTGGAATTTGCAGTACAAAGAAGACAACACGGAGAAAGCATTGCAGATTCAGCAATAAATGGAGCTAAAGCACGTCTTAGACCAATCTTAATGACATCATTTGCCTTTATTTTAGGTTTAATGCCACTTGCTTTTGCTACTGGAGTTGGAGATATCGGAAACAGATCCATCGGTACAGGAGCCGCATTTGGTTTATTAATTGGTACAGTTATCGGTATATTTATTATTCCTGTGCTATATGCTATCTTCCAATATCTTCAAGAGAAAGTAAAACCAATCAAATTTGAAGAACATAAGAATGTATAAAATGAAAAAACAAACTTTATATAGGGTAATTCCAATTGCTATTTTAGGATTAACAATGCAGTCATGTTTTGTAGCCAAAAAATACGAGAAACCGCAGGTTATCGATGAGCAATTCTATCGTTCAGATAAAATACATCAAGATACTCTTTCTATGGCAACTGTGCCATGGAAAGAGCTCTTCTCCGATGCCCAACTTAATCAATATATTTCTCAAGCCTTAGAGAATAATATGGATATCAGAATTGCCTTAGAACGCATAAATGCTGCACAAGCATATATGAAACAAGGCAAATGGGGCTATGTGCCTACTTTAAATCTAGGGGCTAGCTACACGCATTCGGTTTTATCAAAAAACTCACTGCAAGGTCTACAATATGGTGACAATAGAGTAAAAACAGACTTATCAGAAGGAGTCGCACAGTTCTCTTGGGAATTAGATGTTTGGGGAAAAATCAGAAGCAATCAAAAAGCGACAGCAGCTGGTTATCTACAATCTATTGCAGCGCATCAAGCTGTGAAAACCCAATTAATTTCAACAATTGCTCAAACTTACTTTGAACTATTAGCTTTAGACCAACAAAAAATAGTTGCAAATAAGACAATTACCAACCGCCAAAATAGTTTGGAAACAATGATTGCTTTAAAGCAATCTGGAAGAGTTAATGAAGTAGCTGTAAAACAAACACAGGCTCAATTATTCAGTGCTCAGGCTTTACTTTTAGATATTGAAAACTCTATTAATCTAACAGAGAATTTCTTTAGTATTTTACTTGGTGAGGCTCCCCAGAAAATAGAGCGAACTACATTAGATCAGCAAAAAATACAAACCGACCTGGCTATTGGTGTACCATTACAACTTTTAACTAATCGCCCAGATGTCCGCACGGCAGAGTTAGAGTTTATGAGAGCTTTTGAATTAACAAATGTTAGTAGAAGCAACTTCTATCCTACATTTAAAATCACAGCAAACGGCGGTCTACAAAGTATGAAATTTGACGATTTATTTAGTGCAAATTCATTATTTGCCAATATTATAGGAGGATTAACCCAGCCTCTATTAAATGGTAGACAAGTTAGAACTCAACATCAAGTAGCTCAAGCACAACAAGAGCAAGCTTATTTAGATTATAAGAAAGCGGTGTTGAATGCCTCTAAAGAAGTTTCAGACGCTTTATATACTTATGAAACTGCTGATAGCAAACTTAGTCTGAAAAAACAAGAGTTTGAATCTTATGCAGATGCCACTGAATATTCAGAAGAATTACTTTTACAGGGTATGGCAACTTACTTAGATGTTTTAACGGCTCGAGAAAGCGCCCTTAATGCAGAACTCAGTTACATTAATACTGAATTAACTAAATTAAATTCACTAGTAGCTTTATACAAAGCCGTAGGTGGTGGAGTTAATTAAACAGTTTAAAACAAGGAGTGATTCTAAATGCAATCACTCCTTGTTTTTTTTTACCTTTAGTCTATGAGCTTAATGCAAAAAATATTACCGCTTGTATATCCAAGCTTAACTTGGAATATTAATTCGTCAAAAAAAACGATATATCTAACTTTTGATGATGGCCCTATTCCACAAGTAACACCTTGGGTACTAAAGATACTGAAAGACTTTCAAGTAAAAGCAACCTTTTTTTGCATTGGAGATAATGTAAAAAAACACCCAGATATTTTCAAACAAATTATAGCACAGGGACATACTGTTGGAAACCATACCTTTAATCATTTAAATGGATGGGAAACAGATTTAAAAACATACCTAAATAATTTGGAAAAATGTCAGGAGATTTTAGAAAAAGATTTAAGCTCTACCACCAAATTATTTCGTCCCCCTTATGGTAAAATCACCAGGGACCAAATTAAAATAATTCAAAAACAGGGTTATCAAATTATAATGTGGTCAAATTTAACACAAGACTATAATCTCAACCTAACACCAAAGGCTTGTCTGAAAAAAAGTATTAAGCAAATAAAACAGGGCAATATAATAGTCTTTCATGATAGCATAAAGGCTCAAAAAAATTTAACTTACACACTACCTCGATTGCTTGAATACCTCTTAGACCAAGGTTACAGCTTCTCCTGCCTATAGCAAAGGACTCAATACTTTTGCTAAATGATCTGCTTGTATGGAACTACTTTGTCTCCAAATCATTATCTTGTTTTTGTATAATAATAAAGTAGGAGAAACCTTTATTCTTAAGGCTTGAGCCAATTCCTGATTCAAAACTATATCTATTTTTAATACTTGAGCCTTGCCTTGTAATTGATTCGCTAGTAACTGTAATTCCAAAGCGCTATTATTGTCTTTGTTATAATTAGAATCATAAAAACAAACCAGAACAGGTAACTTTCCAGATATCAATTCATTAAACTTACCCATAAACTTATTTTTGTAAATTTTCGTAGACTTATTATCTATTTATTATACAAAAATACACATTTTTTTAAAATTCATTACATTTTCCTACGTAACTCAATAACTGTTATTTCAGGCCATATTCCAGTCCTTCCTTTATAAGCGTGGTATCCAAACCCTCTATTTACATACAAATACTTACCCCACTTTTGGTATAACCCTGCCCATTGTTTATATATATACTGCACTGGACTCCATTTTAGAACACCTGGTATGTCGATCCCAAACTGAGACCCATGAGTATGCCCTGCCAATGTTAATTGAAAATTTTTCGGATGATCTAAAATCTGAGCTTCCCAGTGAGATGGATCATGACTCATTAATATCTTAAAATCTTGCGGGCTTACACTTTCACTGGCCTTATCTAAATCTCCGTACTTCATAAACTTCATCCTGGCCCCCCAATTCTCACTCCCAACTAAAAAAATACTCTGTCCATCCTTTTTGATTTCTACCGCCTGATTTCTCAATAAAGTAAAACCAATTTTGGGATGAATAGCTATAATATCTTGAAAGTTTTTATCTTGCTGAGCTTGATCTGGCCAACTCGCATAAGTGCCATAATCGTGATTACCAAGGACTGAAAAATTCCCATATTTATGTCTACGCAACTTATTAAAAACATCATACCAAGGATCCATTTCGGTAGCTAAGCTATTTACCAAATCGCCAGTAAACAAAAGCATATCACTATTTTGCTGATTTACCAATTCAATTGCTTTGACCAACTTTTCCTTATTATCAAAACTACCACAATGAATATCAGATAATTGTGTAAAAGTAAAACCATCAAATGCTTCCGGTAAATCCTCAAACTCTAATATAGTCTTATAGACTGTGTATTTAAACCTGCCTATCACTATTCCATGTAACACAGATATAAAAGGTAAAGCTGCAACTCCCAATGCGATTTGAGAAATAAAACGACGTCTGGAAGGTAAAAACTCAGTGGGTAAACTAGGCTGGGTAATTCGATATTTCACCCAATTAAAGCCAGCTATTAAATAACGAACGATATCTTCGATAATAATAAACAAGGCCATAATTAGCTTGGGCAGATAAATCAATAAAACTAAACTAGAGGAAATTAAAGCCTGATTATTTGTAGGACTCATTCTATTAAAAGTGGAATATCCCCAGATAATATACCCCACTAAAACAACACTGGCTACCAAGTAAGTAGTAAGAACTTTCTTATTGCTTATTAATTGCTTTATACCCTGAAACGAAAAAAACTCTATTACTATTAAAAAAAAACCTAATCCTATAAAAATCATTACATTAATTTAAATTCTACACAAGCAAAAATACTTTATTAATCGCATTATATACAACCTTTAACAAACTTTATAGCACTTGGTATCAAAGACCTAAGGGATAATTTCTCTTGCCCTTTACGCATAACAAAAAATTGTATCTTTGAAGGATAATAAAAAAATAATAAAATCCATTTTCATGGCTAATAAAAATCGACTTTTCTTACTAGATGCTTATGCTCTTATTTTTCGCGGATATTATGCATTTATAAAAAACCCTCGTATTAACTCCAAAGGCTTAGATACATCTGCTATTTTGGGGTTTATGAACTCTTTACTAGATGTAATAAAAAGAGAAAAACCTAACCATCTAGCCGTAGCTTTTGATAATGGCGGTAGTAAAGATCGCTTGGCCCTTTTCTCGGAATATAAAGCCAATAGAGATGAAACACCTGAAGCAATTAAAATAGCTGTTCCTTACATCAAAGAAATTCTATCCGCTATGCACATTCCGATAGTTGAAGTTCCTGGATATGAAGCCGACGATTTAATTGGAACCATTGCCAAACAGGCAGAAAAAGAAGATTTCCAGGTCTTTATGGTAACACCAGATAAAGACTATGCACAGTTAGTTTCTGAGAATATTTTCATGTACAAACCTGCCCGTATGGGAAATGGAATTGAAATTTGGGGAGTGGAACAAGTTCAAGAGAAATTTGAAGTAGAAAGTCCGTTACAAGTTATTGACTACTTAGCCATGATGGGAGATGCAGTAGATAATATTCCTGGACTTCCAGGAGTGGGTGATAAAACGGCAAAAAAATTCATAAAGCAATTTGGATCCTTAGAAAACCTTTTAAACAATACGGATCAATTAAAAGGTAAAATGAAAGAAAATTTAGAAGCAAATAAAGAGAAAGGGTATCTTTCTAAACAATTGGCTACTATAATTTTAGATTGCCCAGTAACCTTTAATGCCGAACAGTATATTTTAGAACAGCCTGATATTACAAAATCCGAAGCTTTATTTATCGATTTAGAGTTTCGTCGCATGAAAGAGCAATTTGATAAGATATTTGTAGATAATAATAATTTAAATACTCCAGTTGTTGAGAATACCACACTAACAAACAGCCAAGAGCAATTTGATTTATTTAATAACACTAATGAACCTACCCTAGATCAAGGGTACTTTTCAAACCTTACTAACACCAAACACCTATATCAACTTTGCGACACTGCTTTATCTCGTAAATTACTAATTCAGAGCCTAATGTCTCAAAGTTCAGTTTGTTTTGACACAGAAACTAGCTCCTTAGACTCTTTAAATACAGATCTTGTTGGAATCGCTTTTAGCTTTGAAGCTCACCAGGGTTTTTATGTTCCTTTGCCAAACCAAAGAGAACAAGCCCAATTAATTGTAGAAGAGTTTAAACCTTTTTTCGAGTCAACTACTATTGAAAAAATAGGCCAAAATTTAAAATTTGACATTAAAGTTTTAAAACAATATAACATACAAGTTAATGCTCCGATGTTTGATACCATGATAGCTCACTATCTTATAAATCCTGATATGAGACATAACATGGACGTTTTAGCCGAAACTTATCTTAAATATACACCACAACCTATTGAAGATTTAATTGGGAAAAAAGGTAAAAACCAAAAATCCATGTCACAAATAAACCCTGAGTTGGTAAAAGAATACGCTGTGGAGGATGCAGATGTTACCTTCCAACTCAAACAAGTTTTTAATCCAGAGTTAATAGCCACTAATACAATGGACCTATTTCAAGACCTGGAAATGCCTCTTGTAGATGTATTAGCAGACATGGAAAGTCAAGGAATTGCTTTAGATATAGCCTTTTTACATGAATTACAACTTAAACTCGATTCCCAAATAAAGGATTTGGAATCTCAAATTTATCAACTTGCGGGACAGGAATTTAACTTAGCTTCACCAAAACAACTAGGTGATATTTTATTTGAGCATTTAAAAATTGGTGGTGCTAAACCGAAGAAAACAAAGACAGGTCAATACGCAACCGGTGAGGAAATTTTAAGTAATTTAGCTGTAGATAATCAAATAGTACAAGATATATTAAGTTGGAGAAGTTTAATAAAACTTCAAAACACCTATGTAGAAGCTCTACCTAAACAAGTAAATCCCAAAACAAATAGAGTTCATACCGAATACATGCAAGCTGTAGCTGCAACCGGCCGATTAAGCTCAAATAACCCCAATTTACAAAACATTCCCATTAGAACTGAAACGGGAAGACTAGTACGAAAAGCCTTCGTTGCAAAAGATAAGAACTATGTATTATTAGCAGCAGATTATTCACAAATAGAACTGCGTATCATTGCAGCTTTAAGCCAAGAACCAAATATGATAGAAGCCTTTAAAAACGGGCTAGATATTCATCGCGCAACCGCTGCTAAGGTTTTTAATGTAGCCCTTGAAGATGTTACCAAAGAACAACGAAGTCATGCCAAAACAGTGAATTTTGGAATTATTTATGGAGTATCGGCCTTTGGACTTAGTAATCAAACAAATTTAACAAGATCTCAAAGCAAAGAATTAATCGAAGCATACTACCAAAGTTATCCTAAACTAAAAGATTATATTTCTAAACAAATAGATTTTGCACGTGAAAATGGATATGTACAAACCATCTTGGGAAGAAGAAGGTATTTAAAGGATATTCATTCCCATAACGCGATGGTTAGATCAGCGGCCGAACGAAATGCTGTTAATGCTCCAATACAAGGAAGCGCGGCGGATATTATAAAAATAGCCATGATAAACATTCACCAAGAGCTATCCAAAGGAAACTGGAAATCAAAAATGCTACTACAAGTACACGATGAGCTAGTTTTTGATGCACACTTAGAAGAGTTAGATAGATTAAAACAAATGGTACAAGAAAAAATGCAGAATGCTTTCAGTCTTCAAGTGCCCCTTGTTGTAGATATGGGAACTGGGCAAAACTGGTTAGAAGCACATTAATTTTTTAAACCTGCTTACTAAGTAAGCCTAAAAGAGGGTGTTCCACAAGCCACCCTCTTTTAGAATTAAACATTATAACAAAAAGTTATCTCCATTGATTTGATAAACATTTTTCTTTTTTGATATCTCCAACCTTAAGAAAATAAAAACAAAATTACATTTCGATATTTGACCTACTTACAATACTAAGAGCTCAGGCGATGTATACAAACCTTATTTCATTGTTAGCTTAGTCATCATTTTAAGTGTTTTTCGGTTGATAATAATTGAATTTTCACTTAAACCCACTAAATAATCTACTTTGGTTTTCTATACTTTTATCTTTCTTTTACTGTTATAGCTTACCGTTTTTTTCTCAAGATTTAAACAACACTCTTCCATTGCCCAACCTTTTTAAAAACCATATCACTTAATCAAAGATTTACCTTTGATAAAAATTGTGAAACAATACCTTCTTTTACAGTGGTCAAAATCAAATTATAACTAAATAGATAAGTTCTGGATTATAGACTATATTAAATAAAGGGTTAAAACTAAAGTTTCTTTAACCTTACCTTTTAGCAAATCCCAGCTAAAAACATTTAACAATAAAAAATAAAACGACAAATCTCACTGGTAATGAACTACCACATATTTATTCCAATATACCATTTGATTTGGTTACACTCTACAGATAAGCCAAACAAGAACGATTTACAACTATCACACTATCAAATAACTGTCACCAAGCTTTATAAATTGAAACTACTTTTACTTGAAAACAAAAGGATAATTTCACTTATTAATTTGGACAAAACTAGTTAATCAATTTCAATAATACCTTTAATTCTTATGTTAAGGGATTTTTGCACCCTGATTTTTCATACAGTCTTTTACTATAACTAAGAAAAAGGCCTAGTTCACAAAACAAAAACTGTAGCTACTAAAACAAGATTTATTTTTGACCTCAATAAAACCAAGCCTAGAAAAAAGGCATTCCTTCACTTTTCCCAAAAAAGTATTTTATAGACCAATAAATAAAGTCTATAAACAATAAGTAATGGTAAGTATTAGAGAAATACTTACCATTATTATTCCCCATTGTATAACAATGACACAAATAGCAGATAATAATCTACTTAATACAACTAACTATTTAATTAACAAAATTTTAAAAAGCTATATTTCTTAGTACTTACGGCAATTAAAGTCACTTGATTTGCACCAAAAAAACATTCCACAAGATCCTACAACTTATTATTACTTAACTTTGCAGATTGTAAATTTTAATACTCACCAATGAAAAAAAATCTTGGCAAATTTATGTTAGCAATAACAGGATGGAAACTACAAATGAATGGTATATCAATAAAAGATCAAAAAAAGTCTATCTTGATATGTGTTCCACACACTTCAAATTGGGACTTCTACTATTCCTTAGCATGTTTTTGGATAATAGGAGTGCCTTTCAAAATATTTATTAAAGACTACTATACCAAATCTTGGTTTGGCTTTTTCTTTAAAGCCTTAGGTTGCATTGGAGTAGATCGATCCAAAAGCCAAAACTTGGTACAATACGCTGTTGATTTGATTAATCAACACCCAAGTATAGCCATAATTAACACGCCAGAGGGTACTCGTGCCTACTCTGAAAAGTGGAAGCAAGGTTTTTATCACATGGCCAAACAGGCCAATGTACCAATTGTTCTGTGCTATGCAGATTATAAAAAAAAGGAATGTGGTATCTTAGATACGATTTGGGTTGAAAATAAAACGGTAGAACAAGTATTGGATCAAATATCTCCATATTATAACGCAAATATGGCTAAATATCCACAAAACTATAATCCAAAATACTACTAAAATAACTCTGATACACAGCAGCGTTTTTTCACATTACCACTAAACTTAATCACTTAGCGATAGTTTAGTTTCACCTAAAATTTCAATTGCTTTATCAATAAATCCCATAAGTAATTATTGATAAAAGACTTATAGCTAAAAAACGTATTTTAAGTACTCAAAAAACAGTATATTCGCATTGCAAAAGAACACCTAAACAACTTACAGCTCAATTCATTGAGAGAAAAAATAAAGAAAAAAAATACTCATGTATTTGTATAGTAAATAAATAATTGTACTTTTGCACTCCCTTAATTGGGAATGGAATGTTTAATTAAATACTAAATTATTGTGGAAAGTTTAAGCTACAAGACAGTATCGGCTAACAAAGCAACTGCTCAAAAAGAGTGGTTAATTGTTGACGCTGAAGGTCAAAATTTGGGACGTCTTGCTTCTAAAGTTGCAGTACTTTTAAGAGGTAAGCACAAAACAAATTATACACCGCACGTAGACTGTGGAGACAACGTAATTGTTATCAACGCAGAGAAAATCAACCTAACAGGTAACAAATTAGAGGATAAAAAATATATCCGTCACACAGGTTACCCAGGAGGTCAAAGAGTATTAACTGCTAAAGTTATGCAAGCTAAAAATCCTGCAACTTTAATCGAAAAAGCAGTTAAAGGAATGTTGCCTAAAAACAAATTAGGAGCACAATTATTCCGCAACTTAAATGTAAATGTAGGGACTGAGCACAAACACGACGCTCAACAACCTAAAACCGTTAATTTAAACGAAATTAAGTAATGGGAGTTATTCACAAAATCGGTAGAAGAAAAACTGCTGTAGCTCGTGTTTATGTTTCAGAAGGAACAGGACAAATTACAGTAAACAAAAAAGAGTTCAAAACTTATTTCCCAACTGCTACTTTACAGTACAAAGTTTTACAACCATTAACATTAACTGATAATGTTGAAAACTTTGATATCAAAGTAAATGTATACGGAGGAGGAAGCACAGGACAAGCTGAGGCAGTGCGTATGGCTATTGCAAGAGCAATGTGTGAAGTTGAAGTTGAGAACAGAGCAGTATTAAAACCTGAAGGATTACTAACTCGTGACCCTCGTATGGTTGAGCGTAAGAAATTCGGTCAAAAAGGTGCTCGTAAGAGATTCCAATTCTCTAAACGTTAATATTTATTTATTATTAAAAAATCTAAGTTTTTGTTGCAAACTTACTGAGGTAAGAGATAGTTTAGCATCTAAATGGTTAAGACCGAATTGAATTATTCCTCGCTACTTAATCATTGCTAAAGTAACAGAACGTAAACTATTACACAAATGGCAAACAAAGTAGAAGTTAAAGAATTACTAGAAGCAGGTGTTCATTTCGGACACATGACTAGAAAATGGGACCCAAACATGGCTCCTTACATCTATATGGAGCGTAATGGTATTCACATTATCAATCTATATAAAACTGCAGCTAAAATCGAAGAAGCTAATGAAGCTTTGAAAAAAATTGCTGCATCAGGAAGAAAAGTACTTTTCGTTGCTACTAAAAAGCAAGCAAAAGATATCGTAGCTGAAAAAGCAGCTGCTGCTAACATGCCTTACATCACTGAAAGATGGCCAGGTGGTATGTTAACAAACTTCGTTACTATTCGTAAAGCTGTTAAGAAAATGGCATCTATCGATAGAATGAAAAAAGACGGAACATTTATGACTCTTTCTAAAAAAGAGCGTTTACAAGTTGAACGTCTTCGTGCAAAATTAGAGAAGAACTTAGGCTCTATTGCTGATATGACTCGTCTACCAGCTGCTCTATTTGTAGTAGATATTAAAGCTGAACACATTGCGATTAAAGAAGCTCAAAAATTAAACATTCCAATCTTTGCTATGGTTGATACTAACTCTGACCCTCGTCAAGTTGATTTCGTGATCCCAGCAAACGATGATGCTTCTAAATCAATCGATAAAATTTTAACTTTAGTTACTTCTGCTATTATCGAAGGTAATGCGGAAAGAAAATCTGAAAAAGAAGAAGCAACTGCTGCTACTAAAGAAGAGGCTACTAAAGCATAATTTTTTAACAATATCATAAAGTCGTTATGCTGATAGATGTTTACCTTTGTATTCAGCTGTCCATAACGACTTTTTTATTAACTATTAAATACAACATAAAATGGCAAATATTACTGCTGCAGAGGTTAACAAGCTTAGACAACTTACAGGTGCCGGAATGATGGACTGTAAAAAAGCTTTAGTTGAGGCTAACGGAGATTTCGATTTAGCTATTGAAAACTTACGTAAAAAAGGACAAAAAGTTGCTGCTAATAGAGCGGATAGAGAATCTACAGAAGGTGCTGCTATTGCTGCTGTAAATGCAGATAAAACTTTAGGTGCTGTTGTTACATTAAACTGTGAGACTGACTTTGTTGCTAAAAACGAAGACTTTATAAAATTAGCTACTGATTTTGCTGAGTTAGCTTTAAACTTTAATACTCTAGAGGAGTTATTAGCTGCTCCATTTGGAAATATTACTGTAGGTGAGAAATTAATCGAGCAAACAGGTGTAATTGGTGAAAAAATCGAAATCGGAACTTTTGAGAAATTAGAAGGTGCATTTATCGGTTCTTACATTCACGCTGGAAACAAAATCGCTACTATAGTTGCTTTATCAGACAACGTAGAAGGAGCTGAAGAAGCTGCGAGAAACGTTGCTATGCAAGCAGCTGCAATGAACCCACTTGCTTTAGACCAAGATGGTGTTGCTGCAGATGTTATTGAAAAAGAAATTGAAATCGCTAAAGATCAATTACGTCAAGAAGGAAAACCAGAGGCTATGTTAGACAACATCGCTAAAGGAAAATTAAACCGTTTCTTCAAAGATAACACTTTAGTTAATCAAGACTATATCAAAGAAAACAAATTGAGCGTTGCTCAATATGTTGATTCTGTTTCTAAAGGATTAACAATCGTTGGATTCAAAAGAGCTTCAGTTGTAGGATAATTTCTTATAATGTAGCCTAAATTATAGAAGCCTTGAACAATATTTGTTCAAGGCTTCATTTTTTTTAATACATTTGAAAGCTTAGACCTATATTCAAATGAAATTTTTAAAGAAAAACCTTTTATTACAAATTGTCATTGCCATTATTTTTGGTAGTCTACTAGGCAATTTTTTACCAGAACAACTATCTAGGATATTTATTACATTCAATGCGATTTTTGGTAATTTTCTAAGCTTTGCTATCCCATTGATTATTGTTGGGCTAATTGTACCAGCTATAGCCAACATAGGAAAGAACGCAGGAAAACTACTTGTAATCACTACCTTAATTGCATATGGTTCTACCCTATTCTCAGGATTTATGACCTATGGTGTTTCCATGGGTGTTTTTCCCTTTCTATTAGAAACCAATTCAATCTCTATTATAGAGGAAACAACAAAAAGCTTAGAGCCCTATTTTAACATCGAAATACCAGCCTTATTTGATGTCATGAGTGGGCTAATACTTTCTTTTTTACTGGGAATATCCCTTGCATATGGCAAATACACGTATTTGGAAGGCGTTTTTAACAACTTTCAAGACGTAATCATGAAAGTTATAGAAAAAGTTATTATTCCTTTTCTTCCCCTTTTCATATTTGGTATCTTTTTAAATATGACTTATAGCGGTCAAGTATTTGTGGTTCTTGGAACTTTCTTGAAAATTATCGGAGTTATATTCTTACTGCATATTTTACTATTAGTGATTCAGTATGTTGTAGCAGGAATAGTTGCTTCTAAAAACCCTTTGATATTAATGAAAAATATGCTTCCAGCGTATTTTACTGCTTTAGGCACTCAATCTTCAGCAGCAACTATCCCAGTTACCTTAGAGCAGACATTAAAAAACCAAGTAGATCCAAAAATTGCTGGTTTTGCAATTCCTCTATGCGCCACGATTCACCTTGGAGGAAGTACTCTGAAAATTGTTGCATGTGCAATTGCCCTAATGATGATCCAAGGTACAGCAATCGAGCCACTACAGATGATAGGGTTTATCTTTATGTTAGGTATCGCAATGGTAGCAGCACCAGGGGTACCAGGTGGAGCGATTATGGCAGCATTAGGTGTATTACACTCTATATTAGGCTTTAATACCGAACAACAAAGTTTAATGATAGCCCTTTATATTGCAATGGATAGTTTTGGCACAGCCTGTAATGTTATGGGAGATGGGGCAATAGCAGTTATAGTAAATAAAATAGCTATAAAAAAATAGTCAAACATTATCAAGGCTAAGACTCTTATTAACATAACACGGTTAAAAAAATTATTTTAACCGTGTTATGTTGTTTTATATCACCATCTACATTAAAATCCCCATAATTTACATTTCAACTTTCTTCTTATTTGACACTCACCTAGCTTCCTAACGCGTTCTATATATAAAACACACGATATTACCGATATCTAAAACTCAAGAAATCTACAAATATAAGTTACAATAAAACGCCCTCTTACTTACTAACAAAAAAGAATTAGCAAGATATTTTGAATTAAACACTTAAGTAATAACCATTCGATAATCTTATTGTTTTAATGTCAACAAAAAGCAACTTAAAAACCTAGCCTAAAGTCTTTTCTGACATACCTATGCCCTGTTTTGATATTGATACCTGTTATTAACCACAAAAATTTAAGTATTGAAAAACAAGGACTAGATCCAACTTATAAACAGTTGTTTTTATAATTATCAACAAAATGATAGAGTTATCAACAAACTGTTCTTAATTTAGACCTACTTATCAACATAAAATATCTAGTTATCCACATCCTTTTACAAAATAGAACTACTTATCAACAATTTGATTACTTATTGACAAGTAACTAACTTATCAACAATTAAAAGCTAATCCCTTTATAATCGCAATTTAAAATATTCATAAACTCTTCACGAGAAATCTCTCTAGCTCCCAAGCTTTCTAGATGCGGATTATAGACCTGACAATCTAACAACTTAAAATTTCTGGTTTTTAAATAATTTACTAAAAAAATAAATGCGACTTTACTAGCATTTGAAACTAAGGAAAACATACTCTCTCCACAAAACACACCTCGCATATCAAGCCCATAAAGTCCCCCCACTAATCGATTGTCTGCCCAAACCTCAACACTATGAGCTATACCTTGAACATGTAGCTCAATATAAGCCTGTAAAATATCATCGGTTATCCAGGTCCCATATTGTCCTTTTCTATCTACTGTTTGACAACATGAAATAACTTGACTAAAACACTTATTTACAGTTACCTTAAATTGATTTTTTGCTAAAATTCGAGACATACTCTTCGAGATCTTTATCTCATCTAAAAATAAAACCATACGTTTTGCTGGAGCCCACCAAGTAATAGGCTCCCCATCTTCAAACCACGGAAAAATTCCACTTTGATAAGCTAAAGTTAATCGCTCAATACTAAGATCCCCCCCTATTGCTAAGACACCAGACTCATGCGCTTTAGCAACCTCTGGAAACCAAACACTATCTTGATTTAAAAAATGTATCATAAAAAAAATCCCTAAGTAAAACTTAGGGACTAATTTATATAAAACTTTTTTTAAAAAGGTAAATCATCATGATCTTCCTCATTATAATTCGTAGCAGGAGGAAATTGTGTATTACTTTGATTAAAACCGCCTTGATTTTGATTAAAACCGCCTTGGTTTTGGTTTTGATTAAAACCGCCTTGGTTTTGATTTTGATTAAAGCCGCCTTGGTTTTGATTTTGATTAAAGCCTCCTTGGTTTTGATTTTGATTAAAGCCTCCTTGGTTTTGATTTTGATTAAAGCCGCCTTGGTTTTGATTTTGATTAAAACCGCCTTGGTTTTGATTTTGATTAAAACCGCCTTGGTTTTGATTTTGATTGAATCCACCTTGATTTTGATCATACCCTCCAGGGTTTGCATCGTAACCAGGAGTTTGCATCTTATCAATTCTCCAGCCGTGAATCGAATTAAAGTATCTTGTTTCACCTTGTGGATTAGTCCACTCTCTACCTCTTAAGTTAATACCTACTCTAACTTGTTCACCAATCTGGAAACTATTTAATAAATCTACTTTTTCTTGAGTAAACTCGATTGTTATGTGTTGAGGATATTGCTCTTCTGTTGTTACAACAAGCTCTCTTTTTCTAAAAGTGCTACTTATGTCTTGTGGTTGACCTATTACTTTGATTCTTCCGGTAACTTCCATGTTTTTATTAAATATTTTCCTGGTTAAACTTTTTTACACTATTTCGCCAAAATAGTTTTCCATGCCAAAGGTACATTATTTTCTTTTAAATATTTTTTGGCTAATAGAAATTTATCGTGTGATTTCCCGTTTTCTAATATACGGTGTAATTCTGAATTTTCCTTAACAAAATGCTGTATTTCATCATTAGTGGGTAAAGATTCGACATTACCAAGCATACCCAATTCATTCCCAGTAAAGAGTCCACTATCAATAATATCGTGTTCTATAGCGTCTACGCCTATTCCTAAAGTAGTCAATGGTTTTTCAACTTGAAAAAGTCCCTGCTTGGCTCTACTATACCAATTTCCACCCATGCGCGATACCAAATCTATTTTGTGAGGATCAATCTTACCTGAATCATCCAATATAGATGGGTCAATATGCATTTTAACCACTTCACAAATTATCAAATTTCCAGCCCCCCCTTGTGTCCCTAAAGGAATTATCTCTTGTACAGTACATTCAAGTTGAACCGGGCTTTCTTTTACACGAAACGGACGTACAACATCTGACTCCAACATGGTAAATCCACTTTTTATAAACTCATTAACACCATCTTTATATTCTGTGGAAGATAAAGAGGTTTGTTGTACCATATCATAATTAACAATATTTATAACTACTTGCTGGGTAGCCTGAATGTTAAGCAAAGTATGCTTAATGGTATTGTCTCTTACTCGGCGTGAGGCCGAAAATACAACTATAGGAGGATTAGCACTAAACAGATTAAAAAAACTAAATGGCGATAGGTTAGGTCTACCATCGGCATCAAGGCTACTAGCCAAAGCAATTGGTCTAGGACCTATAGCTCCCTGCAAATAATTTTGCAACTCTACAGTTGTTATTTGACTTGGATCGATTGTTTTCATATTAAAATAGCAAAGAGGATTAGTAAAAAGTAAATTTACAAAAGGTTTTATAACAATAAAACAAATTAACATCTTAACTTAAGTTTTATCTGTAAATTCTAACAGTATTTCATTAACTTGAATTCTGTAGTCAAATAAAACAAAGTACATCATACATAACATTTTATACTTAATTTCGTTTGCTAGATAGAAAGCAAAAAATTAAAATTTACTACAATCTATTCAATAATTCAATCACCTTTCCAAGCTTAAAAAGTGGTTTAAAAAGAAAACTGTGAATAATAAAAAAGAAATATTACGTTGGATCTCTATTGGACTAGCCTTTGTTGCTTTAGTCGCAATTTTATGGAATACTTATTCCTTTTTTCAAATGTACAAAGAAGAGGAGCGTTTTAAAATGAATATTTGGGCTGAGGCCTCAAGCACTTTAGATCATGCAAAATTTGACACTAATCTAGATCTAATTCTGCTAATTCTAACGGAAAACCGCACCATACCAATTATTCAAACCACACAAAATGATAGTATTATATCCACAACCAATATAGACGAAAAAATCATTAATGATTCGAAAGCATTAGACTCATTTTTCAAGAAATTAAAGTCACAAAATGCGCCTATCACAGTAAATGTTGAACAACAAACACAATACCTTTATTATGGTGACTCTTCTTTACTGATGCGTTTAAAATACTACCCTTTAGCACTTGTACTTATCTTCCTATTCTTTACTGTTTTAATTATTGTTTTTTATCGCAGTAATAAAAGTGCCTCCCAAAACCAGCTTTGGACAGGAATGGCTAAAGAAACTGCTCATCAAATAGGCACACCTTTAACATCTTTATTGGGATGGATTGAGATTATGAAATTAGAAAATGTTGATCATTATATTATCGAAGAAATAGACAAAGACGTAAAAAAGCTACAAATTATTGCTGACAGATTCTCTAAGATTGGATCAAAACCTCAATTATCTCCTTTAGATATCGTGGCCGAATCCAAAAAGATTTTTGAATACATACAGAAAAGGAATTCCAAGCAAATAGATTTTCAAATTCAAATTCCAACATATCCCATCTTTATTCCACTTAATAAAGAATTGCATAGTTGGACAATCGAAAACTTACTAAAAAATGCTATTGACGCCATAAAAGGTAAGGGTAAGGTTCTTTTAACTATACAAGAAACGGCAACCACTGTAAATATAAACATTACAGATAGTGGAAGCGGTATTGCAAAAAAATTATATAAAAAAATATTTGAACCAGGTTATACAACAAAAAAAAGAGGATGGGGGTTAGGTTTATCGTTGACAAAACGAATTGTGAAAGATTTTCAAAATGGAAAAGTAAAAGTCCTACATTCCGAAATTTCCAAGGGAACAACCTTTTGTATTACATATAAAAAAGAAAAGCCATCTACAAAATAGATGGCTTTTATTTCTATGAAACATGAATTACTCATTAGTTTTTAATTCACGCGAAATAGCTTCCGCGGTCTGTTCGAACTCCTGTGGTGATAATTTCACTTTACTAGTAAAACGAATATCATCCATAGTTTGCAAAGGAATCAAATGTACATGCACATGAGGAACCTCTAGTCCAACTACAGACATTCCAACTCGAATACACGGCACAGCTTTTCCTAAAGCTATTGCTACTTCTCTTGAAAACTCCATAAGTTCAGCATAATCCTTCTGCGACATGTCAAAAATCTTATCTACCTCTTTTTTAGGTATACATAAAGTATGTCCTTTAGCGTTAGGATTAATGTCTAAAAAAGCTAGAAACCTTTCGTTTTCCGCTACCTTATAAGCAGGTAACTCCCCACTTATAATTTTTGTGAAAATTGAGCTCATAACTAACTACTTTAATTAATTTCTGCTAATTTCTAAAATTTCAAATTTCATCGTACCATTGGGCACAGTAATCTCAGCTACATCACCAACGCTCTTACCCAATAGGCCTCTACCAATTGGAGAGGTTACTGAAATCTTACCCGCTTTTAGGTCTGCTTCGCTCTCTGCTACTAGCGTATAAGTTATTTGTGCGTTATTTGCTTGATTTTTGATTTTCACTTTTGATAAAACTAAAACTTTGCTTGTATCTAATTGTGATTCATCAATAAGTCTAGCATTAGCAACAACCTCTTCCATCTTCGCAATCTTAAGCTCTAATAAACCCTGTGCTTCTTTTGCCGCATCATACTCCGCATTCTCCGATAAATCTCCCTTATCCCTTGCCTCCGCAATTGCTTGTGAAGCCTTAGGACGCTCTACACTTTTTAACTGCTCTAGTTCGTCTTTCAACTTTTTTAAACCCTCAGCAGTATAATACGAAATCTTACTCATAATTAATGGTTTATATAAATAGAAAAAATCCCATCAAAACGGGATTTCTTACAATAATAATATTTTTATTTGATATTTAGTACACTTGTTGTGATTTATTACTCTTTGTCAAAGTTAATTAATTAAATTTGTTTTACAAATATTTGCATCATGAAAAAGTCACTTACATTATTAATAATTAGCCTTCTTACCTTATCTTGCTCTAAAAGTGACATGGGATATAGTAATCCCTATTTACCAGCGGTTCCCGTAAATTTAGTGATTTATCTAAATAATCCAGAAGCAAACCATTTACTTGTGCCAGGAAACATATATACAACTTATAATCATGGAATATCAGGTATTTCAATTTATAATTCAGGAGGAAATCAATTTTATGCCTTTGAATTAACCTGTCCTAACCATGCAATAGAAGGAATGTCTACTTTATATGTAAAAAAAGGAGATATTTATGCAACATGCAAAGATATATCAAAACATAACAATAAAGAATTTACATACAATCTAATTACAGGTTTTCCCCTAGATACTTCTAAGAATTATCATCGCTTAAAACCATACCCAGTTACTTTAAACAGTCCAACTAACCCAAGTATTCTGACTATTCAATATTAACAATTAAGATCAATTCTAAAAAGAATTGATCTTAATTTATTGATTAAAACTTGATACTAACTCCTGCTAGAATATTAAATTCTGCCTGAGGATAATATCCAGCCCCATCGATACTATTTACGCCATCAAAATCAGACCAGTAATACCCATTAGAGATATATTTGACATTAAAAATATTATTAGCTAAAACGGAAAAGTCTATACTCTTAACCCATGTTTTTATCGGTAAGCTATAGGTTAGATTTAAATCGTTTACAAAATAAGAATCTAACTTTGAATTGTCATTTTGTAAGTTAGACATATATTGAGAGGAAACAAACTTACTTAATAGTGAAATTTGCAGATTATCAACAGGTAAATAAGTGAAAATATTAGAGGCTACAAAATCTGGAGAAAAGGCAATTGTAGTTTGTCCGAAATCTTTTTTAACACCTGCCCACAAGGCTACATAATTTTTATTTTTGTTAGTACTTAGATTAATACTTGGATTCCAAATCAGTTTATCTATTAAATATAAAGAAGCATCCACCTCTAAGCCCAAACGATAACTACTACCGCTGTTTGCACGAAGAGAAGCTCCAACATCGTTAAGTTCACCGGTTAAAACCAATTGATCTTTATAGTCCATAAAGTAAGCATTCACATTGATTTGGGTACGTTGCTTTTTAAATCGCCACCCTAGCTCATAATCATTTAACTTCTCAGCCTTAGGTTTACCTTCGCCTTCGTAATCATTTCTACTTGGTTCCCTATTGGCTCTCGCATAAGAAAAGTAAAATTGATTTTGCTGGTCTAAATCAAAAACCACACCTGCTTTAGGGTTAAAAAAATTAAAGTTATCATCAACCTCTCCTATTTCAGGCGAACTTGCCTTATAGGTTACTCCTCTATATTGTAAATCACCATAAAAGCTCCATTGATTGGTTAATTGCCATGTAGCCTTTGCATAAAAGTTTAGATCTGTTTTAACGGAATGATTATCGTAGTATTGTTGGTTATATTGGTAAGCTACTGGCTGCTTAACCCATAAGATGTTTCCAAAATGATCGCCTTGATACTTATTAGCACCTCCTCCTAAAATAAGGCTTAATTTATGAGTTGTATAGTTAGTATTAAATACCAACCCATAAAAATCATTATCTAAACTCTTAGTACGGATTATATCGCTTCTTTTAATCTCTTGTCCTTGGACAATGACAGGGGCTAAGCCATAATTAGCTAACTTATCATTGACTTTATAATTCTCATAATATCCATCCCCTTTAGTGTAATGAAATGAAATATTTGAGGACCACTTATCTGACCACTTCTCAGTCCAATGTAACTGATAATGATCCTGATTGTAATTATCAGTTTCGTTATCATAGAATTGCATATTCCCATGATCATCATAATACATACCAGAGGTATTAAATCGACGTCCATACTCTTGCATTTGCTGTTTATCAATTCCATTCCAAGCTTGATATGTTTTTTGTTTACCGCCAAAGGTAATGGCCTTAATTAAAGTAGTATTTCCCACGTAAACACCTTGTAAAAAATAACTCTTTAACCTAGAACTCGCTCTATCAATATACCCGTCAGATTTTATATCTGAAAGTCGTCCGGACAACTCAAATTTGTTATCAATCAAACCTGTGGAAAACTTTACAGTTGTCTTTCTTGTATTATAACTACCAAAAGAGTTATCAACTTGCGCATGTGAGTCATAAGAATAATTATCCGTTTGTAGATTTAAACTAGCTCCGAATGCTGCTGCACCATTGGTAGAGGTTCCTACTCCTCTTTGTAATTGAAGATTTTGAACCGAAGAAGTAAAATCAGGCATATTCACCCAAAACGACCCCTGGGACTCACCATCGTTGTAAGGTATACCATTTAATGTAACATTTACTCTTGTAGCATCTGTTCCGCGAACTCTAAAACTAGAGTATCCAATTCCATTACCAGCATCTGTGGTTGTAACAACCGAGGTCATTAAAGACATCATTGTAGGAAGATCCTGGCCTAAATTTTTTGGTGCCAGTTGCTTTTTCGAAAGATTGCTAAATGCTACAGGAGTTTTGTCAGTTGCAGATATAGCTGCTAAGACAATTTCATCTAAAGTACTCTGAGTAATAGAATCTTGTACTTTTGTTAAATTTTCCTGGGCTAAAGATTTGTTAGAAATACCAAGTATAAATAGACTTGATAAAACAGGAAGAAATAGATTTTTTTTCATTCGTAAGACTTTACAAATAAAAGGGGCAATTATTGTTATTTTTTAAAAATTAATAATTACACGATTCCACAGTAACCTACCGAGTAAGTTACAGATTATCCCTTGGCAGCATTACCTGCCCAGGTTCTATGGGTATGATCTCAGCCTAAAGGCACCCCTTTGAGATTTATCTGGCAAATTTAAACACAATTAATCAATATCAAAATATAAGTTAGTTAAAACTACAAAATCCTTTTTCTGAATTGTTTTTTTTGGGAAATCTTTTGTTTTTCTTCCTGCCTTCTTTTAAGTACACTTTTAGGAACTCTAGTTGCTTTTCGTTGCTTATCTACTTTTAAGGCAATTTGAATTAATGAATAGACTCTTTGTATAGCCAACTCTTTGTTTTGAAACTGACTTCGTGTTTGATCACATTCTAAATGCAAAACTCCAAATTTATTAATTCTCGTTGAGAGTTTTTGCAACAAAATCTGTTTTTCATGTTCATTAAAAAAAGTAGAACCAACAAGATTCCAGTTAACAATGACCTTGGAAGATACTTTATTGACATGCTGTCCCCCTGGTCCTGTACTTCTCACTGCTTTACAGACGAACTCGTTTTTTAAAAAGTCTATATTCATAATAATTAGGATCTACTTGCTAATAAGGCTTTACGCCAGGCTAAATACCCTTGCGCGGAAATGATAGTGAACACTACAAATTGTAACGAAATGATTCCCAATCCTCTATAGGCATATAAGGGAATAGATATAATATCTCCAATAATCCAAAAAATCCAGCTTTCTACCTTTTTTAATGCCATGTAGTACATCGCGGTTAAGAAAATACCAGAAGTAAGCATATCTACATAATTTACAAACTCTAACTTTACTTGAAAAACAAGATATACAATATACACAAGTAGTATAGTAAGAATAAAGAAAAACAAACCATATTTCATATTCGAGGCATCCAATAAACTGACTTTTAAAACTTTATCTTTTTCATTAGATTTTACGCTCCACATAAACCAACCATAAATACTCATACAAGAGTAATACACATTTAACAGCATATCGCCTAAGTAACCAGCCAGATATAACAGATAAACTGAAATTACAGTAGCAATAATACCTGTAGGGAAAACCAAAATATTCTGTCTCCCGGCATACCAAACACTTAGAATTCCAAAAAGAAATACTACTAATTCTAGAAAGATTGAAATAAAGGCAGTATCATTATAATTGCCAAAAAAGAAATCATACATAAAAACAAATCTAAAAAAAAAGCCGTACATATAAAGTACGGCCTTGTTTGTTATGGGCTAAATATTAGTTGTTTCGACTCATTACAATACGTAAAATATACCAAAAAAGTAGCATTAAAGACGCAAAAAGGCTTAATGCCGCAGGTAAATATTGATCCTCAGCGAATTCATTTTTAATTTGCCAAGTATTATACAAAATGGAGCCAGATGCTAAACCTACCATTGCAAATGAGAACCATAATCCTATGTTAAAACCAAATAACATTCCGGCTATAATCACTCCTAAGGCTAGAAAAAAGCCTATAGTTAAAATAGAGCGTAAAAAAGAAAAATTTGCATTAGATCCAAATACAACCCCAGTTAAACCAGCAAACAATGCTAAGGTTAATACACCCGCTTGTGTAATTAAGGACATATCGCCAGTCATACTTTTTGCTAAGTATAAGATAGGTACAAAGATTAATGCCTCTGCTAAAATATAAAGGGCAAATCCCGCGTATTGTTGGGGTTTATTGGCTGTTTTATATACTAGACTTTGTGCAAACCATGTCACGGCCATAAAACCACCTATTAATAATAACCAAGACAGATTACCTCTACTCATAAATCCCAACATAGTCTCTACAACAATTGGGGTATTTAATAAAATAGCTTCAAAGACAATAAACACTAAAACTCCTGCAGATAAATTCCCGTATGTTTTTTTATAAAATTGCGCTTGAACAGCTTGTGATTTAGCTGATACAGGTTCTACGTAATTTAAATTATTTTCCATATTTATTTTTTATTGTATACAAAAATAAGAAATAATTCCTAGCTTTTACTAACTTTTTTCAAAAGCATAAGCAAGCATGAAATTTTCTAAATTTAAAACATGGTAAGTAAATAAACGCTCAAAACCATCCCTGAAAACTCTACTTTGTCCTTGTAAATTAACAGACATATGTTCCCTGAAACTTAAACTTCTACTTTGGCACATTTTATACATGGACTCTTTTACGCACCAAATTTCACTGTATAAATCTATTTGATCTTTCGATTTACTTACGCTATCCAACTCTAGTTGATTACAAAATTTAGGTGCAATTTTTATAATCTTTTCCCTTTTTTGCTCTATATCAATTCCAACATTTGAGTTACCAACTATAATAGAGGCGAATTCAAAAGAGTGACTAATGGAGATAAACTTACCATCTTTTAAGTTAGGTCTACCATTTTGATCATACCATAAGTCGTCATCACAATAACCTGCTATTTTTAAAAGCTGCCTAATTGCAATAAATCCCTTTTGATGTGTAATACTTTTCATATTCTCTACCCTTTGTATGCTTTGTTGCTTGAGTTTTATCCCAATTAGTAAATCCTCTAAAGTCTCTTGAATCTTCCAAAGATAAACTATAGCATCCTGGGTATGAATCTTATGCACTAATGCCATAATAAATTAATCTATCCTGATATTATAAAAGTAGTCTTTTTATTTTTTCAAACTATTTAAAAAAAAAGCTGCAATATTTGCAGCTTATTATTGTTTTAGAAAAACAGTATATATTATTGCTTATTTTTTAAAAGATCTCGAATTTGCTCTAATAGTTCTTCTTGTGTTGGACCTTTAGGCGCTTCAGGCTCTGGTACTGCAGCTTCTTGTTCTTTTTTCTTTAGTAAATTCTCTGCCTCACGAAGTTTATTAATTCCTTTAACCATTAAAAACACTACTAAGGCCAATAATAGGAAACTAATTACTTCTGTAATAAAATTTCCATAGGCAAAGATTACGGCTCCATCGACAGCTTTTGCATCTGCTAAAGTTGCCCCAGTAGCCACAGCATCTCTACCTTTTAACACTAAGTAAAGGTTAGAGAAGTCTGGTGTTCCTATTATTGCAGAAACAAGTGGCATAATAACATCGTTTACAGCACTGGTAACAATTTTCCCAAAGGCACCTCCGATGATTACTCCCACCGCAAGATCCATAACATTCCCCTTGACAGCAAATTCTCTAAATTCCTTAATAAATCCCATATCTTTATTTTTTATCAATTTTATTGAAACAAAAATATATAATTTTATTCTTCATAAAAAATTCTTTTCACTCTTTGAGCCACATTTGTAAGAATTTCATAAGGAATTGTGTTAATAGCTTTAGCTATGTAGGTCACTGGTAAATCTTTACCAAAAATAATTGCCGAATCTCCTTCTTGACAGTTAATATCGGTGACATCTACCATTAGCATATCCATGCAAATAGATCCTACAATTTTTGCCTTTTTGTCCTTTATTAGTACATACCCCTTTTCATTACCCCAAGCTCTGTTTATACCATCGGCATAACCGATCGGAATAGTAGCTATACTTTGAACTTTATCAGTACGATAAGTTCTACCATATCCAATGCTACTACCTTTGGCAACAGTTTTTATCTGCATTATATTTGTCTTTAGAGTACTTACATTTTGCAATTGCTTCATCTCCAAAGTATCATTTCCTATCCCATATAAACCAATGCCTATTCGTACCATGTCCATTTGATAATGCGAATAATTATATATCCCAGAAGTATTTAATATATGCAAAATAGGATTAATCTTTAATTCTTGTTTTAAGTAAGAGCAATTCGCTTGAAAATCCTTTATTTGATTTAAAGTAAATTCTTCATATTCGGGTAAATCACTACTTGAGAGATGAGAAAAAATAGATTTTACCTCTAAAGTATTGGTAGAGCTTAAAACCTGGACTAATTCTTCTAATTCATTATACATAAAGCCATGGCGGTGCATACCTGTTTCTAGCTTAATATGAATGGGATATTTGTAAGTGTTTTTACTTCTGGCAATTTGCAGAAATGCTTTAAGCTCTCGTAAACTATATATTTCAGGTTCCAAATCATAAGCAATCATTGCATTAAAAGCACTTATTTCAGGATTCATGACCATTATCTTTGTTTGAATTCCAGCTTTTCTAAGCTCGATCCCCTCATCTGCAAAAGCCACTCCAAGATAATCGACATTTTCATGAGACAACAACTTAGCAACCTCTAAGCTTCCATTGCCATATGCAAAGGCCTTAACCATTACCATTACTTTAGTAGATATCTTTAATTTACTACGATAAAAATTTAAATTGTGTCGTATCGCATTTAAATTAACTTCTAAAACTGTCTCATGGGTTTTCTTTTCTAATAACGCTACTATTTTATCAAATCTAAATGCACGAGAACCTTTAATTAATATGGTTTGATCATGAAAGTCTTCTATTGACACCGAGGATAAAAATGAATCCGTAGAACTAAAAAGCCAAGTATTAGGTACAGAAAACAAATATTTACTTATTTGGGGTCCTATTGCAATTAATCGATTAATCTTATTTTCCACAAGAAGTTTATCTACAGCCTTATAAATATCAATATTACTAGATCCATTTTGCACTACATCCGATAGTATAATTGTCTTTAGTTCCGTAGTTTTTTGTTTCTCCAGAAAGTCAAGGCTAATACCCAAAGAAGAAAAATCCGAATTATAAACATCTTCTACAATTGTACAATTATTAACGCCGTTAATTAATTGTAAGCGTAGCTCTACTTCATACAATAACGGTATCTTACGTTGTATATCTGAAAAATCAATTTCCAAATATAACATTGTGGCAATACAAGTAATTATATTTTCTATATCCCAAGGCGTAGTTAAGGGGATATTTACCTGAAAAACTTGTTTGTTATAAACAATTTGTAATTCGCTGTTTAATAACTCAACATATACCGTAGCCTCACGATTATCTAAAGACCAAGTAAATGCTTTCTCTTTAGGGATATGATTTATTATTTCGGGCTTGTAAGGCGTAATAATTACTTTTGCATCTTTAAATAACTCTAACTTCTCTTTAATCTTTTGGTCCCTGGAAACAAACCCTTGTTCATGTTCATTGGTAATTGTGGTTAAAACACCAATTGTTGGTAAGACAATTCTCTGTAGGTTTTGCATTTCATTTTCGGTAGAAATACCCACCTCAAATATACCTAAATTGTGCTTTTTCTCCATACCAAAAATAGACAACGGCACGCCGGTTTGCGAATTATAACTCTTAGGACTTTTTATAATACAATAATCCTTAGCTAGTAAAAAGTTTAACCATTCCTTTACAATAGTTTTCCCCTTACTACCTGTAATAGCAATAATAGGGTACCCAAATTGTTCACGGTGAAAAAGAGCTGCTCTTTGCAAGGCCTGCAAGGTATCTTTAACTCTTATGTAAACAACATCTTTTAAAACAGGCAGTATGGCAGCTTTAGAGACGACAAAATACTTCACCCCTTGTTTTGCTAAATCCTCAATGAATTCATGTCCATTGTGATTCTTTCCTTCCAAAGCAAAAAACATGGTCTTACTTCCATTGGATAAACTCCTGCTATCTACAGAAATAGCATCAAATTCCATCATATTACTATCGTCTTTAACCGATAGGTCTGCATCTATAAACTGGCAAAATTCGCTTGTTTTAAATCTCATGTGTTAGTTAGTTTGTTTTTCTTAGGCTTTTACTAGCAAAAATAATTAGATTTCTACTAGTAAATACCTATTAACGAACTTTTATAGATTACATTTTATATAAGACCAACCTTGTTCTTGCTTTTCAATAATCTCTACTAATCCAGAAGAAACAAAACTCACATCCTCTTCAATGTCCTCTTTATCAACTTTACGAGCCAATAAAGTATTATTACAAGCAAAAAACTTAATTCCTTTTCCCATAGCTATTCGTAAAGGCTCTGCTACCATTGTTTTACTTTTTTGTACCATTCCAATGCCAGGACCATGTACTACAACATGAATAGTAACATCTTTATCCCAGTGTTTCTTAACATTATTTACATAAGTTAGCAATGCATTTTGCTCAATAACGCTATCACTGTTAAATTGAAAAACCACCTTGTGCTTAGTATCTGTGTTCATCTTTTACGTTTTTTAGTTTTTAATATTTTTGGTTTGATAAAACTAACAAATTGCTTGCAATTCTCCGTAAGAATCTATAAATACTTTTACATGTGTATCTAATGTTACTGTAATATCTTTTTCTAATGCAGAAATTTGCTTAATAATTTTTTAAAATAAAACTATGGACTGGATATTACAACCTTGGCCTTGGTATATTGGGGGAGTCATAATTGCAACTACCTTAATTTTACTTACTTTGATGGGAAAATCTTTTGGTTTTTCTTCTAACCTACGAACCATGTGTACAATTATGGGGGCGGGTCAGACTTGTGATTTTTTTAAGTTTAACTGGAAAAGTCAATCTTGGAATTTACTATTTTTAGTTGGTACAATCTTGGGAGGATTTATTGCTTATCACTTTTTAAGTGTTGACCAAGGATCAATACCTCTTGCTAGTGATACAATTGAAAAACTACAAGCACTGGGTTTTGAAAATCCAGGTAGCTCTTATCTTCCTGCAGAACTATTCTCACAACAAGCATGGACTTCCATTAAAAGTATTACCATCTTATTTATCGCTGGTATACTAGTAGGTTTTGGCTCTCGCTATGCGGGAGGGTGTACCTCGGGACATGCCATAACAGGCTTAAGTAACCTTCAATTACCTTCTTTAATGGCAGTAATCGGCTTTTTTATTGGTGGGTTAATTATGATACATCTTCTATTTCCTTTAATTTTTTAATCTTTTCACATGAAAAAACTTGCTTATTTACTTTTAGGTATATTCTTTGGTATTGGTATGTTTAAATCCGGTGCAGCTTCCTGGTATAGAATTTATGAAATGTTTCAGTTCGACAGCTTTCATATGTATGGTATAATGGGGACGGCATTATTATTAGGTGTTATAGCCACTACCATTATTAAAAAGAAAAAAATAAAAGACTTTAGTGGTAACCCTATTATTTTTCAAGATAAAAACAAAAGTATTCCAAGGTACATAATTGGCGGTATACTCTTCGGGCTAGGTTGGGCACTTGCAGGCGCATGTCCTGGTCCATTATTTGCTATTTTAGGCGCAGGTTTTTTGCCTGTAATAATAAGTATTGTTGGAGCTTTATTAGGAACCTGGTTATATGGCTTTTTAAGAAAATATCTACCCCATTAAAAGTAATTTAAAACACGATTGATTTTTGGTATATCTTAATTACAAATTTTAAGATTACAGAAAACTATATTAATGTTGTTTATACTCTGGTTTAAAACCTTGGAGTTTGTAACCTTTGTAATTAACAGGTTGTGATTATCACTCAAATGGAGTAATTTAGGAGGCTAAATCAAAAAAGCAATGCAAAATACTATCCTTGAGGATTTCAAAAATATTTTTGAGTCTAATCTTTTAAAAGATTTGCTAGAAGTATCCACTTGGAAGGAATTTCAAGAAGGTGATATATTAATGGACATTGGTCAATATATTCAATATATTCCTATTCTGATCTCAGGCGTGGTTAAGATTATTCGTGAAGATCAAAAAGAAGGGGAAATAGTTCTTTATTATATTGAACAAGGGGACACTTGTGCAATGACCTTAACTTGTTGCTTGGGGCAAAAACAAAGTCAAATCCGTTCTATTGCTGAAAAACAAGGAGAAATGCTTCTTGTTCCTATTTCTAAAATGGATGAGTGGTTAGTCCAATATAAATCATGGAGAAACTTTGTATTAAATAGCTATAATAATCGCATGCATGAACTATTAGGTGCAATTGACAGTCTTGCCTTTATGAATATGGAAGAGCGGCTTATAAAACTATTGAATGAAAAAGCTAAAATTTATAATAGCAAACGAATCAACAATA
This sequence comes from Myroides sp. LJL119, assembly GCF_054871605.1. Taxonomy (NCBI): domain Bacteria; kingdom Pseudomonadati; phylum Bacteroidota; class Flavobacteriia; order Flavobacteriales; family Flavobacteriaceae; genus Myroides; species Myroides sp. LJL119. Next base: position 146,975 of record NZ_JBTXLO010000004.1, read on the forward strand.
CGCATCAAGAACTTGCAGAAGAGCTTAACACTTCTCGTGTTGTTATTTCTAGAATTTTGAAAAATTTAGAAAATAAAAATTTGATACAACTAAATAGAAAATTTATCGAAATTATCCAAGATTATTAATATGGATTACATTACAACAATTGCATATACCTGTGCATTATTTATAGGTCTTTCCTTAGGATTAATCGGCAGTGGTGGTTCTATATTAACTTTGCCTGTATTAGTGTATTTATTAGGAATTGAGCCTGTTTTGGCTACCAGCTACTCTCTTTTTATTGTAGGATCAACCACTACAATTGGAGCCATTCGTAACTTGTCAAACAAAAGCGTAGATTTAAAAGCAGTATTGTGGTTTGGTATACCCTCAATTTTAAGTGTATATATTACCAGAGCACTCCTTTTGCCATTAATTCCAGTAAAAATTCAGCTTTTTGGCATTAGCATTGAGAAGAATTTACTGATTATGTTTGCCTTTGCCATAGTCATGCTTTTTGCTGCTCTAAAAATGATAAGGTCAAAAGCACCTACGCTAGATCCAGTAACTAATAAAAAACACAGTGGTTTACTTCTACAAGGAGTATTAATTGGAATGATTGCTGCAACGGTAGGGGCAGGCGGAGGATTTTTAATTATTCCCGTGTTAGTTTTCTCCTTACAACTACCCATGAAAAAAGCCATTGGCACCTCACTTTGTATTATTACTATTCAATCCATGGTTGGTTTTCTATCAGATTTACAACCAGATAAAATCCAGTGGAACCTTTTATTAAGCTTTACCTTTATATCTATTATAGGTATCTTGCTTGGAATGTATCTAACAAGATTTTTAAAAGACAGTCAATTAAAAACTGGATTTGGTTATTTTGTATTGCTAATGGCAATATTTATCTTTATCCATGAAATGTTTTTCTAGTGTGTAATTAATGTTACCACTAAATCAAAAACATCTTCTTATTTTTACTTAATATTAAAATAGAAACGATATGAAAATAGAACAAATTTACACGGGATGTCTTGCTCAAGGTGCCTACTACATCGAAAGCAATGGAGAAGTTGCTATTATAGACCCTTTAAGAGAGGTACAACAATATATTGATAAAGCCAACAAGGATAACGCAACTATAAAATATATTTTCGAGACACACTTCCACGCTGATTTTGTAAGTGGACACGTAACACTTTCTGAATTAACTGGAGCTCCAATTGTGTATGGCCCAAATGCAAACCCAAGTTTTCAGGCGCACATTGCTAAAGACAATGAGGTATTTACCCTTGGAGATATAACCATTACGGTTCTACATACGCCAGGTCATACAATGGAAAGCACAACTTATCTTTTAAAAGACAGCCACGGTAAAGACCATGCTATCTTTACTGGTGATACATTATTTTTAGGAGATGTTGGAAGGCCTGATTTAGCCCAAAAAGCTGCTGAATTAACCCAAGAACAATTAGCCGAAACACTTTTTGATAGCCTTCGAAATAAGATTATGCCCTTAAGTGATGATTTAATTGTATATCCAGCACATGGAGCGGGTTCCGCTTGTGGAAAAAACCTAAGTAAAGAAACAATAGGTACTTTAGGAGAACAAAAAAAAACAAACTATGCGCTTCGAGCCGATATGACTAAAAAAGAGTTTGTTAAAGAAGTAACAGACGGGTTATTGCCTCCACCTGCCTATTTCCCATTAAACGTTCAATTAAACAAACATGGTTATCAAAATGTACAAACCATTATAGATAACAACAAAGCCTTTAGTGCTAAGGAGTTTCAAGAGGTAGCTGAACAAACAGGAGCTTTGATACTGGATGTGCGAAGTGGAGATCAGTTTGCAAAAATGCATGTACCTGGATCAATATTTATTGGTTTAGATGGACAATTTGCACCATGGGTGGGAGCTTTAATTACTGATATAAAGCAACCAATTTTACTTATTTGTCCACAAGACAGAGAGCAAGAAGCCATAACAAGACTATCTCGCGTGGGATATGACAATACATTGGGTTATCTAAAAGGTGGAATTCAATCATGGGTTGAGGCTGGTTTTGAAACAGATACCGTAAATCAAATACAGGCCGAAGATTTAGAACAACAATTAAACCAGAATCCTATTGCTGTTTACGATGTGCGAAAAGTTGGGGAGTTTAATTCTTCTCATTTAGATTACTCGACTTTGGTTAACACACCGTTAGATTATATAAACGATCATATTGCAGACTTTCCAAATACGCAACCATTTTATATTCATTGTGCAGGAGGATATCGATCTTTAATAGCTGCTTCGATTTTAAAAGCGAGGGGGTTTCATAATATGATAGATGTAATTGGAGGTTTCGGAGCTATCAAAAAAACAAATCTTCCATTAAAAGATTCAACTTGTAGTTCTTCATGTAATACCAATTTAAAATAAGCAATTATGAATCAATTTGAATCTATCATCCAGCAAGACAAGCTAATTTTAGTTGATTTTTTTGCTACTTGGTGTGGTCCTTGCAAAATGCTGGAACCCGTATTACAAGATGTTAAGAAAGAATTGACAGATAAGATAACTATTTTGAAAATTGATATAGATAAAAATACTGCCTTAACCACCCATTATAGTACCAAATATCAAATGCGTGGCGTTCCAACATTAATGTTGTTTAGAAAAGGAAAAATGCTATGGAAACAATCTGGTTTTACAGATAAACAGACCATAATCAACTCCATCAATTATTATCAAAATAATAAATAAAAACCAAGGGCTTTCCAGTTACGGAAAGCCCTTGGTTTTTATATGAAACAGACTTTAGTCGTTTAATTTTAAAACTGCCATAAATGCTTCTTGCGGAATTTCAACGTTTCCAATTTGACGCATTCTCTTTTTACCAGCTTTTTGCTTTTCCAAAAGCTTACGCTTACGAGATATATCCCCTCCATAACATTTAGCTGTCACGTCTTTTCGTAAGGCCTTTACAGTTTCCCTTGCAATGACTTTAACTCCAATTGCGGCCTGAATAGGAATATCAAATTGTTGACGAGGAATCAATTCTTTTAACTTTTCACACATCTTTTTACCAATCGAATAGGCATTATCTGCGTGCATTAAAGCTGAAAGCGCATCCACCACGTTAGCGTTTAACATTACATCTACTTTAACTAAATTAGATGTACGCATACCTATTGGTGAATAATCAAAAGAAGCATATCCTTTAGAAACCGTTTTTAACCTATCGTAAAAATCAAAAACAATCTCAGCCAATGGCATATCAAAGGTTAATTCCACTCTATCCTCGGTTAAATAGTTTTGGTTAGTAATAACTCCTCTTTTATCAATACAAAGACTCATTACTTGTCCAACAAAATCAGCTTTTGTAATTATTGTAGCTTTAATAAAAGGTTCCTCTACTCTCTCTAATTTTGAAGGTTCTGGTAAATCCGAAGGGTTATTTACAATTATCGCCGTATTTGGCTCCTTTTTAGTATATGCTAAATAAGATACGTTAGGAACAGTTGTGATAACAGTCATATTAAACTCTCTCTCTAAGCGTTCTTGGATTATTTCCATGTGTAACATTCCTAAGAATCCACAACGGAATCCAAAACCTAGAGCAGCAGAACTCTCTGCTGAGAATACCAATGAAGCGTCGTTTAACTGCAATTTCTCCATGGAGTTTCTCAACTCCTCATAATCTTCTGTATCAACAGGATATATCCCCGCAAACACCATTGGTTTAACATTCTCAAAACCTTCAATCATATTGGCAGTAGGTTCCTTAGCATCTGTTAGAGTATCACCAACCTTTACCTCTTTGGCTTCTTTAATACCACTGATTAGATAACCAACATCTCCTGTTAAAATCTCTTTTTTGGGCACTTGATTTAGCTTTAAAGTACCTATTTCATCAGCAAAATATTCTTTACCCGTGGCCAAGAACTTAATCTTTTGTCCCTTTGTAATCTTCCCATTCATTACACGGAATATAACCTCTATTCCCCTAAATGGATTGTAAACCGAGTCAAAAATTAAAGCTTGTAAAGGTTCATCAGGATTTCCTTTAGGAGCAGGAACGCGTTCAATAATTGCTTTTAATATATCCTCAACGCCAAGACCAGTTTTTCCTGATGCAGGAATAATCTCCTCATAATCGCAGCCTAAAAGATCAACAATATCATCACTCACCTCTTCTGGATTAGCACTTGGTAGGTCAATCTTATTTAAAACTGGAATAATTACTAAATCATTTTCTAATGCTAAATATAAATTAGAAATCGTTTGAGCCTGAATACTTTGAGCTGCATCAACTATTAACAGTGCTCCCTCACATGCAGCAATAGACCTAGAAACTTCATAAGAAAAGTCTACGTGCCCGGGAGTATCGATTAAGTTCAATACATATTTTTCTCCTTCATACTCATATTCCATTTGAATAGCATGGGACTTAATAGTAATTCCTCTTTCTCGCTCTAAGTCCATACTATCTAAAAGCTGATTTTGTTGTTCTCTTGCCGTTACGGTTTGAGTAGCATCCAATAATCGATCCGCCAAGGTACTTTTACCATGGTCAATATGGGCAATAATACAAAAGTTTCTAATGTTCTTCATTCGTGGTTATATCAAAGTTTAAATTTATGATTATACCCTCATGGCAAGGCTTTTAAACAAGGCCAGAATAATCATATAATCAAGGTTGATAGATTTTCTTATTTCAAACAAAATAATAGTAGCCTATATTTTGCAAATATACTTCAAAGTTTCAACAAATGAGTATTATTTAAGCACTTAAAACGAAAAAATGAACATATTATCTTGAAGAAAATTCCAAAGCTATTTTGTAAATAGCAGGCTTATTTTCATCTATATAAGCACCTTTTTTTGTAACTTTAAACAAAAAAACACGCATGAATAAAGTACTAATACTGATATTATTAATTCCGTTTTTGATTTTTGGAAAGTGTCAACAGACTAAGGTATCACCTTTAAAACCTTATATGGCAATGCCAAAAAAACTTAAAGAAGTTTCAGGATTAGTTTTCGATTCTAACACAAAAACTTTTTGGGCATTACAAGATAAAGGCAACAAACCTGAGTTATACCAAATTGACACTCTAGGGAATATTATTCATATATTAAAAATAAAGAGTAAAAACACAGATTGGGAAGAACTCACCTGTGATAATAAAGGTAATTTATATATAGGAGATTTTGGAAATAATCAAAATGATAGAACGGATCTTCGAATTCTAAAAATTAGTTCAGATAGTCTATACTTAGACTCTACAGAACCTGAATATCTGGTGCATTTTAACTATCCGGAACAAACCAAATTTCCGGGAAAAAAGAAAGAACTACTCTATGATGCAGAAGCTTTCATTTTATTTGAAAATAATTTTTACATATTCACAAAGAATCGATCTACGAATAAAAACTTAGTTACATTAGTCTACAGAGTTCCAAATCAGCCTGGTGATTTCAAAGCTACTTTATTAACTCAGATTCCAATCTGCAAAACCTTTAGAGATTGTGCAATAACAGGGGCTACATTAGTACCTGGTACCAAAGATGTTTTACTTATTAGCAACTCTTCCATATTTAAACTAACAAATTTTTTAAACCTCGATTTTGAAAAACTAAAAGTATCTCACTATAACCTACAACATGTTTCACAAAAAGAATCTATCTGTTTTAAAGGACCAGACACTATTTTTATTGCCGATGAAAAGAAAAAATCAGCCCCTTCTTTTATTTATCAATTACAATACCAAAAGCTAAAATCAGAATCCGAACCCTAAACCAAATACAAATCTTGCACCATCTTTACTATTAAATAAAGAACATTGCAAAGTGGCCTGATCAATTGCATTAACCCAAATACCAGCACCATATGCATTATGCCATTTTCTAGAATCCTGTGAGTCTACCCAAACTCTCCCGTAATCAAACCCAGCATAAACGCCGAACTGCATCGGAATAAACCCTGCACTAAACGAAGTAACACTATATCGTAAATCACTAGTTTGAACAAAAGAACTCCTGCCTGTAAATCGTTCGGGACGAAATCCTCTTAAATTAGCATTTCCTCCTAAAGTAGCAGCATCATAAAATTCAAAATTATTATTAAAACGATTCTGGTATGCAATATTTGTAGCGAAAACCAAACGTTGCAATTTATCCAAATAATGAATAAAGTTAACCGAGGCGTCTAAAAACAAGAAATTAGTATTAGTTGATTTTAAATTTAATTTCCATCCTAAATCTGCTTTAAACCCAAAGCCTAAAGTAGGGCTAGCCTTGTAATTATATTGTTTATATTCATAACTAGACACTAAAGAAGCATAGGGTTGCATCGAAAAAACATCAGCATTCACCACATCAGGCCCGCTTGTTATATACCTGCCTGTTTTATACATTACTTTCTTTGTTTCATACCCAATATTTATTCCAAAATTACTTCCCAATTTATCCTGATAGTAATATCCAGGGGAAATACCATAACTTTCAATTCGTACACGCTTATAATCCTTCCCTTTTTCATTATCAAAATAATAAGTTTCGTTGCCCATACCATAATAGTTCACAGCAAAATTAGGACTAGTAGCTTTGGCATCTAAAGTAAAGGACCAGTTACTAGTTGCCCTAGGAAAAATTCCATTATACCTAACCTCTATTCCTTGGGTATTAAAAGAATAATTAGCCTTTAATATGTGTTTCGAGCTATATGGATCACGAATAAAGCGATCTTTAGTCAAGTTAATACCAAATCCTATTTTAGCACCGTCCTCTGGATTATACCCTACCTGAGGTAAAACTTGCAGAGCTGTGATAGGCACATTTTTGTAATTAAAGTTATTTAAATCATACGAATCACTAAAGTAGCTTTTAACTTTATTATGATTATCAATCAGTACATTATTGGTACGATTATAATCATACACACGTACTTTATTTGAAGTTACTATATCATAAGTGTCTTTATTTTTCCCCCCAATTAAGCGCAACATTATTTTTGAATCCTTTGAATTCCCATCTACAATAAACTCATCTTGATCATTTAAAGCGTAAATCCAAATCTCTTTTGTTATACTCGGGTCATAAATATTCTCGAACTCCAATACTTGACCAGATTTCTTATCCCTATATTGTTTTACATGCACGGAACCATTATCCAATCTAGTAAGGTGAAAAATATCTTTTTTATCAGTACCTGACAAAATTACATAAGAACGTAATCGATTATAATAACTAGGCAAATAATCCAAAATGCCGTCTCTACGAGCTTTAAAAACTTCTTTTATATTTTCTATTTCTTGATCCTGTACCTGGATTGGTAATTTGGAAAAAGCCTCATCTATTGTTTTATCATCTAACGATTTTGCGATATCTTCGGCCTGAATCAACCAATTTTTCAAAGTTAAATCCTTCAATAAGTACTGGTCTAAAGGAAATGCAGTTCGATTAATCCAACGCGGACTTGCAAATTCTTTTGTATAAGATTGCATATGTCTTAAAGCAGGTAGCTTCTTAATCAATGATAATAAAGCTCCGTCAATTTTAGCAAACGCTTGATCTCGATCTCTTGCAATAGGTTTATACAAAATGGAATCACCTTGCACAAACTCACTCCATCTCCACTGATCGGCATGCCTATCCCAATCTCCTATTAACATATCGAAAATTCGGGCACGCACAAAAGCTATTTGATCTACTTTATACTTTTCATCTTTTCGAAGATTTGAAATAACATCTTGTGTACTTATGATATTTTTTGCATTTCCAAAGCTATCTAAATCTTCATATCCCTTACTAGGTCTTTCCTCTATAATATATAACTGATCACCATACTGCTTATTAAACCTTCCTAATCTAGGCTGCTTAGGTATATAATACAATTCAGGATTAGTGTGATAAAGTCCAATTCTCTGGGATAATTCTCCTATAATAAGAGGAGTAAAAGGGTGTGCTGTAGTATAAAAATCATAAATAAATTTCTCTGCCCAAGTATCTGTGAACCTATCCATAACATAGGTGTCTTTAAACAAAGCAGTTTGAACAAAACGTGAAGCACTTTTTCTAACGCCTCGCATAACATACTCCTTACCTGAAGAGTCTTGAAGCCTTAAGGACATGGATTGATTACCTCCACCTGAAATACTGGGAGTTAAACCATTTTTTAATTGACTTAAATCTACACTAGGAACTAAAATATCCTTGGCATAAAGTTCTCGGTAGTGCTCGCCCCAGAGGTAACGATAGAAGCTTGACTTTTTGGTCCATTGCTTAGGATATACACTAGCCTTTACCAGTTGAAATTCTACCGGGTTTACCTCAAAATTATCTTGTAAACTCAAATCCAAAATCTCTTTCATGAACAAAGGTGTAACCTGATGATCTTTAATGGCGTAGTACCCAATGTAAGCTTTACGATTTTTTGTTATATCAATTCGAACAAAGCCCAGCTCAGAGGCTGAAAAATCATTAAGTCCTATAACGCGTGAAGGACTATCTGCGGCAAAACCACCTATGTTAACCTGTTTTATATTATCCTTATCAATATATTGCATGTTATGCTCGTGGCCTGACACCACAATGACATTATCATACATTTTCCCCATAGTCTGTATCATTTGAGATAACTCATTATATTTTTTACTTTGTAAATCTTGTGAGTCTATTCCAGACATGGCTCTAGTATAATTAAAAACAGATCCAATTACAGGCAAAGGAATTTTATTACTAAAAGGAAAAATATGATTCCTAAAAGAAAAGTAACCTCCATGATTACCATGATTAAAAATTGGGTGATGCATCGCTAGGATAACAACTTTATTTTGATTTTTATTAATTTCTCCACGCAATGCCTCAAAAAAATCCTCTCTGGTCTTAATATCGCAATCCTCATTTATATTGGGGTTAACGTCCCAATTCTCCAAATACCATTGACTATCTATGGCAAGTACGACAGTTTGATCATTTATCTTAAATCTTTCTAATGCACAATTATTTCTAGGTAAAACAGCCTTCTTATTACCAGTGTAATCCCTTAGAAATTTACTAAAAGTATTTGCTCCTTCATATCCTAGACGCCATTCATTTTCTCCTTTAAGAAACAGTGTATTGCCATGTGTTTGATTTGCTAAATCTAAGGACTGGGTAAGAAACTTATCTTGATCTAGAAGATCAGAGTCAATCTCATGCATCACCGGTATATTATTGCCTAAAAAAACCATAGTACTATTTTGATGGTCTTGCTTTAGCAGATAATCTTTTAAAATATCTAGACTTTCTCTTTGCTTTTGACTTGATGCTAAGCCTATATTGGATGAAAAAAAATAACTATGACTTAGAGTATCATTCTCCATGTCAATATGACTAATTTCTTTTCTTTGCTCAGAGCCATATTGTGTTTTATAAGTAGCACAAGAATTAAATGTAAAAAGCGTTATAAAACATAATAGTAAAAATGTTTTATAACCCTTGCTTGGAATTAAACAAAAATAATTCATATTTTTAAACATTAAAGGTGCATATTATGACTATTTTAAAAAAAGCTGAACAATACATTTTCCAGTTACACAAATATACATTATCTACTCAATATACTTACCATAATTTTAATCATACTTTAAGGGTAATCAATGGGTTGAATGAAATTATAGTCAATGAGGCAATACCGGAAAAACAAGCTACTTTATTGCGTTATGCCGCGTGGTTTCACGACGCCGGATACATAGATACATGTGAAGGTCATGAAGAAATTAGTGCAAAACTTGCTAGAGATTTTTATAGTGAACAAGGACTAAATCCCCAAGACATTCATATCATAGAACAGCTAATCTTAGCAACCAAATTGGATCACATACCGCAAAACCAGCTACAAGAAGTCATAAAAGATGCCGACTTTGTACATTTTACAGATTCAAACTATCAACAAACTTCCGCACTTTTAAAAAGAGAAATAGAAAATTCATGTCACAAAAAAATCCCTGAATTAACTTGGCAGAAACAAAACTTAGAAATGATGTTATACAAACATCGTTACTATACTGATTATGCAAAAAAAGTTTGGCAACCTTTAAAACAAAATAACCTTTTACAGGTAGTTAAGATAATAGAAAAGTTAGAAAAGCCTTCTAAAGACTTAAAAAATAATCATACCAGAACTGTTGATACTTTGTTTAGAACTACTTTGCGAAATCACACCTCTTTAAGCAGTATTGCTGATAGTAAGGCAAATATTTTACTTAGTGTTAATGCCATAATTATTTCTATTTGCTTGTCGACCCTTATACCTAAATTGGATAATCCCAATAACAAGCATTTGATAATTCCTACCTTTATACTATTAATATTTAGTGTGGTTTCCATGATCTTTGCCATTATGTCAACAAGACCAAAAGTTACCTCGGGTACATTCACAGAAAAAGATATTGCTGAAAAAAAACTCAACATACTTTTCTTTGGAACATTTCATCAAATGCCCATAGATAAATACATAAAGACCATTAAAGAACTAATAAAAGATCAAGATTATTTACATGAGGCACTTATTCGAGATTTATATAGTTTAGGTGTAGTTTTACATCGAAAATACACCTTACTTCGAATAACCTATACCGTTTTCACCATTGGTATAATTGCTTCGGTATTGGCATTTATAATTGCTTTTAAATCTGTTGGATTTTAACTTTATCATCTCTACTAAAAAGCACTATATCGACTCTTTAAATAATTACTCATTAAATTCACATAATCTAATTTTTCAAGGTCAAAATCTAAGTCAACTCCAATGCGGATAGCCTTCAAACCAGCAACACCTTGAAGATCTTCAACATCAAATTCTTCAAGCTCCATTTTTAAAAATCCGATACTCTGACCAAATTCTATATAAGACATATACTCTTGTAGGTCCTTTTGCGAGGCAAATACCAAACATATTTTCTTTTTTGCTACAATTCGGCGCTTAGTACCTTTAATAAAGGCTTTATCTAATCTCTTTTTTATCACTTCAAATCGCGTATTGTATGAACCATCCACGTCAAATCTTTTTTCATCCATTTTAAACTGAATTGATAAAGCAGTATCATAAACAAAAATTAAAGCTGTGACTTGCATAGTAATTAAATCTTTACTACTGTTTTTATAATGCACACACATTAATTCCACCAGAGTTTGTAATTGCCATAATCGCAAATATTGTAGGTAAGTAATATCAAAAGGAACTGACTCGGCTATGGATTCGCCTATATACAAATTATGATCAACCCCATCTGTTTTAAAGCGCTCATAATAATGTGGGTAAACTTGTTGTGCTACATTTTGTCTAAGATCTAATAAATCAGAAAAAACCTTATTAACCTTAGCTACTTGTAAATCATAAATTTTTCTATATCGATAATAACTTTGATGTTCGTGATCAATAAAGTACTTGTAATTATTTAGACTTGAACTCTGTTTTAAACTACTATCTTGAAATACTAAAGGGTGTACAAATTCCTTAATATAATTCTCAATATGATGTTCCATACCCGAGTAAAATGACTCCTTAGTGCTCTTTAAAAAAGAATTTAATTTTAAAGTATATTTCTCAATCACGATATTACTATGTGCAAAATTACCCTGAACTAACATGTCCAATAAACTTTGTAGTTGCAGGCTCAAGTCTTTTATAATCATCCGATTTCTAATTTCACTTGACCCTTGAATATCTATCTCTCCATAAAGAGGAAATACATTAGAGAAAACAATAGGATTAATAATATACTCACGATTAAAAACAGTTGCAGAGTAGGTATTATATCCCTCTTGTAAAAACCTCCAATAAACGCTAGGATGAATAGAGGTAAACTCCCTTTGAATAATGGCTTCTATATTATTAATTAATGTCGTTTTTGTACGTTCAAGGGTTTCGGTAAAAATAGGCATTACGTGATCCAATTTTTTTGCATTCACACTGTTTAAAGTCCGTGGTACTGAACTAACAACTTCTACCACCCCAACAGTTCTTTCATTAAAAATTACAGGAGCTAGAATAATACTTTTCACATTTTTTTTTACAAAATACTCCAACATAGCATTTTTTGGTTCTAAATCCAAAGAACTTTTAACGTCAGATATGGCCATTAGTTTTTGTTTTTTAACCAAGTTATAAATAGCCGAGGGTGATAAAACTACTTGATTCTGCGATTGATCAAACAAAGTACTATTTAATCCCATCATTTCTAGAGTTTCTGTATGGATGAAATAATCATCCTCTAAATGGGTATATCCAACAGTTAAATTAGCTACTCTAAATATTGAACTAAATACCTGCTTTAGTAAATCCCCTATTGGAAAGCGTCTGTATTCTACTCTTAAAAGAGCTTCTTTTAAAAGTGTTAACGCATTCTCTGTGGTAACATCTACCATACTTAAGATTCCAAACCCTCTAAGATTCCAACTCTTCTCGGGAAAATATTTCTTCCATAAATCCAGATTATCATAATTGTCTTGTAAAAGCTCAATATCTGCTTGGGTAAGCATAATAGCATTTTCATTTGGAATCACTTTAACAAAGTCAGCATTATAAAGAACCCTGTAATGAAACATTATCCCTTGCTTGTCAGGAATATCAACAAAAAGAGGTCTTGTTAAATCAAATTTAGTTTTAAAATACAAGTTCATAATAATGCAACAACAAATAATATAATATTGATGTTGATCAAAATTTCTCCATTTTATTACATGTCCTTTCTTTGCATTGTCAAGAATCTTTTTAAAACGATCGGTATGATTAAAAACAACCTCTTGTAAAGGCAAAGCAACTCCTTTAATTTCATTTTGACTTAATGCAAATGGAAATAGCACTTCAAAAAGTTCACCTACTAGCTGATAATTTTGTCTGATTTCTTGCTCTGAAATACTATTACTTAATAATCCAGGTACCTTTTCCAAACGATTTAATAGATCTCGATAATAGGCTTTTTTAAAATTTTGTTCCGGTGAATCACACACATATTTTTTTATTTCTGCTATCAAAGAATCGAAAGAAAGCTCAATACAAAAAGGGGAAAATTCAAAGGGAATAAAGCGCATGACATAAAGTTATAAGAATGATATAAAGATAGAAAAGAAATCCTAAAGTTTATCCACTACTAACCAAGTAGATATAAATATTCCGCGGGAAAATAAAAATATCGTACTTTTGCAACAAATTTCACAAACAGATATGATTAAAATCGGTAATATAGAACTTCCTGATCATCCGCTACTTCTAGCACCTATGGAAGATGTTAGTGACCCACCGTTTCGTCGCTTATGTAAAACTCATGGAGCAGATCTTATGTATTCGGAGTTTATCTCATCCGAAGGCTTGATTAGAGATGCCATGAAAAGTAAAATGAAATTGGATATTTTTGATTACGAAAGACCCGTTGGCATACAGATTTTTGGAGGAGATGAAGAGGCTATGGCTCTATCGGCTAAAATTGTGGAGACGGTTAACCCTGATTTAGTAGATATTAACTTTGGCTGTCCAGTAAAAAAAGTAGTTTCTAAAGGTGCTGGTGCAGGAGTCTTAAAAGACATAGACTTAATGGTTAGATTAACAAAAGCTGTTATTGACAGTACTAACTTACCTGTTACAGTTAAAACCAGACTTGGTTGGGACGATGATTCAATAAACATTGACCAGGTTGCAGAAAGACTACAAGATATTGGAGTTCAAGCATTAACAATTCATGCAAGAACCAGGTGTCAAATGTACAAAGGCTGTGCTGATTGGACACATATTGAAAGAATCAAAAAAAATCCACGTATAAAAATCCCAATCTTTGGAAATGGAGATATTGATTCTCCACAAAAGGCATTAGAATACAAAGAAAAGTTTGGTCTTGACGGAATGATGATTGGTCGTGCTGCAATCGGTTACCCATGGATTTTTAATGAAATAAAACATTATTTTGCAACTGGGGAATTACTAGCACCACCTTCAATATCAGATAGATTACAAGCAGCAAAAAATCACCTAATCTGGTCTATGGAATGGAAAGGTGAACGTTTAGGTATTGTAGAGATGCGTAGACATTATACTAATTATTTCAAAGGAGTACATGGTTTTAAGCCACATAGAATGAAACTTGTTACCACAGATGATCCTATAGAGTTACTTGCACTTTTTGATGAAATAGCCTACCAATACAAAGATTACGAAATGATTTAAAAAATAAGGCCCTAGGTAGAACTAGGGCCTTATTTATTATAAAAAAATTGCGTTATAATAATTATCACTAATAAAACACTTCTTTAGTTCAAATTATTTTAGAATCTTTTTATTAATTACTTGGTTTTATCCGATATAATATGAAGATCTCTTTGTGGAAAAGGGATTTCAATATTTGCATTATCTAAGGCTACTTTTACTGTTTGTTGAACTCGGTAGACTGTATCCCAATAATCCGATTTATCCATCCAAGTACGAACATTCAAGTCCACTGAATTATCACCTAAATTAGTAACAAAAACGCTAGCTCCTGGGTTCTTTAAAACACTATTATCCAAAGCTAAAGCATTTAAAATAACCTCTTGCGCTTCTTTAATATTTGCATCATAAGAAATTCCCACTACAAAATCATAACGTCTAGAAGTAATCTGTGAATAATTAGTGACAACTGCATTGGCTAGAGGTCCGTTTGGACTAATTATTTTTAGCCCTGTAGCGCTAGTTACTGTTGTATATAACAAATCTATTTGCTCTACCGTTCCTTCTGTTGAACTACTAGTTGAGATATAATCTCCTACTTTAAAAGGCTTAAATAATAAAATAAGAACTCCACCTGCAAAATTAGATAAACTTCCCTGTAGAGCTAAACCTATTGCTAAACCAGCCGAGGCAAACATAGCTGCAAATATAGTAGTTGGAATACCCATTGTACTAATAACAGTAATAATCAATAAGATATACAATGCAGCACGAATAATACTTATTAGAAAACCTCTTAAAGATTTCTCTATATTTCGCTTTTCAAATCGAGTAGCAACTACTTTTAAGACTACTCTAATTAGATATAGCCCCACCGCTAGTATTATTAAGGAAACTACTATGCGAGGTAAAGCCCCTAATATACCAAATAACAACACATTTAATCCTTCGGTTAATCTATCCATAACAATTATATTTAATTTTTAAATTTTCATTTTCTTAGCAATATTCTTAGGAATACCATCTTTATGTAATAAGATATCAGTCGTTTTATATTTAACAAACTCTTTACTCATATACATATATCCTTTATAATCATTGGTATCCCCCCAAGAATTCTTAATAATATAATACTCCTTACCATTTTGATCCTTAGCTATACCCACAATATGCATTCCATGATCATCGGTTGTTGTGTAATTATCAAAAGCTATTTGACGCTCTTCCTGTGTTACATTACGCTCTGGCTTAGGTCCATCAAATAAAGTTTTACGTTCTTGTTCACTCATTTTATCCCAATCTTTTTCAGGAACAAAACTTACCCCATTTTTCCAAGAAAAATACTTCTCGCTTACATCACCAGCCCAAGCAACAGTAAAGCCATTGTTCACCGCGTGGTCAATAATATCAGTAAGTTCATTCATAGGTACATTATATACTTGATCAAATGACCAGTTATCTGGAACTAATAACACAAATTTCTCATACCAAGGGTAATTCAAGTCTGAACCTATTTCTATATAATCATCTGGGTTTATTCCTATAACTTGATCTGCAAAACTACGTGGAGTATATTCTTTTCCCTCCCAGGTAAACTTCTGAGGCACCTCCCCCAAATAAGCATCAATTACACTGGTATAAGCTTTTTCCCAATTAGGAGTAAGTTTCCCATTTGGATTAGATACAACCGCTTTTAACACTCCTTGTTGAATAGCAGCCATCTCACCAAATTTATTAGTATCTGTACCATAGTTTAATCCCTGGTAAACACTTTGAGGGACAGCTCCATATTTTCGATACATATTAATTACATCATGAAAAGCACCACCGTCTCCTAATGTCACTGCTCCGTGCATTTTAACATACATCTTACCTTTTTCAATATAAGCGTTACGCGCGGTGAATATCTGTGAAATCTCTACTGGTCTTTTTCCCATACGAACCATTTCTGACTCTAAAAATGAGTTCGCAGAATAACTCCAACAAGTACCAGAAGATCCTTGGTTTTTAATAGAAGTGTTTTCAATATTTACCACAGGTGTAAACTCATACAAATCCTTACTATTATCACTTGCATTATATTTCAATGCATTTACTAAGTTATCTTGTGCAAACGAAGTTGCAATACTTGCGCTACTTAACAATACTGCTAGAGTACACGCTTTTAAATAATTTGTTTTCATAAAAGATTAAGGTTAGTCTGTAAAGATAAAAAAACCATTACAACCTACCTTAATTTTTTACTCAAAGATTTTCCCCATATGGATTTACCCCTTAAAAGTCTAAATAAAAAAAGCTATCTAGAATTAGATAGCTTTTTTGAATTTTATAAATAATATAAGTCTTAAAGAGTTTCTTTTAACCATTTAAAGAACTCTGCTTGCCAAACTTGAGCATTTTGCGGATTTACCACCCAGTGATTTTCATCTGGAAGGTAAACAAATCTACTTTTCACTCCAAGTAATTGAGCAGCTTGAAAAGCTTCTTGTCCTTGTCCAATTGGAACTCGGTAATCTTTACCTCCTTGAATAATTAGTATTGGTGTATTCCACTTTGCTACGTTATTTATTGGATTAAAGTTATTATAAGTGTTTTGAGCAACTTTATTATCTTTCTCCCAATAAGGTCCACCGATGTCAAAGTTTGTAAAGAAGATTTCCTCGGTAGTTCCATACATACTTTGAAGGTCGAAAACACCACAATGAGAAATAAATGACTTGAATCTATTTTCATGAATTCCTGCTAAATAAAAAACAGAATACCCTCCATAACTTGCTCCAACAGCTCCTAAACGATCCTTATCCACATAATCTTCTTTAGCTACATCATCTATAGCAGCTAGGTAATCTTCCATTGGTTTTCCTCCCCAGTCCTTACTAATGGCTTCATTCCACTCCACTCCATGGCCAGGCATCCCACGGCGGTTAGGAGCTACAATAATATATCCTTCTGCTGCCATTAATTGGAAATTCCAACGGAAAGAATAAAATTGCGTTAATGGAGACTGCGGTCCTCCTTGTGCATATAAAAGTGTTGGATACTTTTTATTCTTATCAAAATTTGGTGGATAAACTACCCAAACTACCATGTCTTTACCATCCTTAGTTTTCACAATACGCTTTTCGCTTTTGCTTAAAGCAATATTATCATAGATGTGGTCATTTACATGTGTTATTTGTGTCCAAGTCTTTTTCTTTAAATCATAAGAAAACACCTCTGAGGCATGATTAAAATCAGTACGTGTTACAATCACTTTTCCATCAGCAAAACCAACAATAGAATTCACATCAAAATCACCTTCGGTAATTTGTGTTACATGAGGAGCAATTCTCTTTTTACCTGGAAAATTTACCTCGAACAATTGCATTGTTCCCCCAACAGCAGCTGTGAAATAAATCTTTTGTCCATCTTTACTCCATACAAAGCCTCCAACACTACCATCCCAGTTAGCTGTCAAATTTAAATCTCGACCATCATAACGAACAATAATATCAGTTTTATCGGCTTCAAATCCAGCGGTTTTCATTTGTGCCCATGTTAAATATCCTTGAGGAGAAAAAACAGGACTATTATCATACCCCTTATTCTCTGGAGTTAAATTAATTGTTTGTTTGGTATTTAAATTATACTGATACAAATCACTATTTGTACTTATCGCATAATCAGTTCCAAATTCTTTTTTAGACACATAGATAATCGATTCACTATCTGGTGACCAAGTATAGTCTTCTGATCCTCCAAAAGGTTTTTGA
Source organism: Myroides sp. LJL119 (assembly GCF_054871605.1). NCBI lineage: Bacteria > Pseudomonadati > Bacteroidota > Flavobacteriia > Flavobacteriales > Flavobacteriaceae > Myroides > Myroides sp. LJL119. The sequence goes on from NZ_JBTXLO010000004.1 coordinate 164,892, forward strand.
GGAGAGTCATAAGGCTCATCTGCTAATATATCAATTGCTTTATCCTCTTGACCTACTGGCTGATAAAAAATATGGTTATGAGAACCATCATTCCAAGTATCCCAATGTCTGTAGTCTAATCCATCGTAAATATAAACATCACTTTTTTGCATATCCGGATAAAAATCCTTCCCAAGCACTTTATTTATTTTTACTTCTTTATGAGATAAAACATATTTTCCGTTTGGCGAAATACTTGAATCTACAACTAAGTTTTTGTAATCTGAAATCTCTACAGGAGTACCTCCTTCTATTGGTACTTGATAAGTTTTGGAATCAAAACTATCTTGCTGCATATTGGGATGAGTTACCTTGTAAATAAGGTTTTTTCCATCTTTGGTAATGCCAACAGGAGAAACGCGCCCTAATTCCCAAAGTAACTCTTTGGTCATGACCGCTTCTTGTGCCACTGCCCCCATTGTTGCTAAACTCAGGGCAAATAATAATATTTTCTTCATGGTTAGGTAGTTTTTTACTGTTTGTAAATTTAATATTTTCTTTTGACAAAAAAACTTTAACTAAAAATATCGCTAAATAATCTCAAAAGATACAAGAAAAAAATAAAAACCAGAAATTTACAATCCGATAGAATAACAACACTATTTTAACAAATATTTAGCTAACAGACTCGCTAACTGTACATCACAGCTTTTATAAAGAGCATTAAATCACGTTTTTTTTAGACCCAAGTAGCTACTTTTAAAAAAATTAAGTACTTTCACGCACAAATTTCTTCTTATATGAAAAACAACAAACTATTTATAGCTATTATTATTGCTCTTATAATAGGAGTAATCCTTGGAAGTATTGTTCATTATTGGTTTCCACAATATATAGAAGCAGTATCTTCAAATATTAAACTACTTGGTACTATTTTCATAAGACTTGTTCAAATGATTATTGCGCCACTAGTTTTTTGTACTCTAGTTGTTGGGATTGCTAAAATGGGTGATATGTCAATGGTCGGTCGAGTTGGTGCAAAAGCCATGGGCTGGTTTATAGCTGCTTCTTTAGTCTCTTTAACCATTGGACTTTTATTAGTTAATTGGATTAAACCTGGAGTCGGTGCAAACTTTGATTTAAATAACGTAGCAGCCGATGCAGATTTAATGTCCAAAACACAAGCGTTGAGCCTGCAAACTTTCGTAGAGCATTTAGTTCCAAAGAGTGTTTTTGAAGCTTTTTCAACCAATGAAATATTACAAATTGTCGTTTTTTCAGTCTTTTTTGGTGTAGCATTAGCTTCTTTGGGAAAAAAAGGAAAAGTTTTAATAAAAATGCTAGATAGAACTGCCGAGGTAGTACTAAAAATGGTTACATATATTATGTGGACTGCCCCGTTGGGAGTTTTAGGTGCAATTGCCAGTGCAGTAGCCATTTATGGATTAAGCATTTTTATGACCTACGCAAAATACTTAGCGGCTTTCGCATTAGGATTAGCTCTTTTATGGATTGTCTTAATAGGAGTTGGATATTTAATATTAGGAAAAAAAGTTTGGGCTTTACTTATAGCCATTAAAGAGTCTTTATTAATTGCTTTTTCTACAACAAGTAGTGAGGCTGTTTTTCCTAAATTAGTTGAAAACTTAAATGCATACGGATGTTCTCCAAAAATTGTTTCATTTACCTTACCTTTGGGCTACTCTTTTAATTTAGACGGAAGTATGATGTACTTAACATTTGCCAGTATATTTATTGCGCAAATTTACGATGTACCAATGACCTTAGGGGATCAAATTTTAATGTTACTTGTATTGATGGTAACCTCAAAAGGTGTAGCGGGAGTGCCTAGAGCCTCATTAATTGTTATCGTAGCTACATGTGCAATGTTTGGTATTCCTCCAGAAGGAATTGCATTTATTTTACCTATTGACCATTTTTGTGATATGGGTAGAAGTATGACCAACGTATTAGGAAACGCATTATCAACAGCAGCAATTGATAAGTTTGAATCAAATGAGAACAAACCACTTGCAAATACAGACATATAATAAAACATGGAAGAATTTCACATTGCTCAATTAATTAACCCAGAATTTTACATCAATTTACAAGTTGCCGGTCATTCCATCGGTATCTATGTAGTTTTGTTTATTGTTTTTGCCGAAACTGGACTTTTTGCAGGATTTTTCCTTCCAGGGGATAGTCTTTTATTCTTAGCCGGAATATATTCCACTTCGTTAATGCAGGAACTATTTAATATTGATAGTGATTTTGTAAACGTAGCCTTATTATCAACTTTAGTGGCTTTAGCTGGAATCCTAGGAAATACATTTGGATATTGGTTTGGTGCTAGAAGTGGTAATTATCTCTATAATGTTAAAGATAATTTCATTTATAAGAAAAAATATCTTTATGAATCTAAAGTTTTTTTTGAAAGGCACGGTGGTAGAGCTATTATATTTGCTCGATTTCTACCAGTGGTTAGAACCTTTGCCCCGATTATTGCAGGAATCGTGAGAATGGATATGAAGCGCTTTATGCTATATAATGTAATAAGTTCTTTTCTTTGGGCAACCTCTTTAATTTTTGCCGGACATTACCTTCAAGTATGGTTATTAGAAAGCTATGGAATTAATCTAAAAGATTACATCGAATGGATTGTACTTATTCTTGTACTTGCAACCACCTTACCAATTGTTATTAAATTAATGAAAAGTAAATCAAAAAAAAGTAACTCGGATACAGAAATATAAAAAAATAGCGACTATGTAATATAGTCGCTATTTTTTTTATTTTTTACAAAGGAGCTAACTCCACTATGATTCCTTCTAGCCCTGGATCTATATGAAGCTGACAGCCTAAACGGCTATTTTCCTTCACATTAAAAGCCTCCCAGAGCATTGCTTGTTCCTCATCACTAATCTCGGGTAATGAAACCTGATCGGGATTTAGAACATAACATTGACACGAAGCACACATAGCCATACCTCCACAAATACCAATTGTTCCTTCATCCGCAAGTTCATAGGCTCGTACAACCTCCATGATATTCATATTCATATCTGTGGGAGCATCAATTTGATGAGATACACCTTGACGATCAATAACTGTAATTTTAATATCTGCTGCCTCCATATCAATCAATTGCTTTAACAACGGCCTTTTCAGCTTCTTTACGCGAACCATCAAAACCATTGATACCTGAAACGGTAGTATATTTCAATACATATTTTTTTCCTGGATTAAGTGCGTTAAAAACACTCTGGCACATTAGAGTCGCCTCATGAAAACCACAAAGAATCAATTTTAATTTCCCTGGATAGGTATTAATATCTCCAATTGCATAAATACCAGGAATGTTGGTTTGATAATCCAATGCATTATTAACTTTAATAGCATTCTTCTCAATTTCTAATCCCCAATTAGCAATAGGCCCTAATTTAGGTGTCAGCCCAAACAACGGCACAAAATAATCACAAGGTATTGTTGTTCTTTGTTGGTCTTGTTCAATTACTACTGCTTCAAGGCTTTGATCTCCTATGAGTTCAACCACCTCGGCAGGTGTAATTAAATTAATCTTACCTTTATTTTTTAAATCCTGTACTTTCTCTACAGAATCTAAAGCGCCTCGGAATTCATTTCTACGATGTACTAAATGTACTTCTTTTGCTATTTCAGCTAAATAAATACTCCAGTCCAAAGCAGAATCACCACCACCTGCAATAACTACCTTCTTATCTTTAAACATTTCAGGATTTTTCACAAAGTACTCGACTCCATTTTCCTCAAATTTTGATAAGTTATCCAAAATTGGCTTACGCGGTTCGAAAGATCCTAAACCACCAGCAATAGCAACTGCTTTACCATGGTGCTTAGTTCCCTTATTTGTAGTTACTATAAAAGTACCGTCTTCTAACTTCTCAATATCCTGAGCAACTTCATTTAAAGTAAACCCTGGCTGGAACTGCTTTATCTGTTCCATTAAATTATCAATTAATTCCGCTGCTCCTACTGATGGATAACCGGGAATATCGAAAATAGGCTTTTTGGGATACAGTTCTGTTAATTGTCCACCTGGTTGCGGTAATCCATCTATTAGGTGACATTTTAGTTTTAAAAGACCCGCCTCAAAAACTGCAAAAAGTCCTGTAGGGCCTGCCCCTATTATAATTATATCGGTTTGAATCATAATGTTTAAATCTTATGTACTAAATTACAATTAGTACGGTTTATTAAAAATGATAAAAATCAATCTACCATAATTTAAATAAACTCCAAATTATAGCAAATTGATTTTAACTTATATTATCCGACATTAACTACCGTCTGAATCTCAGGAGCGTATTTTTTAATTGTAGTTTCAACTCCTGCACTTAAGGTCATCTGATTAACATTACATGCCGTGCAAGCCCCTTCCAGGCGCACCTTTACATGTTTATCATCTACAATCTCTATAAGTGTAATATCGCCTCCATCTGCTTGTAAAAAAGGACGTATTTCGTCCAACGCTTTAATCACGTTATCTTGGATAGTCTGTGATGCCATAATGTTATTTAAAAAAAATTATTTTTTACCTACCGCAGAACAACCTGCCATGGTAGTAATCTTAATTGCCTCTGTTGGTGGTAACGAGTCGTTTCTTTTAACTACTTGCTCTACAACATTTCTTGTAATCTCTAAAAAAGCATTTGCTACTGGTGTATCTTGTTGAAAAGAAGCCGGACGACCATAATCTCCCGCCTCTCTAATGCTTTGTACAATTGGAACCTCCCCTAAAAATGGTACGTTCAAATCCTCGGCTAAATTCTTTGCTCCGTTCTCTCCAAAAATATAATACTTATTATTTGGTAGTTCCTCTGGGGTAAAGTAAGCCATGTTTTCAACTATACCCAACACAGGTACATTGATACTTTCTGATAAAAACATAGAAACCCCTTTTTTCGCATCAGCTAATGCTACTGCTTGAGGAGTAGATACTACCACAGCACCTGTAATTGGTAAACTCTGCATGATGGATAAATGAATATCACCCGTACCTGGAGGTAAATCTAACAATAAGAAATCTAATTCACCCCAATCGGCATCAAAAATCATTTGATTTAACGCCTTTGCAGCCATTGGACCTCTCCAAATAATAGCTTGATCTGCTTTGGTGAAAAAACCAATTGACAAAATTTCTATTCCATAAGAAGAAATTGGTTTCATTTTTGATTTCCCATCTACCTCAACTGAAATTGGTCTAGCGTTTTCAACATCAAACATAATAGGCATAGAAGGCCCATAAATATCAGCGTCTAATACACCTACTTTAAAGCCCATATTGGCTAAACTAGCTGCAATATTAGCAGTAACAGTTGATTTCCCAACTCCACCTTTTCCAGATGAAATAGCAACTATATTTTTTATACCCGGTATAGCATTCCCCTTTATCTCTGGTTTTTCTGGGGCTTCTACTTTTATATTTACCTTAACTTTGGCTTTCTCATAAATTTTATCATGAATAACTTTGATAACATCTACCTCAGCCCTTTTCTTAATGTGTAAAGCAGGAGTAGTTAACACTAAGTCCACCACAACCTCATCTCCAAATGTCATTACATTACTAACAACACCACTTTCAACCATATTTTTTCCTTCTCCAGCCACAGAGATTGACTCTAAAGCTTTCAAAATCTCTTTTCTATCTAATTTCATTATATAAGATTAGTTTTCAACAAATTAATACTATAAACGTATAAGGCAAAGATAGTAGGAAATATTGAGATTTTCTAGTTAATATAATCCAAATAAACATAGTTAGTGTTCCAAACTAAGATAATTTACTGCTGTTAAGCAACTCTAATTTTTTATACAATAATACTATGAAAATTTTATTTTTAACCCGAGCAAATTGCGAATTTAATAATTGATTCTTTGCACCATTAAAAGAATATATGTCGGCAGCCCCATTTTCATATTTAATTTGTGTAGTTGAAAAGGATTTTTGTGCAAGTAAAATATTTTGACTTAATTGACTTTCCAATATTTTTAGTTGTTCGATTTGAGTCTCTAAACGTAATTTTTCTTGTTCATACTCTAATTTAATTTGTTGACTTTGCTTGTTGGTTAATTCAATTTCGACTTTCTTTTTACGTAACATCCGCTTAATATTTCCCTTTTGAAAAATAGGTATACTTAACCCTATTCCAACAAAATGACTTTTATTATCAGCAAATTGTTTAGAGAAAGTAGGTGATTCTTTACCCAAGTCACCATTTAAAACCTTAGAATAAAAACTACCAAACTGATAATTTGCCATAATTCGAGGTAGTAAATTACTTTTTATTATACGCTTTTCCTGTAATACAATCTCTTGGGCAATTTCTGATTTCTCTACAAAGGGATTAAATTCATAATTCCTGGATATTTCAAAGATCTCATCTTGATATTGTAGAACAAATTGATCTGGATTTACCTGCTTAACATTGAGTAGTTGTAATAAAGCTAGTTTTCGATTAAACAACTCGTTTTGTGTCTGATTTTGACTTATTCTCTCCGAGCTAAAAACAAATTCTATATCGTAGAAGTCGCTTTGAGGTTTAGCTCCAGCTTCAACTTCCTTTGTAACCCGCTGGTAGTTTTGCAAACTATTATCTAATTGTATTTGTTGAATACCAACTAATTCTTGAAGCTCTAGGATTTGAAAAAACAACTCTAAAATGCGCAATTTATAATTATACTTAAGTTCTAATTCGCTTAAGCTTGCGTAATCTATTGATAAAGATTTTCTTTTATGTTCGGCAAAAAATGACCAATCCAAGAGGGTAAGGTTTACATCCATATTAAAATTTGTAGAACCTATATTAGAACCTACCCTTGAATTAGTACTAGGGTCAATAGTAGAGCCAAAATTATAATTTTGTCCTATATTAGCCGTAACACCAGGCAGAAAATATGATGACAAACTCTGGGTATCTGCCTGGGAAACTGCTTTATTTAAACCTGCAATAATAATCTCATTACTGTTTTGTTCTCCAAGTAACACACAATGTGTTAAAGTCCATGATTCTTGTGAGAAAACATTGGCAAAAAACAATAGAAAGAACGTAGCTAAAATTTTATTTATCAATCTCATAGAGTTTAATTTTAAATAACAATAAATCCGATATTTCTGCACCAAAAGTTACTACCCTTAGTGCAAAAAGATTATTTTTTTATATTGTCTGATTAATTTAAGAGTCCTTAATATACTTTAGTATATCAACACGTGTGGCTTTATAAGCCCTAAAAAAAACAACTCCCATGGATATGGAAAATAAAAGAATAAAGGATATTAAAAACCCGCTAAAATCTATATTAATTCTTACCACATATTCCTGTAACCATTTATTTAAAACATAATAAGTTGGTATAATAGAAGCAGTAAAACCTAATATACAATATCCAATAAATCGCATAGCTAGCTTCCAAACTAAGTCCCAATTCTCAGCCCCTAATGTTTTTCTAATAGAGATCTCTCTTAACCTACTCTCCAAAGTAAACGATACAATAGCCGTTAGGCCTAAAAGCGCAACAAAACTAGAAATCACTACTAAGACTAAAAACAGTTTACTTTGATCTGTTGCCTTTTTATAGCTTTTAGCAAAATCCTGGTTAGCAAAGGAATAAGAAATTGGATACACTTGCTCTACTCTTTTTATCCAGAAATTTTCTAATTCCATAAGAGTTTGCTGTATATCTTGAGTATTAACCTTTATAGAGATATATTCTGTTAGATATTTAAACCACTCTACAGACTTGTAATGAAAGTAAGTTGCGGGAACAATTTCATTAGAGAACCCCTCGTGATTAAAGTTTTTTACTACACCTATTATTTTAAAATATCTGTTATTCCATTGTAATTCCTTACCAATTAAATTCTCCGATAAATTTAAAGCTTCAACAAAAGCCTCATTAACCAAAACCGACCCCATTATATCGGAGGATAATTCTCTTTGAAAAAATCTACCTTGAGCCAATTCAATACCAAAAACATCTAAAAAATCGTGACTAACTGCTACATTATGACTTTGAACATAATTTTCACCTACATAATTACTTGAGCTACTTTTGTTTTCCCCACCAAAAGAAACACTATGTAAAGCAGCGTTTTGTACACCCCTAATTTTCAAAATATCATCCTGTATACTCTCAAATTTATTGTATCGTTGTGAAACATCAGAAATAAAGTATTTTATATTTACAACCTGATCTGCAGAAAAACCTAAGTCCTGATGAATTAAATAATTCACTTGTCTTTGTATAAAAATACCAGTACTCAAGAAAAAAAATGCAATTATAAATTGTACAACCAATAATAAATTTCTAACACTAATACCTGATCCATACTTAGTAAAAGTTCCCTTTAAAACTCTATTTACATCAAAACTCGCTAGAAATAATCCTGGAAAAACTCCCAGTATAAAAAAAATTAAAATAAAAAGAGCAACAATCAAAGGATAGATTCCGTATAAACTCAACTCTAAGTTTTCATTAACATATAAATTAAAATACGGAAGAAAAACCTCCACAAATCCAAAAGCTATTATAAAACTAATTGTAGTTATAATTATAGCCTCAAATATGCTTTGTTTTACAATGTCAATTTTACTAGCTCCAAATGTTTTTCTAATTCCAATTTCCTTGCTCTTTTTAAAAGCCATCACAAAAGATAGGTTTAAACTATTTAAAACACATAAAGTAAGCAAAGTAAACCCAACTCCTATTAATATATTTAACAACTCTTTAGCCTGAGGTCCCTTACCTAAATTAACTGCTTTAGGATTTAAATGGACCGAATCTAATTCGTGAAAAACAAAAGTAGGACTTGTAATAAACTTTTCTATAAATTCTTGTTTGGATAAGTTTTGATTTTTTAATCGCATTTCAAGTATTGGGGCATATAGCCCTTGAGAAATAGGGTCTTTTGCACTTTGTATAGAAACACCTGGTTTTAAACGTATTAATAGTTGATAGTTATAATCCCCCCAATTATCTTGTCTTTTTTTCAAAAATTCCTTTTCTAAATTAGAACTATAAATAGCCTTAGGAGCTAAAGAGGAATTACCCACAAGGTCATACACCACGCGAACCGTTAAAGCCTGGCCGTCTTCCATGATTAAATTCTGTCCAATGGCTAATTTGTCATCTGAGAAAAGATCTTTAGCTAGGTTTTTTTCCAATGCAATTGAATTTGTATAATACTTCAAGTAATCATCAACAGATCCGGCTACAACATTAAATGGTAAAAAATCAAATACATTTTTTTGCGCCTCTAAGATTTCGGTTATAAAATCTGTTCTTCCTTGAACTTTAACACTAGTAATATCTTTCATTTCATAATAAAAAATATAGCTATCAATAAACCTATCCAATTTGTCTAATTCATTAGCAAAAGGGGCGGGAAACCAACCACTAACTCCAGATTCGGTTTCAAAAAAACCCGGTCCTTGATTAACTTCAAATATTCGGTCTTTGTAAGGATTCCATCTATTGTAGCTCATTTGTTGCTCTTGTAGTAAGAGTACCAGTATAACCACAGCTATACCTAAACTTAATCCAAGGTAATTTAGTATTGAAAACAACTTGCTTTGCATGAAGTGTTTTCTATATAGTTTTATCCAATTCTGTATCATTCCTTTCTTTATTATTCAAACTTTAAATATTCAAACACCTTGTTACCTGTGACCTTTAAAGCCAAGTAAGATGTTATTAACAAACTAATTACCAACAAACTAAACAAAGAGATGCAATAAGGTAGGTAGGAGATATTTATCCTAAAATGGTAATTTGATAAATAGGCTTCTAAAAATAAGTAAGAGGGTATAATAGATAAGGTAAAACCAAGTAAACAAAACAAAATATACCTTTTACAAAGCATCCAGACTAATCCTTTTTGACTCGCTCCTAGAACTTTACGAATAGCTATTTGTTTTAGTTTTGCATGCATATTACTATAAGCCACACTAAAGAGTCCAAAAAAGGCTATAAAAATCACAATTCCATTTAAAGTATGAAACACATTTCTCTCTTGTATACTGCCTTGAAAGCTTTTCTGAAATCGTTTATCTAAAAATTCATAAGAAAAGGTCCCTTCAAATAATCCCACTTCTTTGTAAACGTCCTGTATCTCCTTTAATGTTTGCTCTAGGTTATCTTCTCTCAGTTTAATAGAAATCTCACTCATATTATCACTTATCCACGGTACGGTATAAAGGCTGAAGAAAATCATAGGAACATAATCTCTTTTTAAACTATGTAAATTAAAATTGTTTACCACTCCAACAATAGTAAAACTTAAACCATTCCATTCAATCTGTTTACCAATAGGATCGAGCTCCTGCATAAGCTCTAGAGTCTTTAAGTTTACTAACACGTGATTTATGCTATCGCTAGCTAGATGGCTTTGCAAAGCTCTTCCTTTAGAGATTCCTATCTGATGTAATTCCAAAAAGTCATAGTCCATAGCCACGTTTCTACCTTGAATATTATTTCCTCTGTAATTAAATCCAGTGGAGGTGCTATATCCTTGACCTAAGGCAATAGTAGAGACACTTACCCCTGTAACGCCTTTGATTTTAGAAAACTCCTGTTTTAGTAAATTATAAGTTTTTACATAATCCAAATCTTCCGTATTAAATGGCAAGGGCACAGTTATGACCTTATCGCCACGAAAGCCTAAATCCATATTTCTGATAAACGTAACTTGTTTAGACACTACAAGTACAGTAACAATAAAAAAACTTGCCACAAGAAACTGAAAAACTAAAATCACATTATTTATTAAATCTCCTTTTTTAGAATTTTTAAAATTCCCTTTTAGTATTTCTAAAATTTTAGCCTTGCAAACAAGAATAGCAGGAGGTATTACAAGGACCAAGGATAATATTATAAATATTATGATCTGATAAAACAGTGCTTGCCAAAAATTAAATTCAAGAGTTGCCTGAAAAAAAACTCTAACATGTTTGATAGAAAGTTCTATAAAAACTAAAGCAAAAATAAAGCTCAAAATCAAACTTATAGCAATCTCAAAATAGATTTGAACAACCAATTGTATTTTACTACTCCCTACCACTTTTAAAACACCAGTTTGTTTAAACCTAGCAATTGTTTGCGGAATAAGAATATTTACAAAATTAAAACAGGCCAAAACAAGTATGGTAGTTGAGAGACCTAAAAACATGTATACTCGGTCTTTATTTGCTGCTCCTTGGGGTGTACCATTTAAATAAACTGGCTTTATCATCCGCTGATCCTCTAAGGTATGTAATGCAAAGCTATCACTGTTAATATCAAAATCTTCCATCGTTTGTTCAATAGTCTGCCCTTCTTCCTTTGCATAAGGAGCTACTTGATTATCTATAATTATTTGGCTGATGGCCTTTTGAACTGAAGCTACGCTATGCTGGTCTTTAAGCTTTAAATACAACACTGCAAAATAATTTCCCCAATAATTCAAGTTTTCCTTTTCTTGAAGATCTAGATCATTAGTCACCATATCAGGCATTACCGAGGCCTTGTTTATATAATTGCTAAACACGGCCGAAACAACATAAATCTTATCACCTATTTTTAATGACTTTCCTAAAGGGGGTTGTTTATCAAAAAGATAATTAGCATACCTTTGACTAATTGCAATACTATTGGTATTACTTAAAGCTTGGTCTTTACTACCTTGAAGAAATTCCACAGGAAAGAATTCAAAGAAATTACTTTGGGAGTGAATAAGTTTTTCAAAACCAACCTTTTTGCCCTCTACCTCTAAAGTCCCTTTAGAATAATTGCCATTCATATATAAATAATCCTCAACTTCGCTAGATAAGTCTTTAAGTTTCATACCAATACCATAAGGTGCCATCATCCAAGAACTCTCTCCACTTATTTTACGCTCTAATAAAAAAATCTCTTTAGAAAAGGGATTTGCTTTATCGTAAGAATTTTCCTCTTGATAATAACCTAAAGCCAATATAAAACTTGCCACTCCAATACTAAGAGCAAGGATACTTAACACAAAATACTGCCAATTTTTCTTTAATTGACCCACGTATAACTTCAACCAATAAATTACCATTCCCCTCATATGTTATAAACTTATTTTAATTTAATCTTCTCATTTGTCTAATTTCACATGTAAAAATTATTTACATATAAAAAATCCATTTTCTACTCTACAAAAACATCTATGATTCGTGTATTTAGCTGCTCAGACAATACTTGGCCATCTTTCATTTTAATGGTACGCTGAGAAAAAGAAGCATCATGCACAGAGTGGGTAACCATGATAATGGTAGCTCCTTCTTTGTGTAACTCTGTTAAAAGCTCCATTACTTCATTACCATTGGAACTATCTAAATTACCTGTAGGCTCATCGGCCAAAATAATGGCAGGGTTATTAACCAAAGCCCTACCCACTGCAACTCTTTGTTGTTGTCCACCAGATAATTGTTGTGGATAATGCTTCAAACGATGAGCAATATTTAATCTTTGAGCGATCTGCTCAACTCTTGCCTTTCTTTGTTTTACACCTACTTTATTATAGATTAAAGGAAGTTCTATATTTTCATAGACTGTTAATTCATCAATTAAATTGAAATTCTGGAAGATAAACCCTATTTGCTGCTTTCGATATAATCCTCTTTGGGACTCACTCAAGCCTACCATTTGTTTGTCTAATAATAAATAACTACCACTATTTGCTGAATCTAATAAACCCAATATGTTCAATAGAGTCGATTTCCCACATCCAGAGGGGCCCATTATAGAAACAAACTCCCCTTTTTTCACTTGTAACTCTATATTATTCAAAGCTGTAGTTTGAACCTCTTCAGTACGAAAAACACGGGTTAAACCCTTAACTGATATCATCATAATTATTACTTTATATTTAAAAATTCTACATTTAAAAAATCCTGATAGCTAGAAACTATCACTTGTTCTCCTTCTTGTAAACCCGATACGACCTCATAATAATTTGGGTTTTCCCTATTTATTTCTATATTTCTTTTTGTTGCCCTTCCGTCCTTTACAACAAAAACCCACTCTCCCTTACTTTGTTGATAGAAACTACCTTTAGGTAAGAGAAGTTTTTGCTCTTTTGCCGATAGAAAAAGTTTCACTCCCAAACTACTTCCTATTTGAAATGCTAAATCCTTATTATTTGATTCAAAGTCTAGCTGAACTTCAAACCTCCCTGATTTAACCTCAGGGATAATCTTAGCAACCCGCACTAAAAGCACCTGGTCTTTATAGGCAACTTGACCTGATTGATTTAAGGAAATCTTATCGATATAAAATTCATCAACTTGTGCTACTAACTTATATCCTTGCATTACGTCAATTTTACCTATACTTTGTCCGTTTTGATAGGTTTGCCCTAGTACAGCATCAAAAGAAGATAATCGTCCGGATATAGGAGCTTTGAGTAAAAAATTATCCTTATTTGATCGTAGCTTATGTAAACTTTTTTGCAAAACAACTAAAGAGTTATCGATTTGTTGAATTTGTTGATTATTGTACCGTTTTTGATTTTCAATGCTTTGCTCGATCAATATTTTACGTTCTTGTTGATATCTATAATTTTCTTGAGTTCTTTGATAATCACTAAGACTTAATACCTCTTGCTTAAAAAGCTTGTTATCTAATTCATAGGCAAGTTCTGAGGCTTTGTAATCATGTTCAACAGATATCATATCCTTCATAAGATTTACCTCTTGACTGCGAATATTGTTTTTACTAACAATTAAGTTATTTATCTGTTCTAGTAAAGCATTCTCTTGAGACATATAATTAAACTCACTACTTGGATTATAAATTTTAGCAAGTGGTTGACCTTTTGTAACGGTTTGTCCATTCTCTACATAAATTTCTTGAATTTCTCCTCCTTCACTAATATTTATAAACATGCTATGTAGGGGTTCCACAAGAGAAGTAAAAGTCAAAAATTCTTCGAAATTTCCCATAGAAACATCCCGAACACGAATTTCATCTTTAGAAACATTTAAAACTACATCTTTAAAAAAAGTGTAATAACCTGCACAGATAAAAACCCAAACAATTAAAACAGTTACAATAACTTTAACTTTTTTACTATTTTTACGTGGAAGTGCTTGATCCATAATATATTTATTTACCTATATAACTATCAATTACGTGCCATAAATTAATAAACTCTTAACCTATTAGGATCAAACCACTTACCTTTTAATGAAAATTTCAACTGTCCGATATCGAACAGAATTGTGTTCGATATTAAACAAATAAAGTATATATGAAAAAGACAAATACTAACGTTTTAATACTAGATGATAATCTCGAAATACTTTTAGCGGCAAAAATGTTACTAAAAAGACATTTTTCGAACATATATACTTTAGATAATCCCAAAAAATTGATTTGGTTTATCAATCAAAATGATATTCAAGTTGTTTTACTTGATATGAATTATCGTATTGGATTTGAAGATGGCAAGGAGGGAATTTTCTGGCTAAAAGAAATTAAAAAAGCTTGCCCCAATACACAACTAATACTTATGACCTCTTATGGTAATTTACAAACTGCAGTGCAAGGCATTAAACTTGGGGCTCTTGACTATATATTAAAACCATGGAATAATCAAGAATTGGTAGAATTGGTAAAATCTGCAAGTAAAAAAAGTGCAAAGCAAAACAAACAACAAGCAATAAGAAAACAAGATCATCCTACATTATTTAAAGGAATTGACCCCAATGTTACTCGCATTTATCAAATGGGGGAAAAAATTGCAAAAACAGACATCAACACCTTAGTTTTAGGAGAAAATGGAACAGGTAAATATGTATTAGCCAAATACATTCACGACTATTCCCACAGAAAAGATAAACCCTTTATTCATGTTGATCTGGGATCACTGAATGAAAATTTATTTGAAAGTGAATTATTTGGTTATTGTAAAGGAGCGTTTACCGATGCCAAACAAGATACCCCTGGTAGATTTGAACTCGCACATACAGGTAGTATCTTCTTAGATGAAATTGCAAATATTCCTTTGCACCTGCAAGCCAAATTACTGCAAGTAATTCAATCCAAGACCGTAACAAGATTAGGGGAATCCACTCCTAAAGCTGTTGACATACGGATTATTTGTGCTACTAATGAAAACCTAGAAGAGCTTGTAGAGAAAAAATTATTTAGAGAAGATTTATTCTACCGTATAAACACCATGATTTTAACTCTTCCCCCTTTAAGAAATAGACCTATGGATATAGGACCTTTACTGAATTACTTTATGGATTACTACTGTGATAAATATGCTAAAAATAGACCAACAGTAGAATCCAATACAATCGAATTATTAAAATCTTATCCTTGGAAGGGTAACATAAGAGAGCTCCAAAACAAAACCGAGCGAGCTATTATTTTAAACGATTCAGATACATTGGATTTATATGAATTTGGAATTAATCACTCCGATCTAAACCCTATCGATTCCGATAATAATAATTTACAGGACATTCAAAGAAATGCCATTGTACTTGCCCTTGAGCAACATAAGGGAAATATTAGCCAATGTGCCTTGGAATTAGGATTATCCAGAGCTGCTTTATATCGAAGAATACAAAAGTATGATATCAAATTTTAAACCATGAAATTCTACCTTCAATTTATAACCCGCATTAGCATTTTAATTCTACTGAGTCTAATAAGTTTTTATCTTTGGAACAAAGCCTTATACTATAGCTCTACCTTAACTATAGTAATAATAATTGGCTTATTTGTAGAGCTGTACTATTTTCAAAACAAGTACCTTAAAGTTATAAATAAGATAGTCTTAGCCATGTTATATAATGACTACACTATCTCGATGGCATCCAATAAAGTTTTTACCAATCACACCCTATTTAAAAACACACAAAAGCTCTATGAGTCTTTACAAAAACAAGCTAAGTTAGAACAATTAAAAGAAGAGGTTTATCAAAACATTTTAAACAATGTAGATACAGGTATTCTAATATTAGAAAAAAGAAATCAAGATTGGTCCATCTTTTTAGCTAATAATTATTTTTTAAATTTATTTGAAATCCCACCTATAAAATCTTGGTATAATTTACAGCGCTTTTTACCTGGATTTACCAAACATATAGAAGAATTAGACTTTAGAGAATCCAAGCAAACCATCGATATAAGTATACAAAAAGCCCATAAGCAAACCTTTATACTTCAAACAAAAACGACTAAAAGTCAAAATCAAGTTTATTATATTGTCCTTCTTGACTCTATTCAAAGTGTACTGGATAAAAAACAAAGACAAAATTGGGAAAACTTAATGAAAATAATTTCACATGAAATTATGAACTCTCTAACTCCCATACATTCTTTGGCACACAATAGTCAAGAAATTTTAAAACAAAAAAGAATAAATCAACAAGACCTTGCAGATATTAAAATAAGCATCCAAACCATAGTAAATAGAACTAATCACTTAAGTCGCTTTATAGACAATTATAGACAGTTAACAATGCTTCCTAGTCCAGTTCTAAAAAATACCGTAGTAAAAGATTTGCTACAAAACACTATTAATATAATTACGCCACTACTTAAAAAAGATAATATTCAAGTTGATTTACAAATTCGAACCAACATTAACATGAACTGGGATTTCATGCAAATGGAACAGGTCCTAATAAACCTTTTAACAAATGCTATCTTTAGTGTAAATACCTTGTCTGAGCAAAAGAAAATTCAGATAAAATCTTGGCAAAGTGATTCTCGTCTTTACATACAAATAAATGATAACGGTCCTGGTATAGATCCCCAGATACTTGATAAAATATTTATTCCCTTTTTCACCACTAGAACTAATGGGGCTGGTATTGGTTTGCCACTATCAAAAAATATAGTAGAAATGCATCAAGGCTACTTACAATATTTACGGGAACAGGATTTAACTAAATTCTGTTTAATTTTCCCTTTATAAGTATATAAAACAAAACAGAGAGCAAAAAAGCTCTCTGTTTTGTTTTATAATATCTTAGTCAATCCTACTAATTGATTTAGTTTTTCTGTATTTTACCTCCACTACTTGTTTTACTTTGGGTTATAGTCGGGTTTCCTGTATATAACACTTTACCACTAGAGCTAGCACTAGCTATAAGATCTTTATTCACCTGACAAGAGATCTTACCCGATGAAGACGCAGAAGCATTCAAAGTATCAACAATAAAATCACTTGCTTTTATTTCTCCACTACTACTAACCTTTACATCAACTTGTTGTGCATTACCACTTAAAAGAATATCTCCTGAACTACTTGCTGAGCTAGTTAAGGATTTGGTTCTTAAAACAGCTTGAATATCTGCAGAACTACTTGCTGATAATTGCGAGTGATCTGTAATGTCAAAAACCCCAACAATTTTTCCAGACGAGGTTGCTTTTAAATCTAAATTATCTGCGAAAATATGTTCTGCCTCCACTTTTGCCGAAGAGGTTGCTGATATGGTAAACTCTTTGGCTGTAATTGGTGAGTTTAAATGAACTTTCCCTGAAGATCCAGCAAAAACCTTTTCTAGCTTATCGTTAGAAATCTTTACATGAACTCCCTTAAAGTTTAAACTCCTTTGATTTCCAGGTGTTTCTATATAAATCTCTAATACTCCTTGTTGGTTAACTTGCGTTTTCACAAAAGATAAACGCATATTATCAAAGGCCTCTACTTCGACTAATTTATTATTATCGATGGTAAAATCCACCACAATTCCCTGAGAAACACGAATTGATGAAAACTCACCAACCTCTCGAGTTTCTTTCACTTGAGCAAAACTAGCTGTTGCTACAAATAGAATAACGAATAAGAATACTTTTTTCATATTTAATACTGGATATAATGTGTTTATATTATTTTAAAGAAGTTATTCATAAAACCCATTGGTAAATTTAACAAATATTTTTATCTTATAAACAAAAAAGTTTATTCTTGAACAAGAATAAACTTTTTAATTATTCAAATTGCAAAGCCTTTGGAATCCATAAAACTTTCTCAAAATTAATGATCTTATTGTCTTTTACCTGTATACCTTCACTTTCTAAGAGTTGTTGCATCAGGTTACTTCCTTGAAAGTGGAATTTCCCGGTTAAAAGTCCCGCTTTATTAACCACCCGGTGGGCCGGCAGATCTTGGCCTATAGAATTGCCATTTAAAGCATATCCTACCATTCTTGCAGATCTACTAGCACCTATAGCATTTGCAATGGCCCCGTAGGTTGTAACCCTACCATAAGGTATTTGCTTTACAATAAAATAAACTTTATCAAAAAAAGTTAGATTCTTAGCTTGATTCATCTAATAAGTTTATAAATTGTAATAATACAGATTATTCCTGTTATACAACCAATAATATAATTCAAGTTATTTAATATAAACCCATTTTGATTTTGCTTCTTTTCGAAAAACAAAATATAGCAATAAAACATTAAAGCGGAACCTATAGTAACTCCTAAAGAAAATAAAGTGGTATGTAAAGGATCAAAAATATCATAATTATAACTTGCTAAAGTGACACTCAGAAAAACATAGTAGGGAATTGAAAACACATTAATAAGCGCTAAAATAGAACCATAAATAAATGGTCTATTCTGCTTGGCAGTACTTAGCTTCCCTTGTTTATTATTTTTTTTAGCAAAAAATAAAAAATAAATTGTTAGCCCTGCAAAAATAACAAGACCTATTTCATGCAAAATTTCAGTGATAAAGGCACTTGATTCAATTAACCTTGCGAAAAAAATAGCTACATAAGTTTGGACAAAAATGATTAACAAAGACCCCAATACATACTGAAAGGCATGATTGGCTCCATTCTCTTTAGCAATTTTTACTGCAGTCATATTAAGCAAGCCTGGCAGTGAAACACCTAGTAAAGCAGCACCAAAACCTAAAACCAATAATGTAACAGCCTCTATTCCCATAACTATTTTATTCTAAATTGAATATATGTAATAGCTTTGTTTTGCTCTAAATATTGAGATTCATAAAAAGTCTGTATCTCGGTAACTACACTAGGAGCCCCCTCATTTTTATACACATGGTGATTGGCATAAATCACCTGATGACCTTCCCCGTGAAGTAATCCTAGGGTATATCCATGCATAAATTCGCTATCGGTTTTTAAGTTAACAACCCCATCTGCTGACAGAATTTTTTTATAACGTTGTAAAAACTCGGAGTTAGTTAAACGGTGTTTAGTCCTTTTATACTTAATTTGAGGATCAGGGAAAGTTATCCAAATCTCACTTATCTCGCCACTAGCAAAGGCATGCTCTAAAAGTTCAATTTGTGTACGAACAAATGCCACATTATGTAATCCAGTTTCTACAGCTGTTTTTGCTCCACGCCAAAAACGCGCTCCTTTAATATCAATACCTATAAAGTTCTTATTAGGAAAACGCTTAGCTAATTCCACCGTATACTCTCCTTTACCACATCCTAACTCTAAGACTATTGGATTTTCATTTTTAAAGAAATCCTTTGCCCAATTTCCCTTCTGTGGTAAACCTGCAATCATCTGCTCTCTCGTTGGCTGAAATACATTGGAAAAAGTTTCGTTTTCTCTGAATCTCTTTAGTTTATTTTTACTTCCCACCTTTAAATCTTTTATTAAATTTGAGCAAAATTAAATAAATATAATGAAAGTAGTGTTTTTATTTTTTTTTCTTAAAGTAATACATTCTATAAAGGTATTTGATTTGCTATTTTAGCCTTTTCAATTGTAAAAGAAAATTCCGAACCATATCCAAAGCTACTTTCCACGTAAATGTGTTCATCGTGAGCCTCCACAATATGCTTAACGATTGACAAACCTAAGCCCGATCCTCCCACAACTCTAGAACCACTTTTATCTATACGATAAAATCTTTCAAATAACCTAGGGATAAACTCCTTTTTAATTCCCTCGCCATTATCAGTTATACGAATAATTAATTTATTATTCACTAAGTCTTCAATACTAACCTCAGTAGTACCTTTTTCTTTTCCGTACTTAATAGAGTTTTCAATTAAGTTTATTATAACCTGTGCGATGCGATCTTTATCTCCGTAGACCATTATAGGATTTTCATACTTTAGGTCAAATAAAAGAGATATACCCCTTTTCTTAGCTTTATATTCTAAAAAGTTAAAAGCCTCTTTGATACTATCTACAATATCAAAGTCACAACGTGTTAAATGTAAATCACCTGTTTCTAGCTTGGAAATCATATCCAAGTCCTTTACAATATAAATTAGACGTTCCACACCTTGTGCGGCTCTGTCTAAGTATTTATCTCTAACCTTTAAATCCTCAACCGCACCATCTATTAAAGTCTCCAAATAACTTTGAATTGTGAACAATGGAGTTTTTAACTCATGTGATATATTCCCTAGAAACTCTCTGCGGTATTCTTCTCTGACTTGTAAGGATTCAATTTCTATTTTCTTGTTTTTTGCAAAATTTTGAATCTCTTGAGTTAAGGTTTGCATATCTGTAGTAACTGCTTTTGAACGTAAATCGGTATGTTCTAATAAGGAAACATTATCATAGATTTTTTTAATCCTCCTATAAATAAAATGCTCTACCCTATATTGAATTACGAAAAAACAAATAAAGAAAAACAAAGCTATTTGTATTGGATAAAACCACCAAGGAACTTCGAAAAAGAAGAATTCTAAAATAAGGAGCACCAAGCTGGCTATCAAAGAAATATAGCAAGCGCTTTTCAAGGCAAATTTATATGATCTTTTAAAACGAGTAGACATCTCTATGATTTAGATTCAAATTTATACCCAACTCCTTTAATTGTTTTAAAAAGATCCTCTCCTATTTTCTCACGTAACTTACGAATATGAACATCAATTGTCCTTCCTCCTACAACTACTTCATTTCCCCATACCAAATCTAAAATTTCCTCTCTGGTAAAAACCTTACCGGGTTTAGATGTCAAAAGAGCTAAAAGTTCAAATTCTTTTCTTGGTAAATTTAATTCCTCACCATAATGTGTCACTTTATAAGTATCTCTATTTACACATAGCTCACCTACAACAATGTTATTAGGGTCATTTTCTTCGTTACTTTTAGTTCTACGTAACAAAGCCTTTACTTTACTCATTAAAACCTTTGGTCTAATTGGTTTGGTAATATAATCATCCGCCCCTGCATCAAAGCCAGCTACTTGAGAATAGTCCTCTCCCCTAGCGGTTAAGAAAGTTATGATAGTATCTTCAAATCCTTCGGTGTTTCTAATAATTTCACAAGCCTCTACGCCATCCATTTCAGGCATCATTACGTCAAGAATAATTAGATGCGGTCTAAATTCTAAAGCAGCTGCTACTGCTTTTTTACCATTTACAGCGGTTTGTACTTTATATCCCTCTTGTTGCAAGTTATAGCCAATTACCTCTAAGATATCCTGTTCATCGTCTACTAAAAGTATTTTAATTTCCTGGTTTTTCATCATGTTGTTGTGTGTATTTCGGTTCAAATATAAAAGTTTATCATGTACTAAATCCTAAATTTACAATAATTTAATATCCTAACCATTTATTAACATTACAAAGCCTTAAACTTAAATTTCACATAACATATCCCTTGAAAAATCAAATGTTCTTTGCACAAGAATTACAACACTGAACTTATGAAATTAAACTTAACAATCGGTACCTTATTTGCCTCTATACTATGTATTGCACAAAATGGTACTGTAAAAGGGACCCTACTAGATTTGCAAACTAACGAACCTTTGGCCTTTGCCACAGTCATAGTAGACCAAACAAATCAAGGTGTGAATACCGACATGGATGGAAATTATCAATTAAGTCTAAAACCAGGTAGCTACACCTTAACTTTTCAATATGTGGGTTATGACAATTTACAAAAACAAATTACAGTCGAGTCTGAAACTACAAGTCTTGTTGATGCGCAACTCAATAATAATTCACAACAACTTGATGATGTAGTTTTAATTGCAACAAGATCAAGAGCAAGTGAATCTGCTTTACTTTTAGATCAACAACGATCAGCATCGATTTCACAACATATAGGAAATCAAGAACTTTCTCGAAAAGGGGTTGGTGATGCGGCCTCTGCCGTGTCAAAAACAACTGGAGTAGCCAAACAAGAAGGCAGCGGAACTATATTTGTAAGGGGGTTAGGAGACCGTTACAATAGTAGTTACTTAAATTCTATGCCACTATCTTCAGATGATCCAGAGAAGAAAAACATTAATCTATCAATTTTCTCTACTGATATTATAGAATACATTTCTATTGATAAAACCTATCATGTTAGCTCTTATGGGGACTTTGCTGGTGGAAACATAGATATTCATTCTCGAAAATACAACGGTCAACCCTTTATAAAGGTATCTCTAGGCTCCAATATCAATTCAAATGCAACTAGTAATAAACCCTTCCAAATATTATCGGGACGAGATTACTTCGGGTTCTCGAACAACAATATGCCAAAAGATGCATTAAATTCTTTTAAGTTCAATCACTCCACTTCTACTAAAACCATAGATCCTATAGGAACTTCATTGGGACTTGATGCAGGAAAAACATATTACATTGGGCAAAGTGAACTAAATTTGTTTGCTACAGCTTCTTTTTCAAACAACTATAAATACAAACAAGGGGTTAGTAAAACAGTACAAGCTCAAAATATCTTCACCAAAGATTTGTATTTAAAGTCTTACCAATATAATACCAACACAACTGCAATGCTAAACGCCGATTTGGATATTAATCCTCACAATAATATCAAATACAATTTCTTATTTATCAATGATTCACAACAAAAGAATGATTTATATAATGGTTATATTGTAGATACAACGCCTGATAAGGAAAACAGCGAAACCTTAATTAACAGACAACAATACACGCAAAATCGTTTATTTGTAAATCAACTTCTAGGTAGTCATGTTTTAAGTCAAAAATTAGATCTTAATTGGGGATTATCAGCCAATGACGTTGCTTCTCATACACCAGATCGTCAACAATATATGTTAAATCAAGTAATTGGAAAACCAGAATATGTTTTTGCTACCAATGCCAGATCCAACAATAATCGATATTTTGAAAATTTATCAGAAAGAGAGTACTCAGCTAGTATAAATGCAGATTATAAGTTCGGTTATGATTCGGATCAAAACAACAAAGGTAAACTGACCCTAGGTTATAATATAAAAAGCAAAGATCGTAAGTTTCGTGCAACACAATACGTTTTTGGAATCAACAATATGTACAATAAGAACATTGATCCAAATAATTTAAATGCCTTTTTTAACCAAAATAACTTCTCACAGGGCTATTTCGACATTTACACATTCAGGGGTGGGGCTACAACGCCAAACGCACTTCGACCACAAACCTATGAGGGAGATTTATCAATTCAAGCTGGATTTGCAAACTTAGAATACCGCTTTACTGATAAATTAACAGCCGTATTAGGCCTTAGAGTAGAGAACATTTCACAAAAAGTTACTTGGCAAACTCAATTAGACAACAACCAAACTAGTGATCAACTTAACAAGAATGCTTTTTTACCAGCACTTCATTTTAAATACTCATTAACAGAATTACAAAACATACGTCTAGCTTTATCAAAAACATATACTCTACCGCAATTTAAAGAAAGGGCCAGATTTATTTACGAAGATGTAACTGAGATAAAAGTTGGTAACCCGGATGTATATGCTTCAGATGATTATAATTTAGACTTAAAATGGGAGTTTTTCCCTAAAAACGACGAAGTTATTGCCATAACAGCATTTGGAAAATACATTAAAAACCCCATTAACGAAATTGTCATGGCCTCGTCCTCAAATGACATTACTTATGCCAACACGGGGGATTATGGTGTAGCCTATGGACTAGAGATTGAGTTAAAAAAAGATATTATTCATTTTGATGCTATAAACACAAACAAAATCACCGCCGGTTTAAACGCAGCGTTAATGAAAACGCATCAGAAACTAGATAATGAAAAAGTTAATCGCGAAAATCGTTACATCAATACGTTATTTACCCATAATAGTTCGCAATTCACAGGAGCCTCAGACCTACTTTTAAATGCGGATGTTAGCTATATTAAAAACTGGGAAAACACAAACTTTATGGCCACCATATCTTATGCACACTTCTCAGACAAACTTTATAGTATTGGTACAGAGCAAAGTGGGAATTTAGTGGATAAAGCTTTTGGAGTTTTAGATTTTACTGCAAAGTTAGAATTAAATAAAAAATTCACTATAGGGTTAAATGCCAAAAATTTGTTAGACCCAAAAATTCAAAGAAAACAAGAAAACTTAACAAAAGATATATTAGTACAATCATACCGATTAGGTCAAAACCTTAGCTTAAGCTTAAGTTATAATTTTTAAAGGTTAGCATTTTTCAAAAAACAAAGACTACTTAAAGTAGTCTTTGTTTTTTTTCTTAGTTAACATTAAGCTAACTTTTCATCTCAAAGAAAGCTATTTTATTAATAATTCATTGATAGTCTCTTAACTTAAATTTTGTTGTTTTAAACCATCTTTGCTTCATAGAAAAACCAATAACAATACCATGAAAAAATTTTTAAGATCAGCATTCACATTGACTTTATTAGGTCTATCCTTTGTTAGTTGTTCAGATAGTGACAACACATACATTGAAGAGGGAGAAAACAACCGTCCAGAACACAAACTTGGAGGTACTTATAAAAATGGTCAGGTCCTGCAGTTAGATGCTAACATAGAGTACGAACTAACGGAGAAGTTACAAATGGAAGATGGCTCTATTTTACGTATTCCAGCAGGAACAAAAATTAAAGGAACTGGTGGAACCTCCTCTTATATCGCAATAGCACAAGGTGCCAAAATATATGCGGAAGGAACCAAAGAAAACCCAATTGTTTTAACCTCTAGCATTGAAAAAAGAGGAAGTTGGGGTGGACTAGTTATCTGTGGTAAAGCTCCAATAAATAAAGGAAAAACAGCAACTGCTGAAGTTTCAGACTTAACATACGGAGGTGATCTTGTGGATGATAATTCAGGGATTTTAAGATACTTACGAGTGGAGTATGCTGGAGCAAACTACAACTCAGAGAAAGAATTCAATGGAATTAGCTTTTTTGGAGTTGGAAATGGAACAGTTGTAGAGTATGTACAAGCTCATGAAGGATCAGATGACGGTTTTGAGTGGTTTGGTGGAACGGTAAATACGAAGTATTTAGTTTCCACGCATAATGATGATGATCAATTTGACTGGACAGAAGGATGGAACGGTAATAATGAATTTTGGTACTCCAAACAAAGCGGGGTGGCTGATAAAGGTTTTGAAGCAGATAATAATAGTAAAGACCATAATGCTTCTCCTATATCTTCACCGAAGATTAAAAATCTAACACTAATTGGATCAGACCAACCACCTGTAGATGGTAAACCACGAACAGCATTTCATTTTAGAGTTGGAACCCAAGGTACTTTGGAGAATGTATACTTAAAAAACTTTGAGTTAGGAATACTTGTAGAAAATGATGCAACTATCGCTCATATAGGTGAAAACTTACAAGTTAAAAATGTTGAATTTACCGATGTTAAAAACAAATATAGCATAATCGACGACAATGCAAAACAAATCAATAACGACGCCATTATTATAGAAGGCGCCAATCAAGGTGCAGGTGCAGGAGAAGAAGTCCCTTCATGGGCTAAAGGGTGGACTAAAGGCCTGTAGTAAAACCTGATAAATATCTAGTAAATAAAGTTTTGTTTTAAAAAAGCAAAACTTTATTTTTTTTTATTAGATTTTTTTTTGTACTTTTATAGTATTAATTAAAGAGCAATGGCAAAAAACTACATTTTCACTCTCTTATTGCTGGTTATAGGCTTGTCTGGAACTAATGTTCTAGCTCAACAAGGACCTCAACCAAATGAAGCAAGATATGCTACCCAGAGTATCGAGGGGCTCTCTATTTATCCTAACCCAACAATGATTAACAGTACGATTTATATTGAATCGACTAAAAATGCACCTAAAGAAGTTGAACTTTATAGTGTTGTTGGAAAAAAAATGTTATCTGTTACTCTTCATAATAAAGAATTAGTTTTACCATATAATGTTAATGCTGGTATTTACATTATGAAAGTCAGAGAGGATAATGCAACTGCCACAAGAAAAATAATAGTAAAATAATTTCTGTTGAAAAATATACTTAATAGCATCAATGAATTGATGCTATTTTTATTTGTACTTTTGAAAAAAAATTAAAATCGTGTTTACACCACAGGAAATAACCCAGATTCAGACTAAAAAGGAATTTCATAAAGTAGCCATGAAAGTATATCGCTACCAATATGAAAATAATCTTGTTTACAAGCAATTCTGCGATTTATTACACAAGACCCCCTTACAGGTAAAAAATTTGTTAGATATTCCTTTCTTACCCATAGAATTCTTTAAAATCAAAGACGTTTTATCCTGTAAAGATCCCATAGAAATTACCTTTACAAGTAGTGGCACAACGGGCGTAGTCACTAGTAAACACCATGTGAGTGATTTGAATTTTTATATAGAAAGCTTTCGAAATGCCTTTTCGTATTTTTATGGTAATATTGAAAATTATGTTGTCCTAGCCCTTCTACCTTCTTATTTACAAAGAGAAGGTTCTTCACTTGTATATATGGTAGACGACTTAATAAAACATTCAAATAACCCGCACAGTGGTTTTTATCTGGATAATTATCGTGAACTAGCCAAAGTATTAAAAGATCTTGATAAGCAAGGTAAGAATATTCTGCTTATTGGTGTTAGTTATGCCTTACTTGACCTAATAGAATTGGAGCAGTTTGATTTGCATAATACCATTGTTATGGAGACCGGTGGAATGAAAGGCAAGCGTAAAGAGATGATACGAACGGAACTTCACCAGAAGCTTTGTCAAGGTTTTGGTGTAGATAAAATTCATAGTGAATATGGAATGACAGAGCTTTTATCTCAGGCCTATTCTTTAGGAGATGGCATATTTGATACGCCGCCTTGGATGGAGATAATAATAAGGGATACAGAAGATCCTTTTAAAACCATTGAAAACAATAAAACTGGTGGGGTAAATGTAATTGATTTAGCTAATTTTAACTCCTGCAGTTTTATAGCTACTCAAGATTTAGGCAAAAAATTTGATGATGGCACCTTTGAAATCCTTGGAAGATTTGACAACTCCGATATCAGAGGCTGCAATTTAATGATAGAATAAAAAAAGCGATCAATTGATCGCTTTTTTTATTTGTTATTCAAAACTTCTGTTTTCTCTCCAAAATAATCACAAAAATCGCGCATTGTATCAGCCATCTTTTTATCTTGCGTTGCCTTTTCAAAAGTATCTGTCATTGCCACTAATGTTTGATGAAAAAACTTCTTCATTTCATCCACAGGCATATCTTTAGTCCAAAGATCAATTCGAAGGGTCTCTTGTGCTTTATCATCCCAAATAGAAAGTAACATAGCTTTGGCACGTGCAGCTTCAACTCCGCCATCTTTTGCATTCCATAAAATTTTTTCTGGTACGCGATTCTCATCTAATTCTACTCTAATATTTATATCAGAAACGTAATTCTTACTCATTATTTCTTAGGTTTATATTTTGATTTTTGAAAAATATCCTCATTACTACTATTCAATAACTCTTGCAAAGTTACATTATTATTTTTCATATACGAATCCACAATTTGCCATCCTATCCATGCACCTACTTTACCTGGCGCTTGCTGGTCTATCTCCAAATAGAATTTGGAAAAAGGTGCTGGATCAACAAAACGCTTTGCTAATTTACTATCACTAGAAAATAAGTACTCATTTTCCAAAAAATAACGCCAGATTTGTTGTTGATTATCCTCACACCATTGAATTTGCTCAGGTGTATATCCAATTAATAAATTCTTATCTACCCAAGGTAATAACAATTCTTGCCCATAGAGTATTTTTCCTTGAAAAATCATACTTGATATAAAAGTACGATCATTTGGAGCCTTCATATTTTGCATAACAAAATTTCTAGCTAAATCAGGTAGAATACTTGTTTTGTTAAACTCTGGCCTTAAATAATGTGCAAAACCAGAGTAAAATTTATGATCCTGACCTAAATAAGTATCTAAAGAAATTAACACAAGAGTATCCGCATAAATTGCTTTTGCCTGCGTATCAACTTCGGATACCAAAGTAATAACCTTCTTGCTTGAACTTTGATCCGGAAAATAATATTTGACATGTTGGAAAAACTTAATCAAATCCAAATTAAGTACCTCCAAATCTTTGAATTCACGATTAACCTCTTTATTTAATTCACCAAAAAGGCTATCTTGCTTTTTCGCTATCCAAAAATTATCTTCTAGATTACTTGTGAAAAAATAAGGAAATTGACCTTTTATTATATCCAAACTATCCAATGGGCTTTGAAAGAAAATTTGATCAAAGCGCACAATCTCACTTTCGATAGGAATTTGTTCAATTTGCTTTTCTAATTCACTCTTATTAGAATTACAACTTGTCAACAAAAAAATCAAAACTAAAACATTAAATATAGATATTTTACTAAATTTACAAAACATACATATTTGTATTAAATCGAACATTACAAAGATATAAAGATACCTTTAATAGCCATAAATTAAATAAAATGATCAATAAAAACTTCCAAGGTAAAGCCATAAGCAAACATATTGTGAATTGGATTAGAGATTATGCTTACAAAGCGCATGTGAAAGGCTTAGTAGTTGGTATATCCGGAGGTATTGATTCGGCCGTAGTATCAAGTCTATGTGCTTTAACCGATTTACCAGTATTATGTGTTGAAATGCCAATACATCAACAACACTCCCAGCAAAATAGAGCCAAAGAACATATCGCAAAACTCAAAGAAAACTTCAAAAACGTAACTAGCATTCAGACAGATCTCACAAGTAGCTTTGATACCCTAACTCAAATACTCCCTAGTAGTGACAACACAGAGCTCTTAAATCTTACATTAGCAAATACCAGAGCACGCTTAAGAATGACTACTTTGTATTATCATGCAGGTATAACACAATCACTTGTTGTGGGTACAGGAAATAAAATTGAAGATTTTGGAGTTGGCTTTTTCACCAAATACGGAGATGGAGGTGTTGATATTAGTCCTATTGCAGACTTAATGAAGTCTCAAGTTAATGCTTTAGCTGAATACCTAAATGTAATTCCCAGTATTATACATGCCAAACCAACCGATGGCCTTTTTGGAGACGATCGTAGTGATGAAGATCAATTAGGTGCTAGTTATCCCGAGCTAGAAAAAGCAATGATTGCCTTTGAAAATGGAGCAATACCTGAAGATTTTCAAGGACGTGAAAAAATTGTCTTTGAAATATTTACAAAACTAAATAGGAATAACCAACATAAAATAAATCCTATTCCAATTTGTGAGATTCCCAAAGAATTTTTATAAAAACAAAAATATAAGTTAGTGGTTTATCTCTCTTTGTTATGTTTTTAATCCAACTGTTTAAAACGGGAGATCACCTGACCAAGTCTATTGGAAAATGTATTCATCAAAGTAGTATAATCCATTATAACTGCAAGCATTTCAGTTATTCTTTTTTGATCTGAATCCTTCAATTTCTCACGATATTTTGCAATAATATTATTCACCAAATACATTCGAAGGGTTAAAATGGTCTCCGAAACATACTGCTCTATACCTTGATTTTTCTGTTTTACAAAAATATTTTGACTTTCCCAATTATGTAAAATCTCCTTTTCATCTTCCATAATAATACTAGTCACTTCATTTGATAATTCCGGAGAAAGCTTTCTTAAATAATTTTCTAAACTCCAATCCCCAAGCATAAAGTTTTGTATGATATCTTGGTAAATGGTTTTAAATAAATCGTTACTAAAGGACACCTCGTCTTCTTGTAATGAGAGATAAACCCTTTCATATACCTTTTGTTCAACCTTTTGCTCGACTTGAATAATTTCATTATCTTGATTTGTCTGATATACTAATTCATTAAATTCCACGGTCGTATTTCCATAAAGAAGTAATATTTCAATAATCTTACGTTCCAATAAATAAATTGGATCTTGTTTTGGTTTTTTCTGACTTTGGGTACTATGAACAACTTGAAGATTTTTTTGATTATCTATAAACTTCTTATTAGCCTCTAATAATTCTTTTTTTGTTATTTGCGCCAAAGAACTAAAGATAACCTCTTCGGATATCTCCATAATACGGGCCGTTTCTTGCACATAAATTTCTCTTTGAATTAAATCGGGAATTTTAGAAATACTTGACACCATATCTCTAATTAACTCAGCCTTCTTAATAGGATCATTCTTGGTTTGACCCATCAATAAATTAGCCTTATACTGAATAAAATCAACAGAATTTTGCTCAAAATATTTATCTAATTGTTCCTGATTATGTTTTCTCGCAAAACTATCGGGGTCTTCTCCCTGGGGTAGTGGACAAACCCGAACATTCATTCCTTGCTCCAAAATTAAATCTACACCACGAATAGCTGCTCTAACTCCAGCTTGGTCCCCATCAAACAACATAGTTATATTCTTTGTTAAACGATTAACCAAGCGGATCTGATCCACTGTTAAGGCTGTACCTGAAGAAGCTACTACGTTTTGAATTCCACTCTGATGCATTTGAATCACATCGGTATAACCTTCCACAATAAAGCAATTATCTTTCTTAGCAATCTCGGACTTTGCTTGGGAAATCCCATAAAGCACCTTACTTTTATGATAGATATCACTCTCGGGAGAGTTTAAATATTTAGCCGCGTTTTTATCATTTACTAAAATACGACCTCCAAAACCTAAAACACGCCCACTCATACTGGTGATAGGGAACATTACTCGACCTTTAAATCGGTCGTATTGCCTGTTAGTTTCTTGCTTTACGATACTCAAGCCCGTTTTTTCCAAAAATTCTAACGAATAGCCCTTGGCTAAAGCTTCTTTAGTAAAAGCATCCCAAGTATCTAGACAATATCCTAGTCCGAAGGTTTCTATACTTTTTCGAGTAAAACCTCTTTCTTTAAAATAACTCAATCCAATGGCTTTACCTTGCTCGGTATTTAATAAGGTTCTTTGAAAATATTTATTGGCATATTCACTAACCACATACATACTTTCTAGCTCATTAGCGATTTGCTTTTGTTCATCGCTTTGCTTTGTTTCCTCAACTTCTATATTATACTTTTTTGCTAAAAATCGAATAGCTTCAGGATATGAAAAATGCTCATGTTCCATTAAAAAAGTAATTGCATTGCCACCTTTACCAGAGCTGAAATCTTTCCAAATCTGTTTAACAGGAGAAACCATAAAGGAAGGTGTTTTTTCATTAACAAAAGGACTAAGTCCTTTAAAATTACTTCCTGACTTTTTTAAGTTTACAAAATCGCCAATTACCTCTTCTACTCTAACAGCGTCAAATACAGCATCAATAGTTGCTTTAGAAATCATATTTTTTTAATATAAAGTTAATTGTAACTGTTACCGTGTTATTTTTTTCGTTCTATCACGTAATTGACCATCATTTTCAAAGCATCTTTATATTGTGAATCTTCAAACTCTTCCAATATTTCTAATGCCTGTTTTTGGTAATCTATCATCACATTAGTGGCATACTCTAGTCCTCCATTTTTCTTAACAAAATCGATAACTAACTTCACTCTTTTTTTATCGTGATTATAATTTTTGACAGAATTAATTAACCACTTTTTATCTTTAGAATCAGCCTGATTCAAAACATAAATCAATGGCAGGGTCATTTTTTGTTCTTTTATATCAATACCTGTAGGTTTGCCAATTGGACCATCGGTATAATCAAATAAATCATCTTTTATTTGAAAAGCCATACCTATAATTTGACCAAACAAACGCATCTTTTCTATAATCTGCTGGTCTTCTGGTCTAACTGAAGCAGCACCTATTGAACAACAGGCAGCGATTAAAGTAGCTGTTTTTTGTCGAATAATTTCATAATACACCTGTTCGGTTATATCAAGTCTTCTAGCTTTTTCAATTTGCAGAAGCTCACCCTCGCTCATTTCTCTCACAGCTACCGATATGATTTTCAAAAGATCAAAATCATTATTATCAATCGACAATAGGAGCCCTTTGGATAAAAGATAATCTCCTACTAAAACCGCAATCTTATTTTTCCACAAAGCATTTAAAGAGAAAAAGCCACGTCTTTTATTACTATCATCTACAACATCATCATGAACCAAAGTTGCCGTATGAATTAACTCAATTACAGAAGCTCCTCGATAAGTCCTTTCATTTACCTGCCCATGGTTAATCATTTTAGAAACCAAAAAAACAAACATAGGTCTCATTTGCTTACCTTTACGGTTAACAATATAATAAGTTATTCTATTTAAAAGAGCAACCTTACTAGACATTGATTTGTGAAACTTCTTTTCAAAAAGCTCCATTTCTTGTAAGATAGGGCGTTGTATTTCCTGTACTATATTCATTGTCTTAAATCCCCTTTTTTTTGTGCGACTTGCCATTAAAAATACTCATTTCCAATAGGATAAACAAAAGTATTTCTAAAGTAAGTTTCAATCAACAAATATCTATAAACTCAAGACTTATTTGCTAGCTGTCCACAGGCCGCATCAATATCTTTTCCACGGCTTCTACGAACTACAACAGTTATGTCATTAGCTTGTAGGGCATCGATATAATCCTGAGTAGCTTTTTCAGTAGCTTGCTGAAAATCACCATCATCAATTGGATTGTATTCTATTAAATTAACCTTACATGGGACATACTTACAGAATTTCACCAAAGCGTCTATAGATTTTTTGTCATCATTAATATCCTTCCAAATTACATATTCAAATGTTACACGACTTTTAGTCTTTGAATACCAGTATTGTAAGGAATCTCTTAATTCGGTTAGAGGAAAGTTCTTTGAAAAAGGCATTATCCTATTACGAATCTCTTCAATTGCAGAGTGTAAAGAGACAGCTAATTTAAATTTAACTTGATCATCCGCTAACTTTTTTATCATTTTTGGTAATCCCGATGTAGAAACTGTTATCCTTTTAGGACTCATTGCTAAGCCTTCCTCAGATGTAATTTTTTCAATAGCTTTTTGCACATTGTTATAATTCATCAAAGGTTCTCCCATACCCATAAAAACGATATTAGATAAAGGAATGTTATGATTTGCACGACTTTGTTTATCAATTGTTAAGACCTGATCGTAAATTTCATCAGGATTCAAATTACGCATTCGCTTTA
Source organism: Myroides sp. LJL119 (assembly GCF_054871605.1). Lineage (NCBI taxonomy): Bacteria > Pseudomonadati > Bacteroidota > Flavobacteriia > Flavobacteriales > Flavobacteriaceae > Myroides > Myroides sp. LJL119. The sequence continues at coordinate 198,183 of NZ_JBTXLO010000004.1, forward strand.
ATCGAGCAGTAGCACAAAACTCACAATCTAAACTACATCCTACTTGAGAAGAAACACAAGCTGTTGTTCTTGTTTTAGTTGGAATAAGTACAGACTCCACAATTAATCCATCATGAAGTTTAACAGCATTTTTAATAGTTCCATCTGTACTTACTTGCATATTATCCACTTGAATGTGATTAATAACAAAATTTGCGTGCAGCATATCACGAGTTGTCTTTGACAAATTAGTCATATCCTCAAAGCTATGAGCTCCTTTACTCCATAGCCACTCGTATACTTGATTACCTCTAAAGGCCTTATCTCCCTGAGACACAAAGAACTCACGTAGTTGTTCTTTAGTAAGGCTTCTAATATCTTTTTTATCCTTTTGCATGCTGCAAAGTTAATTCTTTTGTTTGAAAACCATAATCTTTTAATATCACCTTGGCTTTAAAAAAAACTAAAGTTTTATCTACAAAGAACTTTGTTATTTTAATGCATAAAAAAACCGATTCGTTAAAATCGGTTTTTTTTATAAATTCATTATGTAATATTATTCTAAATTTTCAAAAAAGTCATTTCCTTTGTCATCTGTAATAATAAATGCTGGGAAATTTTTCACCACAATCTTTCTAACAGCCTCCATACCTAATTCAGGGAAATCTACAACCTCTACACTTAAAATATTTTCTTTGGCTAATATCGCCGCAGGACCTCCTACAGAACCTAAATAAAACCCACCATGTTTCTTACATGCATTGGTTACATCTTTAGATCGATTCCCTTTAGCCAGCATAACCATACTACCTCCAACACTTTGGAAAGAATCTACATATGGATCCATTCTACCTGCTGTAGTAGGACCGAAGCTTCCCGAAGCCATACCCTCAGGTGTCTTTGCAGGTCCTGCATAATATACCGGGTGGTTTTTAAAATACTCTGGCATTTCTTGTCCATTATCAAGCATTTCCTGAATTTTAGCATGTGCTATATCACGAGCAACAATCACAGTACCATTTAACATCAATCGAGTTTTTATCGGATATTTAGAAAGTTCTGCTAAAATTTGATCCATTGGTTGATCTAAATCTATCTCAACTGGCTTGTCTAAATGAGGAGGAGTTGCTGGTAATAAACGAGCAGGGTTAGTTTCTAATTGTTCAACAAACAATCCCTCTTTTGTAATCTTAGCCTTAATATTTCTATCTGCAGAGCAGGAAACTCCTAAACCAACCGGACAAGAAGCAGCATGACGTGGAAGTCTGATAACACGTACATCATGCGTAAAATACTTTCCTCCAAATTGTGCTCCTATTTGAGATTCCTGGCAAATTAATTGCAATTTCTTCTCCCATTCAATATCACGAAAAGCCTGTCCACCCATATTACCACTGGTTGGCAAATTATCGTAATATCCTGCCGAAGCTTTTTTTACCGCTGCTAGATTAGCCTCGGCTGATGTTCCACCAATGACAAGTGCTAAGTGATACGGAGGACATGCTGAGGTCCCTAAATCTTTTATTTTTTCTTTAATAAATTCTGTTAGATTTTTCTCATTCAACAAAGACTTTGTCTTCTGATATAAGAAAGTTTTATTAGCTGATCCACCTCCTTTTGCTAAAAACAAAAATTCGTACTGAGATCCTTGCGTAGCGTAAATATCAATTTGCGCAGGTAAATTAGAGCCTGAATTTTTTTCTTCAAACATACTAATTGGAACAATCTGCGAATATCTCAAATTCTTTTTTTGATAGGTATTAAAAATACCCTTGGACAAACATAAAGCATCATTTGATCCAGTATAAACATCCTCTCCTTTTTTAGCCACAACAATTGCCGTACCAGTATCTTGACAAGAAGGAAGTTCCCCATCTATAGATACCACAGCATTTTGAAGTAAATTATATGCAACAAAACGATCATTTCCTGTAGCTTCTGGATCGTCTAAAATAGCCTTCAACTTTTCTAAATGAGAAGTTCTTAACATAAACGACACATCAGTCATAGCCACCTCTGCAATTAACTCTAAAGCCTTCGGGTCTACTACCAATATTTCACGGTCACCTAACTTTTCTATTTTTACAAAATCGGAAGAAATTTTTTTATACTGCGTATCGTCCTTTAATATTGGATACGGATCTTGATATATGAAATCCATAGTGTTCTGTTTCTTTTATATTAACTTCAGTAAAGTTAATAAATATACCCCACATCATACAAAAGAACGCTTCCAAATAAGCATATTAAACAAACCTTTAACCATTAATCATTATCTAGAACATTTTTTTAGCATATAATATTCTAAAGAATCAATCTTTAAAGTGAATAAATAACTATACATTAAAACGATATGTTTTCGATAAGAAAAGACATAAAACGTCATTAAAATCTTCTTAACAGGCTGATTATTAAAAAAAAACAAGTCTTCAAATAATTTTGAAGACCTGCTTTTTTAATAGTGCTTTTATTAACAAGGAAATTACATTGTTCTCATATAAGCTAAAAGCGCTTGTAATTCGTTGTCAGACATCTTTTTTGTTATTTCTAAATTAGGTTGCATTAAAACAAATTTAGATGGGTCTACAATTGCTTGACTTTCCCCTTTTAAAAAAACAATAATATCTGCATTGTGTTGATCATATACTTTTAGTATATCTTTTATACTAGGTCCAATTACTGCTTTATCTGCCAAATGACATGATGCACAATTACCTTTACCATTAAAAATATCTTTACCTAATTCCAACTTTTGTTTTTGAGTTTGAACTACACGCTCTGGAGCCTTTTCTTGAAGATTATCTTCCTTTTTATCACCACATCCAGTTAGTAAAACAAAGCTAAAAATAAAGAAAACTAATAAAATAGTCTTTTTCATAATCTGTTATTTTTAATATTAATATTTGGTTTGATTACTTGTTTAAGATAATGGCTGCCTCTTTGGCAAAATAGGTAGAGATAATATCTGCACCTGCTCTTTTTATACAAGTTAACTGTTCCATCATAATTTGATCATGATCAAGCCAGCCCTTTTGCGCTGCAGCCTTAACCATAGCATATTCACCTGAAACCTGATAAACTGATATGGGAACATTCACTGCATTTTTAACTTCTCTAACAATGTCCAGATAGGCCATTCCTGGCTTAACCATCAAAATATCGGCACCTTCTTCAACATCATATAATGCTTCTTTGATAGCTTCTAAACGATTAGCATAATCCATTTGATAAGTCTTTTTATCTTTTGGAATTTCCTTATCTTCTCTTGGCGCACTATCTAATGCATCACGAAAAGGACCATAAAAAGCTGACGCATATTTTGCGGCATAACTCATAATCCCAACATTGACAAATCCATTTTGATCAAGGGCTTGTCTAATACGAGCAACACGACCATCCATCATGTCACTAGGAGCAACAAAATCAGCTCCAGCCTGGGCATGAGACACACTCATTTTCATTAAAACATCCACCGTTGGATCATTAATAACTTGCCCATTTTCTATAATTCCATCATGTCCATAAATCGAATAAGGGTCCAGGGCTACATCAGGCATAACTACCATCTGTGGACAAGCGTCTTTAATGGCTCTTATGGCTTGTTGCATCAATCCATTTGGGTTATAAGCCTCCGCACAAACATTGTCTTTTAAATCATCCTGTACCTTAACATAAATATTAACTGCTTTTATTCCCAAATTAAACAAATCCTTTACTTCTTTAACCGTTAAGTCAATGGAACGTCTAAACATGCCGGGCATAGATGGAATTGGTTCACATACACCTTTACCGGGAACAATAAACATTGGAAACATAAAATCAGAAGTACTCAAAGTAGTTTCTCTAACTAGACTTCTAATAGATTGATTTGTTCGTAATCTTCTGCCTCTTTGAATTGGAAACATAATTCTATTTTTATCGTTAACCTATTTTGGTTATATTTTATAAATTTACTATATTTTGCTTTACTAAACCCAGTTTTTAGGATATTTTAAGACCTTTAGCAATTCAGCCTCAGCCGAATTATTTTCCACCTTATGATCATAAACCCACTTCACCACCGGAGGTAGACTCATTAAAATCGACTCCATACGCCCGTTGGTTTTCAGTCCAAATAAAGTACCTTTATCATGTACTAAATTAAACTCCACATAACGTCCTCTTCGTATTTGTTGCCAATTAACTTGTTCTTGTTCAAATTCCAAATCCTTGGTTCTTTCTACAATGGGAAGATATGCATGTAGAAAACTATCTCCTACTTGTTTAACAAACTCAAATCTATCTTGCAAACTAAATTCTTGGGTTTGTTCTAAGCGGTCAAAGAAAAGTCCACCAACTCCCCTTGCCTCACTGCGATGAGAGTTCCAAAAATATTGATCGCACTGTTGTTTAAAATCCTTATAAAAAGATAAATCATGTTTATCACAGGCTTGTTTACAAACCTGGTGGAAATGAACTACATCTTGCTCAAACAAATAATAAGGAGTTAAATCCTGTCCACCACCAAACCAGCTTTTAATCGTATTGCCTTGTTTGTCATACATCTCAAAATATCTCCAATTAGCATGAACAGTTGGCACCATTGGACTTACAGGATGAATTACTAAACTTAATCCACAGGCAAAAAAATCAACCTCTGCTACCTTAAAATATTGTTGTAAACTAGTAGGTAAATCACCATCAACAGCTGATATATTAACACCCGCTTTTTCAAATACTTTACCGTTCTGTAATACTCGAGTTCTTCCTCCTCCTCCTTGTTCTCTCTCCCACAAATCTTGTACAAATTTACCCTTTGTATCTATTTGCTCTAAAGCTTGACAAATCGTTTCTTGCAGGTTTTGAATATAGTTATAAAATTTTTCTTTCATCATTATTTATCTCTCTGTAATCTTTCTATTTATTTTTACAATTGAGCTAGTTTATTCATAATCTCAAAAGAAAAAGCCTTGCTATTGCTTTGAATATATTCATAGATATATTTTGCTTTGTTTTTAAAGCACAGCTTAGGACTTGAATATTTAACTAAAAAATCTGCAAAAACTTCCATATGATTCCAACCTAATTGAAACTTAACTAAGTGGTCTTTTAATTCTGTGGCATCCATTTTTTCTAAGATCTCGGTTTGCAAACCTATTTTAGTTAATTCTTGATTAATCAGATCTTTGTTTTCATTTAATCCTGGAATAAAGTCGATTGTGATTAAACTTGCTACAATGGCATCTAATCGTCTTTCCTGTTCGCTTTTAGTGGTTTTATTTAGCATAAATATTTTTCTTGTAAATATTATTTAAATTCATACTCCTTTACAGCATCAATAAATGCTTTAGCATGATCTACCGGGATATATGGTAAAATACCATGACCAAGGTTTACAATATACTTATCTTTACCAAATTCATCAATCATTTGATGCACCATCTTTTTTATTGTTGGTATGGGTGACATTAAACGACTTGGATCAAAATTACCCTGTAAAGTAATTTCTCCATTGGTAAACAACCTTGCGTTTTTTGCAGAACAAGTCCAATCTACTCCTAAAGCAGAAGCTTTAGATTTAGCCATTTCAGGTAAAGCGAACCAACACCCCTTTCCAAAAACTATAACTGGTGTAATCTCCGCTAAAGCCTCTACAATTTGATTGATATATTTCCATGAAAACTCTTGATAATCTGTAGGTGATAACATCCCGCCCCAAGAATCAAAAATTTGCACCGCATCTACACCAGCCTTTACCTTTTCTTTTAGATACAAAATCGTTGTTTGCGTTATTTTCTCCAATAAACGGTGCGCTGCTTCGGGATGTTCAAAACAAAAAGCTTTTGCTAAATCAAAATTCTTTGATCCTTGACCTTGAACTGCATAACAAAATATAGTCCATGGTGAACCAGCAAAACCAATTAATGGAACTCGCTGATCTAGCATTTGCTTAGTTACTTTTATAGCCTGCATAACGTAACCTAATGTTTCCTGAATATCAGGAACTATCACATTATCGACATCTCGTGGATCACGTATTGGATTTGGCAACCAAGGCCCTACACCAGCTCTCATCTCCACTTGTATATTCATTGCCTGAGGTACAACTAAAATATCACTAAATAAAATTGCAGCATCTGGCTGTACAATATCAATAGGCTGCACTGTAATCTCCGCAGCGATCTCAGGTATTCTACAACGTGTAAAAAAATCATATTTATCACGCAAAACGCGAAATTCGGGTAAATATCTACCTGCTTGACGCATCATCCAAACTGGTGGCCTTTCCACAGTTTCGCCTTTTAAAGCACGTAAAAATAAATCGTTTTTAATCATTTTAGTTTATTTTAAAGTAGTCCATTATTTCTTTTAGACCATTATTTATAAAAAGCTATACATGCTTTGATTGTCTGCTCAACGGTTGGTATAGATGCTAAAACTATATTATTGGTAATACCTTCTAAGGCTAGTTTAGTAGTATGGCCAATACAAAAACAAACTTGATCTGTTATGCTATTATTAACCAAAAAGCTTTTCACCCCCGAAGGTGAATAAAAACAAAGCCCTTGGATAGGTTCTTTTAAAGAGATTGGCTGTAAAACCGTCTTATATACTTGAATTTCCTGGTAAAATATTCCATGCTTTTTAAAAGCATCAACTAGGGTAGTTCGACGTAAATTCCCGTTAAAAAATGTAATTCGAACCTCTCTAAAACTTTGAATTATTTGCTTAGATAATTCTTCGGCATAGTGCGCCCAAGAATAAACTAAAGCACCTAATGCTTCAAGCATCTGTTTAGTTTTGATTCCAACACAGAAAACTTTTTTACCTTTAAAAAAATCCTCTCCTTCGGTATGTATTACACTTAAGATTGCATTTTGACTTGTAAAAAGTAAATAATCCTGTAGTTCCTCAATACAAAATCCAGCATATTCAAGGCTAATAAAGTCTTCTTGAATCCAATTTAAAGAGCTGTTTTTTATTATCTCTAAATTGTTTTTTTGCAATTTCCTAGTGGATAAAACAGTGATTTTTTTGCTCATATTATTTTTTCAATTGATCTCGCAATTCAGCCATTGTTTGATCTGCTCCTTGCTCAAAAAGTTCTTTTGCAGCAAAAAAACCTAACTTCTTCCATTGCTTTATATCAACTTTCTTAACAATTTCATGTTTAATTTGTCCGTCTAATGAAAATAAAACACCTTTAAAATCGATGGATTCGTCTTGCTCATTGTAAGATGCAAGGGCTCCTATAGGTGCTGTACACCCACCTTCAAGAGTACGCAAAAATTGACGTTCAATATGCGTTGTCATTTCAGCCTCGTAGTCGTTTAACAAAGAAACTGCTTGCATTGCAAAATCGTTATCTGCATTAACAACAACTAACATGGCTCCTTGTGCTGGGGCTGGCACCATCCAATCCAAATTAATATAATTCTTAGGTTTTCTTTTTATTCTATCCAATCCTGCACTTGCAAAAATAGCTCCTTGCCAATTACTTTGTTCTAATTTCTCTAGGCGAGTGATCACATTGCCTCGTAAGTCAACCATTTTATCATTTGGATATTTATGTAACCACTGTGCACGTCTTCGCAAGCTACCAGTTGCTATGGTCGAACTAAGATCATTAGATAAAAATGAGTCATCATTTTTGTAGATTAAAATATCTTGCGTATTGGCTCTTTTTAACACCGCTCCTTGAACAATACCTTGTGGTAGAGCTGTTGGCACGTCCTTCATTGAATGTACAGCAATATCGATTTGGTTATTAATCATAGCTATATCCAAAGTTTTTGTAAAAATCCCAGTTATTCCCATTTGATAAAGTGGCTTATCTAGATTTAAATCTCCTGTAGATTTCACCGGAACTAACATTGTTTTAAAGCCATTTTTTTGCAATAATTTTGCTACTGTATTGGCTTGCCATAAAGCTAATTCACTATCTCTTGTACCAATTCTTATTGTTTTATTCATTGTAATTTGTTTGAAATTGAAAAACTTTTTCGATCCACTCTATACTTTGATCAACTACTGTATCTTCTTGTCGAAGGTGATTAGCAAAATGAGTTGTAATCTTTTGAATAATCCTAGTAGAGATGACCTCGGCCTGATCGGGATTAAAGTTCTCCATTTTTTTTCGATGATAGTCTAATTCACCATCTTTTATTTGCTCGAGCCTACTTTTTAGAGCATTTATTGTTGGTGCAAATCTTCGCATCTGTGCCCAAGTCAAAAACTCATCCATCACTTGAGCTATAATTTCTTCAGCCAAAGGAATATATTGCTTCCTTTTTTCCAAGGTTTTATCTGTTACTTTTGACAGATAATCCAAATGTACTAATTCCACATTAGGGTTGTTCAGTACATTTTTATCGACATTGGCTGGTATAGATAAATCTAATATGAGGATCTTTCTCGTTTTAGATAACATTTGTAGTTCTATGGTAGGCTGTAAAGCTCCAGTTGCAACTACTAATACATCGGTTTGATGAAGATGCTCTTGTAGGTTTGCATAATCTTGCACGATTACATGAAATCTTCCCGCTACTTCTTGTGCTTTTTCTTTGGTCCTATTAATTAGTGTAATATGACTGTTCTTAGTGTGTTTCACAAGGTTTTCACATGTATTCCTACCAATTTTACCTGTACCAAATAACAAGATATTCTTATCCCCAATCTGTGAGATAGCATCCATAATATACTGTACAGCAGCAAAAGACACGGAGGTAGCACCACTAGATATTTTGGTTTCATTCTTAACACGTTTACTAGCTTGAATCACAGCGTTTACTAATCGCTCTAAGTAACTATTAGCCATTTCATATTTTTTGGAGAGTAGTAAACTATTTTTAATTTGACTAATGATTTCAAAATCTCCTAAAATTTGGCTATCTAACCCACATCCAACATTAAACAGATGTGCAACGGCTTGCTTATTTTTCAACACATAAGCACAAGATGTAAACTCATCTATGCTTCCGGCACTATGATCACAAATTAATTTAATTAACTCGAAAGGATGTTGAGCAAATCCATAGATCTCCGTTCTATTACACGTTGATATAACCAAAAGGTTATTTATATTAGAGTTTTTAGCCTGAAGCAATAGATCATTCTTGGATTGGTCATTTAAGCTAAATTTTCCACGAATACATGCATCTGCTTTCTTATAACTCAATCCTACAGCATAAAAAGTTGGCGACTTTAACCCTTCTATTTTTTCCATTGAACAACCTTATTTCTAAAAAGTATACAAATGTAGAATTAAAGCACCAACTAAAACAACGCTAGAAGGACTATTTATATCGTCAGAGGTTAAAAGTAAAATTTATGTTTTTATTTCATTATAATACAGTAAATTTGCCCAATTACCAAGGCTTTAGAAATAACTTATCTAGACTGTTTCTAAATAAACAAACAACGCTGATAATCTAATAGATTTTAAAAACAACGCTATGAGTCCAATAGAAGAAATTTTAATTGATACCCATTTTACCATTGTAAGATTAGAGAACAACGACACAAAAAACTTTACCTTTAAAAAAGAAATGGAAACCGATATGATCCAGTTCTATTTTTGTTTAAAAGGTCAAGGTGTTTTTATTTTCAACCAAGGCGCTTATTCTCTACCCTTAGAAGCAGAGAAATCTTTGTTGCTTTACAACCCTCAAAAACAATTGCCCCTACATCTTGATTTAACAAGTAATTCAAGCTTTATATGTGTTTTAATTTCTATTAAAAAATTTCATTCCCTATTTTCTAGTGAAGCAGAATTCATAGGGTTTTTAACACAAGAAAATAAAAACAAAAAATATTATCAAGAGGAATTAATTTCTCCACAGATGGCCATTGTCCTAAGTCAAATGTTTAATTTTAATATGCATTCGTCTATAAAGAATCTGTATTACACAGGGAAAACCTATGAATTATTGAGTTTACTGTTCAATAAAAATGAAGACCTTAATATTGAGAATTGCCCCTTTCTTTCCGATGAAGACGATGTATTGAAAATCAAACAAGTTAAAGATATCATCATTGCTAAAATGGCAGAACCGCCTACTTTACAGGAATTAGCTGATCAAGTAGGAATTAATATTAAAAAGCTCAAGCTCGGTTTTAAGCAAATCTACGGAGATTCAGTCTTTAGTTTTTTATTTGATTATAAAATGGAATATGCAAGAAAACTTCTGGACCAAGGAAATTACAATGTAAATGAAGTTGGTACCAAAATAGGTTATAGTACTTCAAGTCATTTTATTGCTGCCTTTAAAAAGAAATTTGGAACTACCCCTAAAAAATATTTAATGTCATTAACCGCAAACAACTAAATCGCATGAAAGGTATATTATTAGTCAATTTAGGTTCACCAGAATCCCCAACACCTAAAGATGTTAAACCCTATCTAGATGAATTTTTAATGGACAAACGAGTAATTGATTTACCTTACCTATTAAGAGCGTTAGTGGTAAAGGGAATCATTTTAAATACACGTCCGAAAAAATCAGCTCAAGCCTACCAAAAGATTTGGTGGCCTCAGGGCTCTCCTTTAATGGTAATTTCTAAAAATCTATCTAAAAAAGTTCAGGAAAAAGTTGACATTCCCGTAGTACTAGCTATGAGATACGGTCAACCTTCTATTGCCAATGGCATTAAAGAATTACATGAAAAAGGTGTCACTGAAATTCTAATGATTCCCCTATATCCACAATATGCAATGGCAACCACCCAAACCATAGAGGTATTGGCCAAACAAATAATAAGTAAGAAATATCCGAATATAACTTTAACCAGTTTACCGGCATTTTTCAATAAACAAGAGTACATACAAGCTTTAGCCAACTCTATAAAAAATCAGCTAGAAAATTTTGATTATGATCATATTTTATTTTCTTATCATGGCGTACCTGAAAGACATATAAGAAAATCAGACATAACCAAAGCACATTGTAAAATGGACATGAGTTGTTGTGTTACAAAATCAGCTGCACATGAGTTTTGCTACCGTCATCAATGTCTAGAAACAACCAGACAGGTTATTGAATACTTAGATATTCCTAATAATAAGACAACAAACTCCTTTCAAAGTAGACTTGGCCCCGATAAATGGCTACAGCCAGCTACAGATATTACGGTTGAAAAACTTGCGTTAAATGGTATCAAAAGGTTAGCTGTTGTAACTCCTGCTTTTGTCGCAGATTGTCTAGAAACTCTAGAAGAAATTGGCATGGAAGCCAAAGAAGATTTTTTAACTAAGGGAGGGCAAGAGTTTAAGACTATTGCTTGTTTAAATGAAGATCCCCTTTGGGTTGATGCATTAGTGACATGGATAAAACAATGGCAAAATAATTAAAAATGACGTATTTATACATTAAAGCACTCCATATTATTTTTATGGTATGTTGGTTTGCAGGATTGTTTTATATCGTAAGACTTTTTGTGTACAATAGCGAAGCCAATACTTTACAACAACCAGCTAAAAGTATTCTACAAGATCAGTACAAGATTATGACTACTAGGCTCTGGAATATAATTACATGGCCAGCATGCATAATAACAACATTATGTGGAGTTACCCTTATTTATTTGAATCCAAGTTTATTAACGCAACCTTGGATGCATATAAAGCTGTTTTTCGTATTCCTTCTATTTTTATATCATTTAAGATGTAACACCTATGTAAACTTAATTAAAAATGATAAATTAAATAAATCTTCAACCTTTTTTAGAATTTGGAATGAAGGAGCGACACTTATTTTATTTGCCATAGTTTTTATTGTTATTTTAAAAAGCACTTTTAATTGGATTTTTGGACTTTTAGGTCTTTTATCATTATCCTTTTTATTGATGACAGGAATCAAACTATATAAAGCACTACGTGATTCTAAAAACAAAAAAATATAATATTCTTTACTGTAAATAAATTTACTTATTTTTGATTCAGTAGCTCCCTTGTAAAATATAAGATTAGCTACCCATTTAATTTATATAATCACAACAGATAAAAATATTAGTTATGACATTTGAAAACGTTTTAATAGGTATTGACCAGCAAATAGCTACCATTACCATTAATAGACCTACCAAGCTAAATGCATTGAACAAGGCAACTATTGAAGAATTACATGAAGCTTTTAAAGCATTGGAAATAGACAAGGATGTTAAGGTTGTTATCATTACCGGAAGCGGAGAAAAATCATTTGTAGCTGGTGCTGATATTAAAGAATTCTCAAGTTTTAACGTGAGTGAAGGTTCTCAACTAGCAGCTAAAGGTCAAGAGCTTTTATTTGACTATGTACAAAATTTTCCTAAACCTGTAATTGCAGCCATTAATGGTTTTGCACTAGGAGGAGGATTAGAACTAGCAATGGCATGTCATTTTAGAATTGCTTCTTTAAATGCAAAAATGGGTTTACCTGAAGTTACCCTAGGCCTAATTCCAGGATATGGTGGAACTCAAAGATTAGCACAATTAGTAGGAAAAGGCATTGCAATGGAAATGATTATGACCGCTCAAATGATTGATGCAGATAAAGCGGCACTTATTGGATTAGTAAACCACGTAAGATCAAGCGAAGAGCTATTAGATTTTACAAGAAAAATAGCTCTTAAAATAGCCTCTAATTCTTCAACGGCCATAGCCAAAGCCATAAGAGCCGTAAATGCTAATTACAAAGATGGCGTTAATGGTTACCATGAAGAAATTAAAGGATTTGGTGAGTGCTTCGAAACAGAGGATTTTATAGAAGGAACAACAGCATTTTTAGACAAAAGAAAAGCCGATTTCAAAGGAACTGTTTAAAAAACAAGCATAAATAGACATGCCCCAAAAAAATTATTCCTTTTTGGGGCTTTTTTTAGAAATCCAAAAGTATAACGGTGTAAGTTGGTTAACTAAAAAAATCCAATATCAGAGCAAAAATTTGTACGTTATTATATAGGATGAAAAAACACAGCATTATCTACGATGAGCATCCCCAGAAAGTAAAAAAAATCTCACTCCTATTACTATTACGGTGAATTAAAAAACTCTTACAAAAAAGATTTAATTCCTTGGAAGATAATCCTGCTATATAAAAAAAAATAAGTTAAAGAAAGAAATTGCATTTCTTGAATCAAAGATTCAATGGGTAATCTTAAAAAGTTAAAGACTAAAAATTTATTAGAAATATTTTAAAGTCAGAGCTATTACACTTAAATAAATAGATTTCCGTCTGCGAATCAAAAATAGAATTAAAGAGTACATTTAAACTATATATACCTTTGAGGGAATTATATGATATCAGTGCCAGGTAACACCTAACATGCTATATTAAAAAGCAAACATAAATAAGCAGTAATTTTTGTAGTCGGTTCGAAAAATCAAACTTTTCCATTTTGTAGCTCACAAAAGCAAACAAAAAAAATCCCAAAACAAGGAGATTATAAATGGTAAGCTACCTACATCGCACCGCTACAACCATATACCTTTGCTGCGTTCCCACCCTGGAGGATTCTACAGGAGCTGGTCGTGTAGGACTTACCAGGGGCAAATATACAATCTTTTTATTAGTCTGCAAATTATCCTGCTTCGATTTACAATACTTCAACATCACTAATTACTATCCTACTACATATCAGAGCATTTAGCAAATTAAACTTTTTTTTCTTGTTAGCAAAAACATAAAAAAAACCCCCTGATTTCTCAGAGGGTCTTTTTGTTGGCCTACTAGGACTCGAACCTAGAACGACTGAACCAAAATCAGCTGTGTTACCATTACACCATAGGCCATTACCTTTTGCATTTAAAAGCGTTATTACTTCTGTATTGCGATTGCAAATCTAGCACATTTACGCAAATTACCAAAAATATTTTTGCACTTTTTATCCTTTTCAACCTAACTTATTCATAATCAAATACCCCTTTTAAAACTTTAACATTTTATTAGGTTTTAAGTAAAAGAGTTAAATAAAAAAGACCTCCTAATTACTTAGGAGGTCTTTAGTTGGCCTACTAGGACTCGAACCTAGAACGACTGAACCAAAATCAGCTGTGTTACCATTACACCATAGGCCAGTGCCATTTTTGCTTATAGAAGCATGTTTACTTCTGTATTGCGGTTGCAAAAGTACACCTATTTTTCAATCCTGCAAACTTTTATTGAAAAAAAATTATATTTTTTATTTTTTACGATAGACTCAAAAAAAATCTTTTCTTTGTATGTACATTACAAAATATTATCAAAGCAAAACAAATATGTTGACATTCAATTATAAAAAATGGAACATCATTGGAGGATGGTTCTGTTTTCTGATAGCTTTAATTACATACTGCCTTACGGTAGAACCAACAGTAAGTTTTTGGGATCCGGGCGAGTATATAGCTACCTCAGCAAAATTACAAGTTGGTCATCCACCTGGAGCTCCATTATATCAAATGCTAGGAGCGTTTTTCTCCATGTTTGCAAGCTCACCTGATAAAATTGCATTAATGGTAAATATGGTTGCCGTTATCTCAAGTGCGTTTACTATTCTTTTTATGTTCTGGATTTCGTCTAACATTTTGAAGAAAGTAATTGAAAAAACCTCCACATTAAACAACATCAACGCAATGGTTATCTTAGCAAGTGCTGCAATAGGATCTCTTGCTTTCACTTTCTCGGATAGCTTCTGGTTTAATGCTGTGGAGTCAGAGGTCTACGCATCTGCCATGTTCCTAATATCTTTATTATTATATTTAGGATTAAGATGGGTTGATGATTTAGATAAACCCAGAGGAGATAAATGGTTACTATTAATTGCATTAATTTCAGGATGTTCTTTTGGTATACATCTTATGGGACTTTTAACTATACCATCTATTGTTCTTTTATATTATTTCAAAAAATATAAGAAAATCACCCCTAAAAATTTCATACTTGCCAATTTAACGGCTATAATAGTCCTTTTCTTCTTATTTGCCTTTTTATTCCCATACATTTTGGCATTATTTGGAAAGACTGAAATATTTATGGTAAATAGCTTAGGACTACCTTTTAATAGTGGAACCATTTTTGCTTTTATTTTAATTGTAGCTTTTTTTGTAATTGGTTTAAAATTTACTAGCAAAAAAAACTACGTGTTTGCAAACACTTTGATATTAGCTCTTTTATTTGTTTGTATTGGACTAACTTCTTGGATTATGCTGCCTATTCGTGCAAATGCAAAAGTAGTAATTAATGAGAATACACCTTCCGATGCAGCAGAGCTACTGGCTTACTATCAACGTGAACAATATGGTAGTGAGAGTATTTATTATGATTCTTATTTTACTAAATTATATGTCGGCTTAGATAAAGACAACCCTTTTAAAGACGAAAAACCTAACTATGAAAGAGACTATAAAACTGGTAAATATATTATCGTTAATGAATGGAAGAATGCGGGATATAATTTTAACTCCAAACACAAAGGTTTTTTACCTCGCTTATGGAGTACAGATACGAATCACCGCTTAAACTACATGAGATATACTCGCCCTTTAGACTTTTCTGTTAAATCTGAATATGCGGGAACACCAGAACTAGAAGAATTTGTACGTGAAGTAAAGCAAGAATTAGCAGCCAACAATATTGGAGTAGAGGAATTAGACCAAATCTTCCAGAGTGAATACGCTCAATATCTAGATATTGCAGTTCCAAGCTTTATGGACAATATGAGCTTTATGGTAAATTATCAATTCGGTTACATGTTCTGGAGGTACTTAATGTGGAATTTTGCTGGAAGACAAGATGATATTCAAGGACAGGGCGATTTAACACATGGTAACTGGATTAGTGGTATAAAATTCCTGGACCAAATAAGATTAGGGTCACAAGATAACTTACCTGACACCGTACTAAACAATAAGGCAAGAAACACTTACTTTATGATCCCTTTTATATTAGGGGTTGTTGGATTCATTTTCCATTTTAGAAATGACAAAAGAACTTTTTGGGTTTTATTAGTACTATTCTTATTCACTAGTTTGGCTTTAAAAGTGTTCTTAAATGAAAGACCTTTTGAGCCAAGAGAACGCGATTATGCCGTAGTTCCTGCTTTTTTTGTTTTTGCAATTTGGCTAGGCTTTGGTGTTTATGCAATTTATCAAGGAGTAAGCAAATATTTAAATCCTAAACTTAGTGCTGCAATTGTTTTAACGGCCAGCCTTCTTGGGGCACCTGTACTAATGGCTCAACAAAATTGGGATGACCATGATCGTTCAAATAAATACACAGCTCTTGCAAATGCAAAAGCTTATTTAGACTCTTGCGAGCCTAACGCAATTTTATTTACCATTGGAGACAATGATACCTTCCCTCTTTGGTATTTACAAGATGTAGAAGGATATCGTACAGATGTTAGGGTTGTATGTACTTCTCTTTTGCCTTTAGATTGGTATATTGATCAAATGCGAGCTAAAGCGTATCAATCAGAAGCATTGCCAATTAAATTTACTCATGATCAATATGTAGGTAATAAAAGAGATTATGTCCTAATCCAACCAATCACAGATAAGGCAATCGATATTAATCTTTTCCTTGACTTTATTCGTTCCGAGGACGAGAGATTAAAGACAAAAACACAAGCTGGAATTACCACCTATATAGCACCGACAAATAAATTAACCATTCCAGTTAACAAGGATATTATCTCTAAAAACAATATAGTTTCTCCTTATTTAATGGATCAAGTGGTAGACACTGTACATGTAGAAATAAAAGATTCTGGACTTTATAAGCACCGTTTAATCATGTTAGATATTATTGCTAACAACAAATGGGAAAGACCTATTTATTTTTCTGGAGGTAGTTATGGAGATGAAGATTATCTTTGGATGAAAGATTATCTCCAGCTAAATGGCTTAACTTATCAGTTGGTACCTATCAAATCTGATAAAAAATCATCACACCCCTTGGATATGGGTAGTATAGATTCCGACCGTATGTATAACGTAATTAAAGATTGGTATTGGGGCAATATGGGAAGTGATAAAATTTATCATGATCCACAAACCAGAAAAAATAGTAATTACTATAGAATTAACCTAGCTAGATTACAAGAACAATTAATACAGGAAGGTAAATTAGATAAGGCAGAACATGTAATTGATATTGCAATGCAGAATATGCCTTTAAAATATTATAACGAGCACCGCTTTGTTCAGTCCTTCATAGAAGGATACTATAAAGTTGGAAAACCTGAAAAGGCTAGAGAACTTGTAGATCAAACCATTGAAATAATGAAAGGCAAGATAGACTACTATAAATCCTTGCCTGTTGAGGATCTGTACTACTATGCACAAGACTTAAAAGACGAAGTAGATCTTTATGGTTTATTAATGCAAATTGTAGTAGATAATGATAAAGAAAATAGTCAGGAACTAACCCAAGAATATATGAACACGGTAATGCAAGTCAAAAATCTTGGCCAATTCTTCCAAGAAAATTAAGCATTAAAGGTGGTAGAGTAAATCTATCACCTTTTCTTTTTACCTTTGTATTAAAAATAAGATAGCCCTATGATCGAAAATAAAAATCAGTCCAGAACAGCCCTAGAGCAATTAGGGGAATTTGGTTTAATAGAACACTTGACCAAAAATTTTACCATTGAACAAGACACGACAATTAAAGCTATAGGGGATGATGCCGCAGTACTAGACTTTTCAAAAGAAAAAGTACTTGTTTCCACTGACTTATTAATTGAAGGTGTACATTTTGATTTATCTTATGCTCCTTTAAAACATCTGGGATACAAGGCCATTGTGGTAAATCTATCTGATATCTGTGCAATGAATGCTACACCTACTCAAGTAACAGTCTCAATCGCAGTATCCAATCGCTTTCCTTTAGAGGCAATAGAAGAATTATATGCAGGTATTTCATTAGCTTGCAAACATTATAAAGTAGATCTAATCGGTGGAGATACAACTTCCTCCCAAACTGGCTTAATCATCAGTGTTACAGCAATAGGCCAAGCACAGGAACAAGACATTGTTTATCGTTCAACAGCAGGCGATACAGATTTACTAGTAGTTAGTGGGGATATAGGTTCTGCCTATATGGGATTACAAGTTTTAGAAAGAGAAAAGCAAGTTTTTTTAGTAAACCCTAATAATCAACCTGATTTAGATCAATATGATTATATTATTGAAAGACAATTAAAACCTGAGGCCAGAACGGACCTTAAACAGCTCCTAAAGGATTTAGATGTAAAGCCTACCTCTATGATTGATATCAGTGATGGTTTATCCTCAGAAATCATCCACCTTTGCAAAGCCTCTAACGTAGGATGTAATGTATATGAAGATAAATTGCCACTTGACCCACAATTCATTGCTACTTGTGAAGAGTTCAACATAGATTCCACTACAATAGCCATTAATGGTGGTGAGGACTACGAAATTTTGTTTACAATTAAGATGAAAGACTTTGAAAAAATAAAAGGAAATCCACATCTAAGTATAATAGGTCATATGACTCCAAGTGACGAAGGAATTCATCTAATTACAAGGGATAATACAAAAATACCTCTAAAGGCAAGAGGTTGGAACTCGCTAGAACACCAAAGGCAAGATTCACTTGACGATAAAATGGATTAATACATTAAAAAACCTCGATGAGCTAAAAACTCATTTGAGGTTTTTTTTTAAAACTCTATCTACTTGTAATACTCATGTTCATTCCTCTTATGACAATAGATTACCGTAAAGCCTAAATTTTGTTGTTTTTATTACTATTTTTAAGTATTATGTTTTTTCATGTTTAAAATTTTAATATAAATAAAACTTCTCACATACCCCTATTCTCCTTCACTTATCCTTGGGGATTAATATGCAAAAAAATAGCATCTTACTATTTATATCTCTCACAATTCTATATATTTACCGTTACCTAAAAACTATATATAATAATGATCAAAACTTATCAACTCAAAGTAAATGATGATGCAGTTTTTGAGAGTCAAGATTTATTAAGTGCTCCCATTGACATAGCTGCAACAAAATCAGATTACATTCATGTTTTAAAAGACAACAAATCACATAAAGCAAAAATAACAGCTAGTGATTTTTCCAACAAAAACTATCAAGTTACCGTAAATGGAAATACCTATCAGGTAAATATTCAAACACAATTAGACAAACTAATTAATGAACTAGGATTTTCATTAAATACCGCCAAGCAAATTAACTCCATAAAAGCACCAATGCCGGGGTTGATTTTAGAGGTAAATATTGAACCTGGTCAAACAGTTAAACAAGGAGATAACTTACTAATCCTTGAGGCAATGAAAATGGAAAATAATTTAACTTCTCCACGTGAAGGAGTAATAAAAGCAATCCATGTATCAAAAGGAGAAACTGTTGACAAGGGCTTAGTGTTAATTGAATTTGAATAATCCATCATGAAAAAAATTTTAGTGGCCAATCGTGGCGAAATAGCAGTACGAATTATGAGTACTGCAAAAAAAATGGGAATAAAAACTGTAGCAGTTTATTCTGAAGTAGATCGTTTAGCTCCACATGTAAAAATGGCCGATCAGGCAGTTTGCATAGGCCCTGCGCCCTCTAGTGAATCATATCTATTAGGCGATAAAATCATTCACCTAGCAAAACAACTACAAGTTGATGCTATCCATCCAGGCTATGGCTTTTTAAGTGAAAACGCAAATTTTGCAGAAGCCTGTGCAAAAAACGGAATAATTTTTATTGGTCCGGATTCCCATGCGATAAAAGTTATGGGTAGCAAATTAGCTGCCAAAGAGACGGTGAAAGCCTATAATATTCCAATGGTTCCGGGATTAGATCAAGCTATTACAGATATTGATCAAGCCAAAGAAGTTGCCCAACAAATAGGTTTTCCAATTTTAATTAAGGCCTCTGCTGGAGGTGGAGGAAAAGGAATGCGTATTGTTGAAAATATACAAGAGTTAGAAGCTCAAATGCAAAGAGCTATATCTGAGGCTACCAATGCCTTTGGTGATGGATCGGTATTTATTGAAAAATATATTGGATCTCCTCGCCATATTGAAATACAAATTCTCGCCGACATGCATGGAAACATTGTATATCTATTTGAAAGAGAGTGTAGTATTCAAAGAAGACATCAAAAAGTAGTTGAAGAAGCTCCTTCATCTGTGCTTACCCCGCAACTTAGAAAAGCCATGGGAGAAGCTGCCGTAAAAGTCGCTGCCTCATGTAATTATGTCGGAGCTGGAACAGTTGAGTTTTTACTTGATGAGAATTTAAATTTCTACTTCTTAGAAATGAACACACGCTTACAGGTAGAACACCCTATAACCGAACTTATCACTGGTCTAGATTTAGTTGAGTTACAAATTAACATAGCAAGAGAACAAGAACTACCTTTTACTCAAGATCAACTAAAAATAACGGGCCACGCAATGGAGCTTCGAATTTATGCAGAAGACCCCCTAAATGATTTTTTACCTAGCGTAGGATTTTTAGAACAATATGTTATTCCGCAAGGACAAGGAATTAGAGTTGATAATGGAATTGAGCAAGACATGGATGTTCCTATTTATTATGATCCAATGCTAGCCAAGTTAATCACTTATGGCAAAACAAGACAAGAGGCTATTGAATTAATGATAGAGGCTATAGCTCAGTATAAAGTAAAAGGAATTTCTACGACTTTACCTTTTGGGAAATTCGTAATGGAAAATCAAGCGTTCAGAGATGGTAACTTTGATACTAACTTCGTTAAAAAATACTATAGTGCAGACTTAATTAAAGAGCAATATAAAGACGAAGCCCAAATAGCAGCCTTCATTGCGTTACAACAATATTTAGAAGACCAAAAACAATTACGCTTACCAAATTAAACCACAATGAACCAAAAAATAGAAAAATTAGAGCAATTACAAGACCTAGCTAAACTAGGTGGCGGACAAAAAAGAATAGATACTCAACATAAAAAGGGGAAATTAACTGCCAGAGAAAGGATAGAGTACCTAATGGATGAAGGATCTTTTGAAGAAGTAGGTATGTTAGTTACCCATCGAACAACTGACTTTGGTATGGATAAAGAAATTTATCCTGGTGATGGTGTTATCACTGGTTATGGAACCATTAACGGTAGGTTAGTGTACATATTCGCACAAGACTTTACTGTATTTGGGGGTGCTTTATCCGAAACACACGCAGAAAAAATCTGTAAAGTAATGGATATGGCCGTTAAAATGGGGGCACCTATGATCGGTTTAAATGATTCGGGAGGAGCTCGTATTCAAGAAGGTGTTCGTTCTTTAGGAGGATACGCAGATATCTTTTATCGAAATGTACAATCCTCCGGAGTTATTCCTCAAATATCTGCCATAATGGGACCATGTGCTGGTGGTGCAGTGTATTCTCCAGCTATGACAGACTTTACAATGATGGTAGAGGGTTCAAGTTATATGTTTGTTACAGGTCCTAGTGTGGTTAAAACTGTAACCAATGAAGAGGTTACTTCGGAAGAACTAGGAGGTGCTAGTACTCACTCTACAAAATCTGGAGTAGCACATACAACCTCAGCAAATGATGTAGCTTGCTTGGAAGACATTAAAAGGTTGTTGAGTTACATGCCACAAAACAATCAAGAGAAAGCACAAGATTTACCCTATCAAATAAAACAAGAATATCGTACGGAACTTGACCATATCATACCTGATAATCCCAATAAGCCTTATGATATGAAAAAAGTGATTGAAAATATAATAGACACTGATTCCTTTTTTGAAATACATAAAGATTACGCAGAGAACATTGTTGTTGGTTTTGCCAGGCTTGGTGGAAAAAGCATTGGTATTGTAGCAAATAACCCAATGTTTTTAGCTGGATGTTTAGATGTAAAAAGTTCCATTAAAGCAGCAAGATTCACAAGATTTTGCGACTCATTTAACATACCATTATTAGTACTTGTTGATGTACCAGGATTTTTACCAGGAACCGATCAAGAATGGAATGGTATTATCGTACATGGAGCTAAATTACTTTATGCTTTAAGCGAAGCCTCGGTACCTAAAGTAACCGTTATTACTAGAAAAGCTTATGGTGGCGCTTATGATGTGATGAATTCAAAACACATCGGAGCGGATATGAACTTTGCCTGGCCAAATGCAGAAATTGCAGTTATGGGAGCAAAAGGTGCTAGTGAAATTATCTTTAAAAAAGAAATTGCAGAGGCACAAGACCCACAAGCCAAATTAGAAGAAAAACAAGCAGAATACGCTGAAAAGTTTGCCAATCCGTACCGTGCTGCCCAAAGAGGTTTTATTGACGAGGTTATACTTCCTAGCCAAACAAGAAGAAAACTAATAAAAGCTTTTGCAATGCTGGAAACAAAAGAAATTACTTTACCAAATAGAAAACACGGAAATATTCCTCTTTAAAATCTCAAAAGGGCTGTCTGCATAAGACAGCCCTTATTTTTTTACTCAAATTAACCAAACTTTGTTCCACTACAATGTTTTAAAATTATTGCCTAAACTGCCCTACTATTTAGATCCCCCTTGCTCCACTCTATGTATAAAGGGGTTTACTAAAATGAGCTTCTCAAAATCGCAAAAAAAGTCTACTTTAACCCTCGTTTTTTAAACATTCTATAATCTCAAACTGAATAAGCTCAGTAAAACTAAACACAAACAAATATGAACAGACGCGATCTCTTAAAGTTAACAGGGACTGTCCTTGCAGGAGGTATATTTCTGCCGAGTTATGCCAAGGGTACAACTCTAGAAACTTTAGCTAAACTAGAATTACCTTTAGAAACTAAAAAGCCTATTTACTTACACTACAACGAAAACGCGTTAGGACTTTCCCCAAAAGCTAAAAAAGCAATTTTAGAAATCGTCGATCAAGCTAATCGTTATCCAGATGCTTATATTCAGGAGTTAAAACAAACCATTTCTTTGCAAAATGACGTTTCTTTAGATCAAGTTTGTCTTGGTGTTGGTTCTTCTGATTTAATACGTGGTGTTATAAACCTACTTGGCTATCAAGCTAAAGAACAGCAAAAAAGCATTCAACTAATTACCCCTGATCCATCTTTTGCATTACCAAAAGATCATGCGAGTGCCATGGGAATAACTATTGCATCAGTGCCTTTAAACGATCAGTATGTTATGGATTTACACAAAATGAAGCAAATAGCCGACAATTTCCAAGGATACTCTATCGTATACCTTTGTAATCCGAACAACCCAACAGGTACCTTAACCCCATCGCAGCAAATTTCAACGTGGGTGGAGAGTGCCAACCAAGAAAAAACGTTTTTTATTTTTGATGAGGCCTACGCAGAATATATTGAAGATCCAAGCTTCCAAAGTGGACTTACTTTTGTAAAAAAACAGCAAAACAATGTAATTCTACTTAAAACTTTGTCTAAACTTTATGCTATGGCTGGAATGCGTGTTGGTTATGGTTTAGCTAGTGAGAGAACCATAAAAGAGTTAATACCATTTATAACTATTTTAAATATTAGTATAACAGCAGCGGTAGCGGCAACTGCGTCATTAAAAGATACCGTATTTGTTGCTAAAAGCCTGCAAATGAACCAAGATAGTAAGGCTATAACTATAAACGCACTAAAAAATCTAGACTTACAATATTTGCCCTCTCATACTAACTTTATTTTTCATCGTATTAATTCTGATCCTAATCTTTTTATTGATCGTATGGCGCAGTATGGTATAATTGTAGGTAGACCCTTTCCGCCTTATCTACAATGGACAAGAGTCACTTTAGGAACCCCAGAACAAATGGAAAAATACGCAAATACCTTAAAAGAATTTAGAAAAAAAGGATGGATCTAATACTAGAGCTCAAATAACTAGCGTATAAATATTCGATTTTTTAGTTTTATAACTAATTTATAAGATTATTTGAGTAAACTTCTTCCAAACTACATACAAAATCAGACCAAGAGATTTTTAATTATGAAGTCTTTTACTATTTTTGCACTATGGCAAAACAAGATGATATTTTTAAGAACGTAATTTCACATGCTAAAGAGTACGGATATATTTTCCCCTCAAGTGAAATTTACGATGGTTTAAGCGCAGTTTACGACTACGCTCAAAACGGTGTAGAGTTAAAAAGAAATATTCGCGAGTATTGGTGGAAATCCATGGTACAAATGCACGAAAATATTGTAGGAATTGATGCCTCAATTTTTATGCATCCAACCACTTGGAAAGCTTCAGGACACGTTGATGCATTTAACGACCCTTTAATCGACAATAAAGACAGTAAAAAAAGATATAGAGCGGATGTTTTAATCGAAGACTACTGTGAAAAACTATACCAAAAAGCACAAAAAGAAATCGAAAAAGCAAAAAAACGCTTTGCAGATAACTTTGATGAACAACAATTCATTGAAACCAATCCTAGAGTTGTAGGCTATTTATCACAGAAAAAGCAAATCTTAGAGAGAATGGCTCGTGGACTTGATTCGGGTGATCTACAAGATGTTAAAGCTTTGATAGAAGAGTTAGAAATTGCGGACCCAGAAACCGGTTCAAAGAACTGGACAGAAGTTCGCCAATTTAATTTGATGTTTGGAACCAAATTAGGTGCTTCTGCAGATAGCGCAATGGACTTATATTTACGCCCAGAAACAGCACAAGGTATTTTTGTTAACTTTCTAAATGTACAAAAAACAGGGCGTATGAAAATTCCTTTTGGAATTGCCCAAACAGGAAAAGCTTTTAGAAATGAAATTGTAGCTAGACAATTTATTTTCCGTATGCGCGAATTTGAGCAAATGGAAATGCAGTTTTTTGTTAAGCCTGGACAGGAGATGAAATATTACGATTACTGGAAACAAGCTAGATACAAATGGCACCTATCTTTAGGGATGGGGGCTGAAAATTATCGTTTTCATGATCATGAGAAGTTAGCACACTATGCTAATGCCGCTACAGATATTGAATTTAATTTCCCTTTTGGCTTTAAAGAGTTAGAAGGAATACATTCACGTACTGATTTTGATTTAAAAGCTCACGAAGAGTTTTCAGGAAAAAAACTACAATTCTTCGATAATGAAACAAACAGTTCATATGTACCATATGTAGTTGAAACTTCTGTTGGTCTTGATCGTATGTTCTTATCCATATTTTCTAAATCATTAGTAGAAGAAACTCTAGAAGATGGGTCCACTAGAACAGTGTTAAAATTACCAGCTGTTTTAGCACCAACAAAGGCAGCGGTTTTACCACTTGTAAAAAAGGATGGTTTACCTGAGCTTGCGCAAAAAATTATTGACGATCTTAAATGGGACTTTCAAGTTACTTATGATGAAAAAGATGCTGTTGGTAGAAGATATCGTCGCCAAGATGCATTAGGTACTCCATTTTGTATCACAGTAGATCACCAAACTATACAGGACAATACTGTAACTATTCGACATAGAGACTCGATGAAGCAAGATCGTGTTGCAATTTCAGAATTAAAAAACATTATTGACAACGAAGTGTCTATGAAAAACTGGTTGAAAAAAATGTAATCATAAAAAAGCTACTTAAATTAAGTAGCTTTTTTTATTTGGTCGTTTTCAATTATACTAATTCCAAGATTTAAACCTATTGCCTCGTTCACTAGTGCTTTAGCAACCAAATCAACTCCTACTGGTTTTGCTTTGAGAAATAATCCTAATTTGTTCACCATACCCATTATTGCAACTACAACTCGTTCTGAGATTCTATCCGATTTTGGTCGAATTAAAGAGCCTGGTCTAATAAGAACCGTTTTGTTAAAATCTAAATCTAATATTGCTTTTTCTACCGCTGCTTTTATCTGAAAATAGAAAAAAGGACTATTACTATTTATTCCTTTTGAACTTACTAATGCAAAACAATTAACTCCCTTTGCTTTACAAATAGTTGCAAAATTTACCACATAGGTATAATCTATCTCCTTAAATTTAGCTCTAGACCCAGCTTGCTTTATAGTTGTACCTAAAGCACAAAAAGCAATATCACAATTTGGTATCATACTTGGTCCCCATGAAAGAATTTCAGCAAAATCCACCACATGAACTCGAAGTTTATCATTTTGCAAATCCATTTTACTTCTCACAAAAACATCAATTTGTTTAATATTAGGATTTTTAATTAACTCCTTAGTAATTTCTTTTCCGACAGCACCAGAGGCGCCAATTACAATTGCATTCATATTATAGGATATTAAAAGAGGTAACCTATAAATAGGTTACCTCTGTAAAATTAACAATTATATCTTTGAAGGTGCCAACATATGAGCTGGATTTAGAATTTCATCTAAACGCTCCTTGGTCAATAGTTTATTTTCTAAAACTAAGTCATAAACACTCGCTCCTGTTTCCAATGCCTGTTTTGCTATCTTTGTGGAGGCTTTATATCCGATGTAAGGATTCAATGCTGTAACAATACCAATACTACCTAAAACTAGCTCCTTATTATGCTCAACATTAGCTTTGATACCTAAAACGCATTTAGTTAATAAGGTCTGCATTGCATTATCTAACCAATCAATGGACTCCATTAAAGAATGAGCTATCACTGGTTCCATAACGTTTAACTGTAATTGCGCCGCTTCACTAGCCATAGTTATTGTCATATCATTTCCAATTACTTTAAAGCAAACTTGATTTACTACCTCAGGAATCACTGGGTTTACTTTTCCTGGCATAATGGAAGAGCCTGGTTGCATAGCAGGCAATTGTATTTCGTTTAAACCACAACGTGGTCCAGAGGATAATAAACGCAAATCGTTACATATCTTTGATAGTTTTATAGCTACCTTTTTTAACGCACCTGAATAAGCAACAAATCCAGTTGTATCAGAAGTAGCTTCCACTAAATTAACAGCAGAACTTACAGGTTCATCTAATAAAATACCCAAATTCTTAGCGCATAAATCCGCATATCCAGGTACAGCATTTAGTCCTGTACCTATTGCTGTAGCACCCATATTAATCTCTAAAAAACTAGTACTTACAGCATTTAAATTGGCAATTTCCTTCTCCAGTGTGTAGGCAAACCCTCCAAACTCCTGGCCTAGGGTCATTGGTACTGCATCTTGTAATTGCGTTCTTCCCATCTTTATCACAGACTCGAATTCAACGGCTTTAATTTGCAAGCCTTCCGCTAATTTACCTAGAGTTGAAACCAGCTTTCTATTCATATTAAACAAAGCTACTTTCAAAGCCGTTGGGTAAGCATCGTTTGTACTTTGGGATAAATTAACATGATCGTTAGGTGAACAAAAATTATACTCACCTTTTTTATGTCCCATTAGCTCAATGGCGCGATTTGCAATTACTTCGTTAGCATTCATGTTCACTGAAGTACCGGCTCCTCCTTGAATCATATCAACAGGAAATTCTTGATGTAATCTACCATCTAATAACTCC
Organism: Myroides sp. LJL119; assembly: GCF_054871605.1. NCBI lineage: Bacteria > Pseudomonadati > Bacteroidota > Flavobacteriia > Flavobacteriales > Flavobacteriaceae > Myroides > Myroides sp. LJL119. Next base: position 225,527 of record NZ_JBTXLO010000004.1, read on the forward strand.
TGGCAAGCCTCTGCTATACCTTGATATATCTGCTGATCTAATATATTTAATTCAAAGTTAGTTTTTGCCGCAGCCCATTTTGTAAGAGCCAATCCATTTATAAATTCGGGATAATCAGATAGCTTACTAGATGAAATTTTGAAATTATCAATAGCTCGTTGGGTTTGCACCCCATAATATGCATCTAATGGAACTTGAAGGTCTCCAAGTAAATCCGTTTCAACTCTAGTTGGTTTCATAAAATTGTTTATTATAGTTTATATTTGGTTTTTTATATATAGTTTACTCATCAAAGTCGCCTGAGACATAATACCACTTCCCTGCTAAATATTGGAAATAAGAATGCTCAAAATGAACTTGTTTTTTTTTCTCATTATCCAAATAATAAGCCCTAAAGGTGACATAATTCCCTTCACTTTTTATTACTTGTAATTTACTCCAAGTATTTTGCTTTGCCCATTTTAATATTGCTTTTTTGGAATGAAAATGGCGATTAGCTGGATAAGTAGTATCTAAAATATATTTTGCATTAGCCAATACATAAGCACTATATCTTGAACGCATAAGCTCCAAAGGTGTTTCAGGGAGTCTATTTTGATCTAAAAAATCCTTGCAGCATTCTGCAAATGTTTTTCCGCTTGAACAATAACACAAATCTTGCTGCATCTTTTACTTAATTCTTACTTCTATTTGATCTAAAATCTTTAAATATTTCCCCAGCAAAACAATTTGCTGATCCAAAGTGCTTTGGTCTAACTCATCATTGATTAATTCACGTAAAGATTCTATTTCACTATCCGCATACGCCAAATTACCTTTATCCACCTTAGCCACTAAAGCCATAATTCTTCTCTGTATTTGATCCCCTTCCATAAATAATGCTTTTATATAAGCAAAGATATTTTGTTCCTTAACCAAATCATAATAATACAATAAAAATTTAAAGGAATTTTCTTATTCAAGTATACCCTGCTAATTGTTAAATTAAAATACAACTATTATTTAACTCGAACTACTAAAAAGAAAAAGAAAATATAAAAACAGGCTTTATCTTGCTTTTTTTTGCTTCCCTTTCTTTTTTTGATACATAGATTTTCTAACTAAAAAATATAATTGTTTCTTTGTCTTTTAAAATTGAACTATGTCTAAATTTCGAATATATTTCATAAGCATTTTTATGCTATTTTGTTTTATTTTCTTTGCAAATTGTGCAAAGAGAGGAAGCATTAGTGGAGGTCCAAAAGACACCCTAGCACCTATATTATTATATAGTACACCCAAAAATTTCTCCACCAATTTTAACAGTGATGAAATTAAGATTGTCTTTGATGAGTATATCAAGATCAATAAGTTAAACCAGAACCTTATTGTTTCACCGCCTTTACAGAATCCACCTGAGATAACTCCCATGGGTATTGCAAAAAAGGTATTAACAATTCGTCTACGCGACACTCTTAAGCCAAATACTACTTATAGTTTTAATTTTGGTGATGCTATTGTGGACAATAATGAAGGGAATGTTTTACAGCAATTTAAATATATTTTCTCAACAGGTGAGTATATAGATTCATTAAAAATTCAAGGTAATATATCTACAGCACACCAACTTGAAGCTGATAACTTCGTTAATGTAATGCTTTATCCAGCGAATAGCTTTACAGACTCTACTGTTTATAAACAAAAACCTATTTATCTAACAAATACCTTAGATAGTCTTACATCATATAGCATAGAAAACCTAAAAGAAGGCTATTATAAACTAATTGCCTTAAAGGATAAAAACAATGATTATAAATTCGATCCTAATAACGATAAAATTGCCTTTTTAAAAGATTCTATTTACATCCCTACAGATAAGACATATGATTTAGTATTGTTTAAAACTACGCAAGACTTTAAAGCAGAAAGACCTAGTCAAATATCAAGTAACAAGTGGTATCTACCCTATGTTGGAGATGCAGACTCTTTACAAATAACATTAAAGAAAAACGATAGCTTAATTCGAGCGGCCTACAGTTATTTACCACAGAAAGATTCCTTACAATTATGGTTTGAAAATATTCCTGCAGATTCTTTAAACTTATTTATTAAAAGCAAAAACGATTCAAGTAACTTTACTCTAAAACCCAGAGTTAAGATTAAAGAGACAGATAGTCTTTCTATTCAAGGACCATCTGGGATACTTCATTATACCTCGCAGGTTAAAATTCAAACAACAACACCAGTTGATTATATCGATAAAACAAAATTCAACTTCATAGCCCAAGACTCGGTAGATGTTGACTTTGAAATTACCAATAATATTTTAGAACAGAATCTAGTTGTTGATTTTGCCAAACAAGAATCTTTTAAGTACAACTTGCAACTACTTCCCGGAGCAATTGTCGATTTCTTTGGTCAAGCCAATGATACAATCTCTTTTGACTTTAATACTCAGGAATATAAAAATTATGGAAACCTTACAATAAACCTAAATAATGTAGAGAGCTTTCCAATCATTATAGAGCTTCTAGATACTAAGTTAAATGTCATTACTAGCCAATATAGTACAGAACAAACCCAATTTAACTTTGATTTATTAACACCTCGAGATTACCTGGTTCGAATTACTTATGATACAAATAAAAATGGAAAATGGGACACTGGAGACTATCTACGTCAGATTCAACCAGAAAAAAGTGTTTTCTATCCCGAAGTCATAAATGTAAGGGCTAACTGGGATTTAGTTCAGACAATAGATTTGTAAAAATTAAATAGCTTATAAATGCTCCGAAAAGTTAGATTCTTTTTGGAGCATTTTTTTAAACCGTGGTTTGTAACAACAAGCTATAATCACTTGAGATTGATAAATTGCACAAATAAACACAGCTAGGAACTCTTCTAGCCCTGCATTAAAGTTTTATGAAAATAAATAGATTCTACGTATCACCTATTACATAGATTTTTTTCCAACGGCTAATATTCTTTACAAACTCTACATAATTATATAACCAAAAATAGGATACCTAGTAAGATCAATTTTGAAGACAAATCTGATAGTCAAGCTTTGTTGAGACTCACATTTATCTAGATATAAAATACAACGAGCCTGGTAACAATACCAAGCTCATTCTAAAAAAAACTCGCTTGTTTTTTTAATTTTTCATAGCGAGTTTTATTCAGTGGCATTTCTTATAATATTAGATTAAAATAGTCTGCATCGCGTAAAAAGCCAAAGCGTTTTCGAGCTTTATCTTGAAGATCCTTATCCAGGGTTAAATATTCCGTACATTGTCCACTTAAAGGCTCTATAATACTTTTTCCAAGATAATCGATAGCTTGACTATGACCTGAGTAAACATTATCATTTTGATCAGTTCCACAACGATTAACTCCAATGAGATAACTCATGTTTTCAATAGCCCTGGCCTTAAGTAAATTATCCCAAGCATAAATCCGTTGATCTGGCCAACTAGCCACATATACCAAAAGATCATAAGACTCCGATAAGTTCCTCGAATAGGCCGGAAAGCGTAAATCATAACATACCAACGGACAAATTTTCCATCCCTTGTACTCTACTATAATACGATCTTTTCCTTTTGTATAAACATTCTGCTCCCCAGCCAATGAAAAAAGATGTCGCTTATCATAATACTTAATTTTACCATCGGGATAAATAAATAACATCCTATTGTAATATTTTTCATCCTCTTTAATAATTAAACTACCGGTTAAGGCGAAGTTTTTTGTTTGACATATCTGTTGTAAAAGTTTTATGATATCTGAATCCATAGTGGTAAAAGCACGTTGAGGATTCATTGAAAAACCCGATGTAAACATCTCAGGTAACACAACTAGATCAGTTCCGTTATCAATTACTTCAAGCTTCTCTTTAAAATAGTTAATATTATAATTAATATCTTCCCATTTTAAAGGAGCTTGTAACATGGCTACTTTCATAATAAATCTATTGTCTAATGTTCACTAAAATATAGCTAATTTACAACAATTCAAATTAAAGGTAAATAAGGACATAAAAAAAACGGTAAGATCAAAGACCTTACCGTTTTTTTTTATAATATTAAAATCTACTACAAAGTAGCCTTTAAGTATTCTCTGTTCATACGAGCAATATTCTCTAAAGAAATTCCTTTAGGACATTCGATCTCACAAGCTCCAGTATTAGTACAGTTACCAAACCCAAGGCTATCCATCTCTGCAACCATGTTTAAAACACGGTCAGCAGCTTCAACTTGTCCTTGTGGTAATAAAGCAAACTGGGATACTTTAGCAGACACGTATAGCATCGCTGAGGAGTTTTTACAAGTTGCAACACAGGCACCGCATCCAATACAAGTAGCAGCATCAAAAGCACGATCTGCATCATGTTTAGGAATTGGAATAGCGTTAGCATCTTGGGTGTTTCCAGAAGTATTTACAGAAACGAATCCTCCAGCATGCTGAATTTTATCAAATGCAGTACGGTCCACAACTAAGTCTTTAATTACTGGAAAAGCTTTGGCTCTAAATGGCTCAATAAAAATTGTATCACCATCTTTAAACTTTCTCATATGTAATTGACAAGTAGTAATTCCGCGGTCCGGACCATGTGCCTCACCATTAATGAATAAAGAACACATTCCACAAATACCCTCACGACAATCGTGGTCGAATGCTACTGGCTCATCACCTTTCTCAACTAACTCATTGTTTAAAACATCAAGCATTTCTAAGAAAGACATATCAGGAGAAACATCGTTGATTTTGTAATCAACCATTTTCCCTTGTGCTTTAGCGTTACTTTGACGCCATATTTTTAGTGTAAGATTCATTTGTTCGAATTTTTACAAGTAAGTGAAGATTTTAGAATCTTCCCTCTTATTATTTATAACTACGAGTTACCAATTTAATGTTTTCATAAACTAAGTCTTCTTTGTGAAGCACTGCATCGCTAGGATTACCTTTGTATTCCCATGCTGCAACGTACGCGAAGTTTTCATCATCACGCTTAGCTTCTCCATCTTCCGTTTGGTGTTCCTCACGGAAGTGTCCTCCACATGACTCTTCACGGTGTAAAGCGTCTTTTGCGAATAACTCTCCTAACTCTAAATAATCTGCTACTTTTAATGCTTTTTCTAATTCTTGATTAAAACTATCAGCAGTACCACTAACCTTAACCTCTTTGTAGAATTGTTCTCTTAGAGCAGCAATCTCTTGCATAGCTTCTGTTAAGCCTTTAGCATTACGAGCCATTCCTACTTTATCCCACATAATTTTCCCTAATTTCTTATGGAAGTAGTCTACAGAATGAATTCCTTTATTATTCATCAAATGATCAATAATAGTTTTCACATTATTCTCTGCCTCTATAAACTCAGGTAAATCAGTAGAAATTTCCCCTGTACGAATATCATTAGCTAAGTAATCACCAATTGTATATGGTAATACGAAGTAACCATCAGCTAAACCTTGCATTAAAGCAGAAGCACCTAAACGGTTAGCACCGTGATCAGAGAAGTTAGCCTCACCCAATACGTAACAACCTTCAATGGTAGACATTAGGTTATAATCCACCCATAATCCACCCATTGTATAGTGTACTGCTGGATAAATCATCATTGGTGTTGTATAAGGATCCTCATCTACGATTTTCTCATACATTTGGAATAAGTTCCCGTATTTGTTCTCTACAACCTCTTTTCCTAATTTATAAACTACTTTAGCATCATTCTCATCTAAGTGTTGAAGGCGTGCTTGTTCTTTACCATAGCGATCAATTGCAGAGGCAAAATCTAAATAAACTGCTTCACCTGTAGCATTAACACCATACCCTGCATCACATCTTTCTTTTGCAGCACGAGAAGCTACATCACGTGGTACTAAGTTACCAAATGAAGGATATCTACGCTCTAAATAGTAATCTCTGTCTTCTTCAGCAATTTGAGTAGGTTTTAATCTACCTTCTCTAATTGCAACAGCATCTTCCATTTTCTTTGGAACCCAGATACGTCCATCATTACGTAAAGACTCAGACATCAATGTTAATTTTGACTGGTGGTCTCCTGTAACTGGGATACAAGTTGGGTGAATTTGAGTAAAACATGGGTTTGCGAAGTAAGCACCTCTTTTATGTGCTTTCCATGCAGCAGTCACGTTAGATCCCATCGCGTTTGTAGAAAGGAAAAATACGTTACCATATCCACCTGTACAAATTACAACCGCATGGGCTGAATGACGCTCTATTTCTCCATTGATTAAATTACGAGCTATAATTCCTCTAGCTTTCCCATCAACAATTACAATATCCAACATTTCATGGCGATTGTACATTTTGATTTTACCACGACCTATTTGACGGTTCATTGCCGAATAAGCTCCAAGTAATAATTGTTGTCCTGTTTGTCCTTTAGCATAGAAAGTACGCGAAACTTGTACTCCTCCAAAAGAACGGTTATCCAATAGACCACCATACTCACGTGCAAAAGGAACCCCTTGCGCAACACATTGGTCAATAATATTCTCAGAAACTTCCGCTAAACGGTATACATTGGCCTCACGAGCACGGTAATCCCCACCTTTAACAGTGTCATAGAATAAACGGTAAACCGAATCCCCGTCTCCTTGGTAATTCTTTGAAGCGTTAATTCCCCCTTGTGCAGCAATTGAGTGTGCACGACGAGGTGAATCTTGATAACAAAATGCTTTTACATTATAACCCAACTCAGCCAAAGTTGCTGCAGCTGATCCCCCAGCTAAACCAGTTCCTACAACAATAACATCAATATTACGTTTGTTCGCAGGGTTAACCAATTTAATATGGTTTTTATAATCAGACCATTTCTTATCGATTGGTCCTTGAGGTATCTTAGAATCTAATTTCATAATCTATTTCTTTAGGACTATTTTACAAAGTGAATATATAATGGAATGATAGCAAATAAAGCAGGTACTAAATAGCAGAATAAATACCCTCCTAATTTAATAACACCATTAATTTTCGGGTTATTAACACCTAAAGATTGGAATGCAGAAGCAAAACCATGTGATAAGTGAAACCCTAGTACAATCATTGCAACTACATATAAAATAGTGCTAATTAATCCGGTTTTTGGATCTTTAAAAAATTCAACAGTAATTTTATGCAAATCTTTATATCCTTGTGCCATTACTAAATCTGTTCCAGCCTGATAAAAGCTAGTACCTTTAACAACAACAGCACCATTCTCTACAGCAGCAACTTGAAGTGGTTGTCCACCAACAGTTTTGTAAACCATTACAGGCTCAGGTTGTCCATCAATGTTCACAGCAATAGTTTGCAAAGGCATTTCTTCAAAGTGCATTTTTGCCCAGAAATTAGCCATGTGAGTAACAATAAAAACTAATAACAATGTTCCCAATACAGCCATGTTACGCGATGCCCATGTACTATTTGCTGAGGCATTGTTTTTCACATATCCGATTGGACGTGCTTTTTTGTTTTGAACCGTTAAAACGATACCGTCAATAGCGTGGAATAAAATTGAGATATACGTAACGTAAGATAAAATTTTTATCGCTGGATTCGTTGTCATGAATAACGCATACTCATTAAATACAGATGCATCACCAAAAATCAATTGAAGGTTTCCCACCAAGTGACCAACCAAAAACAAGCATAAAAATAACCCTGTAAGAGCCATCCAATATTTCTTCGCAATGGATGACTTTAAAAGTGCAGATTTTGCCATAATGTAATTTTAATTGTTTTCTTAAAAAATCTCTCAAAAATACAGCTTATCTAGCATCTACACAACTTGCAAGACTCTATTTATACTGAGTTTAAACAATTAGAAAACACAACAAAAAAGCTAAATACCAAGGGTAAATGCATTTTTATTAAGAAAAAAAAGAAAATAGAGCTTATTTCTGTTAAAATGTTTTTATAATATCCGCATCAATATGAATTATAAAATTTGCTAAACCTAGATTTTCTTGCGAAAAATCTTCAATATTCACTTTATCAACCATAGAAATAGTTGCAATTCGTAAGTTTTTGTGGTAATAATTCATGTACCAAACAATACCTTCAAAATTATTACTGTGATAAGCACCATTAAAATGTAAGAATATAGCATCATTTTTGAAATTTTCACCAATAAAATACGCCATAGTAGCATCTTTTATAGCTTGGGCTTTGGCCAAATTCTCTCCTTGATGTCCGCTGGAAAATTCCGAAATCTTTTTGTACCCTGGTAATTCAGGATCAAAAGCAAAAGGAAGTGGAGCCATCCAGGATTTCTCCAATTCACTTAAACCTTGTAAAGAATCCTCCCCTACCTTGTAAACCAAACTGGCATACCTACGGGGTATATTAGTAGCAATAAAATCCAAGTTATTATCTTTAGCAAATTCCACTAATCCACGATAATCGGTCTTATAGTTAGGCCATAAGCGCACGGAATTGGAAAATAATTCTTCATCAATCTGTTTGTTAATGTATAACGATAAAGTATCTTGGTTATCCGCCTCAAACATTTCAGCTCCTAATACCAACTTATTTTTATTTGCTAAACTTTTTGCAACTTTCAATTCCAACCAGTGAATTAGGGAATTGTTATGGAACTCACCGAAAAGAACGACATCGTTTTTTTCCAATTCCTTAATCATTTTGCTATATGTAATCTTCTTTCCCTTGGAGTCATAAATTTGATAAGGTTTTAAATCTTTAGCGAACAAACACGTTGTACATAAAACTGTACAATAAAATAATATAATACGAAACATTTATAAATTAATTTTAGGCAATTATGCCCTAAAAATACGAAATATCAATCATCAAAAAGCAAATAACTTTTAAGACTTGCTTAGTTTTTAGAATAAGAGTAAGTAGATTTGTATTTAAATCAAAAATAAAATGAAGGAGCAACTATTCCACTATCCAAATAATAGCCTTTTTTATAAAGACCAAGGAAAAGGAGAATGTATTGTTTTTTTACATGGCTTTTTAGAAAATTCGAAAATTTGGGATTTTTACATGGACTCTCTTCTTGTAGACCACCGAACTATATCTATTGATTTACCAGGACATGGTAAATCGTCTTCCATGCCAGGACCCTACCATATCAACGACGTAGCAGATCAAATTTTTGAACTACTGCAACAATTAAAACTATCCAAAGTAAGTATTGTTGGCCATTCCATGGGGGGCTATATTGCATTAGCTTTTGGTAAACTTTATCCTGAATTTGTAAAAAAACTAATCTTGGTTAATTCTACGGCTAAAGCAGATAGTAATTCAAAGAAGATCCAACGAGATCGAACAATTCAATTAATAAAAAACAACAAGGATACTTTTATACAATTGGCTATAAACAATCAATTTACTCCAGTAAGTAAAAAGATATTTGTACATCAAATAGATCGGCTATTAGTTCAAGCAAAAAAAATAAAAGAACAAGACATAATTTGGGCCCTAATGGCCATTAAAAACAGAGAAAACCATGATATTCAACTATATAATGCTCCTTTTCCTATTATCTTTATCCTAGGAAAGTCAGATACAATAATTGATTATAATGAATCCTGCCAACATATTGAAGATACTAATACAATTCTTTTCACGCTTGAATCTGGACACATGCCTTATATTGAAGCCAAAGATGAGTTAATGCAGAGTTTACAAGCAGCTGTTAATTTATAAAAACAGACTTCAATTAGTAATAGTTAATTTTCAAATAAAATGCAAAAAGCTTCCTGATGACAACTAAATTTAATTCTGAAAAAAGTATTTACTACCTCGCTGTTATATTAATTATACCAATAGCTATTATTTTTTATGCTATAGTAAATGATATAAATATCATGTTTATTTCACTAATTATGCTTTTGATAACCGTAATTAACTTGTACCTATTTTTCTTTACTCATTTTATTGTTAATAAAAATAATTTGATTTTAAAAATAGGCTTATTTACTTATAAAAAAATCAATCTAAAAGATATAATAGCTATAAAAGACGAGAATTCTCTAAGAAAAGGTCTATCGGCTAGTATGAAAAACAGAATTGAAATTTTTTATGGTCAGTCAAGTATTATTATCTCTCCAAAAAATAAAACAGAATTTTTAAAAATAATTAATTCTCACTTAAAATAAAACAATCCTTAGTTTTCGCATTTTGTAAATAGTCCCAAATCTGAAATTAGTTTTGGGACTATTCTTATACTAAAGACTTTCAATAAAACTTTGATCAGGGTTTAAGATAGTCATTAATAATTGGACTAACTCTTCTTGAAATAATTCTAATTTTTGCTCATCGATTCTAGTATCTATTTCTTTTGGACTTTTTTGCAATCCAAAAAACAAAAAGCCCTCCTTCCTATTTTTAAAAGAATAGATACCCGCCTCTACGCTCTCTGGTTGCTTTAATTTGTTTTGATACATTAACCCATAACATAATAGCTGAATGATTTTATCATTTTTCAAATCAGCAGTTAACCCTTCCCATTGGGCTAATTTGACCTCCCCCGATGTAACTTTTCCCGTTTTATAATCAATTACTCGTATAACACCATTACGTCTTTCTATACGGTCTACAAATCCAAAAATATTTACCGGATATGGCAACCTTTTGTCCACTACAGTATGCTTCAGCTCCGTTTCTAATTCCAATAGAATTATCTCATCCCCTTTTTTCAATGAATCTAATTCCTGGTTTAAAAAATGGTATACATTTCTTTTTGCTACTTCAAAAGCTAAAAGATTTTTACCCATTTTTTCCTTATCACTATTATAAATACTCTCGAATTCATTTTCTAAAACCAAATTCGCTTTTCTTTGTATTTCCTGAATAATAGATACATTTAAAATATGTCCTTTATAAGGTTTATATAGCTTTTCCAGAGTATTATGTATAATAGTCCCTAGAGTATTTAAAGCGACACTTTCCTCCACCTCATCTAATTCTTTGATACGTAAAACCCTTTGCATATAAAACTGAATAGGATTCCTTAGATAATTAGATAAAGCCGATGGGGAAAACCCTTTTCCTGTGGAAATACTCTCTAATTCCTCTAATAAGAGTTGGCTCTTTGGAATATCTATTAGCCTATAAGCTTTATCAGGTAATTCAGCTGAATAAGTTAAATAATTAATTTGATGATTAGCTTGCTTTTCAACTTCTAACTGAGTCAAAAATCTACTTTTTTCCCCAGAGTCCATACCATCGTTTTGCGAATTATATAAAAGATATACATTCTTTGCTCGTTGTAAAAGGTGGTAAAAATGGTAGCTGTAAATAGCATCTTTTTCCTTAAAAGTAGGTAATCCTATTTCTCTTTTAACATCATAGGGAATAAAAGAATTTTGACTTTTTCCTGCAGGAAACTTTCCTTCATTCACTGATGTAATTATAACTGTTTCAAAATCTAAAACGCGACTTTCTAAAACACCCATTATTTGTAAACCCTCTAAGGGCTCTCCTTCAAAGCTTACCTCAGCCATATCCATGACTTGTTTATATAGCGCAAAAAGAGTCTCTATATTATTCACAACAGCGTAACTTTGACAATAAGAAATAAGTCGAGTTAACATCTGGTAAGCTGAATATAAAAAAGTTTTAATTAAACGCTGGTTATCATCTTGTTGATCTAAAGTATTTCTAATTGCTAAGACAATCTCCACTAAAGTCTCTAACACTTGTAAACTATCTTTATCTCGCCAACTAGAAAACACTAAATCTCTAATTTTAAAATCCTCCTGTTTTATCCATTGTTGAAAACGATCAATATTAAAAAAAGTTAGGTTTCTAGCATGTATTTCTTTAACTATAGGTTCTGCTTGTAGAAGAATTGTTAAAAGTGGATTGCTTAAAACGTCTAATATCTCCTTATAATAAACCACATAACTTGTCTCAGAACGTTTTAAAGCTGATACGTGTAATTTAAAAATCTTGTTTAAAAGTATCTGAACAGGGTTACTACTTCCACTGTAGCCCATTGTAATATTAAGACTCTTAACATCTTTTGGCAGACCATGTAAAACCGGTAACAACAGGTTTTCATCACCCAATACTACTGCAACCTTATCCAAAGAAGCTCCTTTTTCTATAAGCGTTTGTACAATCTGCCCAGCTATTTTAGCCTGTCCTACACTTTTAGGGGTTTGAATAACATCAATATTTTTTTCTTTTGAAAACTCATCTACAATCCAATTAAAAGGATGGCTTTGATAATATTTCCAATTTTTTTTTATCCTTCTTAAAAAAAGACCAGCATCATGACTAGTGTCTTGTAAAAAAACCTTATCCATATCCCAGAAAACCTTTCCTCTTTTTTGCAAAAGTACATGTTGAATAATAACCTCCTCGGCGGCATTTAAAGCATTAAACCCCGCAAAATAATAATAACTATCACTTTTGTTTAGATAGTCATCATGCTTAACTACAGCTTCTCTATATATCAAGCCTTGATACCCTATTTTTTTCTGGACTAATGTTTTATATAATTCATCATAGTAAACAGGCATCTTATCCCAAAACTCTAAATACTTCGCAATAAACTCTGTGCGTTGATCCGGATCAAGGGCCCAATGTTTTAAGTCTTCAATATTCTTTAAGTATGAGAATACATAATCTGGCTTTAATAAATAACGATCCACTTCATTGAAATCCTGTAAAAGTGTCTGAGCCCAGTTTCCAAAATGGTCAAAATCCTCCGCTTTACCCTTCTCAATCTGCTTGTAAACTAAATAAAATTCGAACATTAATTCGATATTATCAATAGCACGTATCCCTGAAATCTCCTGGATTAGTTCCTCAATACTAATAATTTCGGGAGCAAAAACACTCTTTGAGTAATATTTCTTTAAATTTTCCAAAAGAAATATTTTAGCTCTCTTGTTGGGTAGAACTACTACCAATTGATCCATAGTGGTTGGAAAATCAAGCTTAATTTGCTCACTTAAACGATCCAAAAAAGTAATTGTATTCATAGAAATAAAGATATAAAAAAACGCCTTGACAAATCAAGGCGTTTTTCAGTATTATTAAGTATTATAACAATTATTTTACTAATTGAATTTCTACACGTCTGTTTAATTCACGACCAGTAACTGTTTTATTTGAAGCAATTGGGTCTGCAGATCCGTAACCTTTAGAAGTTAAACGAGATGCGTCAATTCCCTTGTCAATTAAATAAACTTTTACTGCATTTGCACGATTGTCTGATAAAGGAATGTTGATTTTATCATTTCCAGTGCTATCAGTATATCCAGCTATATGAAATTTACTTGTTGGATATTCTTTCATAATACTTGCAATATTATCCAAGACTGCATAAGAAGAAGGTTGGAAAGTATATTTACCTGTGTTAAACAAAATTGTTTTTCCATAATCATTTAATTGTTTAACCTGCTCCTCTTTGATCTCAGGACAACCATTATTTGAAGCTGGTCCTGCAACATCTGGACAGTCATCTAAATGATCTGGCACACCATCACCATCTCTATCAGGCCAAGGACAACCGTTATTCTCTTTAGGACCTGGAACCTCTGGACATTCGTCTAAATTATCTGGAATTCCATCTCCATCTGTATCTGGACAACCATTAAACTCAGCCAATCCTGGTAAATCTGGACAAGCATCTAAATGATCAGGAATACCATCCCCATCTCTATCTGGACAACCATTAAACTCAGCTAATCCAAACTCATCTGGACACTCATCTAAATAATCAGGAATACCATCCCCATCTCTATCTGGACATCCGTTTAAAGATGCTAACCCAAATTCATCTGGACACTCATCGTATTTATCCAATACCCCGTCTCCGTCTCTATCCTTAGCACCGAATTGGAAACGAAGTCCAGCAAAATGCTGCATATGAGAAGCAACACCCACATCTGGTAATCTAGACTCTGAATAAGAGTGTTTATATGTAGATTGAACAGTAATTGCTATACTTTGGTTTAACCAGAAATTAAATCCAAGTCCACCATTTACTGTACCACCACTAGCTTTTCCCATAAAAGTATAACCTCCTCCTACAAGTAGAAATGGGTCAACAACTTTCGAATTTAAAAGCTCTTTAAAACTATACTTAATTTCAGCATCAACCGCATAGTATGCTAAATCACCAGGGTTATATTTAGTATAACCTTGATTCTCTGGCGCAATAAACTTGTCAATACGGTTTGCCGAACCCGTAATTCCCAAAGAAAAACCGTCCCCTAAGTAACGAGCTACATTTAAATAAGATACCGAAGGTAAAATATTATAATCAGAGGTATTGAAATACCCGCCCATTCGGTGGGAAAATCCTTTGGCTGAACTCACTTTCGTGTTTACAGCGTTTGCTCCTATGCTAATAGACCAAGGGTTATCAGCATCCTGAGCATGTGCAGACAATCCTACACATAAAATCGCCGCAGCAATAAATTTGTTGAGATGTTTCATAACTTTTTTATTTTATCGTAATTTTCATCAAAAATAACACATATCCTCTATATCTGCAAAAATATAGAGGTTTAATGCATATAATTGATTAATTTAAATAACTTTCAACTCTTTTCCCACTTCAATAAAAGCATTAATTGCCTTATCTAAATGCTCTTTTGTGTGGGCTGCTGATAACTGAACTCGAATTCTAGCTTTACCTTGTGGAACCACAGGAAAGAAAAATCCTATTACATAAACCCCTTTTTCCAATAAGCGATCAGCCATTTCTTGCGCTAATTTCGCATCATACAACATCACAGGAACAATTGCAGAATCTCCATTAATGATATCAAAGCCTGCATCGATCATACCTTTTTTAAAGTAATTTGTATTCCATTCTAATGTATCACGTAATTGGTTATCCTTCTCAAGTAACTCAAAAACTTTAATTGACGCCCCTACAATCATTGGCGCTAGGGAATTGGAAAACAAATACGGTCTTGATCGTTGTCTTAATAACTCAATAATCTCTTTCTTACCCGTTGTGTATCCACCCATAGCTCCACCTAAAGCCTTTCCTAAGGTTCCAGTAACGATATCCACACGGCCCATAACGTTTTTAGCCTCTAAAGTTCCTTTACCAGTAGCGCCTATGAAACCTGCTGCATGACATTCATCAACCATAACCAAGGCATCATACTTATCAGCTAAATCACATATTTTATCCAAAGGCGCAACTAAGCCATCCATGGAGAAAACGCCATCGGTAACAATAATTTTAAATCTATGCCCAGCTTCATTGGCTTTGATTAATTGTGCCTCTAAATCCTGCATATCATTATTTTCATAACGATAACGTGCAGCCTTACATAAACGCACTCCATCAATAATAGATGCATGATTCAAGCTATCTGAAATAATTGCATCTTCAGCCGTTAATAATGGTTCAAATACACCACCATTTGCATCAAATGCAGCAGCATATAAAATTGTATCTTCCGTTTGATAAAAATCTGCAATTTTCTGCTCTAAAGTTTTATGGATATCTTGGGTTCCGCAAATAAAACGAACCGAAGACATACCAAATCCGTGGGTATCTAATGTATCTTTAGCTGCTTGAATAACCTGTGGATGCGAGGACAACCCTAAATAATTATTAGCACAGAAGTTAAGTACTTTTTCTCCAGTAGAAACAGTAATCTCTGCTCCTTGAGGCGAAGTAATAATTCTCTCTCTTTTAAATAATCCATTTTCTTGAATAGTCTCTAACTCCTTTTGAAGGTGGTCTTTAATTTTACCGTACATAATATTAATATTTTAAATAATATTGTTTTATTGTTGTTCTACAAATGTATTATATTTAAATCATCTCCTGTATATAACAGGACCTTTTTAATTACTCGATATCCCATCTGCTCTAAAGAATAAGCATAAGATAATACTTGTTGCTCATACTTGGCCTGTTTCTTTCCTGTTTTATAATCCAAAATCAAACATTCTTTATTAGGCTTGATCACAACTCGATCGGGAACTGAATTTTTTGCCTGTCCGCTTATAATTACACGCTCATTGTAAACTTTGTTGTCTAAAGCAAAAAAATCTTTTAATTGCTCATGTTCTACAATTCGCTTTAAAATATCCAAAAAAACTTGTTTTTGAGTACTTTGTATGAGCCCTGTTTCAAGAGCAATTTGCACGGCTGATTCCACATCTGTGTAGTAATAAACAAAACTCATTAGCTTATGAATTAGGTTTCCGTATTCAATACTGCGTTGGTTTTGAGAATCCCACATCAAGGCTTCTTTTTGAGCAATTTTAATAGCCTTAAATTCCAATGCATCTCTTACAGGTTCAATAATCCGATTACCTAAATCGCTTTGAGTATCACTCTTAGCAGATACTTTTTTTGCTTGACCGAATTCATAATAAAGTTGAGCTGGATTATACATTCCTTTATAGACAAGAAATTCCAAAAAATCTTTAGATAAATTGTTAGAAAACTCCCCCCTTGAAGTTACATTCATAGAGCTTATTACATAGAGTTGCTCCTCCGCTCTAGTTAAAGCAACGTATAACACATTAGTTGTATCTAATCTATTTTCTTGCTGCCTAGTCAAATATAATTCTTGTGCTTTTACTCCATATTGCTCAACCTCTTTTTTCGAATCCACTAAAGCTTTTGGAAAATTTATATTCTGATCTGGACTATCAAAATCTACCCACAACTTATCGCGATCAGCCCTAGCGTAATCTTCTTCTGCGAATGGAAAAATAACAACTGGAAACTCCAACCCCTTGGACTTATGGATAGTCATAATTTGAACTGCATTTTTCCCCTCGGGAGTAGGAATACTAAACTTCTGGTAATTTACTGACCAATAATCTAAAAAATCACTTATTCCAAATTGGTTCTTCAAACTCTTCTCCAAAACTAGATCTAAGAAATACAAGACATAGGAGTTGGCCGTTTTCTCAGGCATAAAGGCATGAATAATTGATTCCACCGCATCGTATAAAGATCGGCTACGACAAAAATCAAAATTAATATTAACTCCATTTTCAACCAACCAGACTTCAAAATCATGCTCTAACTCATAACTTAATCCCTCACGAATAAAATCATGTCTTTTCTCGAATATTGATCTTGCACACGCGACAAAGTAAATGATGCCCGTTTTAGCCTCTAGATCCTTATCGTTTTTCAAATAGCGCAATAAGTTAATAATCAATCTTACTTCACTCGCATTATTAATTAAAAGAGAATCTGAAGACAAAATATCTATTTCATTCTCTGTCAAATAATTAGCCAAAATCACACCATGATCTCTTTTTCGAGTAAGAATTACAATATCTTTAAGTTCAAAACCTTGATCTAAAACTTTATTAATTGTTAACAATGTGGCCCTGGCGTATAAATCATTCTTTTCTATTGCTTCTAATTTATGCTCCTGGGTTAATTTAGGAATAAACTCTATGGCTACATAACCGCCTTGCTTACTGTTGGTTTTCTGGCCACTGTGATTTTCATATAAATCTTTATAATCTTCCTGCGTGAAATTTCGAGAAATATATTTGAAGAATTCATTATTAAAATCAATAACCTGGGCATAACTTCTATAATTTGTATCTAAATGAACGGTTTTTTTATCAGGATTAGAGAAAGGATTTTCCCCTTTACTCAAAGCAATAAATTGTTCTGCTTTACCACCACGCCAACGATAGATGGACTGTTTGGGATCTCCAACAATCATCAAGGTTCCTTTATCCCCAGATAAATCTTCTCCGGCCAATGCATTATCAATTAATGGAATTAAGTTTTGCCATTGCATAAGAGACGTATCTTGAAATTCATCTATAAAAAAGTGAGAATATCGTTCACCTAGTCGTTCGTAGATAAAAGGCGCTGGTTGCTGTTGAATTTGCTGGTGAATTATACTGTTAAACTGCGTGATTGAGAGTATATTTTTCTCTTGTTGAATTTTATCCATCTCCAATGCTAGAGTATTCAACAAGGAAAGCGGAGTTAAATTTTTTAGAAATGCAATATATAGGCTTCGCTTAGATAAGTTCTCATAAACCGGCTGTAGAATACTTAAGAAAACAGGTACAAAAGATTCTATTACTTCTTTATCCTTTGCTGTTTTATTTATTGCAACCTCTTCAAATATCAAATATTTTCTCTGTGTTGCCTTAGGATCATCTTTAATAATTGCCTGAATATGATTTGGAAAAGTACCTCGTGAAAAAGACTTTGGGTCTAAAGCATTATCCTGAATAATTTGTTGGATTCTTAAAGCTGCTGCTATATTTTCTTGAGTTAATTCTCTAACTTGCTTACGGAGATAGTCTCTAACCTTAACAAAGTCTTGCAAAGATTTTAAAGCAAACAAACCAATCTCTTCTCTGTTATTCTCATTCAGTAACAAACTTCCAACCTCTTTCAACTCCTTGGTAATATCCCAGCTTTTGTCATCATCCGCTTTATCAATTGAGAAATCAACAAGCAAATTAGTTAGTTCCTTATCCACACCAGCCTTACTAATAACTGCATCTACAGCCTCTTGCAATAATTCATCAGAATCCAATGACACCTCAAAAGACATAGGAAGCTCTAAATCAAAAGCAAAAGAACGTATTACCTTATGAGTAAATTTATCTATAGTAGAAATATCAAAAGAAGCATAATTGTGAATAATACTCTTTATGATTTTGGCACTTTTTGTTCGAATGAACTCAGGGGCCAAACCTGTTTCAAGTACTATTTGATCAAACATCCCTTGAAACCTTCCCGAGACGTGCTCCTTGGAAAAACTATCCAAACAAGCCACTACTCTAGTTTTCATCTCCGCGACTGCTTTATTGGTAAAGGTAATTGCTAAAATTTTACGATAAGCATCATCTTGCCTATCTAGTAATAATATTTTAAGATATTCCTTTACTAGTGTATGGGTTTTACCAGCCCCTGCTGAAGCGTTATATATTGAAAATGAAGCTTTTCCTACCATCAATTGATATTTAAGTATTAACTATATTTAAACAGTGTAATTTTTTATTTTAGCCATAAAATGACTAAATTTGAAATAAAATTAATACTAATCTTTAAATAATACGAATTATGGCTTTCGAATTACCTAAATTACCTTATGCTTACGATGCATTAGAACCAAATATCGATGCTCGTACAATGGAAATCCACCATACAAAACACCACCAAGCATATACAACTAACTTAAATAATGCAATTGCTGGTACAGAGTTAGACTCAAAAACAATTGAGGAGATTCTTACGAACTTAGATATGAATAATGCTGCTGTTCGTAATAACGGTGGTGGGTACTATAACCACAACTTATTTTGGACTATAATGAGTCCAAATGGAGGTGGTCTTCCACAGGGAGAATTAGCTGCAGCAATTGAAAAAGATTTTGGATCTTTTGAAAACTTCAAAGATGCTTTTTCTAAAGCAGGAGCTTCTCAATTTGGTTCTGGTTGGGCTTGGCTATGTGTTAAAGATGGAAAATTAGCTGTTTGTGGTACTGCCAATCAAGATAATCCACTTATGCCTGGTCTTGCTTGTCAAGGAACTCCAATCTTAGGAATGGATGTTTGGGAACATGCTTACTATTTAAACTATCAAAACCGTCGTCCTGACTATATTACTGCTTTTTTCAATGTAATTAACTGGGATGAAGTTGCTAAAAGATTTCAAGAAGCTAAATAAACATAGTCTAAAGGTTATAAAATATAAAAGCACTAAAATTTTTAGTGCTTTTTTACTTTTTAAAATACAAACTCACATAGATTGTAACTTTGCATAGTTTTATTTACTTGATAATCTTTAATAAGGTTTTTCATCTCTACCTTCATAAAAGTTTATAAAAGCACGATTTACAACTCTATTACCTCCTATTGTGGGATAGTTTCCTGTAAAATACCAGTCTCCCAAGTTCTTAGGACATGCTTTATGTAAATTCTCAACAGTTTGAAATACAATAGTTACATGACTATTAATTTCCTTATCAGTTACCATTTGAGCAATTTTATTAGAAATATCCTCATTGGTAAAAGGTTCATAGATACGTTTTACGTAGTTAACCACATCTTTATCTTGATAATGCTCTTGAGCTTTAGATAATTTATATACCTGGTCTATTACATCATACATACCTTTTTCTTTCAATAACTCTATGGCTGCTTGAAAAGCTATCAAACCTTCTAATCTAGCCATGTCTATACCGTAACAATCTGGGTATCGCACTTGCGGTGCAGCAGAAACCACTACAATTTTTTTAGGGTTTAAGCGGTCTAACATTCTAATTATACTCTTTTTTAGTGTTGTACCTCGCACAATACTATCGTCAATTATCACTAGATTATCTGTAGGCTTAATTACTCCATAGGTAACATCATAAACATGAGCAACCAGATCATCACGACTACTATCATCTGTAATGAAAGTACGTAATTTAGCATCTTTTACTGCAATTTTTTCCGTTCTTAATTTGACTGATAAAATCTCTTGAAGTTTATCCTCGGTTAAAGATTCTTTGTTTGCTAATATATCTGCTATTTTTCTTTGATTTAAAAAATCCTGAGCTCCTTCTACCATTCCATAAAATGAAGTCTCTGAAGTGTTAGGAATATAAGAAAAAACAGAATTGTCCGTATCGTTATCAATTGCTTTTAATACCTCTGGAAAAATCAATTTTCCTAGATCCTTTCTCTCTTGATAAATATCTGCATCATTTCCCCTTGAGAAGTAAACACGTTCAAAAGAACATGCTTTTAAAGGTAATGGCTCTAAGATTTGTTCAAAACTTACCGTTGCATCTTTACGTATAATAATTGCCTTACCTGGATCTAATTCTTTAATATCCTGTATAGGAGCATTAAAAGCTGTCTGAATAACAGGTCTTTCACTGGCGACTACTGTAACCTCATCATTATCTAAGTAATAAACAGGGCGAATTCCTGCTGGATCTCTTAACACAAAAGAATCACCATGACCTATCATTCCTGCCATAGCAAATCCACCATCCCAATTCTTTGAGGCTCTTCTTAAAATTCTAGCTATATCTAGACGTTCACCAATCTTAGGTGAAGCTGCTTTTTTTGAAAACCCTTCCTCTTTTATCTTATAGTATAAATCCGATACCTCATCATCTAAAAAATGTCCTATTTTCTCCATCACTGTAATGGTATCAGACATCTCTTTTGGATGTTGTCCAAGAGCAACTAAATCAGAAAACAACTCTCTTACATTTGTTAAATTAAAATTTCCTGCAAGAATTAAGTTTCTATGCATCCAGTTGTTTTGACGTAAGAATGGATGTACATTTTCAATATTATTTTTTCCAAATGTTCCGTATCTAACATGACCAAGGAACACCTCTCCAAGATAAGGAATATTTTGTTTTTGAAGCTCTACGCTTTCACCATATTCAGGATGCTCTAATAACTCTTGATTAATTCGAGAGTTGATTTGTTGAAAAATGTCCTGAATAGGCTGAGATTGATTAGAACGAACTCTGCTGATATAACGCTCGCCAGGTTCCATATCTAATTTAATACTTGCTAAACCAGCTCCGTCTTGCCCGCGATTATGTTGTTTTTCAAGCAACAAGTACATTTTTTGGATAGGGTAAAATGCACTACCGTATTTTTCCTTGTAAAAGGATAGTGGTTTTTTCAACCTTAATAAAGCTATCCCACATTCGTGTTTTAGTGCGTCACTCATGATAGTTGTGTGTGTGTGTTTAGAGTTTACTTTATGACTAAAAAAAGCCCCATAGAGAGGCTTAAATATATTATTTCGCTAATTCTATATCGAATTGCGTTAATGTTTTGAATTCTTGTAATCTATCTTGTACGTCCTTTAAATGTAAGTTAACCATGCGCTGGGTTCCAAATTTCTCTACGCAAAAAGATGCTAAGTTAGACCCATAGATTATAGCATTTTTCATGTTGTTAAACGATACATTGCTACTTTGGGTCAAATATCCAGTGAATCCGCCTGCGAAAGTATCTCCAGCTCCAGTAGGATCAAACACTTCTTTTAAAGGCAGAGCGGGAGCAAAAAACACATCCTTTCCAGAAAAAAGTAAAGCACCGTGCTCTCCTTTTTTTATTACAACGTAACTTGGCCCCATTTGCTGAATAATTTCAGCGGCTTTAACCAAAGAGTATTCTCCCGATAATTGTCTAGCTTCCTCATCGTTGATTGTTATAACATCAACTCTTTTTAAAACTTCCTTTAATTCACTTAAAGCGCAATTCATCCAAAAGTTCATTGTGTCTAGAACAACTAACTTAGGCTTTTCTGTAAGTTGATCTAACACACTTTTTTGTGTATTAGGATGTAAATTTCCAAGCATAACTACATCAGCTGCTTTGAATTCATTTGGAACAACTGGATTGAAATTCTCCAATACATTTAATTTAGTTTCCAATGTATCACGCGAGTTTAAATCATTGTGGTATCTTCCGCTCCAAAAAAACGTTTCTCCACCTGGTACCACTTCAATTCCCGTTGTATCAATATTTCTACTTTTTAGTAGTTCTAAGTACTCTTTAGGAAAATCGTCACCCACAATAGAAACGATACAAGACTGCACCTTAAAATAAGAAGCAGCCAAACCTATAAAAGTTGCTGCGCCTCCTAAAATTTTATCCGTCTTCCCAAATGGAGTTTCTATAGCATCAAATGCCACCGTACCCACAATCAGTAATTTGTTCATATTTTTTGCTAAGAAATAAAGATGCAAATATAGTGCAATAGTTTTTTGGCTACAAAATTTAATAGTTATAAATAATTACTAATATAAATAAATAGCATCACTTTACTACATATAAAAGAGCATTTACTTTCTGAAAACTACAGCATTTAGCCTGTTAAGTTTACTTTACTAGCTTGTCTTTTTCAATTAAAAAAACTACATCTAATTAAACTATATTAATTATTTTGTTCATAAAATTCATCAATTAAAAGGCTTTTGCTTAATGCTGCTTGCACAGCTAACTGGTCACAACGCTCATTCATTGGATGATCATTGTGTCCCTTAACCCATTGAAAACTTACTTTATGCTGTCTGTAAACTCTAAGAAACCTTTGCCATAAATCGGGATTTTTACGATCTTTAAAACCTTTAGTTTCCCAGGAAAAAACCCAACGTTTTTCCACAGCATCTACTACATATTTAGAATCTGAGACCACTAAAACAGAAGTTCCGATTTTCTTTAGCTTTTCTAATCCTACAATAACAGCTAAGAGTTCCATACGATTATTTGTAGTACATCTAAATCCTTGAGAAAGTTCCTTAAATACTGGATGCCCTACCCACTCTAAAATTAACCCATACCCTCCTGGACCAGGATTTCCACGAGAAGAACCATCCGTATACAGTATAACTTGATACTTATTATTGTCCATACAATAAGTTCTTTATTATCTGCGGAAAGTAAGTATACTCTAAAGTCTGAACGGCCTTAGCTATTTCTTGCCATGTTTGGCAATTCTCGATATTAACAGCCGTTTGAAAAATAACTGCTCCTTGGTCATAATTTTCATTTACGTAATGAATCGTAATCCCACTTTGTTTTTCCTTATTTTGCAAAACCGCCTGGTGGACATATTCTCCATACATTCCCTTACCACCATAATTAGGTAAAAGTGCCGGATGAATATTAATCACTTTATTAGGATAATCTTGAACTAGTTCCGGCGGAAATTTCCATAAAAATCCTGCCAAAACGATTAAATCCGGATTAAACTCTTTGAGTTTATCGGCAACCAAACCGTCATTTAACATTTTTCTATCAAAAATCATTACCGGCAAGTTTCTTTTTTCGGCTTTTTCTATTACCTTAGCATTGGGATTATTAACAAAAACTAGATATTGGTTATTTAAAGATTTGTCTTCAAAGTACCTCACTATATTATCTACATTAGTTCCTGATCCTGAGGCGAATAAAGCAATATTTTTCATATTTTAATGGTTTTATTTTTTTTTAAAACACTCATAGTGAGTACAAAAAAAAGAATAATATGTGACATTAAATAGAAAAATAGTGAGAAGTATTAATTATTTTCATAATTTCGCACCGACAATTAACATGAAAAATCAGGTTTTAAAATAAAGTTTTTTATTTTTGCCTACAAATTTAAATTTAAAATTAAAGATTATGTCAGACATTGCATCAAGAGTTAAAGCGATTATCGTTGACAAATTAGGTGTTGACGAGAACGAAGTTGTAGCAGAAGCAAGCTTCACTAATGATTTAGGAGCTGATTCACTAGATACTGTTGAGCTTATCATGGAGTTCGAAAAAGAATTTGATATTCAAATTCCAGACGACCAAGCTGAAAATATCGCTACAGTTGGACAAGCTATCTCTTATATCGAAGAAGCTAAGAAATAATAACTGATTCCCACGTGTTCAGAGAATTCTAAACACGTGGGCGTTATTATTTTGCTGTATTATAATTTTTAAGAAAAAAAGGACAGATTGGAAACAATCTACGAGATACATCAAATAAACTACCCAATGTTTCCTTTTTGATAAGTGAAGATTGGGTATTTTTTTTTATAATATAAACCAAAAAAATTAAGTTTTATGAAATTAAAGCGAGTTGTTGTAACAGGTTTAGGTGCACTTACTCCTATTGGAAATAATATCCAAGAATATTGGAATAACCTAATTAATGGAGTAAGCGGAGCAGCACCCATTACATATTTTGACGCTACCAATTTCAAAACACAATTTGCGTGCGAATTAAAAGACTTTAAAGTTGAAGACTTTATCGAGAGAAAAGAAGCACGCAAGATGGATCGCTATGCGCAATATGCCATGGTAAGTGCAGCAGAGGCTATTACAAATTCAGGTTTAGATCTGGATACAATAGATAAAGATAGAGCAGGTGTAATCTGGGGTTCAGGAATTGGAGGATTAGAAACTTTCCAAAATGAGGTGACTAATTTTGTAAATGGAAATGGAACTCCAAAATTTAATCCTTTTTTCATCCCTAAGATGATTGCAGATATTGCAGGTGGGCATATTTCAATGAAATATGGTCTTAGAGGGCCAAACTTCACAACAGTTTCAGCCTGTGCCTCTTCTACTAATGCAATTATTGATGCTTTTAATTACATCCGCTTAGGAATGGCAGATATAATTGTTACAGGTGGTTCAGAAGCTGCAGTTACAATTGCTGGAATTGGAGGTTTTAATGCCATGCATGCATTATCAACGAGAAATGACGATCCAAAAACAGCTTCACGTCCTATGGATAAAGATCGTGATGGTTTTGTGTTAGGAGAAGGAGCTGGAGCATTAGTATTGGAAGAATATGAACATGCAGTTGCACGTGGAGCCAAAATTTACTGTGAAATCGGTGGTGGAGGAATGTCAGCCGATGCTCACCACTTAACAGCACCTCATCCAGAAGGCTTAGGAGCAACCAATGTGATGCTAAACTGTCTAAGAGATGCTGGCTTAGCCCCAACAGATGTAGATGTATTGAATCTTCATGGAACATCTACTCCTTTAGGAGACATTGCTGAATCTAAGGCCATACTAAAAGTTTTTGGAGATCATGCATATAGCATGAATTTAAACTCTACAAAATCAATGACAGGACACCTATTAGGTGCAGCAGGAGTAATTGAAGCTATCTCTGTGATTTTATCTATTGAGCATGGTATGGTTCCTCCTACTATTAATCACTTTACGGATGATGAAAATATAGATCCTAAACTGAATTTCACTTTTAACAAAGCTCAAAAAAGAGACATTAAAGTTGGAATGAGTAATACGTTTGGTTTTGGAGGTCACAATGCATGTGTATTAGTTAAAAAACTGGAAAAATAATTCATCATCATGATGAGCAAGTTTCTAAATAAGATATTTAATAATTCCCGTTCTACTAATAAGGACGGGAATTTTTGTCGTAAAATAGCTAAGATTATAGGAGTAACCCCTGTGGATTCCTCTATTTACCGCCTAGCTTTTACTCATAGATCGATGAATCTAACCGATCAAAATGGAAATCCGATTAACTATGAGCGACTGGAGTTCCTAGGAGATGCGATGCTAGGTTCTATAATAGCTTCGTACTTGTATCTTCAAGTATCAAATGGAGACGAAGGTTACCTTACAAAGATGCGATCAAAAATTGTATCAAGAGAAAACTTAAACGACCTTGGTAAAAGCTTAGACTTGATAAGCAATGTAGAGAGCAAAATGGGCAATCAACAATTTGGAGAGAACATTCATGGTAATTTACTAGAGGCCTTAATAGGAGCCATTTATTTAGACCGTGGTTACCCTGCGTGTGAGAAGTTCATACATGATAAACTTTTATCCAAAGTAGCAGATATTGAAAAATTAGAAACAAAAATTACTAGTTATAAAAGTCTTTTAATAGAATGGTGTCAAAAGACTAAAAACACTTTTAAATTTGATACCTTTGAAGAAAATACTGCGGAGGAGTTAAAATACTTTGGAGTAAAACTATCTATTAATGATAAAGTTATTGCAAAGGCAAGAGCTACATCTAAAAAGAAAGCCGAAGAAAAGGCAGCTCAAAGGGCTTATTTCGCTTTACAAGAAAAAATAGAGAAATAATGAGGTTTTTTTTATTTTTTTAACATATAGATAATACCTTATTTCCCTTAAATCCTTCTTTTAATTTTAAAAATCGTATATTTGTATTTAACGCAGAACTCATATGGGGGTAGTAAAATATAAGTTAGACGAATTTGATACAGATGACTATAAATTAATCGCCATTCATTCCTCACGAAAAGAGGATTATAAAGTTGTCTATAGTATAAATACTATCTTAAATTTTTCCCTACAAAGACTCCCTAATGATATTGTGTTGACTACTGAGGAAGGCATCGCAAGATTTTCCTATTTTGAGTATGAAGACTTAGATCATCATATCCTTTGGAAGGTTGTTGCCAATAAGGCTTTTATACAACCTGATACCGATATAATATCACCTCTTTTCACAGGAAAAAATCACGCCATAACCAAACAAGGATATTTAGTTCCCGAATTAAAAAATGTGGACTACTTAATCAAGATTGAAGATGCCGATGACTATTTTGACATTTCTACTATTATAGAAAAGCTCAATACAATTAAAATCATCTCTACCGCCTATGAAATGAGGCAAGAGACAATTAAAAACAAAAAAAACCTAATTTTTTAAAAATATGGTAGCACAAAAGAAAACTAAAATCGTAGCAACTTTAGGACCTGCTTCTAGCACAAAAGAAGTGTTGCATGATATGATCAAAGCAGGTGTAAACGTTTTTAGAATTAACTTCTCTCATGCAGATTATCAAGATGTAAAAGAGAAAATTAATATAATCCGTGAGCTGAATCAAGAGTATGGCTATACTACTTCCATTTTAGGAGATTTACAAGGCCCTAAACTAAGAGTTGGTAACATGGCTGAAGATGTTATAGTTAGCCCTGGAGATGAAATCGAATTCTTAACAACACAAGAGTTTAAAGGGGATGCTAAAAAGGTATATATGAACTACCAAAAGTTCCCTCAAGATGTAAATCCTGGAGAGCGCATTCTTTTAGACGATGGAAAGCTAATTTTCGAAGTAATTGAAACAAATAAAAAAGATAAAGTAAAAGCCAGAGTCATTCAAGGTGGTCCTTTAAAATCAAAAAAAGGAGTTAACTTACCTATGACAAAGGTTTCTTTGCCAGCCCTTACGGAAAAGGATATTAAAGATGCGATCTTTGCCATTAAATCTCAAGTGGATTGGCTTGCTTTATCCTTTGTAAGAACTCCGGAGGACTTAAAAGATTTACAAGATTTAGTAAAGGAACACTCTGACCATAAAATACCTATCATTGCAAAAATCGAAAAACCAGAGGCTGTTACAAATATTGAAAAAATAGCAACTAGTTGTGATGGTTTAATGGTTGCTCGTGGTGACCTTGGAGTAGAGATTCCTGCTCAGGAAGTACCTCTTATTCAAAAACAACTAGTTATCACGGCTAAAAATGCAAGAATACCCGTTATCATTGCTACTCAGATGATGGAAACAATGATATCTAGTTTAACTCCAACTAGAGCCGAGGTAAATGACGTTGCAAACTCAGTAATGGATGGTGCAGACGCTGTTATGTTATCAGGTGAAACATCTGTTGGAAGTTACCCAGTACAGGTAATAGAGAAAATGACGCAAATCATTCAAAGTGTTGAGGATTCTCCTATTATTAAAGTTCCGCAAAGTCCACCTACCATTAAGACTAATAGATATATAACTAAAAACATTTGTTACCACGCGGCCTTAATGGCTAATGACATAGAGGCAAAAGCAATTTGTACCCTTACAAATAGTGGTTATACAGCTTTTCAAATATCTGCTTGGAGACCAAATAGTAATATTTTAGTATTCTCTTCAAATAAAAGAATCATTACGCAATTAAATCTACTTTGGGGAGTACAAGCATTCTATTATGATAAATTTGTTAGTACAGATGAAACTATTGAAGATATCAACCATATGGTTTTAGAGAAAGGTTTTGCAGATAAGGGAGATATGGTAATTAATCTTGCAGCAATGCCAATTATTGAAAAAGGTATGGTAAATACACTGCGAATTTCAGAAGTGAAATAAACCGTAAAATAACTATAAGAGAAAAGCCCTATAAATATGTAGACTAACCCCAAAATTGCCTGCTATTTTTGGGGCTTTTTTTTTCTAAAAAATAAAAAATCACCTCTTTTATTTATACAACTCTATGTTTAAGAAGATAAATTCTATAAGATTTAGCTTTCTATAATAAATAAACCTCAAACACGAGCACATAAAAAAACCCCAAAAAGTTAGACACTTATTTGGGGCATTCTAAAGGCTTTCGCCAAACTTTTCTTTATATCCGAGAGCACTAATATACATTTAGATTTTATCCGGCAAATTTTGATTGATTATTTTAAATCCCACTCAAAATAAAACTGGTTTAGAAACTCTTGCATATATAGATTTCTTTGATGAGCTAATTCTTTACCTGTCTTGGTATTCATCAAATCTTTCAATTTAAGCAGTTTTTCGTAAAAATGATTTATAGTAGTTCCTTTATGTTTTTTATATTGTTCTTTTGTCATATTAAACACAGGCTCTTGTTGTGGATCATGAATGGTATTGTTTACAAAGCCACCATAATTAAAAGCTCTGGCTATTCCAATTGCACCGATAGCATCTAAGCGATCAGCATCTTGCACAATATCTAACTCTTTAAATTTATGGGATTGCACAAAATTACCGCCTTTAAAAGATATATTTTCAATGCCTTTTACAACTTTATCAATCACCAGCTCATTTGTGCCCAAGTCTTTTAAAATCTCCTTAGCGATGTTAGGACCAATAGTTTCATCTCCTTGAAAGAATTTACTATCTGCAACATCGTGCAACAAGGCTATTAACTCAACAACAAACAAATCACATTCACCCTCGCGCTTCGCAATATAAATAGCATTATTATATACCCTTTGGATATGAAACCAATCATGACCACTTTCATTAAACTCTAGTCGCTGCTTTACTTGCGACATTACTTGTTTAACTATAAAAACTTTATCCATAAAAACCGATGTCTAAACAATTAAAGCGGGCCTTACCCATTTAAATGTCTGTGGTTCCTTCTCAATAACCATCCTATCTGCAACTCTTTGCATACGTGCAGGTAACTTCATTAAATAATCACGAGCTTTCTCAGCCTCATCCGTTAAATTAGTTAATTCACCTATACGCCATCTCTCAATTAACTTCTCCATGATATCAATATAGTCATGAGCCGTGTACACTCCAATACGTTGAGCTGAATCTGAGAATTTTTCAAAAGCATCTCCCATTTTACCTCCCGATTCTCTAATTAAATTAGCAGGCATAGTAATTTTTCGTCTCATCATGTCTGTAAATGCGAGCATCATTTCACTAGGGTCCACTTTAAAAATACGATCAACAAATTCAGAATACGCATGGTGATGACGCATTTCATCTCCTGCGATCAATCGACATATCTTTGAAAGTTTATGATCTCCATATTGCTTTGCTAATTTAGCAACGCGGTGATGAGAAATATAAGTTGCTAATTCCTGGAAACTAGTAAATATAAAGTTCTTATATGGATCGCGATCAGTTCCTGGATCAAAACCGTCATTTATCAAATGGTGTGTAGTAATTTCTACTTGTTTCATATCAACACGTCCTGATAGGTATAAATACTTATTTAACAGATCTCCGTGTCGATTTTCCTCTCCGGTCCAATGACGAATCCATTTGGCCCATCCATTTCCGCCTTCGCCTTCTTTTTGGTTAACTCCTTCCACATCCATAAGCCAAGACTCATAAGTAGGCAAAGCTTCTTCGGTAATTGTATCTCCAACTAAAGTTACCCAAAAATCATATGGTAACTCCTTTGCATATTCGCGTAATTCTTTAACTTCTTCTATAAAATTTTCATTCTCTGAGTCCGGCAACAAATCTGAAGGTTGCCAAATCTTCTCTACTGGAATAAGATAATTCTCAACAAAATTATCTATATTTTTCTCTAAGAACTGCATTACTTCGAGACGTACATTTTTTATCGACATAATCAATGATTTTCAACCTAAAAAACAAAATTTTGGGTTTAGTTTGTTTGTTTAGATAAATTTATATTAAACTAGTTTAGACTTGATTTGTTCTTGTACTTTATCAAAAACTTCCTCAAAACTATAATCTTTTACTTTAAAGGCCTGATGAACGTAGATAGAAATCGGAGCCCCCATACCTAAGGGAAAATTTCCGTAACGAAACATCTTCCACGAATTATTAATAGTTAACGGAACTATATAAGCTTCAGGTGCAAACTTACAAAGCAT
Organism: Myroides sp. LJL119; assembly: GCF_054871605.1. Taxonomy (NCBI): domain Bacteria; kingdom Pseudomonadati; phylum Bacteroidota; class Flavobacteriia; order Flavobacteriales; family Flavobacteriaceae; genus Myroides; species Myroides sp. LJL119. The sequence goes on from NZ_JBTXLO010000004.1 coordinate 256,315, forward strand.
TTTTAGACCATTTTCTGAAAAGCGCTTTACTTTACCGTCTCTACTTCTTGTTCCCTCAGGAAATATAACTGCAGATCGATTATTCTTTGAAATATACTGTCCCATAGCTTTAATTTGAGTTAAAGCCTGTTTAGCATCCTTACGGTCAATTAACACCGAACCTCCGTTTCTCAAATTATAAGAAACACTTGGAATACCTGTTCCCAATTCTTTTTTACTAACAAACTTTGGGTGATTCTTGCGGAAAAACCAAATAATCATTGGTATATCAAACATACTTTGATGATTTGCTACAAAAATAATTGGCTTTTCTTTTGGCAAATCTTTTACTCCTGTTACCTTAAATGTCACTCCTAATACCAAGCAACATTTCATTAGGCACCAAACCATGCAATCTACAATTCGTTTATGTCCTGTATATCCAAAAATATTAAAAGATAACCATTGTAATACATGAAACACCAATAGTACTAATAATACTAATAAACTAAATATAATAGAAAACGGAAAAGATATAATTTTCTGCATTATTACTTATTAACTAATAAGCAAATATACACTTAAAAAAAAGACCACCTTATAGGTGGTCTTAATTTTTAACAATATTCTTGGAAGGCATCCTTAAGATTCTCAGTGATAATCTCAGCAGTGTGTCCCTCAATATGATGTCTTTCTAACATATGTACTAATTCTCCATCTTTAAACAAGGCCATACTTGGTGAAGAAGGAGGAAAAGGAAACATGTGTTGACGAGCTGCGTCAACAGCTTCTTTATCTACGCCAGCAAAAACAGTAACAATGTTTGTAGGTTTTTTATCTCCTTTTAAGCTATTAATAGCTCCAGGTCTTGCATTACGAGCTGCACATCCACAAACGGAGTTAACTACAACTAAAGTTGTTCCAGTTTTAGCTAAAGCTTCTTCTACTTGAGCAGCAGAAGTTAATGATTCGAATCCTGCATCAATTAATTCTTGACGCATTGGGTTTACTATTTCTTCTGGATACATAATATTTAATCTAAATTAAGTTACTTAGCAAAGTTACTATTTTTATCCGTGAAAAAAATAGTACAACTATAAAGAAATGTTATACTTTTTTCCCCCACCCATATAAAGGGGCTATAAAACAAGATATTACTGTAGTTATATGAATTCTAATTGTTTATTAAAAAAACAAACGCGATATAAGCTCTTATATCGCGTTTGTCTAACTAATTAAAAATTAACTAACCCACTTCATGAATTTTAAAAACGATAAGTTAATTGAGCAGCAAAATTTCTGGGTGCTGTCTCATTAATATATCCACCTCTATAATAAGATGTATAACCTGTTTTATTAAATATATTATTTGCAAATACTCGCAAAGTTGCATTTTTAAAGCTATAAGCTATCTGTGCATTAACAGTGGTGAAATCTGGCATATCAAATGGCTTTTCTCCTACCATACTTCCATGAGCATCTGGTTTTAAGTTAAACTCATTTACAGGTCGTTTTCCTACAAAGTAGGCACCTGCACCAAATGATAATCCTTTAAGAGCTCCATCATTCAATTTATAATTTACCCAACCGTTTGCAGAGTGCTTAGCCGCATTCATAGGGGCTGATCCATTTTGATAAATAGGACTTCCATCGTATTTAGCATCTAGAAAAGCATATCCCAACATTACTTCCAAGCTATTTGTGATCTTACCATTAATATCTACCTCAACACCTCTTCTTGCTAAATTTCCAGCTTTTTGATAAGTATCAGTTACAGCTGTCCCATTTTCAGTATAAACTTGAGCTAAAACATTTTTATTGGTAGCATCAAAATAAGTTACATTTACAAGTAACTGATCATTTAGCCAACTTGATTTAACTCCAAATTCTACTTGTTGTGTATCCTGTGGGCCAGCAAAACTACCATCCTCTAGTTTATAGTTTGATTGTCTTAAACTAGTAGTAGTTGTATATGAACCAAATAAATTAATATTTTGTGTTGGACTTAAAATCAAACCGAAAATCGGATTCCATCTATCAACAGAAGCATTTTTTGTTGTTACTCCATTTAAACGACTATATCTAACTCCTACTAAAGCCTTAACATATTGACCTAACTCCACGTAATCTTGAGCCATAAACCCATAAGTTGGTGTAGTTGTGGTTGTAGCACCAGTAAAATCAAAATGTAAGTTTGTTGGATCTTCGTTAGAAATTGGACCTAAAACATCAATCGTATCAATTTTTCCATTCTTTCCTAAAACCTGTCCATTATATACAGCATCAAATGCATCAGTAGTTAAAACAGTTTGTCTAAAATCAAACCCTACTTGAAAAGTATGTTTAGCAAATCCTGTTATAATGTCTTTTCCTACTAAATCTACTTGAAAAACAGAATTCTCATCCTTTGACTTATTTTTAGCTATACCACGATTAATCCATTTTAACTCCTCAACTGTAGTTCCGTTACGATTTGCTCTACTAACAGATACTGTACGTGAATCTATTTTACTAATGGAGTTAAATGAAGATACACGAACACTTAACTTACTGTTTAATTCTCTTTGCAAACGTGCTCCATAAGTCATTATTTTAGAATCGTAATAATCTCCTTTAAACCCTAAAAACTTATCATGTGGCATTTTATAAATCTTCTCCTGTGTATCTGGAGCTAAGTTCACAGTTCCTCTATCTGCTACAGCATGACTATCTAAGTAATCAAATTCAGCAGTAAGAGTTGTCTTATCATCAATCTTATAAGTAATAGAAGGATTAACATACACTTTATCACTACCAGTATGAATTCTAAATCCATCATTACGTTCATAGGCACCATTAAAGCGAATAGACACTTTTTCTTTTTTATCTAAAATTTGCTCTACATCTACTGTTGGACGAATTTGACCATAAGAACCCGCTCTAAAACCAATTTCTCTTTTATTTACAAAGTTTGGAGTTTTTGTAATAACATTAATCACTCCCCCTGCACTTCCTAATCCATTTCCAATTCCCTGACCGATAGATGCAGAGCCTTTCAATACCTGAATACTCTCAACACCTTGCATATCAGAAATAGCACTTGCAGTACGGAAGTCTGAATCTAAAGAAACCCCGTTTTTCAATACAGGAGTACCTCTAAATCCACGAATAGTCATACTTTCGTTTACTCCACCATAACTAGCAAACTGTGTAACACCAGCAACATTTCGTGTTGCATCTGTTATACTTAAAGCTCCCTGCTCTTTAATAACTTGATCAGATATAATGGTAATATTTTGAATCTGATCCTGGATTGGCAAAGGAAGTCTAGTTAAGTTTTGTACTTCTTTAATATTCTTATTTGTTTTTCCATAAATGGTAATATCTGATAAAGTATTATTGTCATTTACTAAAACAAAATTAAAAACTTCTTCCTTTTTAGTTACTTGAATAGTTCTAGATGCATTCTTGTAACCAATAAAGCTAACATTTAGCTTGTACTTACCCGGATCTACATTACTTAAAATATACTCTCCCGATTCTTTACTTAAACCTCCTATAGATGTACCCTCTAGCATTACAGAAGCATATGCAATTGGTTTATTATTTTCATCTACTAGTTTACCTTTAATGATAGAGTTTTGTCCTAAAGCAGCTATTACCCAACAAACGCTAAACATAAAAACATTAAATACTTTCATCTCTATTACGTATCTTATTTAGACTAATTTTAAATTCAGGACAAATGTATAATGATTCTAAATAACAACCAAGCTTTATTAAGACTTTTTATAAATAAGCTTTTAGAAATGATAAGCATATATGTTAAGTTATCTATATTATACTTAACATTAACTAATTAGATTATGTTAAAAATAAGTAAAATGAAATTTTATCTTAAATAAGATATATTATAGATAAAAAAAATATTTGTCTTTAAACTTTAAATAAAATGAAAAATCAACAAATTCAGGTCAAATACTCGAGCTCTACACCAGAGTTATGAACATTTAGGGTTACTTGTTCTCCTAATTTTAAAGTCAAATTTTTTGACAAATGTCCACTTGGAAAATCAAAAACTACTGGAAAATCATACTTTTTAACGATAGATAGAATGATTTCTTGTGCATTTTGCCCAAATGGTATTTCATTATCCTTCATTTGGGTCATACCCCCTATAACTAGTCCCTTTAAATTTTTTAACAAGCCATTTCTATCTAAATTATACATCATTCGATCCACGTGATATAAATACTCGTCTAAATCTTCTAAGAATAGTATTTTTCCTGATGTGGACAAAGATGATTTAGACCCTAATAAACTATAAATAATAGATAAATTCCCACCTACTAATTCACCTGTAGATTGTCCTAGAATATTATTGGGATGACAAGCAATACGATAACATAACTTTTGTCCAAATATAGTTTGCTTTAAACTAAGAACCGATTCGGGGTCTGTGCTGGGAACACTAAAGGCCATTATCCCATGAATGCTTTGCATCCCTAAAGTATTAATATGACTATGTAAAACAGTAACATCACTAAAGCCAATAATCCATTTTGGATTTTTCAAAAGTAAATCAAAATCAATCAAGTCAATGATTCGCACAGTTCCATACCCTCCTCTTGCACACCAAATAGCTTTTATTTCAGGATCTGCCAATTGCTTATTAAAATCCGAGGCGCGCTGTATATCAGTTCCTGCTAATTGAAAATTATCCAGATCTATTGTGGATCCCAGTACTGGTTCCAATCCCCAGGAAAGTAATAAATCCACGGCCATCTGGGCATTATCTTTAGAAAATTTTCTAGCCGTACAAACTATAGCGACTTTATCTGCTTTTTGTAAAGTTTTCGGTTTTATCATAAGGTTTAATATAAAAAATCAAATTGTAATTGCACAGCTACTTGCTTGTTCTTCTCTTGTGTATTTAAATTAGACATGGAAAGACCTATTAAGCGAACTGAATCTCTTAATATATCTTGAAATAATAACTCTTTGGCTATATCCATTATAAGCTGGTACTCGCTTATATAGTAAGGTAAGGTTTTACTCCTGGTTTGTTGAATAAAATCGGAATATTTTATCTTTAAAGTTATTGTTTTACCATACAAATTATGCTTATGTAATCTCCAAGATAACTCTTTGACAATGGACTCAAGTTTATCTACTATAAATATCTCAGAACTCAAATTTTGATGAAAAGTCCTTTCTGTCCCTACACTTTTTACCATACGGTTAGCTACCACAGGACTATTATGAATACCACGTACTATATAATAATAATCTTTTCCTGCTTTACCAAAATTCTCTTGTAGGAACTCTAACGACTTACTTTTTAAATCCAGACCAGTAAAAATTCCTAAATGATACATTTTTTGAGCAGTTTTCTTTCCTATCCCAAAAAACCTCTTAACCTCTAAATTCTCCAAAAAGCTCTCCACCTTATCAGGCTCTATTGTATACTGTCCATTAGGTTTATTAAAATCGCTAGCTATTTTAGCTAAAAACTTGTTAACCGATATACCCGCAGATGCAGTTAAATGTAACTCCTGTGCAATTTTTTGGCGTATTTCATTAGCTATTAATGTTGCACTGGGACAATTTACCTTATTGTGGGTTACATCTAAAAAAGCCTCATCCAAAGACAAAGGTTCCACTAAATCTGTATATTGATAAAAAATTTTTCGGATAGACATAGAAATTTCTTTATAACGATCAAAACGAGATTTTACAAAGATAAGATCTGGACATAACCTACGAGCCATTTGTCCACTCATCGCACTTCTAACTCCAAATACTCTTGCTTGGTAGCTAGCAGCAGCCACTACACCTCTTTCCTGTTCACCTCCAACAGCAATTGGCTTGCCCCTTAATTCGGGATAATCTAATTGTTCTACAGAAGCAAAAAAGGCATCCATGTCAATGTGAATAATCTTTCGGTGCATTACAAAAAAAAATTAAAGCAAAATTATTTATAAACAGGTATTAATTAAGTTAATATTTAGTGTAAAAACAGGTAAATACGCCTAACTTTTTTTTAAATTTGTGTCTATTATTTTAATATACAACTATTACTGATAGTTGAACAAATTTCGCATAAACTTATCTAATAGCAACCTAAATTAAACCCAAAATTAAATAAAAATGAACGAATTCTTACTACAAGCCTTTATATTTCTATTAGCTGCTGTAATTTGTGTCCTTATCTCTAAAAAACTTGGTATGGGCTCGGTACTAGGATATTTATTTGCAGGAGTTTTAATAGGTCCTTATGTGTTTAAATTTGTAGGGACAGATGGAGCAGATATAATGAATGCAACCGAATTCGGTGTAGTAATGATGTTATTTTTAGTGGGACTAGAGCTAGACCCAAAAGAATTCTGGAAAATAAAAAACGAAATTATAGGTTTAGGTACAGCTCAAGCAATAGGAACCACAGCCATAGTAACCGCCATAGGTTTTTGGGGATTAAATCTGGCTTTAGGCACAAGCTTAACCTTAGGATTTGTTATTACAATGAGTTCAACAGCCATTATACTTCAAACAATTTCCGAGCGAGGTTTAAATAAATCAAATGCAGGTAAATCCAGTTTTGCAGTGTTACTTTTCCAAGATATTATGGTAATACCTATTATGGCCATAATTCCCTTGCTTGCAGTATCTTCTAAAACCTCTATTGAAACTCATACTGGAGCTAGTTATTTAGATGGAGCACCTGTATTTATGAAGACTCTTGCTATTTTAGGTGCTATTACCGTTATTTATCTTGTAGGTAATTATATTGTAAACCCCTTGTTTAAATCCGTAGGGAGACTAAAAATAAGAGAAATCTATACCGCATCTGCATTATTACTGGTAATTGGGGTGTCCATCTTAATGCAACTTGTAGGGTTAAGCCCTGCCTTAGGTGCTTTTTTAAGTGGAGTAGTTCTAGCTAATAATCCTTACAAACACCAATTAGAAAGTGATATAGAACCTTTTAAAGCTCTTTTATTAGGAATTTTCTTTATCGCCGTTGGTTCTACAATTAACTTTGATATTATAATCAACCAACCTTTAATGATCTTCAGCCTTTTAATTGGCTCCATGTTAATTAAAGCCGTGGTATTGTTGATAATCGCGAAGGTTTGGAAGTTTCCAAAAGATCAATCTTTTTTATTTGCAATTTTACTTTCCCAAATTGGCGAATTCGCTTTTGTAATCTTAGCTCTTGGTAAAACTATTAATCTAATTAATCAACAATGGTATGATTACATGCTAGCAACAACTGCCCTATCAATGGTTGTAACACCAGTTTTACTTCTCTTAAATGAGAAATGGATAGCTCCCTACCTTGGCCTTGTTCCCAATCCTGCCCAAAGTGCTCCATATGACGATTTAACTCATATTAATGCAGATAAAAAGATAGTTATTGCAGGTTTTGGAGATTTCGGTATTACTATAGGCCGCTTATTACAAGCCAACAATATTCCAACTTTAGTTTTAGATAACGATTCACAAAGAGTTGAACATCTTCGTAAATTAGGTTTTAACGTTTATTATGGAGATGCTACATCAATTAATCTTTTAAAATCGGTAGGAGTCGAGAATGCCGATTATGTTATCGCTGCCATGGATCCACCAGAGGCAAATAATCATTTGGTAGAAATACTAACTAAAAACTTCCCTAATGTCGAGGTTATAATTCGTGCAAAAAACAGAAAGAATGCCTATGAATATCTACGCGAAGGCTTAAACGAAGTTTATAGGGAGTCCTTTTTTACAGCCGTACATGTGGGAACTGTAATGTTAGAAAAATTAGGCTTCAGTCATCAAGAAGCCCTAGAGCAGAGTGAGCTATTTATTCAAAGTGATAGGGAATCTCTTAGAAAACTTTCAAAAAACTCGCACAGCTTAGAAGATTATATCAATTTATCTCGATTAGAGTTTGAGCGACAAGAAGAACTTCTCAAAAGTAGTTTGAATAATAAACGAAATAAAACCGAGTCAAACTAATGCAAAATAAATCTAATATAACTTACCAGGTGGCTAAATAATAAAAAATTAATCAGGCAGGTTTTTATATTTATCGATAGATCTATTATTTTTAGCTGTAAAGTTAAATTTAGTAATACAACATTTCACAGTTATTTCTTGAATAAAGGCTATGGGTTAACTCATCAAATTTTTTTATAATAACAATGCCCCAAATAAGTACTTACTTATTTGGGGCATTGTTATTAAATTTATTACTTATTTTAATTGCTCTTTCTCACTAGTTTCCACAAAAGGTTTTTCTTTAGTTTTTTTTGCATTCGAACCGTTAGGTTCGTTTACTACACTAGTGGCCGTTGGTAAAAAGAACTCCATTGGAAAACTCTTAAAATATCTCCAAGTGGCCTTGGCAAGTTCTTTGGTTTCCGAAAAAGGAATGTCTCTAGATCTAAATGCTAATAATAATGATAAACTAAAACTTACCATAAAGTTCATAAAACCTATAAGCCAAAGTCCAATAAATGCCCAAACTAACATGGATACTGGCGCATCAAAACCAGACCCGTATAGTCCCAATGCTATATTTCCACTTACAAAGGTAATGTGTCTAATATCAATTCCAAGCCCTAAGAAAGCTCCTAGTACGCCACAACTTCCCATAAATACACCAAACCAAATATTGGACATAATACCAGGCCATTTTCGCTCTACCCAATTAGCGAACTTTTCTGTCCGCGCCTTACCTAAATTTCTCTTTAACCAAGGGTGTTCTTGTATTCTATAATACACCTTATTGTGCTTGTTTCTGTTAGAAATATTTCCCGAGATAATTCCTGATAAAAATAAGAAAACCCCGGCTATACCGGCATGAAATAATGCTCTTGATTCTATTGGGTCAGAATCTATTAACATTTTTTCCCAACCATCATAAACAATATTTATATTAAACGCTTGCTCTATTCCCCAAACAAGTATTAAAGCTATGGGAAAGGCTAATAATACATTACCTATAAATGCAATAAACTGCGAACGAAACAACCTTGCAAATAACTTAGCAAAACTCACGTGTTTCTCTCCACTCTCTAAATGCTGTTTTCTACCAGTTTCAATAGCCTTAATAATAGCGGCTGCGGTCATTGCAGGCTGCTTGGTTGCAAGAGTAAAGCCTAAAAGATAAATTAAACAAAATCCAAAAGCATAGTTTAAGCTGTAAAGCACGGCTTCGCCAAAAGCACTCACGTCGGCTTTATGAGCCAATACTTTAAATATACATAAAAAACCAACTACCACACCTGCGCCCATGGAACCTTTAAACATCTGCCAGTATTCACTAGCCGTATTGGTTATATAGTGCTCTCCGGTTTTTGCAGTATGTTGGGTAATTTCATAGGAGATTAACCCGGTACTCTCTTTAATGAGTCCAGTAACATTATATTTATAGCAATTATATTCTATTAGTTTTCGGGCTAATTCAATGGTATTCTTATCACGATTCTCTTTATTATCGACTTCAACAACTAAAAGTTTCAAAAGAACATCTACTCGTTGCAATTGTTGTCTAAGTCGTAATAAACTTTGATTAACCTTTATAGAAATACCATATTTAGAACTATTTTTAAATGCCTGACTTACAAATTCTAAACATTGTTTATGCAAAACAACAAGTTGCTTATAATTTATATCATCTTTTACCAAACAAGCGAATTTCTTAGCCCGAATACTATGTTCAACATCCATAAATTCGTTTTCAAGTGCCAGAAAAGGGCTTTCCAGATGAGAGTATTCAGGCACCATACGGATAATATAATTTTCCATTGCACGACCACTCATACGTTGGGTAATTAAACCTATACTTGTTAATAACTCACTTAAAGGACAGTCATCCTCTATGGAGCTAAAAACATCATGAAAATTTAGTAAATTAAATAGAGTTAATAATTGGTCCATTGGAATTAAATCTATCCACTGCGCATCGGTTTGTTTATAAAAAACCTGATTCAAGATATACTCCTGGGTATTAATCTCTGGCTGATATGGCAACACTTTAGCCCACAAACGCTTTTTTACTTCATAAAAAAAATCCGAATCTTGTAAAATACCAGCGTCAGAAACCATACGACTGAAGCTACGTCCTGTTAGAAGCTCTTTTAAATAGTTTTCTAATGCTACTCTTTGTACCTTGTGAGCTTGTAAATACACAAGTAAGGAATCAATAGAAACACGCTGTATTTTTTTTATATTTTTAGGCCTAAAAATATGAACCAAGTCTACTAGAAAAGACAAATCATCACTAGCATACACCTTACCATCAATTACATACTTATTAAATAATTCTTCTATTCCTTGAGGTGAACGTAACATATGTTTTAATTTCATAGGAAAAAATCTTGCCTTTTTAATTATTATTTTTAAAAAAATCCCTTATTTTGCCATAAAAATACACTTTTATTCCAAGTATAATGATAGAAATTGAAAGAAAATTTTTAGTAAAAGACATGAGTTTCACTACACAGGCTTATGAGAAAAATCATATTGTCCAAGGGTATTTAAACTCAGACCCGAAAAGAACTGTACGAATTAGGATTAAAAACAAGCAAGGCTTTATCACCGTAAAAGGCCAAAGCAATAGTAGTGGAATGAGTAGATATGAATGGGAAAAGGAAATTGATTTCCAACATGCTCAGCAATTGCTTTTATTATGTGAAGAATTTGTTATAGAGAAAACACGATACTTAATAAAACTGGATCACCATGTTTTTGAGGTTGACATCTTTGAAAACCATAACCAAGGCTTAGTTTTAGCAGAAATAGAATTAACAAGTGAACAGCAAGGTTTTTCAACACCTAGTTGGCTTGGTCAAGAAGTAACAGGGGATAATAGATATTATAACTCTTACCTATCTAAACACCCTTTTTCTACTTGGAAATAACTTTCAATTTTACCTTGATTAACCCCTGTCCTTTATGATCGCTTATTTTCATAAATGCCTTTTTTGAAAGATCGATCTCTCTTCCTTTGATAAATGGTCCGCGATCATTTATACGAACCTTAACCGACTTGTTATTCTGTATATTGGTTACCTTTACAATACTACCGAATGGTAAAGTCTTATGAGCGGCTGTCATTTTAGAATTCTTAAACTTCTGACCACTGGCAGTCTTACGTCCATTGAATTTTTTATGATAATAACTAGCCACAACAATTCCTGAATCAGAAGTTTTAGTTGATTCTAGTGATTTACATCCTTTAGTAAAAAACATCACTAGTATAACCAAAGGATAGAGTAAAACTTTTTTATGTTTCATTCTCAATTACTTTTTCAATCTTAACTCTAACAACACCTTTAGAAATGTGATTTGTCAACTCTAAAAAAGCAGCTTGGGACAAATCTAAACTTCTTCCCTTTGTAAAAGGCCCGCGGTCGTTAATGGTTACAATAACCGTTTTATCATTTTGTAGATTAGTTACACGTATTTTTGTTCCAAAAGGCAAACTTCTATGTGCAGCTGTATAAAGATCATTTTCAAAAACATCACCACTTGCTGTTTTTTTTCCTACGAACCTATGGTGATAATAAGAAGCTTGCACATCGTATTCTACTTCTAAAAAATCAAACAAATCTTGATTTAAACATGGGTCTTGATTAAAATCACTTTTGGCTATATCATTTAATTCTACTTGTTCTAAATTGGTCTGAGCCCAAGTTTTAGAGCATAGTAACACTACAAAAATCACGATAAAGTATTGTAAAATGTTTTTCATTCCAGTAATTTTAGTATAGCAGGGCAATAAATATACCAAAAATAAAAAAGAGCTCAGATTAGTGAGCTCTTTTTTAAATATTTTTATTTTAAACTATGAAAACCACTGGTTCCATGGAATTCTAGATAGTATTAAAATCAACCCTATTGTATAGAAAATCGTAAACTTTTTAAATTTTGCAGAAGAATCTACAGCTTTTTTATGTTTCGACCAACCAACTGTAATCAGTGCAATGGCAATGATATTAATCACTGGGTGTTCTACTAACAATTGACGTAAAGTTGAATCTTTCATAACGGCTCCCATTCCTCCCTCGGCAATAAGTGGAGAAACTGATTGGAAAAAGAAATAGTATAAGATAAGACCTAATAGTAATTGGATATGACAAAAAATCAAAGCAAATAATCCAAATTTTTTATCCTTATCTGTGAACTCTCTCTTTGCTGATAACCCAGCAAAAGCATTAATAATTGCAATTACAAGGAAAATAATCGCTAAATAAGCAACCCCTGAGTGTGCATGTTTGATAATAAGATTGATATTCATGTTGATGTTATTAGTTTAAAAGCAAATATACTTAAAACTATTAGAACTACTAATCTACACTTCTAGAAATACATACTAATTATAAACTTAATAAATTCTAGTATTTTTAATCTCAAAAAAACAGCAATTTATTTACATTCCAAAAAACAGAAAACCTAAAAAAGTTAAATTTCAAGCTTAAAATTAACTTATATCACAAAGATTACTTTTGAAGCTTTTTATGTAAACTGCATTAATCTACTTTACTCAACATAACAATTACTAATCTAGCTGTAAATCAACAATTAAAACAAAAATCACATCAAAAATAGGATTATATTCTCTGAGAAAATTACATGGTAGAGCACTGTATTAACGCCAACTTAATTTAAGAGCATTCTAATTTATTATCGTAACTTTGTTACGATAATAAAAAAATGTCTATGCTAACTTATTCGGAAGAAAACTACCTAAAAACAATTTTTCATCTCTCACAAGGGACGCAGCAGGGTATTTCTACCAATGCTATTGCTAGTAGAATTGAAACTAAAGCTTCATCGGTAACAGATATGATTAAGAAACTTAATGATAAAAAACTAGTTTCTTATCAAAAATATCAAGGAGTGACCTTAACTGAACAAGGTCTTTTAGCCGCAAAGATGATTGTTAGAAAACACCGTCTTTGGGAAGTTTTTCTAGTAGATAAACTTGGATTTGCCTGGGACGAAGTCCATGATGTAGCTGAGGAATTAGAACATATCAAAAGTGAAAAACTGATTGACAAATTAGATTCCTTCCTCGATTTCCCTACTCATGACCCTCATGGAGACCCCATACCTAATGCCCAGGGAAAAATAACTCCCACTGAAAAAAAACTTTTAAGTGATATTACATTAAATCAAAAAGTAGTTTGTGTAGGTGTTAAAGATTCTTCCTCGGATTTTTTACAATATTTAGATAAACAAAAAATAGCTTTAGGTACATCTTTAGAAATTTTAGATATCGAGCCTTTTGACAATTCTTACACTATCCGAATTAATAAAGGCACATTAACTATTTCAAAAAAAACAGCAAGTAATTTATATGTGAAATTTGACACCCCATAAAATACTTAGATAAGTTCTCTTTAATTAATAGACAACTTAAAGTAACTTAAATTCTACAAATTTTTAATTATCACTATGAAAAAACTTCTTTCTTCTTTAAAGCTAAAAAATTTAACCTTACCAAATAAAGTAATTTTATCCCCAATGTGTCAGTACTCGGCTACAGATGGATTTGCTAATGATTGGCACCTTATCCATTTAGGTCAATATGCAATTGGCAGGGCTGGTGCAATTATACAAGAAGCCACAGCCATTACCCCTGAGGGAAGAATTACTTATGCTGATCTAGGAATATGGAGTGATGATCATATTGCAAAATATAAAGAAATTACTTCTTTCATTAAGCAACAAGGCTCTATTCCTGGAATTCAATTGGCACATGCGGGACGCAAAGCGAGTTGTGATAAACCATGGTTTTCAAGAAATCAAATAAGTCCCCAACAATTAAATGGCTGGCAAACCGTAAGTAGTTCCGATATTCCTTTTTTACCTAATGATGTAGCTCCTTTAAAGCTTTCCACTGAGCAAATAAATGAGCTTATTAATGATTTTAAACAAGCCACTATTAGAGCGTTAAAAGCTGGTTATCAAATCATTGAAATACACGCGGCTCATGGGTATTTAATTCACCAATTCTTAAGTCCTTTAATCAATAACAGAACAGATATTTATGGTGGTAGTTTTGAGAATAGGATACGTTTTTTAACTCAAATTATTCAAGAAATAAAGCCACTGCTTTGCCAAGAAAGCTTATGGGTAAGAATTTCAGCTTTAGATTGGGCTAAAGACGGTTGGGATTTAGAACAAAGTATCAGGTTGAGTCAAGTTTTAGAACAATTAGGCGTAGAAGTAATAGATGTTAGTAGCGGAGGAGCTGTTTCTTGGCAAGAAATAAAAAGCTATCCTGGCTATCAAGTACCATTTGCAAAAGCAATAAAAGAAAATACAAAGTTAACCGTAGGAGCAGTCGGCTTAATTACACAGGCCAAACAAGCTCAGGAAATTTTAGATTCAGACCAAGCTGACTTTATACTTCTAGGACGTGAATTCTTGAGAAATCCCCACTTTGTTGCCCAGGCAGCAAAAGAGCTTAATCAACCTGTTACCTGGCCCAAACAATACGCTCGATCTATCGAGACAAAATAATAAAATTACGTTTTTTAAATTCATATGAATAAAAGTTTACTCGCCCTTTCTGTTGGGGGGCTAGCTATTGGGATGACAGAATTCTCAATGATGGGACTACTACCCGAGATAGCAAATAACTTACAAATTTCAATTCCTCAAGCTGGTAATTTTATATCTATTTATGCTTTAGGTGTAGTAATTGGCGCACCTTTAATTGTGATGTTTGCTCATAAATATGCTCCTAAAAAAGTACTAATGACCCTTATGTTACTCTTTAGTGTTTGTCATGCTTTATTTGTAATCTCACCTAGCTACCATTTTTTATTATTGACAAGATTTATGTCTGGATTGCCGCATGGTGCTTTTTTTGGGATAGGATCTGTAGTTGCAACTCAATTGGCTGCAAAGGGAAAGCAAGCGCAAGCTGTATCGATCATGTTTGCAGGATTAACAACTGCTAACCTAATCGGTGTTCCATTAACCACATATATCGGCCAAGTAACTTCCTGGAGAACCTCCTATGGGTTAATAGCTACTTTGGGAATTTTTACAACAATTGCTATTTACTTTTGGATTCCTCAAATTGCCAAAAGTAATGATACTAAAACATCTAGCCAATTTGCTTTTTTTAAAACAAAACTTGCATGGGTTTTAATAGCCCTAATTTCAATTGGTACAGGTGGCTTATTTGCCTGGATGACCTATATTGCACCAATGATGACTCAAATGGCTTTAATTCCACAGGCGAATATTCCTTTGATAATGACTTTAGTTGGCCTTGGGATGTTTTTAGGCAATTTTGTTGGGGGAAAAATAGCAGATGCTTTTGAGCCATCAAAAGCTGTAATTATTTCCTTCTCTGCAATGGCTATTTGCCTTATTATTGTTTACTTTACAATTCACATTCAGTGGCTTGCCTATACAATGGCCTTAGTTACAGGTCTAGTTTCATTTACAATTGGTTCTCCTTTACAGATGATGCTAATAAAAAATGCAAAAGGTTCAGAATTACTGGCTGCTTCAGCAGGACAAGCTTGCTTTAATATAGGAAATGCTTTAGGTGCATTTTTAGGGGGAATTCCAATTGCTTTAGGTTTTGCAACAAATACTCCTGAATTAGTAGGTGCTGCTATGGCTATATCAGGAGCATTTTTAGCCTTTACGTTTATGAATATGCAAAAAAAGATAGCTACTGTTCAATAAAAGGCTTACTATTACACATATAATATTGCACAATGGTGCGTACCATTGGTAATAAGTTTATAAATTTGTAAAAAATTACAACAATGTTTAGAACACATAATTGCGGAGCGCTAAGAGCTTCCGATATAAATACAGAAGTTACCTTATCGGGGTGGGTAAGTAAACACCGCGATAAAGGTTTTATGATTTGGGTTGATCTTCGCGATCGTTATGGAATTACACAGCTAATTTTTGACGCAGATAGAACAAACAAAGAAGTTTTCGAAGCCGCAAAACATCTTGGACGAGAATTTGTTATCCAAGTTACGGGTAAAGTCATTGAACGTACTTCTAAAAATCCAAATATACCTACTGGAGACATTGAAATTTTAGTTGATTCTTTAAAGGTATTAAATCAATCAAGTGTACCACCTTTTACAATCGAAGATGAAACCGATGGAGGAGAAGACATTAGAATGAAATACAGATACTTAGATATACGTAGAAATCCTGTTAAAAACAATCTTTTATTTAGGCATAAGGTTGCACAAGAAGTGCGTAATTATTTATCTTCTAAAGATTTCTGTGAAGTTGAAACACCTTATTTAATAAGCTCAACTCCAGAAGGTGCAAGAGACTTTATTGTTCCCTCTCGTATGAATCCTGGTGAATTCTATGCTTTACCTCAGTCACCTCAAACTTTCAAACAACTTCTTATGGTTGGAGGTTTAGATAAATACTTTCAAATTGTAAAATGTTTCCGCGATGAAGATCTTCGAGCGGATCGACAACCTGAGTTTACACAAATTGACTGTGAGATGTCATTTGTAACGCAAGAAGATGTTATTCAAACTTTTGAAGGTATGACTAAACATTTACTTAAATCGATTCATGGCTTAGAACTTGGAGATTTCCCTCGTATGACTTATGAACAAGCAATGCGTAAATATGGGAATGACAAGCCAGATATTCGTTTTGGAATGGAATTTGCCGAACTAAACCAAATTGCACAACATAAAGATTTTAGCGTTTTTAATAATGCAGAATTAGTAGTTGGTATTGCTGTACCAAATGCAGCTTCATTCACAAGAAAAGAAATTGATGCATTAATTAATTGGGTAAAAAGACCTCAAGTTGGAGCCCAAGGAATGGTGTACTGTAAATATGAATTAGATGGTAGTTTGAAATCTTCAGTTGATAAATTTTACGATCAACAAGATCTTCAACAATGGGCTAATCTAACTGGTGCTAAACCTGGAGATTTAATTCTTATACTCTCTGGTGATGCTCAAAAAACAAGAACACAGCTAAGTGCACTTCGTATGGAATTAGGAAATCGATTAGGACTTAGAAAACCAAATGAATTCGCACCATTATGGGTAGTTGATTTTCCATTATTTGAATGGGATCAAGAAGCGGGAAGATTCTTTGCAATGCACCATCCATTTACCTCTCCTAAATTAGAAGATATTGCTCTTTTAGATACAGATCCTGGAAAAGTACGAGCTAATGCCTATGACTTAGTTTTAAATGGTAATGAAATTGGAGGAGGATCAATACGTATCCATGATAGAGAAACGCAGGAATTAATGTTTAAACATTTAGGATTTACTCCTGAAGAAGCTCAAAACCAGTTTGGGTTTTTAATGGATGCTTTCAAATATGGTGCTCCACCTCATGGTGGATTAGCTTTTGGACTAGACCGCTTAGTTGCAATTCTTGGAGGACAGGAAACAATAAGAGATTTTATTGCCTTTCCTAAAAACAATTCTGGTAGAGATATCATGATTGATGCTCCTTCTGCTATCAGAGAAGAACAATTACAAGAACTTCATATTCGAATAGAGAATAAAGAGTAAATAAAACTAAAAAGGAGTCCTACAAAGGACTCCTTTTTTATTTTCCATTAAAGTTATTCATAGCATTTGTTAGACCCGCTAATGCGAATTCTTGAACTGCTAAACTAGCTGTTTTTAATCGTTCTCCAAGTGCTTCTGTTTCTTGTGCATCCCAAGTCCCAAGTACATAATCAATTTGTTGCCCTTTTTTAAACTGGTCACTTATTCCGAATCTAAATCTAGGATATACAGAAGTATTTAGAATCAATTGCGTGTTCTTTAATCCGTTATGTCCTCCATCAGATCCTTTAGCTTTAATTCTTATAGTACCGAATTCTAAGTTCAAATCATCTGTAATTACTAATAAATTTTCTAAGGGAATGTGTTCCTTTTCCAGCCAATATTGAATCGCCTTACCGCTCAAATTCATATAAGTATTAGGCTTTAAAAGCAATAAAGTTCTACCTTTTATTCTTACTTCAGCCATTGATCCTAGCTTAACTGTTTGCCAATCAGCACTAAATTCCTTTGCTATTTGATCGACTACCTTAAAGCCAATATTATGACGTGTATGAATATACTCTGGGCCAATGTTACCAAGACCAACTATTAAAAACTTTTTCATGAATTGATTTATTATTTCCACTTCTTATACAAAAGTAAGTTATCTAATTCTGTTCTACAACTAATGTCATATTACAAAAAAAGCACCTGTATTACTACAGGTGCTAATAACAATATCTTTAAATAAGAAATTATTTTTTCTTTGGAGATTCTTTCGCTGCTTTTGCTGCTTCTTGAGCTGCTTTCATAGCCGCACGAGAGATTCTTACTTGACATACTACAGTATTGTCTGGGTGTAATAATTTAAAGTTATCAGTTTGGATATCTGTAACATAAAGTTTATTACCCATTTCTAAATTAGAAATATTAGCAACAACATAATCAGGTAAGTTTGCTGGTAAAGCTCTAACTTTTAACTTACGAGAGTTTAAGTTTAAAACCCCTCCGGCCATAACTCCAGGAGATTTTCCTTCAATTCTTACAGGTACATCTAAAGTAATTTCTTTATCCTCATGTAACTGATAAAAATCTATGTGTAAGATTCTGTCTGTAACTGGGTGGAATTGAATGTCTTGTAAAATTGCATTGAATTTTTTCCCTCCTTCTAATTCAATTACAACAGTGTGAACGTTAGGAGTGTATACCAATCCTTTGAACGCTTTTTCTTCTGCTGTAAAATGTACAGCTGGTTCAGTTCCTCCGTAGATCACGCAAGGTACCATTCCAGCATTACGTAAGGTTTTAGTAGCTACTTTACCTACGCTTTCTCTTTCTGATCCTTTTACTGTAATTGATTTCATCTCAATAAAATATTTAATAAATTAATAAATTTCTTACATTACAAATGTCTTACTAATAGACTCATTAGAGTTAACATTATGCATTACCTCGGCGAAAAGAGGTGCACAACTTAGCACTTTTATTTTCTCACAAGGTTTTTTTAGTGGTATTGAATCCGTTACTATTAATTCCTTAATAGCAGAGTCTTCAATTTTTTCATAAGCACTACCAGATAAAATGGCATGCGTACAAATAGCTCGAACACTTAAAGCTCCCTTTTCAATCATCATATCAGCTGCCTTAGCCAATGTCCCACCTGTATCAATCATGTCATCCACTAAGATAACATTTCGACCCCTTACATCTCCAATCAATTCCATTGTATCGATTACGTTAGCTTGCTTACGTTGCTTGTAGCAAATAACAACATCCGAACCAAGAAATTTTGAATAAGCGTAAGCTCTCTTACTTCCCCCCATATCCGGAGACGCAATAGTTAAGTTATCAATATTTAAACTCTTTACGTACGGTAAGAAAATAGTCGATGCATAAAGATGATCAACTGGCTTTTCAAAAAATCCTTGGATTTGATCCGCATGTAAATCCATTGTCATTATTCTTGTAGCTCCAGCACTTTCTAATAGCTTTGCTACTAATTTCGCTCCAATTGGTACCCTTGGTTTGTCTTTTCTATCCTGTCTTGCCCATCCGAAGTAGGGTATAACAGCAGTAATATGTCTTGCTGATGCACGCTTAGCTGCATCACACATTAATAACAATTCCATCAGATTATCTGATGATGGGAACGTTGAACACACTAAGAAAACTCTACGTCCTCTAATAGATTCTTCGAATGAAGGTTGAAACTCACCGTCGCTATAATGCGATAAGGTTACTTTTCCTAATTCCATCCCGTATGCTTTGGCAATCTTCTCTGCTAGCTCGACGCTTTGAGAACATGCAAAAATCTTTGCTTCTGGTTCGAAATTTGACATTTGTATAATTAGTTGTTATGTTGCTAGTTAAGGCTTAGCATTTTTTCTAAGCGTTTGCAAATTTATAAAATATAATTGAGTAAACGATTTTTTTTACTTTTTTCTTTGTAACTAAATTTTTTTACCTACATTTGTACTCACAAAGAAACAGTCACTAGCCCGGATGGCGGAATTGGTAGACGCGCACGACTCAAACTCGTGTTCCTTGGAGTGTGGGTTCGATTCCCACTCCGGGCACAAAGAAACCCTCTTTAATTGCAAAATTAAAGAGGGTTATTTATTTATATTTGATCCGCTGAAGGTCCGTACATACCTGGAATAGGTATATCTAATAATCTTAAATATACGCTTAATTGTCCTCTATGATGATATATATGATTATTGACAATAAATCGATTTGCTAGATGTTTTGGAAGATTCATTATTGAATGTTCGCCAGCTTTCAATTCCCACGTATCATCCCATTGAATATTCTTTTTTGTGCTATAAAGCTCTTTTATCTCTTGCTGATAATTATCTAAAACTTTAAGCAAATCCTCAGTTGTATTAATATCTAAGGCTTTATAATCCTTATGAAGATCAAAATTTTCGTCTTCTGCGATATTTTTTGTCCATAGAGTAAGCTCTACAACATGTTTTGCTAACTCTCCCAAAGACATCGATTTGTGATGAGGCTTCCACCCCCATTTGTCAGTTGGAACGCACTCTAACAACTTTCTAGTACTTTGTATCTCATTATCAAACTCAAGTAAAAAGTTTTCATTTGTATTCATAGTAAACTAATATTAATTATTTACCTTAAATTTACTACATATTTTTTCAACTCTAAAATCTTACAGCCATTCTTAGTTAGAACTGGGCTTAAATTTTTCTATTATTAAATTACCTATCCAATATGGACTACTATCAAAATAAATCTATACAATACTTAACTATCAATCAAGCCATAAAAAAACTCGAATACTTTTGTGCTTATCAAGAAAGAAGTCATCAAGAAGTAATCAATAAACTGTTCTCACTGAAAGTACCATTTGACCAACATGACCAAATTATTGTCCATTTAATTGAGAATAATTTTCTTAATGAAGAAAGATTTGCTCTAAGTTTTGCTAGAGGTAAACACAGAATAAATGGATGGGGGAAAAATCGAATTGTTTCCGAGCTAAAATTCAGAAATATATCTAATTACTTAATTAAAAAAGCACTTAGAGAAATAGATGATCAAATGTATCTTAAAACTCTACACGATATTGCATATGCAAGATGGTCTAGCATTAATGAAACATCCGTAGAAAAGAAAAAACTAAAATTACAAGGTTTTTTACATAGGAAAGGTTATGAGTATGACCTTATAAACGAAATCCTCTTAGACCTAGTTAAAAATGATAAATAGCCATACACTTTATAAAACACACGTATGTTTTTTATCTTAATCTAAGATTTAAGCCAAAAAAAAATCCCCAACATTTCTGTTGAGGATTCTTAAAAAAAGGGCGGTGTCATACTCTCCCACTGGTTAGCAGTACCATCTGCGCAAGCGGGCTTAACTTCTCTGTTCGAAATGGGAAGAGGTGAGCCCCGCTGCAATAACCACCCTAAATCGGTTGTCATCACTT